>JAENYF010000037.1 GCA_016841905.1 Desulfoscipio geothermicus | reverse complement strand
TTGTGGCCTTTAAACCCTTGATTATATTGGCTTGTGGAATATGCAAATTGCTTATATATGAGTACGAACCATCGCTGGATGGTAATAATTGATATCTAGTGCATACTTTGGAAAAAATAGCTATGGAGAAGATAGTTACAAAAAAAGGATAACCATGCCTAATATCGAAGTGGTTCGTGAATTATTTCAACAGGGGGGAAAATAATGATCATCACTACAACACCCAATATTGAAGGCAAAAAAATAACTGAATACAGAGGGATTGTTTTTGGGGAAGTAATTACAGGTGTAAATTTTATAAAAGATTTTGCTGCAGGTTTAACTAATATTTTTGGTGGGAGATCCGGTTCATATGAGGGTGAATTAATTAAAACTCGTGAAGATGCGTTAAGGGAAATGGAAAAAAGAGCCGATAAGATGGGGGCAAATGCAGTAATTGGCGTAGATATTGATTATGAAGTATTGGGGCAAGGCGGTAACATGATTATGGTAACAGCCTCCGGAACTGCAGTAAGAGTTGAATAAGCATTGGGCTGATTGAACCATAAAAGGACTGTGGATTAACTTCATAGTCTTTTTTTGGCCATTATATCCGGCAAACTGCGGATAAGGGGTGTTGAAATAACAGCGGTATGGCGTGTTAGAGTATTTATATTAGAGGAGCAAAGACTACGGAAAGAATACATCTAAATATATGACCAAATCATATTTAAAATATATTTTGTCCCTGCTAATTTTCGGGACAAATGGTGTAGTGGCCAGTTATTTTTTACTCAGCAGTGCTGAAATCGTACTTTCAAGAACGGTATCGGCAGCTTGTTCCTGGGACTCGTTTTTGTCGTCGGACAGAAAAGAATAACATTTGAGAAAATCAAAACGCAATGGTTTTTTCTCTGGGCTTAAGTTGGGTATTATTATTCGAGGCTTACCACCTCACAAGAGGTAAGTACTACAACCCTAGCCTATTATTGCGGACCTGCCACCATAATCTTTGCCAATAAAAAAGTGAAAAATCTTACCGGACTTGAAATAACTCTCGTTGCAGTGGTTACTGGAGGCGCGGTCGTAGCCCTTTATACCAGTACGGCGTGCCTGTACCTACCGTACGACATGATTGCGGACAAATTCGGCTTTACCGCCCTGCCAACATAGTCCAAGCTTGCTTGATGTAAAACTAACAGTTCAATTGAGAGTGGATGAAAGGTATAATGAGGGCAATGTGTTAAAAAGCTAAGATGTGTTTTTCAGCAACGTCTTGATTTGCAGGTGGCTGCGCAGCGGTTGATATAAGTTGTTGAATTAGAGGAGACATATAGTATGGGGATATTAATTTTTGTATTAGTTTTCGCTGCAATGATAGGCATGCTCATGGGGATTGCCAAGAAAGATAAAAGAATAAAACAAATCACTTTGAGATTATTTTTGCTGGCTCTGGTCCTTTATACGATTAATTATGTAATGTACAGGTTTTAACCGTGTTAAGCAAAATGGCATAAGTGGGAGCAGAAGCGCTTAGCAGCCGACCCGCCCATGAGGTCAAAACAACCCCGCGAGGCGGAGGAGGTCACAAATTGGCTTAAAACAATTAGATACGAATTATAATAAGCGAGTACCTATTGGCAATTAACCGCAACCGTACCTACGCATAAAGAAGCACAGAAAATATATGTCCGGCTGCAAGAAAGCAGTGAAATTACGCTCCCAACGACTGAAACATTTTATAGCACATTCCATGCTGCCTTAATTGATAAATACGGCGTCGATTGGAACATCTTAGCAGAAGAAACTCCAAAACTAAAATAACGGCAGAGGCAAGCAAAGGACCCGCCCATGAGGCAAAAAAATACCCCGGCAACAGCTAAAAACCCCAGGAACTACAGCACTTATAGCTTCAATATGGTTGTTGCATGCCCGTGCTTGCAAAGAGGCTGATGGAGCGGGGTATAGAGGTTCCAAACCTGAGGGCGATGCCATAACAAAGCAGCCGGAACTATGCAAGCAGCTTGGTGGATATCAGTGGATATTCGCCCCTTATGCAGTGGATGATTGGGTGATGGAAAGCAGGGGTGAATTGTTGCCTGTTCAGGACGCTATAACTTATGCTATCGCTTACTTTGGGCAGTTCGGTTATCCTTCAAATATGAGACTACCCAGGTGTTAAATTGATTCCCCCCTTCCATAATTATTGGAATGTCCTGTACCTTTGCTCATTTGCTATAAACATATGGTTTATATAAAATGCTACCGAGTGAGAAGTCCCCGGCATGATACAAAACTCTTGTGCAGTATCGGCTTGACCGGTTGATTTAACCTTTTTTAAGTTATATTATTGTTTTGACAGTGATATTAAGTGGTGTATCCAAATGCTTGCCTGTGGCGCTAAAGCATGGAAGGAGCGGGTTAGTTTATTAGCCTGGCAGGATATCTGCGGAAAGGAATAACCGGCATGAAACAATTGAGCTCAAAAGGAAGATCCTGGCTAAAGGGTTTACACATCTTTTTGGTCTGTGCCTGGATTGGAGCCGGCATCAGCATGGTGCTGCTCGGGTTTGCCAAACAGCAAATCACCAACGGTGACGAATTATACGCCGTTAATGCCGCGATTAAGTTAATCGACGATTTTATCGTGATTCCCTCGGCCATGGGAACTTTATTAACCGGTTTGCTGTTCTCACTTTTCACTAACTGGGGATTTACGAAATTCTACTGGGTAATTTTTAAATGGTTAATGACTATAGCCCAAATACTCTTCGGCACCTTCTTCCTGGGGCCATGGGTAAACGGGGCTACAAGCATTGCCGATATCCAGCGAGTTGAGGCGTTAAAAAATGCTTCCTATTTATACTTTAGCCAAATGAACCAATATTTTGGTTTCCTGCAGGTGGCGCTGTTAGTTGTGGTGGTGTTTGTTTCTGTTTTAAAGCCGTGGGGGAAAAGGAATATGGGGTAAGACAGCCGGTCCATAGCATGGCGGAGCTAATGCTTTTTGACTAGGCCGTCCAGACAAAGGGGACGGTTCTTCTGGACAAGAACCGTCCCTTTTGTCTGAAACCAAGCAAAAGAACCGCATCCTAAAGTCTTTGGCTGGGGTGGCGGAGTAGTGGAAACCGGCGCAGCCTCCGGTGTCTTCCCTTGTGGAGTGGACAAAATTAACGCCTCTAACCTGCCGGCAAGACAAACAGCTATAGAAATCAACAACTAGCTCCTCCTGCTTATCCTGCCAGATCAAATTATTCTGGTCAAACTCGTCATGATCTCAAAATTGATCAAGCAGGCAGAAAATCACCATTTCGTAAAATATTCTTAATGATTATTGACCATAATTAAACCTCCGAGCAGATGTCGCTTTAAGAGCACCCGGAGGCTTACCCAAAATATAAAACGGTCTCACTGCCAATCAATTGGCTTCTTGTCTACATCTAAGATCGGCTCAACCAATGCCTCTGCCTGTTTGGCCATCTGCAGATAGGTGGCATTAATGGCCTACCTAGCGTTCAGTCGATTAATCAAATCTGGGTTTATTACGGAAGTACTGCACAACTTTAATGACCAACGCAATTATAAGCCCGATAGCTAATAAATTAACCAGCAGGCCCAGGATGCTGCCAAGCATCCCTAGATCGCCCAATAAGCCGCCGAACAGCATACCGGCCAAACCGCCGATTAGTAAGCCCTTCATCAAACCGCCGCTAAAAAAGCCTGGTTTGGCTGCTGCGTTCGGATTTGTTGTAGCGTTCGGAGTTTTGGCAGGATTCGTTGGCTCTGCTTTTTGTACGTTGCTGCTTTGAGACGGTGTCGTGCCGGAATTCTGGCTATTAGTAGGAACTTTGAAAGAAGACCTGCCCTTAGCAGCATCAGCAACGCTGGTGATACTTACGAAACTAAGCGAAAAGGCAACGGTTAACGCCAACATAATCATATAAAACTTTTTCCACATAACATTATCACCCCTCCATCACAGTATAGTATTATATTATACAGCATGGCAAACAAAATATGAATAGTTATCCTTTAAATAAATTTAAAACCATGGTTATGCCTCTCTATTTTTTTAGCAAAATACCTTCACTGACATAGTACTATTTTATAAGACGTACTTGAGGAGTTGAAGATTTATGGTTAGCACAATATCAACTGATCTTATTTAGCAGTAGGATTACTACTTTTTAAATAATCCAATTTACCTTCATGAGCGCTAGACGTTAATCATGGGGTTAATATGGTCTATTATTGTGTTAATTTTCGTGGTAATAATCTCTAGGTTTAAACCATGAGGTAAAGAAATAAGAATACAAAAAAACACTTGTTACCAATTAAACGAACGGAGATCTATAATGCAAATTTTATGCAACAATTTTAAGCAATGCTAGGTTCGCATGCACCATACATAAGTTTTGCAGGAGGTGTAGGGATTAATAGCCGGAAAAACACCATCAACTGGTTGAAAATTTTTCATCTTATCTTTATTATACAATTATAAGCGGAAAGATAAGTGGTGGCTAATATTATGGACCGAGATTCGAAATATGTTAAGTCAAAGTATCACAGTTCATAATAATTTTTGTTTCCATTGCTTTTTTTGGCAGCATTATATATTTCGTGTTGCCTTTTCTTTCAATTCTCGATAATCCGGTAGAAGCGAAGAGGCTGATCATATCAGCGGGAACATGAGGGGCATTAGTCTTATACTAATGCAAGTTGCACAAGTCTTAATTGCCCCGATACCCCGGGTAGATTGTGGGACGTATCGGAGGTTATTCATTCGGCCGCTTTTGGGATTAATGTATGCAATTATCGGTTCCACAATAAGCTTTACACTTATTTTTTACTTGACACGGGAACTAGGACGTTCGTAGAACGCTTTGTTGATAAAAAGTTATGGACAAGTTTGACCATCTTACCAGAGAAAAAGGAGTATGGGTGTAGTTGGCTAAAGGAGGGTAAGAAAGAATGTTGACAATGGCTCAAGTACAGAATATCAGATTTTTAAAAACTGTTAAGCTGATGGAAAGGGATGGTACTTTATAGATGGCTGACGTTATACTGGCAATCTTTGTCTTAACATGTATGGTTCTCATACTAACTGCAGGCTATCACTTAATTCGTAGAGCTGGACAAGCTAGTAAATTTGTTATTTATGCCTTAGTAGCATTTATTTTAATTTCTACAACTGGAATCATGACTGGTTGTAGTACAACTAACCAACCAACAAGTGAAACAAGTTCAAGTAATTCAGGGCTAAATACAACAAGGGAACAACAGGATTCAACTCAACAAGAAAATCAAAGCCAGACCGGTAATAATGATAAACTAGTTAACAATGAAGCAACCGGCACTCTCAAAGTACACTTCATTGACGTTGGCCAGGCAGACGCTATTTTAATACAATTCCCTTCTGGTCAGAATATGTTGATAGATGCAGGCAATAACAGTGACGGTAACCTGGTAGTAAAATACTTAAAGAAAAATGGTGTTAAAAAGCTTGACCATGTAATTGGAACCCACCCTCACGAGGATCACATAGGAGGCCTTGATGTCGCTGTCAAGAACTTTAACGTCAGCAAAGTATATTTGCCTAGAGTTACCCACACCACAAAGACCTACGAAGACCTCCTTATGGCTATTAAGAATAAAGGGTTAAAAGTCACGGAAGCGAAAGGTGGCGTAAAGCTCGATGTGGGCATGGAAGTAACAGCAGAACTACTTGCACCTAATAGTACCGGCTACGAAGAACTAAACAATTATAGCGCAGTGTTGAGGCTATCATTTGGAAATACCAGCTTCTTATTCACCGGTGACGCAGAAGACGTATCTGAAACTGAAATGCTCCGTGCCGGTTATATCCTTAAAGCTAACGTTTTAAAAGTGGGACATCATGGGAGCTCAAGTTCTACTTCATCTGCGTTCCTGAAGGCAGTCTCTCCGAAATACGCTGTAATCTGTGTAGGTGAGGGTAATGATTATGGTCATCCGCATTCAGAAATTCTAAATAATTTAGCAACTGCCGGCATAGAGGTATTTCGCACTGACCAACAGGGTACCATTATCGCTACCAGTGACGGCAACACAGTAACCTTTAACAAAAAGCCATCAGAGGTAAAAGTACGTCCTGCAAATACAGAGACAATAAACCCAAAGCCGGCATCATCAAAAATCATAGATAGCAATATACCTACTACTGGTTCAAGTTCTGGTGTAGCTATTGAAAGCATTGATCTAAAAGCTGAAATAGTCACCATTAAGAATAGTAGCGGGGCTGCAGTTAATATCTCCGGGTGGAGGCTTGTCAGTGAAAAAGGCAATCAGGAATTCACTTTCCGGTCAGGTACAGCATTGGCACCTGGGGAAACTATTAAAATAGTAACAGGTCCTAATGCCGCTGCAGGCTCTGGTGTTCTTGTTTGGACAACAGAGAATTTATGGAATAATGATAGCGACCCTGGCGCTCTGTATGACTCTAGCGGGAAGCTTGTATCAAGGTATCCGAGGTGAGATAAAAATGTTTATTATTGACCGTTTCGAAGGGAAATGGGCCGTAATTGAATATGGCGATGTAACTTTTAATATGCCCAGGGAAGTTCTACCTGAGGGTGCTAAGGAAGGCGATGTACTCAGTATTAATATTGAGGTTGATAAGAAGACCACAGAAGAGCAATCTGGCAAGATTGATAAGCTAATAGATGATTTATTTGATTAAAATATTAATCAGCACTATAGGCAATTATAAATGGCACTGCCTTCTCCGGGCCGGTCGGCGCATGCAGGATACCGGTGCGTTGCTCACCTTTTAACAGCATTTTATAGTCTACACACTATTACTGTAACTATTTTTGTCATCCGACAATTGATTGTCCACACAGCAAAATAGAATAACAACAATTACTCAGTAATTAAGGGTATCATTTTTCTTTGTAAGTTTTAGAAATAATACCCTTTTATAACATGGCCTGGCGGGATAACCGGCAGGTGACCCGGCTAAAGGCCGGTCTGTTTGTTCAGCCCGGGGTGCAGGAGCGAGTGGAAGTGCTGAACCAACGGCTGTGATGGAGCAGGTTAACAATGTGCTAATCTCATCTCTAATAACGTGCAACCTGTTTCGGTTTGTAGTTTTTCACAAACAAAAGAAAATCCACAGTCTTTGTAAAACTGCTGAGCACTTAAATTATCTTTATAAACTTCCACAAAAAGTTCTTTTCTTAAAGATTTTACCGTTTCTATAAGTGCAGAACCAACACCTTTTCTTTGGCAGGTCGGTATTTAATTGGCGCATTATTTGTTTTCAGTTGACTAAGCCTTGAACTTAATTGTTTGATTTCCCCCTGTTCGCAATCGGCGCATCTTATGCAATCAAGACCACAGGGAGCCAGATGTTTTGATACCTCACTATACTCCATGACGAGACACCTCTTTTTATAGCAATATAATGATGCACATATTCCCTGTACAATTTATTTATCCTGCTTTAAGCCGGCAAAAAAAACCAATCCTTTATCTACCTATAGCTCTTAAAGTCTATATTTAGGAGGTTCATTTAAATATCCCTTCATTTTGCCATAGATAATAAACTTATTTTGTATTTTAATTTCCTCCGCTAAAAGGTCGATAAAAAATTTCGGATACGGTCATTAGTTAAACTTTGTTAAACAGCACCTGCATGGATAAGCGTAGCACCAATTAGGCCAATATAAATTGTTCGTAATGTATAATTGTTAGAGATAAAAGCCGATGCTTCGGAAGGCCAAGCATTGGCGGTTTTTTTTGGGGAAAGGTATACCAAAAAATAAGAGTTCTTTCTATATGTTCTAATGCCTGTACTTAAACATAGAGTGAAGGTTTTGATAATGGGCAGACCGTTGGTGCGCTTAATAAACAATAGCTTCGTACTTAGTATCATTAAACTAGCTCCTGTAAAACCTGTACTATCAGTTCTCCATCCAGGATATCAGTGGATTTCTCATCCAGGAGCACCTTTACTTGCTCTTGAGCGGCTATAAAATGAGGAGATTGCCTGTGAGCTAAAAAAGCTTCCTGGTCAACATATTTACCGATGACGAATAATTTTGCGGGATTTTCTGAGGTAATATATGGTATATATTCCAAACAACCTTTTTCTTCTGCACGTGTCTCTTTTGCTAAGGTAGTAAATACCTCTGATAATAAAGATAATTTACCCGGTTGAGCTACTAATATGCCAAGTGTTGTATACATTAAACCACCCCTCCATAATATTTCTTTCTATGGATATAATACTACAAGTATTACCAGAAAAATGTCGTATGCTGGTAATGAACATGCGCTTTTTTTATTCACTTAAATATCAACAGGGCGATTTGCGTCTAATCATTCTTATAGTTACATAAAATGCACCTGAAAACCTTTCTTTGGTATATAAATTCAGTATCTTAGGAAACAGTCAATATAATAATTAGTTTAAAGAATTAATTATAAAAGAGTGTCAGGAAACAGGTAATGTTGCTTTAGTAGCCCACAGGCATGAATGTCGGCTAATACTATTCATACTTGGTTAAGCAAACAACGAAAGAACGGCTCCGTGAAGACACTGCCAAAATCTAAAGATGAATGCCAAAAAACTATGGAAAACAGCTTAGCCAGATATCTATTTCATGCGAAACGCGCCTGTTTTAAATTTATTATCTATTAATCTCATTTATAGTGTATTATGGAGAAAGGGGATTGCCAGTAATATAAATATTGCCAAGATGAAGGCGAAAAACTCACGGATTAATTAATAAAAGATTAATACGAACCTCAATTTATGGAGTATGACCCATGATAGCTGCTCATTTAAAAAAAATGCATACCAGCAGTTCAATCCTTTTTAAAATTTGATATTAGTTACTGTGCTATGTGGCATTATTATGATTTATTCATTTTCCAGGCTTTATCTTGAGTGGTCGGATTATAGCATGCCAAAGAGCTTAAAACTATTCAAGACATAACAACTCCTTTTACGGTTGCTCTGAAAAACTTTATGTTTGGAAGAGAACGAATGAATGTTATTTAAAACAACGTGTCTTGACATTGGGTTCAATTATAGAATAACAACTTATGATTTATAAAAGTAGGTAAATGTATGTTGTAAAATTCATATAAAATTTACAGAGGATTGATAACTTAATAAATAAGTGTTCGCTCCTTGTTTAGGGAGGTATATTATGGAAGATGTCATCCAAAAGCTTGCTTCATATGTTTTTTGGTATCCTTTAGTCATGTCACTTTTTTGGATTGCAGGCTCCAATATTTTTCAGAAAAGACGTGAAAGAGTAGATATTGAATTAGAAGAAATAGATTGGCCAATGGTAAGCATACTTATTCCTTGCTATAACGAAGAAGATACGATTGAAGAAACTATACACTATATGGATAAAATTGCTTATCAAAATAAAGAGATAATTGCTGTTAATGATGGAAGTCGTGATCGAACAGGTGAAATCCTTCATGAGTTGTCAAAGAAATATCCCAACCTAAGAATTATAGATTGTAATGAAAACCGGGGTAAAGCAACAGCCCTCAAATTAGCATGTTTTGCTGCTAAGTCAGAATATTTAATTTGTATTGATTCAGATGCAGTGCTCGATCCTTATGCAGTGCACTATCTAGTTTCTAACTTTCTATACAAAGGTGAGAGACTTGGAGCTGTAACCGGCAATCCAAGAATTAGAAACCGTGATACGCTTCTTGCGAAATTACAGATTGTCGAATATGCTTCCATTATCGGTGCTATAAAAAGAGCACAGCGGTTATCAGGGAAGATAATGACCGTTTCTGGTGTTGTGGTTGCTTTTCGCAAGAAAGCTCTAGTCGATGTAGGTCTATGGGATCATGATATGATTACTGAAGATATTTCAATTTCCTGGAAGTTACAAGAAAAATTTTGGGATATAAGGTATGAAGTAAGAGCACTTTGTTGGATGTTAGTCCCTGAAACATTTAAAGGCATATGGAAGCAACGAATTAGATGGGCTCAAGGCGGCCAAGAAGTTATTTTAAGACATTGGAAAGTAATTTTGGACTGGAGACATCGGAGACTTTGGCCCATTTATTACGAACAATGGATGAGCCTTTTTTGGTCTTATAGTTGGGTGTTTGTGACACTTTATTACTTTGTAACAGCAGATAGTATTCAAGATACAATTATCTGGTTAACTTTCTCATCGTTTTCCCTGGTGTTGCTTTCTTTGATTCAGTTATTGTCATCACTTTTCATTGATAGTAAATATGATAAGGTACAGAAATACTTCTTTTTCGGATCGTGGTATCCTTTTATTTACTGGTTTTTAAACGCTATAATTGTAATGTTTGCTTTTCCAAAAGCAATTGTAAGTCGAGTGCGTGGAGGTTATGCTGTATGGACAAGTCCGGACAGAGGCTCTCGCAAAGAGAAATTAACAAGAAGTTTATAATAAATTCTAATCGAAAATGGTGGCGTGAATTAATACTAATTTTTTCCTCTCTTATGGTTTGGATATATTGTCTTTCAGTGGTTTACTTTTTTATAGATGCTCTTTTAGGTCTAAATCACAGTTATCCTCGACTATTAAGAATTGTTCTTAAGATAAATAGCGAGGATGTTCGTATATTTACTTTATTGGTTATTTTGCTATTTATAATCATTTGCATTTTACTTAATTTGTGGAGTTTCTATAATAAACAACACTACGGCAATCTTAAACGAAGAAAGTATCCTCCAACTGCAACAAAAGAAGACATGATTAATCTTAATATGATTGATGAATCTGTCTATGAAGAGCTTCAGAATATGAAAGAAATTTGTTTTCATAAGAACCCAATAATGTAGTGTAGACTGCGAGAGTAATGACTCTATCTTCGGTGCAGCCTGGGCCAAAGCAGACAAATAAGGAAAGAGCCAGGCAAGTAATCGCCTAGCTCTTTCCTTGGTATAAAGCATGCCCATACTGTAGCATGCTTTATACCAAGCCTTCATTGCCAACCAATGTTACTTGATAAAAAGCTGCCGTTGTTGCCCTTAGAAATTACACCAGCATAAGAATATACTTGCGACCACATCAGACGGTAGTGAAGTTCGGTTAGTGAGAGGATTTATTAGATTGATTTGAACCCGCCTGGCGTTATCTCAGTGATACCAAGTAGCTGGTATTAAAATATTTTACATTAGAGAGACTCAAGAGCAACGGCTAAACTGCATGTTAAGCTAAGGTACGGTACAGCGAGCGGTATGTAGATAAAATCCGGGGCAGTGGCCTGGCAAACTGTTTAAGCTATTGTATGAAGGTTCAAATAGTACATTTGTGACCGTTAAACTCCAAAAGCCTAGTGAGTTCCTGGTTGTTTACCCTTTTTCGGCAGTTTAAGTATTGTCCAGTCCACTGCAAGCAAATCGTCCATGTTGGGTGTCCAGGGAATAAAGCGGTATGGTGCTACTCTCATGCCGATAAAAGGTAAAACATTAGGAGTATCTGTCTTTTCAAGATCAGCGGAATTACCTTGTACTGCGCTTATAAGCTCTAACCATTTTTCTTTACTGTTCCAACTGGTGCGGATTACCTTTTCGCCATGCAATATGGCATCAAGAGCCAGTGCAAAGGTTTGGTTTTCTAACTTGTGGAATGTCTGCTCGAATTCCCACTTTGGCATCCAGGTGCTGAAACCATCCGGATACTTAACCATATACCCGGCTTCGTTAGTGGGCTTTAATTTCAGGTTTAATTTTTCTTCTGCTTCTTTTAGACTCATTGGGTCCGCTTCAATTAACTTAACGCCTGTGTATTTTTCCATAATCAATTATCCCTCCTAGTTATTGAGATTTGGATTACTAAATTACAAAAGCAATTACCGCTCGCCAATGGTTACTGTATGTTGTTCTTATGAAATCCAACATTATTAGTATTTGAATATCGGATCGTACGTATGCAACTGCCCATGGACTCTATCATACCCTCATTCTACAATTTGCTCCGTATGGTTATAATTATAGACAGCCTATTTTAACTGTCAACCATTTCATCATAATTTCGATAAATTTCAACTGTTTTCGATGTTTAAAATTGAACACTTCTGCCTGAAAGTTGAACATCAAGCATTAATCAGTCGACGCAGAACTTACGCTGTTGAGGGCTTATACCATTGAGCTATTTATTTATAATGTACAGCTTTGCGGTAAGGTTGTTCAACTTTGACTGTCAAACTGTTCAGCCGGCGGTCAGGGTTTCTTTTCTCGCCGGCATATTCAGACAGGAACTGCAGATGTCTTATTGGCGAAAGCATAAAAAAAAGCCTCTACCAAAGCGGGGGCTTACTTTAATTTGTTGATATCAACTTAGGATATTTAACTGAAGCATAATCGTTAGTAAGTAAATCAATATTTTCTCAGCGATTTCTAAAAGTTGCCCGCTTTTCCCAGCGTTAGTGGCTCAACATTTTCCTGGCGGGTGGAGCACAATTCTCTCGACAATCGCAATTGCTACTACTGTTCCTCACCTTAGATCAGGTCCTATATCGTTATAATCTGATATCCTTTTTCAATATAAGAAGCAATGGATGGATGCCCACTCATATCACTTGCCAACGGGATTCCTACAGTTTTGTTGAATTCAAGCACGCCCATTTTTGCAGAGCAAGCCTTACAAATACAATCAATCAAGCCTTTCTCTTTGGCTTTTTTATATAAAGAATTGTTGGATTCCTCCATATCTTTAACAAGCTTCACTGCTTCTCTTTCTATAACAATTTTTGCATCCATTCCTTTGCTATCCATGTCAACAGCATTTAAAAGCACGTGCACAAAACACATGGCATTCCCATTAAAAGCAAAAATGACTACCTTTTTCATTTGAACCGCTCCTTCACTTATTATAATAAATATTTAACCAAGGCATACACTACTAAAACTGCTGCCAGCAGTATATACTTTATTACTCAGGGAGAGAGCCTTCTGTACCATGGGTTCTTAACTTCTTTCATTTAAACCTCCATTCCTCCGCTTCCGCTGGCGGCACAAATAGTAATGAAAAATGGTGCACCACTGACAAGGTTGTCCCTTTGCCAACCTTGATATGATCCAACGCTCAATTTCGCAGGTCGTATTTAAGATCCCTTCCGTTCCAGCTTACCACGTTTAGTTCTTTTGTCCAACCCTTAACTGATTCGAAAGAGTTCCTATCATCTTATGTATCCCTGCGCAATGCTTCGATGGGGTTCATCTTTGCTGCTTTGTTGGCGGGGAGCATGCCAAAAATAATGCCGATGGTGGCGGAAAAGGTGAAGGCAATCAACATCGTCCACCAGGATACCAGGGGCGGCCAATTGGCCAACTTAGCAATTAGAAAGGCTCCTCCAACACCGAGCAGCATACCAATTATACCTCCAATCAAGCAAAGCACCACCGACTCAATAAGAAACTGAGTCAATATATCCTTGCGGCTGGCCCCCAGGGCGATGCGAATACCGATTTCCCTGGTGCGCTCAGTGACGGAGACTAGCATAATGTTCATTACCCCAATACCGCCCACTAAAAGCGATATGCCGGCGATGGCGCCGATAATCAGGGTCATGATGCCGGTTACTTGGTTGGCCGACTGCATTTCCTGCTCCATACTGTAACTAACGTATTGGGCGGAACTGCGATGCCGCCGTTCCAGTACCTTTACGGCCTGCTCCATGGTTTCCTGCACCTTTTCCCTGGATAAAGCACTTCCTTCCAGGCTGTTTACATATGTGCCAAACATATTCTGCCAGGATCGACTGGGGATAAACACCCTTGGCTCTTCTGATAAGCCCAATATGGAGTCACCTTTGGCCACTACACCCACTACTATAAATGGTGTACTGCCGATCCTTATAATATTACCTACGGGTTTGGAACGGCCGAAAATTTCGTCGGCCAGTGCCTCGTCCAGCACGGCAACCCTTCGGCCCAGGGAATCATCCTCCCGGCTAAAAAAATGACCGGTTTTTATAGTCATCTTTCTGATGTACTCATAGTCTGAAGATACACCACTTACTCGGGAGTATTTTTTATTCTTGGAGCCCCTGACATCTTCCATGGTAGAGGTGTTGGCGGAAATATGGGTTATCCCCGGAACCTTGTCCTTCAGCACCTGCACGTCGCTAAGTTCAAGCATCTTGCCGGTAGGCTGCGCTCCACTGCGCCAGTCCACATAGATAGTAAAGATATTAGTGCCTAACTTTTCCATTTCCGCCATCAGTATGGCCCGGCCTCCCTGGCCGATGGCCACTACTGCAATCACTGCGGCTATGCCGATAATTATGCCCAGGGTGGTTAAAAAAGAGCGCAGTTTATTAGCCCGAATGCCCTCCAGGGCCACCCGGATACTTTCCAACAGGCTCACTTATTTTCCCCCCTGTCGGGGATTGGATTCGCCCATAATTTTTTTCTGTTCTACTGCATCCAAGGAAGTTTCCACTTTTTCATCGTCAACTAGCCTGCCGTCCCGAAAATGGATAATCCTGGAGGCGTGCAGGGCAATATCCCGCTCGTGGGTGACCAACACTATGGTAGATCCACCCCGGTTCAATTCTTGAAAAATAGCCATAATTTCTTCACCGGAGCGGGTGTCCAGGTTGCCCGTGGGCTCGTCGGCTAGTATTACCGCAGGTTCGTTAACCAGTGCCCGGGCTATGGCCACCCTTTGTACCTGGCCGCCGGATATCTGGTTGGGACGGTGGTTAATCCGATCAGCCAGGCCCACCCGCTCAAGAGCAGAGGTAGCCCTTCTCATCCTTTCCCGAACATCTATCCCGGCATACAACATGGGCAGTTCCACATTGCGCAGGGCTGTCATCCTGGGCAGCAGGTTGAAGTTTTGAAAAACAAAGCCTATTTTCTGATTGCGCACCCTGGCCATGCCGGTTTCATCGAGAGTGCTTATGTCGATACCGTCCAATTTATATGATCCGGAGGTAGGGGTATCAAGGCAGCCAAGGAGGTTCATCATGGTAGATTTGCCGGAACCTGACGGCCCCATAACGGCAACAAACTCACCGGCCTTGACCTCAAAGTTCACGTCTTTTAACGCTATCACCGGCTGTGCCCCGGTGCTGTATATTTTAGTCAAATCGAACACTTGGATCATCAGGTAGTCCCTCCGGCTGCAGGTTCATTATTTACTGCCGAAACCCTGGCACCGTCCGTTAGAAGTTCACCCGGGCTAACAACTACTGTGTCGCCTTCCTTAAGTCCGGATTTTATTTCTGTATAAAGATCAATATCCAGGCCGGTCTCAACTTTTTTCTCCCTGGCAGTGTCATTCTCCACCACGTAAACCGTGCGTTTACCGTTTTTTTCAACCACGGCTTCATATGGTATCACCAGGGTCTTTTCTATATCCACCGTGGTGATGGTCAGATCCACAGTATAGCCCGTGCGCAGGCCCTCAGACTCACCGGTTATCCTAACAATCACCGGCACTTCGATCTGGCTGCCCTGATTTCCGGTTTCTACCAGGGCGCCGGGGGAGACGCTGTGCAGTGTCCCAATATACTCTCGTTCCGGCAGCGCGGCGGCAGTAACTTTCACTTGCTGCCCGGTCTTTAGCCTGCCGCTGTCCGCTTCACTCACCCCAGCCGTTACTTCCACCTTATCCGTGTTGCCGATAGTAATAAGCCGGGTGCCGGGATTAATGTGGTCCCCCTCGGCCACCTCCACGGCAATTACCACCCCGTCCATTGCCACCGTGAGAGTGGTTCTATCAAATTGCCGCTGGGCCAGTTCCATCTGGATGCGGGCCTGCTCCACCTGTGCTTCAATGGAGGTCAATTCCGGACCCGTGGGACCTGATGTCTTGATTTTCAGCCTGGAGCCGGCATTTTTGTACTCCGTTTCCCTGGCGACCAGCTCGAGTTCTGCTATTTCCAGTTCCTGAGCACTTACGGCATCTTCATCATACAGCTGTTTAATTCTCGCGTAGTTATTTTGGGCGTTTTGGTAATCGGCTTCGGCCTTGTTATAGTCGGCCTTGAGCTGTGCTATCTCCTCCGGCCGGGGATTAAGTGCGCTTTCTAAATTGGATTGCTGCACCGCATAGTTGGCTTTGGCGTTGCTAAGCTTGTCCTCTAAATCACCGGCATCAAGTAGGCCGAGCACCTGCCCCTTATGTACTGTTTCGCCCGGATTAACATTTATTTCTTTCACCGTTGTTTCCTCATAACTGTAAAACTCTTGTTTTTCCACCAACCTTACCCGTCCGGTAGCAAAAACATTATCCTGAACATGTTTTATTTCCGCCCGGGCTGTTTTTACCGGTATTCCTGTGGGTTTCATGCTTTTAACGATGTTGAAAGCAACAACAGACACAACAAGGCCGATGGCTAGCGCCCCGGCCAAAAGCTTCTTCCGCGACATTTTGGTAAACTTTTGTTTTAGTGATAGCAACATTTGATCTCTCCCCTGGCATAAAAATACTTACTTACGATAATATATGGTTAATCAACCAGCGTCTAGAAAATATTTTCCCTAATAATATAGACACAGCCAAAAACCGTTTTCTTTCAACCAGTTAATAAATTTTAAACCAGGAAAAACAGCATAAATTAACAAGTAAGCCCTTGATATAACCGGGCAGACTGTCAAGCCAATTCCGCTATTGACAGATGAACTTGAAGGGAACCAAGGTATAATGGCGAAAACTATGGCCATGCTAGCGTTGAATGAGCTTAAAAGGCAGGAGAGAATTCAAATGATTATTAGAAAAGAATTGCCGAATGAATTATATTTTACTGCATTATATTTTTAACCAGAAGAGTGGGCAAGGATCATTCCTACTTCTGTCGAAATATAAGTGACGGGAGGGATGTAATGCACATTATAGATATTCTTTTAAATTCTTATAATGGTTTTATTTGGAAGATATGTTTATTTATATTAATACCTATAGTCATAATAGATTTTGCTGTTTACAGGTTACCATGGTTTACCAAAAAAGTTAAAAGACTGATTGCTTGGCTAGCTATTTTGATATGGCTTGTGGTTGCAATTAAAAGCGGTTTGTTACTATTCAGTTAACTTAGAGTCCGACGACGGGCTCTTTTTTTTGTTGCTATATGTCGGAATGTTTGTCATAAGTACCCTCACAAGATGTTTCAATGTCGGCGATGAGTACAAACAAGAGGATTAGACAATGGTAGTGGCTAAGCAGTTGTTTTTTTGATGTGGCGCAGGTGCAACAAATTGTCGAGGGTGGCCGGGAACGTTACCCTTAACCTGAGTAATACCTAATTGAACGGTATCCGAGGTCCGGTAGACGAAATGTAGTATTTAGTCATATCATTAATTTTTAAAAGGAAATTATTATTATCGAGCGAATTATTAATATATTAGCAATCTATGCCAGCATCTTTGTGAATGCCGGCTATTTTTTTAGGCACCTCGCACCTAACTTGATAAGTGAAAAAAGAGGGGCGACCTCAAACAAAGCAGGGTTTGTTTTCCGTTCGGCACTTCCCGCCAGGCCGTGGATATAGATAATATTGTTTGTATTGGACAAGCAGAAGTAATAAAAATCGAAAAAGGCATTTTATTCAGATTGCAGAAGCACAGGCGAGAGAGGAGTCATCATGATAATCCGTAACACGGAGATTAAAAAAAATTCATCGACCAGTGAATTAAAAAGCAAGCATACACGGATATATGCAGTCATTTTTATTTTAATCACATTACTAAGCAGTCTTTATCTGCGTTTCGCTTGGAACAAGTACCAGTATATAGCTTCATCAGAGGCTATAATGCTGGCACAATCGTTGGAAGCCCTTTTGCCTCACGAGCATATCGCGGAATTATCCGGCAGTGCTGAAAATATTGAAAAACACGGATACATTATGACTAAACACAACCTTGAACGGCTGGTCGAGACAACGAACCCGATTCGCTTCGCTTACCTTATGGGCGAACGAGAAGGCCGCATTGTGTTTCTGTTGGATGCGGAACCGCCTAATTCCGTGTTTTGGGTGAGCTTAAAGGACGTGACATCAAAATTGCTATAGATGACTTTGGGACAGGCTACTCTTCCTTTGCACGGGAACGGGAATTAAACATCGACTGCTTAAAAATCGACAAGTATTTTATCAATAAACTGCTGGTGCTTAATCCTGAAGAGACGATAACCGGCGATATTATATCAATGGCGCACAAACTGGGGCAATGTGTCATAGCCGAAGGCGTTGAACATGAAAAACAGCTTGAATATCTGAAAGAACGTGGTTGCGACAAAATACAGGGCTATTTGATAAGTAAACCGCTCGATGAAGATGTGGCTTTTGAACTTCTCGAAAAACAATAAACATAAATATTGACGACCATTCGAATGACAGCCATTAAAAAAGATGCTAAAAAGAGCTTAAGTGAGTGAGGGTTGGTATGATGAAAATAAATATATATCAAGAAGCAATACAAAATAGTGCATGTGCTTTCGCTTATCACGAGGCAGTATTTGATGAGAACAACAAAATGACCGATTATATATTTATTGACATTAATCAATCCTTTGAGAAAATGACGGGATTAAAAAGGGAAAATATTATCAACAAAAGATTTGTAAGGGATGTCGCCCGGGATAAAGACCATGCGCTGGAATGTGTAAACATATACGAAAAGGTTATATTTGAAAAGATTTTGATTGAATTCGAAGAGCATTCCAAAGAGTACAGAAAACATTATTCGGTAATTGCATACCCTGCTGAGAACAACCGTTTTGTGACTCTGTTCCTAAATATTACCTTTGAGAAAAAGATGCTGG
Source organism: Desulfoscipio geothermicus (assembly GCA_016841905.1). Classification (GTDB taxonomy): domain Bacteria; phylum Bacillota; class Desulfotomaculia; order Desulfotomaculales; family Desulfallaceae; genus Sporotomaculum; species Sporotomaculum geothermicum_C. The sequence continues at coordinate 14,038 of JAENYF010000037.1, read as the reverse complement.
AGATAGCAAAGTATTTTATTGACAACATGGGCAATCATATTGATTATGATAAAATAACTGATTTTGCATATGATGTATCCGGGGCTGAATATGCCGCTTTCAATTTATTTGACAAAAAACGAAAAAATTTTACAACCGTTTCACTACGTGGGGCATCCGATAGAATTAAAAAAGAACTGGATTCACTCAATATTGAAGTGGTTGGTAAGACTTGGCCATATAATCCAGCAAAAAACGAAAAGACTAAAGATAAGGACATTTTATCTTTTGAAACCTTACATGATTTAATAAAAGATACAATCTCAAAAACAATCGTGATGCAGCTTGAAAAGGTTTTGGGCATAGACAATACAGTTGTAGCAATAATAACAAAAGAAGATAGGATGCTTGGTAACTTTACACTATTGTTTAAAAAAGGAGATAAACTGATAAATCGAGATCTTTTTCGACTTTACTTATCACAACTGGGATTGTTTATTGAAAAAACAAGATTCGAACAATCGCTAATGACAAGTCAAAACAGATTTTTCACCTTAGCAGAATATGCTCCTGTTGGGTTTATATCATGCAATACTAGAGGCGAGATAACATATGCAAATAAAAAGATCCTTGAAATAATGGGTTCTCCTTCCTATGAGGCGACCAAAAGTTTTAATTTATTGGAGTTGCCTTCTCTTAAAGAAAGGGGTTTTTCGAATAAGCTGTTAGAATGCATGGATGAGGATAGAGAAATAACTTACGAGATGGGCTATAAAAGCATATGGGGTAAAAACAACTGGTTAAGATTGCATTATAGTCCTTATAACAAAAATGGGCGGGTTATTGGTGCCAATATAGTAGTAGACGATATTACTGACAAAAAGATGCATGAAGATGCCCTAAAAGAAAAAGCGCGTCGCGATCCCCTTACCAGAGCCTATAACCGGCTCGCATTAGAAACCGTTTTACTTAATAGATTAAACGAAGCTAACGACAAGCAATTCATTAGTTGTATTGCGATAGTAGATGTAGATAATTTAAAAAACATCAACGATACCTATGGCCACGAAGCAGGAGATAGTGTACTTAAGTATCTGGCAACGAGGGTAAAGCAAGAAATTAGAGAGCGTGACTTAATTGTAAGAACAGGTGGAGACGAATTTCTAATTTATCTTCACGATATAGAAGATAAGAAAAACGCTTCTTATTTTGTAAAGAGAATTTTCGAAAAGATTTCAACTAAGTATAGATTCAGAGACGATGCAAATAACAACAGGTTTAGCTTAGATGTTGGTTGTAGTATAGGAGTCTCCTTTTTCCCGAAAGATGGAGAAACTGTTAAAGAGTTAATGGCAAAAGCAGATATTGCTCTTTATAAGGTTAAGAACAGTGGTAAATCAAACTATAATATTGAGCTTTAAGAATACTCACTGAGCCATTCCTAGTTTTAGATAACGTATAAACTACCATTAAGGGAGTTGAACTAATTATTCAAAACGCAAAGAAAAGACTAGCAAGATAGTTATCAAAAGATTGTAAGAGCATGGATGACGTTCATAACATGCTAAAGACTCTATTTAAGGACACCATACAAAAGGTACTTGGAGCCGAAACGGATGAGCATCTAGGTTACGTTAAACACGATCATCTAGTGACTACTCCGGCAACAGCATAAACGGATACACCAAAAAGACTGTACAAACACAGATGGGGCAAAACAAAAATAAAAATACCTTGAGATAGAAACGGCGATTCGAACCACAAATCATTAAGAAATACGACACTACCGCCAATGAAGTAGAAGACCAGGTTATTGCTATGTATGCCAAAGGTATGTCTACCAGAGACATTGAGGACCATATGCGGGATATTTACGGCATTGAGGTCTATGCAGCTTTGGTAATCAAAGTAATAGATAAAATTCTGCCTATGGTTGTTGAGTGGCAAGCAAGACCGTTGGAACGGGTTTTAATGTATAGTTTGCAATAATGTAAAGCTATTGATGGCTTTATTAGGTACATAGTTATCATGTAAACGGACAACATCCAAAAATATTATAAAATAGAAACGAAGGCTTTTTATGATATAATTACAATATTAGTTTAGTATGAAAGGGAGTGAGCTATGAATTTAACAGACCAAGTTATATTTCTACTTGCTATATTACTTCTCGTCGGAATTATTACAACCAGGTTTTCTACACGGTTTGGTGTTCCCTCACTTATCCTGTATATAGGCGTGGGCATGTTTCTGAATAATTTTATTTATTTCGATGACGCCTCCTTAGCTAAATTAGGTGCCATGATGGCGCTGGTTGTAATCTTATTTGAGGGCGGCATGCAGACACGTTGGAATGATGTGCGCCCGGTTCTTATTCCCTCCATTTCTTTAGCCACCATTGGTGTTCTGCTAACCTCATTAGTCATTGGATGTTTAGCTAAATATATCCTAGGTGTTTCCTGGTTAGAAGGGTTATTGTTTGGCTCCATTGTAGGATCAACAGATGCTGCGGCAGTTTTTGCGGTACTTGGAGATAAAAATATCAAGTCCAGGTTAAAGACAACCCTGGAGGCCGAATCCGGCTCCAACGATCCCATGGCGGTATTTTTAACCATTTCCGTTATTCAACTAATTCAAATTCCCGATATGGATTTTATCGGAGTTATATTTAGTTTCTTCTGGCAAATGGGATTTGGTGTAGTCATGGGGGTTTCAATGGGTAAATTGGCTGTATGGAGTATTAATAAAATCAACTTTGACTCCTCCGGGCTATATCCCATTTTTACGCTGGGGTTTGCTGCATTCACCTACGGCTCAACGGCTCTACTGCAAGGAAGCGGTATCCTTGCTGTATACGTGGCAGGTTTAGTAGTGGGAAACTCAGATTTAACCTTCCGTCAACCAATCTTGCGTTTCCATGAAGGATTTGCCTGGATGTCCCAGATACTTTTGTTTACTCTACTGGGATTATTGGTATTCCCCAGTGAACTTATTCAGGTAACCTGGCAGGGGGTTGTTATTGCGGTCTTGCTAATCTTTGTGGCTAGGCCTATTGCGGTGTTTATCAGTACGATTAAAATGGGGTATTCTCTAAAGGATAAAATATTAGTTTCCTGGTCAGGATTAAGGGGAGCTGTTCCCGTTGTACTGGCTACCTATCCCATGGTTGCCGCTATTGAAAACAGCCAGCTTATTTTTAATGTGGTGTTTTTTGTGGTATTAATCTCTGCCCTTGTTCAAGGATCAACTATTTCCTATTTAGCTAAGATATTGGGGCTTACAGCAGGTGAGAAGGTAACGCCCGCCCACATTTTAGAGCTTGTTTCCATGGGTAAAACCAATATCGAAATAATGGAAATTATAATCGAGGAAGAATCCAATGCTTTGAATCAGGAAGTACAGAACCTTGATTTGCCAAAAGACGTTTTAATTGCTGCAATAATACGTAATCATAGGGTCATTACACCATATGGAGGTACGAAAATACTTCTAGGTGATATATTGTATGTCATGGTGCACAAAACTAAGCATGAGAGTATTAAAAAAGTTTTTCTTTCTAATAAAGACCCTAAAAATCGTTCTAAATATCGCTAGAGCGCTGCTGCTAATTTGAAAAAAATATAATAAAATGATGGACGATTACCAGCTTTGCAGCGACAGTATGCCACCGAAAGACTGCTTTCAAGTTTTAATGCTGATGCAAGCCAGTAGGATGCTGTCTTGCTTCCCAGAAAATGTGTTAGCTTTGTAATGCAAGGCCCGCCTGGAACTGGTAAAAGCTTTGATTATATTGGAAATAAGCTCCTTATAAAGCTAGATATAGCGGTATACGGTTGAATATCATTTACGGGAGGAATTTCGGTTATGAAGGTTGTGCAATTTTTTAGAGCTATCGAAAGCGAAGGCAGAAATATTGGCTTACCGGTATCTTTCGTAAATTTGTCGGGGTGCAATTCCAATTGCAAAACCTGCTTACCTTACACGAATCCCAGGGATAGTCATATCAGCATTGATATGGAAGTAACCGAGGTAGCGGAAAAACTACTGGCGGCAGGCTTGCCGCATGTGTATATTGCTTGCGGTGAACCAATGCTGCAAGAGGAAGAAACAATTAAACTGTTAGACCTATTGGAACAGGACGAGCGAGTTAAATCGGTAACGGTGCACACCAACGGTTTTGTGGATATTGCCCCCCTGGTTAAATACACTAAGGTAATGGTGAGCTTAAACTGGTGTCATGGCATAACCATGTTTGCCAACCTGGACCGGCTTCGCCCGGATATTGATATGTTAAAATTTATCATTTGGGACAAAGAGGATTATCACAGAATGACAGCTATTCTCGCCCTTGTTCCGGAGGGAATATACATCATGTTATCCCCTTCCCCGACTTTTGGCGCTAAGGAATGGCTACTGAACCAGGTGGTTAAAGACAGGTTAGAAGTTAGGGTGATTTACCCCCAACACTTTTCTTTAGGAACATTTTAGTTATAAAGTATACGCCAAACTTTGGGAAGCACAAAACATGCATACCAGCCTTTAGCAGCCGAAGATATTGAAAAGATGTTCAGGATGTATCTATAAGATAGGGGATTCTATGTTAAAAAGGTTAAAGCAGGAGCCCCATGGTTTGTTCCAGGGGGCTCTGTTACATTTATTTCAGTGCCGCTTTCACACACACAGCCTTAGTATGGCAATCTTAGCATTTTATAGAGGAAGATCTAACAGCTGCAGAATTTTTTTCTGATCTAAACCAACTACCATATCTTCGCCAATTTTAAATGACGGTACGGCCATGATACCTTTACTCATTAACTCGGACGCAGCTTCGGCATCAGCATTAATATCCTTTTCAATAAAGCTAATATTATTTTGGGCAAGAAACTTCTTCGCCGTTGTGCAGTGTGGTCAGGTTTTGGTTGTATACATAATGACATCTTGCATGGTATTTCCTCCTATTTTGGTATTAGTATGATTTGCATTTCATTTCAACAGCAAATCTTCAGCATTTATTAGTCTGTCCCAATTCAAGATTTAATCTTCGAAGGCCTATTCCACCTTCCACACCTGCCAAGCGTTACCAACCAAATCGGTCCTGGATTTAACGTCTGCTTGCCGGGTTTCCATCCGGAAGGAGTAGCCTCGGTGCCATCGGAGGCCCTTACCAAGTGAAATGCTTGTAACTGGCGTATTGACTCATTTACGTTTCGACCAACCTGTGGTGTAAGGACTTTAAAGCCCTGGATGACCCCATCGGGATCAATGATAAATCTGCCGCAGATTCCGACGCTGCTATCCTCGTCATAGATTCCGTAAGACTTGCCAATGCTACCGTCCTGGTCGGAGCACATCACTTCTGGCATCGAATAAGGCTCCTTTCTAATGTGATAAAATATCCCATAAACTAAAATATCATGAAATTTAAAAATTAGCAATAAACGTTATTTATAAAAAACTAATTGTAAAATGTTTAGTTTATTATGATTCTACCAAAACAGCCGAAAAAAGAGGAAGAAGCTATGCACAAAGATAATTTTATTGATACGGAGATTGAATAATATGAAGAATGGTTCGAAATAAATAATAACAGACGGCTTGGATAGGGTACGGACGAATACTTGTTTTAATTTTTCAAACACAACCCTGCTTTGGGCAGTTCGGTTATCCTTAAAATATGAGACTGCCCAGGCGTTAAATTAATTTTTTACTTCTTTAAACAGCATAAATTGATTCCGCCCCTTTCATGATTATTTAAATGTGCTGCTACACTCGCTCATTACAAATATACATATGGTTTTTGTAAAATGCTACGGAGCGGGTAGTCTTGATTAACAAAGTAATTTATTCGGCATATGTGCATGGTTTTGAACTCGGAGCGGGGCGGGTTGCTGCCGGAGGAACTAGAGAGCAACAGTAAAGTATAAAATTGCGCTGAATACAATGATTTGTGTGTTTTCAGTTTTTATTTCTTCCGAACAGGAATCCAAACTTCACAATAAGCGTAATCTTTTTTATGTTCATCCATTTTAGTAAAAGAAAAAGCAGGGACATTGATTACTTCGTAATTGGAAGAAGGAAGCCATTCTGAATATATTTTTGCCATTGTTTGTTGTAACGTAGAAGGAAATGGTCCTTCATTTAGAAATATTGCCCAAGTTGCTGCTTCGACCGGTACTTTTTCTAATATATCACTTACTTGATTTTCAGTCGTTAAAATACCTATCAAGTGAGTTAAATATCCTTCTTCTTTTAAGAAATTAGCGTCGGCATCATAAGAAGCATTGACAATTTCATAAGGCTCTATATTTTGGAGAGAATGCATTTCTTCTTTTTGTTTGTCCGTTATGCTTTCTGCAAGCTTTACAATCTCGTTATTAACACCTTCAAATTGCATAGGAACACGTTTACTTACACCGACTAAATTAAACTCTGGTTTGTTTTCAATTCTAAATTCCATAGAAATTCCTCCCTTGACGGTTATTACGAATGAAAGTTTGGGAAATGATTTACTTATGCCTTTTTTTATTACATCTGAGGGTAAAAACCCACTCCATTTTTTAAATGCTCGAGTAAAGCCATCTATTGACTGATAACCATATTTAAAAGCAACGTCCGTTACTTTTTCTCCATGTAATAAATCCTTATTTGCTTCTGACAATTTTCTCTTTTTGATATATTCACTAAGCGTCAACCCTGAAAGATAAAAAAATATCTTTCTAAAGTGATAGTCAGAAACCCCGGCATATTCAGAAATTATTTCAAGAGATAAATCATCGGTTAAATGATCTTCAATATAATTAATCACATGATTCAATTCGTTTAACATTATCTCACTCCGTATATCTCATCATACCTAAGCTACTTTAACGATGCTCGACTTTTTTAACACAAAATATATCGAATCGTTATATCAAAAGAAAAAGTATAATACATTTGGGTACGGTAATCATAAAAATACTCCTCTCTGATATAGACTTATTTATTAATTATAGCCAGAAAGGAGTTATTAATTTCACTTAAGCACAGAACCATGGAGCAAATATTGTGCTACGAAGAAAACGGGGAGTAATCGGGAAAAGCGGGGTCAGGGCATAATCACAATATTAGTGGCTACCGGGCGCTCTTTGCCGTCCGAAGGACGATTGAGCACCTGATCCTTAAAGACAAAGGTACTGGATCCACCGCCATCTAAATTATAGGCCTCGATAACACCCAGCTCGAGAAGTTTAATTTGCAGGTGCTCCAGGGTTACCCCGCTGCTCCAGTCGGACTGGCGACCGTCCACCACAATCATAATCAGGTCATCATTGCCATATTCACCAATAATGGTGCGGGGTTGTTTTTGGTTCTGCCATTTGGGGGGTATAGGCAGCGGTTGGCGGTTTTTAATCAGTATGGGCACAAAACTGACCCCGAACAAAGGTTCAAGCTGCATAAGCTTGTCCTTTTCAAAAAACACACCGCCTAGCAATTCACCGTCACTGTCGATACCGGCAAAGAAAAGATCATCGTAGGATGGCCTGAAGCCGTCAATAAACTCACCTTCAATCATGGTGTTGCCGATGGGCAGGGTATATTGCCTCCCGTCCTGCATCATATGAAAAAACCCTCCGCCGTTGATGCCCAGCACCGCGCCGGTGCGCTTAACAGCCGCGCTGGTGGTCTCGCTCACACCCAGCTTATCTTTACCCAGTACCACATTAAAGACACCGGGGTCGTATAGCTTTATTTTAGCGATATATCCGCGGTATCCCAGTCCATTTAACTGAAAAACTTTAATCTCAACCCGCTCAGATTTTTGTTCAATAATAGGCGGGCCAAGTCTTTGGAGAATGCGCTGTTCGTATATTGCGTCGGACAGTTTTTTTTGCGTGCCTGTCTTTTGAGCCAACTCTTTAAGTATACGCTCGTTTTCCAGGCGCTGAAGCTGCTGCTCCTCGGCGCTCTGCCTGATAAAACCAATGTTTTCTTCCAAGGACAGGGTGTATTCGGCCAAGTCTGTCATGGCCGGTGCCAATTTTTCTGCGGGTATGCGCAGCAGGTTGGCATTTTGGTGCAGCTCCAGGTATGCACCGCCCAACAAGCCAAGGAAAGGAACCAGCAGAGTGATAAAGAAGATATTAATAATCCGCATTGCTGGATTCCTTTAATATATCAAGACTTTTTTCCAGCCTTTTCAAGTGCTCATCCATCTCGATGATCCGTTTATTAACTTCCTCACTTGCCGTACCGGTGCTGGTAATAGTTGCATCAGTTTTATCCAGGGCCTCCTTTATGGCACTCATTTCATTGTGCAGCGATATAATTTGCTCTTCCATCGCCTGTACACTAAGTGCGTTGGCCTCCTGAATTTGCCGGGCCGCCCGGTCAATATAATACCCGGCATACCAGAATCCCCCCGCTGTAAGTCCCGCCCACAGTAATACCAGTAGTATGATGCTCGGCAGCTGCCGGCGACCGGTGCTTTTTTCCTGTGCCGGTTGTTCTATAGCTATCACCTCACTCATCTTATACAGAGAGTTAATGCCGCTTTCCCTTATTTAAACCAAGTTCACCATCATATCCCATTTTCCTGCCGGTTGCCATATGAACAAACAAAATAAAACCCTTATGGGCCATTATCGGTTCTTATTATCAGAAGTCTCATGCGGCTTCAAACCGTTTTAAGAGAATTTATAAGAATTGCACAGGCATCCTTAGCTGTAGCACTTAATACAAGATGAATTGTAAATTACTGAACGGTCATAAACGTCTATAATGGATAACTGGAAAAAGAACCTGTCCATGCCTTCAATATAGCCATATTAAATCCATTTGCCAATGTTGGTTTGGAGCAATAAAATTCTCGTTTTGCCAGCTTTCCCAGCTGGTTTGGATATATTTTTCTGGCCTTGCAGTCCGGCAAATCTGCAGGAAAAAAATACTTTTTATAGAATTTAACAATTATCAAAAAACAGAGGCCAAACAAGGAGATGTAGATGAAGGGAGATGAAACCGTTACTGTTTCCAGGCGCCCTTCTTTTGGCAATAAGTAATGCGGGCGTAATTCGATTAACAAATGTATTCCCGGGCGATGTGTTTACAGTTTATTAATTAGTCTTATTTTTGCTCAAGTCGTTATTGAACCACAAATAATCTGGAAGGGAGCTGCTGTTTACGTTCGTGGCTAGTGAAAAAACAATGTTATTTAGCGTCTGGCCTAGATAAGTAAATAGCCGGTTATCAGGGCTATTCCTGTAGTAGGCGATAGCCCTTTTGCCGGCAGAGTAAGCTGCGGCCATTGTGGCACATTCTTTGGTTCTAATCACAAACCATATGTTAAAATATCTCGTCAAGAACAGACAGCCCGGGAGGTACAGGCATTGTCTAATAGAGTTTGCTTTATCGAGAGAATGTTTCCGAGTGCTAATATGGTAATTGTCGGCGGTTCTAAACCTGTTTTGATCGATACCGGCTTTATCTCGGACTTAGCTCTGACAGAGCCATTAATCCAGGCAAGCGGTTATTCCCCGGCCACGATACAATTAATTATTAATACCCATTATCATTCCGATCACGTTGGAGACAATGCAAATTTGCAAAATAAATACGGCATCGATATCGCTGCTCATCGCTGGGAAGCCGGTTTAATTAACAATAATTACCTGGATGCATATTGTTCCCGCTGGCTGGATCGGCCTGTTGAGCCTTATACGGTAAATTGTTTGCTGTCAGATGGCGATGAAATAGAAACCGGTACCGAGATAATTAGGGTGATGCATACCCCGAGCCACACTTTAGGTCATCTAGCTCTGTTCTTGCCTGACAGTCAAGTGTTAGTTTGTGGCGATTTGCTTTCCGAAAATGATGTGGGGTGGTTCAATATTTTTCGTGAAGGAGCTGCCTCACTTGAGGCGGCCAAAGACAGCCTGGATAAGGTGGCCCAACTGCCCCTCAGACGGATCTACCCGGGGCATGGCCCGGCTGTCGCCAACCCGCCGGCCACCATAGAACAGGCCAGAGCCCGTTTGGAAGGGTTTCTGAGGGATCCGGAGAAAGCTGCCTGGCATGCCTGTAAAAGAATATTTACCACTACTCTCATAATCAAAGATGGGCTGCCTGAAGCAGAAGTAGCTGACTACCTGATGAAGTGTCCATGGTTCATTGATTTTAGTACGTATATTTTCAACCTTCAACCAGGTGACTTTATCCAGCCTTTGCTGCAGGAAATGCTCCGCTCTAAGGCTGCTCACCAGCAAAATAACAGACTTATGCCCGGCGCTCCTTAGCGTCATGGAGCCGGCTCAGAAGGATGACCAGGCGCGCTTTAGTTTAACGGGCAAATTTTAATGAGCTTAGGCAGAGTTTGGATATATTTTTCTCTGGGGACGCAATACATTGAGTTCTTTACAGAGCCTGAATGCAGATTATCAGCAGATTTCAAATTTTCATCTACAATCATTTCTCTTAATTGTTACTTGGGTACGATACTCATAAAATACTCATCTCTACAATTCTTGCCGGAAAGAAGTTATTAATTTCACTTAAGCACAAATTCTTTAATACTACCCAAATTGCACGTTGGGAAATATACTTCTTCCATTCCCTGATCGGCATGGTCCACTTCTCATAAGGTCTTCAAAAGGTCTTCAAAATAATATTGTGACACTCCCAAAGGAAACGGGGAGTTAATCAGCTTATCTTTAAACCAAACGACCAAATACCACTTTATCTATGTCTACTAAACCATTAGGGCCTCCAATCGATTTTGAGAATTGTACTCTGGCTGTTGCGGTACCCAGGGGAGCCGGTTCGGTTATGCCGGTATAAACCACCCAAATACCCTGGACGGAAAGGGATGGAATGACCAGGCTTAGTCCCTGACCGATTTCTTTGTTGTTGTTATCCAACCAGTGTACTTCTGCCAGTAATAGACCGGTATCCGCATCGGGTGAACGCAAGCCAAAGTTTAACAGGAAACAATGGCCGTCCGCACGAACGATAGGGATATCCTGGAAGATTGCACCGCCTTGCGCAGACAGGACGCCTACTCGGTTTCCTTCATAAGCCTGACTTGACTCCGCGATCGCTGCATTAACGGGTGTCCAGTTATCAAAGGCATTTTCAAAACTGGGGTTTTGTACCAGGTTTGGTGTACCGGCTCTGGCCAGTATTATTTGATCAATTCGTAATCTACTGTTATCCAAAAGGTCGGAGGCGGTGAATAAAATTCTTGCTTTAACCGCATCGCCGGGAGCAGGAGCAGTTATATCCAGATAGGTTAAATATAATCTTTGCGCATCCAGAGTATTCCTGGGAATAGTAATATCCAGTCCTGTTCCAATTAGAACGTCTGCTGCATTCAACCAAAGTACTTGAACGGATAGGGAGGCTACATTACTCTCAGCCACGGAGGCGGCGAAACTCAGCAAAAAAGAAGAATTAAACGGCAGTTCGGTTATCGGTACGTCCTGAAACAAAGTGCCATTGGCGTTAGTAAACGCTGCGGCAGCACCTTCGATGGTTTCAATGAAAACTGGTGTAAATATGGTTGTAGTCCAACCGGTCAAACCCAATTCAAAACCCGGATTTTGCACTAAATTTATAGAATTGACCGGAGTTAGGATGACTTGGTCAATTTCTATAATATCGTTGGGAGCTGTCCCTGTTCCTTTACTGAAAAGTAATTTGGCAAAGACAGCGCTAGCTGGTGGCCGGTCGGTAATATCAAAGTAAGCTAACCTGACACTGGTATTGATCCCAAAATTTGGCATTAGTTTTCTTAGGCCGGTGGCAATGGAGACGCGATTCACGTCCAGCCACAGTACTTCTACTGCCAGATTGCCATTAGAGTTATTGTCAGTACCGGGAAATGCATTAAAACTTATAAACAATGGACAGTTAGCCAGGCCGTTCAGTGCAACATCCTGAGACAGACTGGCCACACTTGAGCCCATTCTGGCAACTTGCGTTCCCTCAAAGGATGAACTATCGGCGGCTGTCACATTACTGGTGACCCAACCATCCAAGCCGGCTTCAAAGCTAAGATTTTGCAGTAAATTATTACACCTAGAACAAGCCCTCTGCGATGCTACGTTAGGTACGACAGGAGTATTGGCACAGCAGCTTATATTCATTACTTCAACGGTCGCACGAGAGGGACGACGGTTATACATATAAACAACTCCTTTACATAAATTTAGGTTTACTTCCATGATATACATATTAGGGGTTGTTGGTTACAATGGGCAAAGAAATATTCATTGATACGGCTATATATATCGATGGCAGGCAGTCAGCGTCGTCCGACCAGCGGTATTTCGCTGATAGTGTTTGTCATTGTAGGTGTGGGTATTTTCACGGGTGCCATAGCCCCATAAATAACCGTGGGGTAAAACAGCCTTAAAATCAACGGTATGTACGGTACAGAATTAAACAGAGGGGTAATGATGGTTATGAGGGGATATTTCTAGATATTGATGTTTTAGGCGATGATAGAGACGCCGTCTATTAGTAATGAATAAATTGTGGACGAAGTTGTTGACGCTGATTTTCCATACCGGGTTTGATGTATACATAAAACTGAGATAAAATGAACTTAGCAGGAGGTGTCCATTATGACAAAAACAGGGAAGATGTATGATAAAGATTTCAAACTTAACAAAAATGCCCGTCGGCGAGTAATTGAGCCGGCAAAGAAAATTGGTGAATAAAATTGGAGTATACACTAACAACTAGCCACATTGTTGGAATTATAATAACGCTTACAACTATCACGCTGATTGGGGTTTATGCGGGGTGTAAGGTCAAATCTGCCAAAGATTTTTCAGTAGGAGGTCGTCAGGCCGGAGCGACAGTGGTGGCGGGTACCATCATGGGCACACTGGTGGGAGGCGCCTCCACGGTTGGTACGGCACAACTGGCCTTTAACTTTGGTCTTTGTGCATGGTGGTTTACGCTGGGTGCGGGTATTGCATGCGCCGTGCTGGGATTGGGTCTGGTCCGACAGCTATATGAAAGTAATCTTGAAACTATGCCCCAGTACCTGGTGAATGTATATGGAGATGGTATTGGCCCGATCTCAAGTGTTTTTACTTCTGCCGGTATATTTTTAAACATAATCGCGCAAGGACTTTCATCGGTGGCGCTGCTTACTTCCATGTTTCATATGAGCCCGGTTGTGGCTGCAGTAATAAGTGTCTTTCTGGTATTGGCTTATGTTTTTTCCGGTGGTGTTTGGGGCACTGGCCTGGTTGGAGTGGCCAAGCTGATCCTTATTTACTTGACAACTATTTTCTGTGGTGTAATGGCTTATGGAATGATAGGCGGCTGGTCGGGGCTGACGGCTAATTTTCCGCCGTTTCCCTGGTTTTCTATGTTCGGGCGCGGTTTTAACACTGATTTTGCCGCCGGGTTTTCACTTCTGGTAGGAGTGCTTTCTACCCAGACATACATACAGGCGATATTTTCTGCTAAGAGCCTGGTCTCAGCTCGTACGGCGGCATTAGTTTCTGCGTTTATGATTCCCCCGGTAGGTATAGGCGGCATCCTAATTGGTCTGTTTATGAGGGTTAATTTCCCCAACACCCCGTCTGATCAGGTGCTGCCCATTTTTGTTATTAATTTTCTGCCACCATTACTGTCAGGGGTAGTTCTGGCCACTTTGCTGGTGGCAATTATCGGCACATGGGCAGGTTTGACTCTTGGTGTTTCAACCATGCTTGCCAAGGATATCTACAAGCGATTTATTTGCTGCGATGCTGATGATCTAAGAATTCTAAAGGTACAGCGCATATTAATCTTTATCGTAAGTGTTTTTGGTGTTTTATTTGTTGTCAGCAGTCTCAAATCAATGATATTGAGCTGGAGCTTTTTATCAATGGGATTGCGTGGTTGCACGGTATTTTTCCCATTGCTTGGGGCAGCGTTCTTCCCTCGATTTGTTAAGCCGGTGGCTGGAATTATGGCCGCTTTGGTTGGCCCGTTAGTTGACTTGATCTGGCACTTTCTTTACCCGAATGGGATTGATCCGCTTTATGTGGGACTATTGGCGAGTTTTTTAACGCTCCTATTGTTAAGT
>JAENYF010000036.1 GCA_016841905.1 Desulfoscipio geothermicus | reverse complement strand
CTATTTTAGACATAACCTTGAAAATGGAAAACCACTTTTATGCAACGCTAGTGATAAAATATATAAAATAGTATTGTGCCAAACATAATATTATAATATAGTATTTTTAAAAAATACTACTTGGGGGCTATATACATTGAACGATTCATCAAAATACGAAGAACCCGCCAGGTTATTAAAGGCACTTGCGCATCCCACCCGCCTTTGTATTGTCGCCGGGTTATTGAATGATAGCTGTAATGTCAACAAAATGAAGGAATGTTTAAACCTGCCGCAGTCCACGGTATCCCAGCAATTGGCCATCTTGCGCAATCAGGGTATTGTTGATGGGGTACGTCATGGTACAGAGGTTTTTTATAAAGTGGCCAATGAAAAAGTTAAGGATATCGTTAAAGTTCTTTTGGATGATGAGGAAATCGTTTTTAAATAGGGCTATTTATGTGTAATTATTGTTTTCAAATTGTTTAATATTTCTAACATTGTTGCAGCCGGGTTACATGTGCTCAATTGGCAGTATTAGACCAGACCCGGCTTAACGCTTTGCCGTTTAAATAATTAAATTTTTTACCCTGCCAGGTATCCTCTGCTTCCAGCAGCCGCTCAACTTCATGCTTTATTCTCCACCAGCTAATATCCCAATTACAGAAGAGCACTTCTTCTTGAGGTCCTTTGCCTACTAAACGCTGAATGACAATAGCTGGGTCTAGGTATTCTAAAAATGTAATTACCCGTCTAATATATTGTTCCAGCGATATTAAAGTAATCTCACCGCGTTCATACATGTTACCCAGCTCAGTACCGCGGACTATATATAGCGAGTGTAATTTAACATAACTGATACCCAGGGCAGAGATAAGTTTGGCGTTCTCAATTACATCATCCATATTGTCCCAGGGCAAATTTAAGATTATGTGGGTGCATATTTCAAATTGCCGGCGGTGTATGCGCTGCACCGCGTCTATATATTCCGCCAGGGTATGACCCCGATTAATTTTACGGAGCGTATGGTAGTTAACGGTTTGCAGACCGAGCTCGATGTTAATATCGATATTTTTTTTGACCTGGGCACTGGACAATATGTCCAGGTATTCTTCACTGATACAGTCCGGCCTGGTGGATACCGAAATACCCACGATGTTCTTTTCCGCCGCCGCACTGTTGATGTTGGTCGCAAATTGTTCCGGCGGCAGGTAGGTATTGGTAAATGATTGAAAGTAAGCGATATATTTATTAGCGTTAAACCGCTGGCGGTAGTATTCTTTATCTGACCTGAGCTGTTCCGTTATTGACAGGTTATTGGGCAGGGCGTCAAAACCGGAGCCTGATTCGTCACAGAAAATACAACCACCGTAGCCCAGGGTGCCGTCCCGGTTGGGACATGTGCCGGGTAAATTGACCGGTATTTTATAGACCTTTTGCCCAAATTTATTGATCAGGTGCCGGGAATAGACATTGTATCTGCTACTGGTTTGCATAGTCTTCACCTTGTCTAGATGTCTTGGTATTTACCAAAATTTTATCACATTTTAGGACAAACCAAAAGGATTTAAGTTGCTGCAATTGACGTATAAGAAAAGTCGTGAGATTATTCTCACGACTTTTCTGGCCAGCATATGATTATCATTGGGGTTAGTTTAATCAGAGTAAGCAGCGGAAACACTGCGATAAATGTTATCACGGCCGATGCCGGTCCAGGTTATTGTGGGTACACTGCCCGACTCCCGCTTTGACATATATAGTGCTAAGTCCAGTACTCGGCAGGAATAACCCCATTCATTGTCATACCACGCGATTATCTTAACAAGCCCGCCGTCCATAACCATAGTGGATAAGGCGTCGACTATGGAAGAATGAGCGTCCCCATAAAAATCTTTGGAAACCAGCGGAGCATCACTATAGGCCATAATACCTTTAAGCTCGCCATCGGCAGCCTGGCGAAACGCGTCGTTAATTTCATCTACTGTTGCGGCTTTTTCAAGCACGGCGACAAAGTCAACTATAGAAACGTTGGGTGTCGGTACCCGCATGGCCAGACCGTTCAGCTTGCCCTTGAGGTCGGGGATAACCAGCCCAACCGCATTAGCAGCACCTGTAGTCGTGGGTATGATGGATACCGCGGCAGCCCGGGCCCTTCGTAAATCCTTGTGGGGCAGATCCAGTATCTGCTGATCATTGGTATAAGAATGCACGGTGGTCATCATGCCGTTTTTAATATGAAAATGCTGGTGCAGTACTTTCACCACGGGGGCCAAGCAGTTGGTGGTGCAGGAGGCATTAGAGACAATATTATGTTTTCCGGGATCATAATCATTGTGGTTTACACCCATCACAATAGTAGCATCAACATTTTTACCGGGCGCACTGATAATTACTTTCCGAGCCCCGGCCCTCAGGTGACTGGCTGCAGCCTCGCCCGTGGTGAAACGCCCAGTGGACTCAATGACTATACCCACGTTTAAGGCACCCCAAGGAAGGGCACTGGGATCCTTTTCAGCCAGCACTGTAACCTTTTTGCCGTTTACAGTAAAACCATCTTCCGTAACTCCTATATCAGCGTTCAGGACGCCGTGTACTGAATCATATTTTAGCAGGTGGGCCAGTGTTTTGGCATCGGTTAAATCATTAACTGCTACTATATCCACTTCCGGGTTGTCGAGTGCCGCTCGGAAAACATTACGCCCGATGCGACCAAAACCGTTAATACCTATTTTAATGGTCATATCTAGGAACCCCTTTCTATAAAACAAGTATATTAAACAAAAAATATTTACATAATGCAAGTTTTCCCGCTAAGCAAAAAGGTATGAATGTAATTATAATATTAAATTATATTATAATGTTTTTAAAGAGATAAATTAACAATTGTTATTATTATTTAAATCAGAAGCGGATAAAGTATAGCTAGTATTGGCCCAGATAGTGTATCTGTGGCTATTAATAGCAATTCACTATATAGTAGTGTAAAATATAACGATAAATATTACAAGCTCAAGGAGGATATACAAATGGAGGAGATTAATGTTAATGATGATCTCGCGGAAAAGATCAAAGATGATCCTTTTCCCCGGCATCTGGGTATCAAAACTATCAAACTATCACCTGGTTACGCCAGGGTATCTTTGCAGGTACAGGATTACATGACCAATATACTCCGTATTACCCACGGTGGGATAGTTTTTACACTGGCTGATGTCGCTCTTGGTATTGCCAGTAATGCCCGGGGCCAAGCGTCAGTTGCCATGAGTGTTACCATAAACTTTATTAAAGCCAGTAAGCCTGGTACTGTACTGTTCGCCACTGCTGAAGAAATCCATAGTGGCCGGCGCACAGCAAATTATCGCATCACTATTGAGGATGACCAGGGGAAACTAATTGCTATGGCGCAAGGATTAGTGTTCCAGGAAAGCAAATAGTATTATATTGGCAAGAGAGCTGGTTAAAATAAAAGATGGTCATGTATCGGTGTGCTGCAACTGTGGTTTTTGACAGAGCAGACTAAGCAATCTGTTGTCCCAATTACCAGTTGCTTAAGAGTCACCCAAGTGATAAATTGAAAACAAAATCAAAGTTTCCGGTAACCATACTAGCAGGATACACCCTAATCCATTCCGAACCAAGGAAGTCAAGTACTTCAATAAGGTGGCAATTGGGCTCGTCTCCTTAACTGTATGCTGTTGCCGGAATTAATTTAAAAACTCCTAAAGTAGACGAGGTGTTTTGCTGCACCGTGAATACGCTTGGGTTTTTCTTTAGGGGTATGGTTCTAGCTAATGTCTGCCGTTGTAGAGCGCTGTGAGAGGTATAGCTATCTTTACTGTTTGTGCAGGGGTCGGAATAGTTATTGCTCATCTATCTGCACAGTGTAGAGTATACCGTTACTATCATCATCCAGTTGTCCGAAGGAAACGGACCGCCCGTCTTTATTCCACATGAACTGGCGGGGAGGTTCATTACCGGTCAGATCCTCTTTAGCCATTATGGTCCTGCTCATCAGATCGAGTACCTGGGCGTTAAGTCGGCCTCCCTCTGCAGCCGTGATAAGCAGGGCGAATCTGCCATCCGGGCAGATGCTGCCTGCCACAGTATGTTCAAGCACAGGCAAAAATTCAATCTTTGGGTTGCCAACAGACAGCAAACCGGCAGAAGACCTAGCGTTCCCTTCCCGTACCAGTACCAAAATAATCCGGTTATCACTGGTTATACCACCATAAGAAACAAACTGGCCGTCACGCAGACTGGTTAGCGGTGTAAAATTGCCGGTTTGGTCGGCCAGCATTAAATCCGAGCGGTACCCGCTTTCCCTGTATTCTTGTTGACCTGTTTTCGATTTATTGGCATGTACAATAAATAGCAAGCCATTATTAAGCCAGTCAACCGGGTTTGATAAGAAATTAGGGATATTCTGAAATTGATACGCGTTCTTTTCCCCGGTATTGTTGTTATAAATAACGTAATCCGCTGA
Source organism: Desulfoscipio geothermicus (assembly GCA_016841905.1). GTDB lineage: Bacteria > Bacillota > Desulfotomaculia > Desulfotomaculales > Desulfallaceae > Sporotomaculum > Sporotomaculum geothermicum_C. The sequence continues at coordinate 28,447 of JAENYF010000036.1, read as the reverse complement.
CCACTCCTTAACATACATATACATAAATTCAACAGAATCCGGGGACCACAACCCGAGGGCTAAGGAGGAGCCATGAGGGGAGGAGTTCGGCGCTACTGCAGTGCTCTTGCCGGTGTTCAGGTCATACATATATAGGCCTTGTTCATCTATAAAGGCCAGCTTGGTGGCGTCCGGAGAGAGCATTCCGGACCAGGCGCTGCCTTTTATTTTAACTGAACCGGTTTGGGGATTCCAGAAGGTTAAATTATTGCCGGTCATACCATATAGCGAACCATCTGGCAGTACAGCACAGGGTAAGAAGTATTTCAGCGTATTTATGGCAGTTATCTCGGCAGTATTTACCTTGTTAGCAGGAGTTTCAGCCTTGGGAGAATTGTCTTTATTGGTCTGAGCGTTTTTAGTACAACCGGAAATAAGCAGCAAGGTAATCATTAGCGCCAGCAGGAGCTTTTTCATTGCTTTCACCCCATTTGATTTTTTTAATCACTTCATCGAGAATGGAAAGGTCAGTTTGCTTTTTTACATGGACGCAATAAAAAACCATAATGTTCCGTCTGCTATCTACTCACCAGCAAGAAAATTGAGCCGTCTAAAATTACTAACGCTTAACTGTAAAAATAGTGTATGATGGAAAAGAGGCGGCATTAAACGAAATTCGGCTAAGATGGGGTTGAAAAATGAACGCAATATTTGTGGTTTTTGGTGTACTAATGGCGGTTATCTTTATTGTGATAATTGCTGCCGGGGTTAAGGTTGAAGCGGACAAAGGAGGAAAAGACGTGATTAAGAATGTTTATATCTACCTGGTGCTGTTTGCTACACTGATGATGACTATTGGCGGAAGTGTTGCCGCTTTTATGGCCGTGGCAGATATTATCTCACCCGTTCCCTATTATCAAACCTTTGAGGAATTTAAACGTATTGATAATGAAAAACTTATGAATAATACCGATAAGGACAAAATTTTGGAAGCTGAGCTTAAAAAGCAATATGACGAACTGGTGTTAAGGGAAAGGGAAATGCAGATTAGCAGAGCTAAGAATAACCTGGTTAAAAGTTTTGGCTGGATTATTATACCCTTACCGGTTTTTATCTATTTCCAACGACGTCTGGTAAATCAAAAGATGTAAAAGCAAGCTGCCCAACATCACGGGTTGTAAAGATAAAAAGCAATGATTAGCAAAGGAGAATAGATATAATGAAGAAGAATAAGTTGTTTGGAGCGGCTGCGATTGTTGCTGGTATTTATCTTTTATACAAATTTTTTACTAATGGTAGTATTTGAGAATAGTATAAGATCCTATGAACAAAAAGTAAAAGCGTTGGTTAAAAAGCCAGAAATGCTCAAACCAGCGCATTTTTTTTGTTTCACTTAATTGTTTTTTTGCTAAACTATGTATAGTATAATTTGTATGTTGAGTTTAATTAAGTTTAATTATTAACGATTAAATTAATCAATTTAGTATACTATGGGGGTATTATGGTAGGTAATATTTATCAAAAAGAATATCAGGCCAATGCTATCGCAATAAAATGCAAGAGAAACACTATCACCTATGAACAGTTGGATAAAATTGTTAAGCAATACTCAAATTTATTACATCAGCTGGGCGTGACATCCGGAGAACGGGTGTTACTGAGTTGCCCTAATGCACCTGAATTTATTTATTCCTATTTGGGTGTGGTAAAAAATGCAGGTATTATCGTGCCGGTTAATCAGCAGCTTACCCTGAAGGAACTTTCCTATTTTATCCAGAACGCTGGAGCACGTTTTATGTTGATTCATCCTGACGTTCTGCAAAAATTAAAGCATGACCAAGGTTCTCTCCAAGAACTATTGGGTATTAAGGTAATTGTGCTGGATGAAGAGTTTCAGAAGGCTGTTGCAGCAAGCTTGCCGGAAGTGGTTGAGAAATTTGTTGATGAGCAAGCTGTATCCACATTTTTATATACTTCCGGAACTACAGGGAAACCAAAGGCTGCCATGCTTACCCATAAAAACTTGCTCACCAATGCTGAACAGTGCCGGCTTGCCTTTCAGGGCACAGCCAGGGACAATTATATGTGCGTGTTGCCCATGTTCCATGTCTTTGGCTTTACTACCTGTGTATTGAACCCATTATTGAGCGGTGCCACCGTGACTATTATTGAAAAATTCCAACCCAAAGAGGTCATCGAGTCATTATTAAAGGATGGCATCACGGTTTTTATGGGCGTTCCCTCTATGTATGTATTATTGTTGGAGGCGTGCAAGAAAAATATTACCTTCCCTGGGTTGCGCTTAGCAGTTTCCGGGGGAGCGGCATTGCCGGTTGAAGTACTGAGACAGGCTAAGGATATACTGAAGCTTCCTGTTGTTGAAGGCTACGGTTTGACGGAAGCTTCACCTGTAGTGTGCTTTAATCCATTGGATGGCGTAAAGAAAGAGGGCTCGATTGGCCTTCCTATTCCTTTTGAGGCCTGTAAGATCGTTGATGAATACGATCGGGAATTGGCTGTCGGTGAGGTCGGTGAACTGGTTGCACAGGGCGAAAATGTCATGCTGGGGTACTATAAGCAGGAGGAGGCAACAAGAGAGGCCTTGAAGCATGGTTGGCTGCATACTGGGGACTTAGCGAAGAAAGATGAAGATGGTTATATTTTTATTGTCGACAGGAAAAAGGATCTAATCATTACTGGAGGCTTGAATGTTTATCCGCGGGAAGTGGAGGAAGTTATTTATCAGTATCCGAAGGTGAAGGAGGCCGCGGTGGTCGGAATCGGCGATAAATTAAGAGGCGAGTATGTTAAGGCCTTTATTGTTCTCAAAGACGGTGAAACATGTACGGCAAAGGAAATGTCCAGGTATCTGAAAGAACATCTGTCCGTTTATAAGATACCCCGCGCCTTTGAATTTATTGAGGAGCTTCCCAAAAACAGCTCTGGTAAGATATTGAAAAGAGAGCTTAAAAGGCAGTGATTTTAGATATGTTTCTAAAATTGTACTGGCTCGAGAGAAAACACACGATTATCGTGTCCACGGAATGACAAAAGCCCGGAAGGATATTAATTTATATCCTCCCGGTTTTTTTATCTTCAACAGGAAAAGAAGTATCATATGGTTTCATTACAAATCCGCAAAGAAAAGCTTTATAATTTTTAAACGCTATTTGGCACAAACTGCCTAAATTACTAATATTATGTATGTAACGAATTTAAAATGAGAGGAATGATTGGTTTGCAATACTATTATGGTGATAAAAACCTGCTCAGGGTGCTTGATGAAATTGAGTTTTGGAAACGCCAGGAGGTGGAACACACAGTAGTTATCCGTCAAGCAGTATCGAACTTGGAGGCACATTATGTACAATTGCTTCAGGAATGGGAGCGCGCTTTGGCTCAAACAGAAGGGGTAGCGGTGCAATATATAGAAACAATCATCAGGTCCAATTACAATATAAATAGTGTCCTGGAGCAGCAAATAATTCAGTTTATCCATTATGCCCTTGAGCAAAGCCGGAAATTTATTGAATTTTTAAATGAACTGCTTGCCCAAAGCGTTGCTGTTCGTAATAACGCAGTGGCGCAGGCAATTATTAATCATATACGCAGGGAATCAGAATATTTTATTGGGGTAGTGCAGGCTTTTTTAAATTCACGGAATTAAACCCAATTTACTTGTTACAAATTGACGTTCATCATGGAGCATGCTACCATAAGGTAGTCCATTTAAAGAGTGCGTAATAGCTCACTGGTCAAGTGACCTTGCGCGAAAATGTAACGGGCTCAAGCACGGTACCGAACCTGCGGAATTTGGACGTCGGTTATAAGCATAAAATAACCTCCACCTTTCGGACCGGGTGGGGGTTATTTTATGCTTATGAGTAAGTTACAAGCACAGGTAGTGGAAGGAGGCTTTAGAAGTTGCCTAAAGGTGTATAATATATTACCGTGGAATAATAAATAATTTGCATCCTTTCTGATACAAGATCGTTTATTTATGTTGTGTTGAGCTTGTAATTAAAGTTATACACAATTGGAAGGTAGTGTACTAAAGGGGGGTTTGATAATGTCGGCCAGAACAATTATGGTTCAGGGTACGGCTTCCCATGTTGGAAAGAGTATTTTAACAGCGGCATTGTGCCGTATATTTCACCAGGACGGTTATCGAGTGGCACCTTTTAAATCACAAAATATGGCTTTAAATTCATTTGTTACCTTCGATGGTGGCGAAATGGGCCGTGCCCAGGTGGTACAGGCAGAGGCGGCCGGGTTGCTGCCTAGTGTTGATATGAATCCCGTGCTGCTAAAGCCAACTGGTAACACATCATCCCAGGTGGTAGTGCTGGGCAGGCCGCTGGATAATTATACAGCCAGGAGTTACCATCAAGATTTGACAGATAAATTATGGAATGTGGTTACTGCAGCATTGGACAGGCTGTGCGGCCAGTTTGAAATAGTAGTTATTGAAGGGGCAGGCAGCCCGGCTGAGGTCAACTTGCAGGACACCGACATAGTGAATATGAAGGTGGCTCGCCAGGCAAAGGCACCGGTACTACTAGTGGCAGATATAGACCGGGGCGGTGCTTTGGCATCAGTAGTGGGCACTTTGGAATTGCTTCCTCCCGGAGACAAGGAGCGGGTTAAAGGCATTATTATAAATAAATTTCGTGGTGACGTAAACTTGTTTCAACCTGCCATTAGTTTCTTGGAACAAAAAACAGGTGTACCGGTATGCGGCGTAGTGCCATATTTTGATGATATATACATACAAGATGAAGATTCAGTAGCTATGGAAAGCAAGTATGACTATGCCGGTAATGATGGCGGCAAAGTGGAAATTGCCGTGCTGCGCCTGCCCCGTATTTCCAATTTTACTGATTTTGATCCCTTGGAAAGTGAACCCGATGTGCATTTACGCTACGTGGGCAGGAAAGATAAACTAGGGCAGCCTGATTTAGTGATCATCCCGGGCAGTAAAAACACCATTGAAGACCTGCTGTATCTCAAACAAACAGGCCTAGCAGATGCAATAGTGCGTTTGGCCCACCAGGGAGTGCAGGTAATCGGTATTTGCGGTGGCTTTCAAATGCTGGGCCGGGAGCTCAAAGACCCGGATAAAACCGAGTCCGCCATCGAACAGATCTCCGGCCTTGGCATGCTCGACATGCAAACGATCTTTGCCAGGGGAAAAGTGACTAGCCAGGTACAGGCTATGGTGGCCGGAAACAGTAATTTTATGGGTTGTTATAATACACCATTGGCTGGTTATGAGATCCATATGGGGAGCACTGAATTGGGTACCCAGGCCAGACCTGCTTTTGTAATTAATACCCGTTCAGGCTGCTCGATGCACTTACTAGATGGTGCGCAAAACGCAGCAGGCACTGTTTGGGGCACATACATACACGGTATCTTTGATAACGATGCCTTCCGGCAGCACTTATTGAACATGTTGAAGGAGAAAAAAGGCCTAAATACAGCGGGACAAGCAGTGTTAATAAGTACCGAGCAAAAAAAACAAGCGGGTTACGACCGGCTGGCTGAGCTGGTGCGCCATAGCTTGGATATGCAGCTAATCTATCACCTAATGGGAATGTAAAATGATAGATATATTCCTAATACAGACCTTCTGTGGCTATATAATTGATTTATTGGTGGGCGATCCACTCCGCTTGCCCCACCCGGTGGTTTTTATCGGCCGGAGCATAGCTCGCCTGGAAAAGGTAGCCCGGAGCATTATTGCAACGCCGGCGGGTTTGAAAGCGGCGGGTGTAGGTATAGCTATAGTGGTCGTCTCAATGAGTTTTGGCTTAACTGCGCTTATATTATGGCTGGCCAGGCAGGCTAATTATTGCGTTTACTTGCTTTTGGGGGCCTGGATAGTCTCCACGACCGTGGCTGCCCGGGGTCTCTTCGAAGCGGCCGGTGCTATAAGGCAGTTGCTGTTGGCGGGTGACCAGGTGGCAGCCCGCCGGCGGGTTGGCTGGATAGTGGGCCGGGACACAGAAACAATGGATACTGCTCAAATGGTGCGGGCCACTGTGGAAACGGTAGCAGAAAATTTAAATGATGCAGTGGTGGCGCCGCTTTTTTATGCCTGTATTGGTGGGCCCGCCCTGGCTATAGCTTACCGGGCGGTGAATACACTGGACTCCATGTTAGGCTATAAAAATGAGCAATATTTGCATTTAGGTTGGGCATCGGCCCGGCTGGATGATTTAGCAGGATATATACCGGCCCGTCTGACTGGCCTGGCGCTATTGTTGGCTGCCTGGCTGTCTGGGCGTGATTGGCGGCGGGCCATTAATACTTGGCGCAGGGATGCTAAACAACATCCCAGTCCCAACAGTGGTGTTCCAGAATCGGTCATGGCCGGGGCTATACACGTCAGGCTGGGGGGCAGCAATGTTTATAGCGGGGTGGCCTCTTTTCGCCATTATATGGGTGACCCGCTGGAGGAGCTCAGACCGGATCATATTGCCCGGGCGGTGGATATGCTTTACTTGGCTTCAGCATTGGCCGCGCTGATTATGCCGACCCTGGCCTGGGTAGCGCTACAACTATTATAACTATCCCTCTTGCCACCGGGGGATTTTAAAATTCCTGTGCTTTGTATAGCTGGGCAAGGAAGCGGGTGAAAATTTGAAAACTTTTTGTTTTGCTCTCCAGCATTTGACCAGAATAAATATCTATAAAGGTGAATTTGATGAAGTGGCCTTTGGTCGGGCAGCTTTATACTTCCCGTTAGTGGGGTTATTGCTTGGTATATTACTGCTACTGGCCCAAATGTTATTGTCGTATCTTTTCCCGGTGCCGGTGGTGGCAGCGCTGCTGGTAGTGCTGATGGTCATTATGACCGGTGGTATACATATAGATGGTTTTATGGATACCCTGGACGGTGTTTTTAGTGGTCGGCCGCGAGAAAGAAAACTGGAAATTATGCGGGACAGCAGGGTAGGTGCCTTTGGGGTTTTGGGATTAGTTTGTCTGTTATTGTTAAAATATAATGTCTTTTTAATTATGCCGGCACCACTTATATACCAGGCTATATTGCTGGCTGCGTTACTCAGCCGTTGGTCCATGGTATATGCCATTGCTTGTTTTCCCTACGTGCGCCTGGAAGGACTGGGTACGCTTTATAATAGGTATACGGGTAAACGGGAATTAATTTGGGCCACCGGCAGTACAATTATAATAGCTGCTCTGGTAGCCTGGGCTGCGGGCTTGATATTATTATTGGCTGTTTGGGGTTGGGTGCACTTTATGGGCAGCAGGCTGGCGGGCGAACTGGGTGGCTTGACCGGTGATGTATACGGCGCTACAGCGGAAACCACCGAGCTTTTAATTTACTTGGCAGTGTTACCTTTGTTTGGATACTGGTCCTGGTTATTTAGTGTCCCGTGGTTGTAACAAATAACATTAAGGAGCAATGTGCATGATAAACTCCGAATACAAACATGGTGGGGATGTATTTGGCGCCGCTCGCAGTTTGCAATGCAGCCCTCGAGAAATTTACGATTTCAGTGCCAACATCAACCCGTTGGGTACTTCCCCTATGGCCCTGGCAGCAATAACGGGTAATCTGGATCTGATCAGACATTACCCCGATCAGCGTTGCGCAGAACTGCGTGCCGGGTTAAGCGGGTACCTCAAGGTGGCGCCTGAAAAAATGGTGCTAGGCAATGGTGCTGCGGAATTGATATCTCTTTTGCCCCGGGTAATGGGTTATCGCCAAGCGGTGGTTACAGCCCCCACCTTTGTGGAGTACGGTACGGCGATTGCCAACGCCGGGGGGATGGTTTGTGAAGTACCCTTGTTGGAGGAGGATGGATTTGGGCTGCCGGTGCCCCGGGTTAATAAGGCATTGTGTAGTGCCGACGTGGTATTTATTTGTAATCCCAATAATCCCACTGGTGGGGCGGTTAAGAGATCGATTATACAATCAATTATTGAAAATGCTCGAACTTATGATACTACTGTAGTAGTGGATGAATCTTTTATTGATTTTGTCTACAGGCAGGATCAATATTCAGTGCTGCCTTTGCTGATTGATTATCCAAATTTAATTGTGCTTTATTCTTTGACTAAATTTTTTGGTATCCCCGGGCTGCGGTTGGGTGTATTAATGGCCGGCGAGTTAATAATAAAAAGAATTGAAGCAGCCAAGGATCCGTGGAATGTAAATTGTCTAGCACAAATCGCCGGTACGGCGGCGCTGGTGGATGAAAAATTTATGACCCAAACCCGACAGCTAATTTGGCAGGAAAGGGATTTTTTACATAGTGCTATTTCACTGATCCCCGGCCTTAAGGCATTTACTGGTGAAGCTAACTTCTTATTGGTTAAAATTGAAAGCTCATTTATATCCTCTACTCAACTGGCTGCCCAAACCGCCCTGGAAGGTGTGCTGGTGCGGGATTGTGCAGGTTTTAGCGGGCTGGGTAGCAAATATATACGGGTGGCAGTTAGAACAAGAGCAGAAAATATGGTGTTGTTGAAGGTGCTCAGAGAGATTATGAAAGGGGCAGCACATGGGTTGTAGATTATTTTTAATTAGACATGGCGAAACTAGCTGGAATAAAGAGACCCGTTTTCAGGGCCAGGTAGATGTTACTTTAAACGAAAGGGGTATTGCCCAGGCCGAGGCCTTAAGCAAACGTTTGGCGGGACAAAACTTTGCTGCCTGCTTTTCCAGCAGCCTTTCCCGGGCTCTGGAGACCGCCGACATTATAGCTAAGCCTCACCGGAAGCCTGTGCAGGCGGTGCCGGATTTGCAGGAGATGAATTTTGGGTACTGGGAAGGGCTGACTGCAAAGGAAATCAGCCAAAAATACGACCGTGAATCAGCGGCTTGGTGGTCCAGGCCGCTCGAGAACAGGGTGCCGGGGGGTGAAACGCTGGTAGAATTGGCGCAGCGGTCAGTTCAGGCCGTCAAAACTATCGTGCAGCAATATCCGGAGGAAAAGGTGCTTTTAGTGACTCACGGAGGGGTCATTAGATGTATCGTGGCCACGGCGCTGGGTATTGATTTAAACCAGTACTGGCGCTTGCGTCAAGACAATACTTCTCTATCAATTATTGATTTTTACCAGTGGGACAAGGCCATTTTGATGCTGTATAACGATTGCAGTCATTTGTCGTCGGGACAGGTGCCGCCAATATAATTACTGCAGAATAGACTAAAAATCAGGTTGACATAACTGGTGAATGAGGTTATATTTTTCAAGAAATACATATTTGTTTTATAGGTGCCAACATTGTTGGAGAATAGGGAACCGGGTGTAATTCCCGGACGGACCCGCCACTGTATTGGGGAGCAATTGTCATACCACTCTTTTTAGGGGAAGGGACAAATCTGCTATGAACCTGAGTCAGGAGACCTGCCTGTAAGATTACATTGTTAGCTTCTCGTCTAAGCCGGCAGTTGTGAGGATAATGGTAAAGTCCGCACCCATTTGGGATGCGGTTTTTTTGCGTTCATTCTATGAAAGGGGGATATTAAATGAATATTGTTCAGTTAATAAAAAACATAGTGCCTTTAGATGGCGATGCTATACAGAAGGCAGTAGCAAGGCTTAACAACTTGACCAAGCCTATAGGAAGCCTTGGCGTTTTAGAGGACTTGGCTATTCAATTGGCCGGTATTACTGGCGATGTTATGCCCAAAGTAGAAAACAAAATGGTAATTGTTATGGCCGGCGACCATGGCGTGGTGGAGGAAGGTGTTAGTGCTGCCCCTCAGTCGGTAACACCCCAGATGATACATAATTTTTTAAATGGAGGAGCCGGTATAAATGTATTATCTCGTTGCGCAGGTGCTCAGGTAAAAGTTGTTGATGTAGGGGTTGCCGATCCAACTTTAAATAACGCAAACCTGATTGCTCGAAAAGTAAGGCTAGGTACAGCTAATATAACCAAAGGACCGGCTATGTCCAGGGAAGAAGCACTTCAGGCTATCCAAGTGGGCGTAGAAGTAGCCGAAGGGGAAATTGACCGGGGTATAAATTTATTGGCTACAGGTGAAATGGGAATAGGCAACACAACTCCCAGCAGTGCAATCCTCAAGGTTTATTCTGCTGCAACCTTATCTACGATAGTTGGACGGGGTGTTGGGTTAGGTGATGAAGGATTGCTTAATAAAATAAAAGTAATTGAAACCGCAATAATGGTAAACAAGCCGGACCTTGCTGACCCGATAGATGTATTATCGAAGGTAGGAGGACTTGAAATAGCAGGTATGACAGGATTATTTTTAGGTGCGGCAGCACGAAAAGTTCCCATAGTTATTGATGGCTTTATATCAGGAGCTGCTGCTTTGATAGCCTATAAGATAGCTCCCCAGGTTAAAGATTATATGATAGCTTCCCATTTGTCTGAAGAACCAGGTCACAAGTTAGTGTTGGAGTCCATAGGCCTGGAGCCGATGTTGAGGATGCGTTTGCGTCTCGGAGAGGGAACCGGTGCTGCATTGGCTTTCAATATTATTGAGGCGGCTACCCGGATAATGAGTGAGATGGCCACATTTGAGGAAGCAGGGGTAATTATGAATTAATGCGCTAAAGAAAGTATTGTGACTTTATTATCGGTATGGTAGTATATAACCAATTACTGTATTGGATGCAGCAATAAAATTGTATATCTAAATGATGCGAACGAACGGGAAGTGGGTGAAAAGCCCACACAGTCGCCGCTGCTGTAAGCACACGAATAAGGGCTTATTATTATGTCACTGGAGACGTTCTCTGGGAAGGCGATAAGCTTATGTGCAAGTCAGAAGACCGGTTCACATTGTTGTTTTGGTAAAATCTTTCGGTGAAAAAGAACTGCCAAGATAAAGCTCTCTCAATTTATTGGGATTGGGCGCATTGTGGTTGCCGCATGGCTGTCTGCTAACGATGCAAATCTTGTTGTCTTTTGTTGAAAGATAACAAGATTTTTTTTATTGTTGATAATATTTTTTTAAAAGAGAGAATTGTGCATGGACGGCATACAAAAACGCAAAAAGAATCGATGCAAATATATCTGGATAGCTTTTGGGCTTCTGGCAGTTATATTGCTCACATTGGTTTTGGCTGTTGGCATAGGTGCAATGCAGATTGGTTTCGGTGAATCACTTCGTATCTTGTGGCTCAAGCTTACCGGCAACGCTTTAGGAGACGTGAAGGCCAATGCGATTGCTGTTGTATGGGAGATTCGCCTGCCCCGTGTGTTGTGTGGTTTTTTCGTTGGTATGGGCCTTGCTGTTGCTGGGGCGGTATTTCAATCACTGCTTGGTAATCCGCTGGCAGATCCGTATACACTGGGTGTTTCTACCGGAGCTGCATTTGGTGCGACACTTGCCATCCTCCTAAATATTCTGTTTGCTTTGTCCTTATCCACGTCTACTTTCGCGTTTAGCTTTGCGTTTTTGACATTGATAATTGTACTATTTATTGCCAAACGCAGCGGTGGCTATACAACAAACAGTCTTATTATAGCCGGCATTATAATTGGTGCGATAATGTCGGCCGGCATTAGTTTTATCAAGATGACTGCAGGCGAAGATGTTAGCGCTATTGTATTTTGGATCATGGGCAGTCTGGTTTCCCGTCAGTGGAGCGATGTGCTTCTGGTAATGCCTGTGGTGCTTATTGCCGCTACCATTGCCTATGCGTTTGCTAATGATCTAAATATAATGACATTGGGGGATGATGTTGCACAGTCGCTGGGGGTAAACACAGAGCGGATACGACTGCTTTATTTGATAACGGGCTCATGTTTGACCGCGGCTTGTGTGTCGGTCAGCGGTGTAATCGGGTTTGTGGGACTTATCGTTCCTCATCTATTGAGGATGTGGCTCACGGCAGACAACCGGGTGCTGATCCCTCTTGCCGGATTATTGGGGGGGCTGCTGCTGATGCTTGCGGATAACGCAACCCGTTTACTTTCCAGCGGTGAGATTCCCGTAGGTGTACTGACAACGCTGTTGGGCGGGCCGTTCTTTCTGTTTGTGTTCTCAAAGCAACCACGGAGGCAACTATGAGTAAAAAAGTTCTTCCGATGCGTTTGAGCGCACAGCATATCGACTTTTACTACGGAAGTCGTCATATCCTTACAGATATAAGTATTAAGGTTTGCGCCGGGGAGTATCTTTCACTCATCGGGCCTAATGGCAGTGGTAAAAGCACGCTGTTTCAGATATTATGCGGACTTAAAAACCCGAAAAAAGGAACTGTATTTTATGACGACGAAGCTGTACAAAAAATGAGTGCGAGGCATCGCGCACAGTGTATTGCGATTGTACAGCAAAATGCTAAACAAGCAATGCCGTTTACCTGTCTGGAAAGCATAATTTTGGGACTGCACCCCCATCAGGGACGCTTTGATACAATCAGTGATGCTCAGTACGGCAGGGTGCGGCAACTAATGGAATTAACAGATACCTGGAGGCTGTCCGAACATCCGGTTACACAGCTTTCGGGTGGAGAGCGGCAGCGCGTAGCTTTGTGCCGCGCGCTTGTGCAGGAACCAAAGGTATTGCTGTTGGATGAAGCCATGTCCGAACTTGATATCGCTGCTCGTATGCAAATGTCCGGTCTGCTTAAAACGCTTTGTGCGGATACGGGTCTTACTGTGATGGCGATTCATCATGATTTAAATCTTGCTTATCGTTTCAGCGATAAGATTTACGCGCTCAAAGACGGTCGTTGTGCGGGCTTTGGTGCGCCTGAAGAGGTAATGACGGAAGAATTGTTTCGTCATGTTTTTAGTGTGAAAGCTGAAATCTTCACCAACAAAGGATTCTTCATTCAAAATACCTTATAAAAAGGAGAGAAAATTTAATGAAAAGAATTTTGGCCTTTGCTCTTACCGTATTAATGGTGCTTATCTTGAGCGCTTGCTCTGCGCCGGGGGATTCTGAGTCCCCAAAGTCCACCGCAGGTGATCCCGACAATAAGGTCATCCTCGTAGTTAGCTTCGGCACCAGCTATAATGACACTCGTGCGCTGACTATTGACGCCATCGAAAAAGCTATTGCGGATGCGTATCCCGAGTATGAGGTGCGCCGTGCCTTTACCAGTCAGATCATTATGGATAAGCTTAAGGAGCGCGACGGGCTTAAAATCAATAATGTGGGTGAGGCAATGAATCAGTTAGTTGCCGACGGTGTCGGCATGCTTGTTGTTCAGCCCACACACGTCATGAACGGATATGAATTGAATGAAATGAAGGCAGCCATCGAGCCATATGCCGATAATTTTGCTTCCCTTGTATACGGCGCGCCTCTGCTAACGAGTTCGGAAGACTATCCGGCACTGATCAAGGCTTTCAAAACAGAAATCACACCTGAGCTTGCCGATAATACCGCGCTGGTGCTCATGGGTCATGGTACAAAACACTTTGCCAATGCCACCTATGCTGCGCTTGATTATCAGTTCAAGGATCAGGGTATGAAAAATGTGTTTGTGGGCACGGTTGAAAGCTACCCCAATCTTGATACCATTCTGACACATGTAAAAGCCGGTGGTTATGAAAAAGTTATTCTTCAGCCGCTGATGGTTGTCGCGGGCGATCATGCTAATAACGATATGGCCGGCGGTGAAGAAGATTCCTGGAAAACCGCATTCAAATCCGAAGGCTTTGAGGTAGAGTGTGTGGTCCGGGGACTTGGTGAGTTTGCTGCAGTGCGTGATATGTATGTTGCTCATGTTGGCAATGCCATCAACTCGTCTGCTGAAGAGGGAGAAGCCGCAGGGGAGTAATATCCAGCGAATGTGCCGGGTCGATATAGTAAACTGCCCCGGTCTATTCTGTTTTAGGAAAAGAGGGTACCCCTATGCGAGACCATAGTAAAAGATACTTAGTTTTGTTGACTGCCGTTCTTCTGTTAATAGGCACATTGCTCGGTTGTACAGCCCGTACCGGAACCTCCGGCGTTAATAACCAACAGACAGGTGCCGCAATTCAATTTACGGATGATGACGGACGGGAAATTGCTCTCGATGCTCCATGTAAACGCATCATCTCTTTGTACAGCGCACATACTGAAAACCTGTTTACACTCGGTGCAGGCGATTCGCTAATCGGTGTCCATGATACATCTATTTACCCGCCCGAGACGCAGAAAATACCGGTTTATGATTATATGGATGATCCGGAAACCATCATTGCTGCAGAGCCGGATCTCGTTTTGATCCGTCCGTTTATTACACGAAAAGTACCTCAGTTTGTACAAGCCATAGAAAAGGCAAGCATTCCCATTGTATCCTTATACCCTGAGAAATTTGATGACTTTGACGAGTATATACATAAACTGGCTCTTTTAACAGATACGGAGGACGTAGCAGCAGAGCAGTTAGCCCGGTTTGATAAGAACATTAATGCTATTGCTACCCTTACCAGGAATATAACTCCAAAGCAAAATATATTCTTTGAAGCTACTGAAGTGAATCTACGCACCGTAACAGATAAGTCCATGGCGGCACATGCTATTGCTTTCGCAGGAGGCATTAATATTGCCGCGGGTGCCAAGCCTATTGAAGGAGGAAGTTCTATCGCATCGTTTGGTGCGGAGCGGATATTGGCGCTGGCTGAGCAAATCGATGTCTATGTGTCCCAACGCGGTGCGATGAATGCGGGCGGCAATCTCCATTCCATTCTTATTCGGCCGGGTTATGATACAATCAAGGCTGTGCAGGATGGACGTGTGTATGTCATAAATGAAAAGATCATTTCCTCCCCGACTTTTCGGTTTTATAAAGGCGTGCGAGAGCTTGCACGATATCTTTATCCCAACGTGATGGATGATATTTCCGCATATCAAAACGATGAAGCGGCTGATAAACGCGATTTGGCCAACATCATGGTGCGGCAGCTCCATATTCCGATTTATGTTATATCATCCTCAAAATACTACCAAACGGATACCAAAGGACATATCTACGGTATGTTTAACGATGTTACCTGGCTGGATGACGATTTCGACTATATTGAAACTGCTGCTATGGGCGGGTACATCCCTTACGTAGAAGTTGATGATCAGCAATTTTTTGAGCCGGATACACTTGTTACCAGAGAAATGCTGGGCAGGGCAGTGTTCGTTTTGGGAAGCTTTACAAGTCAAAAACAAAAGACGGTTATTAATGACCTTGAGCAGTGTTACAAGGCCAATATGGTTCAAATATTAGTCGACGAAGGCGTATTCTCTCTTAATGACGGCAGGTTTGAACCACAACGAACGGTGACCTGCAATGAAATTGTAGATGCTCTTAATAAATTAGGTGAGAGGGAGTAATGAAACATGTTGGACGGAATTGCTATTGTAAATCCGGGAGATATAGAAAAAAGAAGCTTTGAAATGATTACTGAGATTTTGGGCGAAAAAAAATTCCCACCCTTCCATGAGAATATTATCAAAAGAGTCATCCATACAACCGCTGATTTTGAATTTGCCGAGAGTATGAAAATCAGTGAAACGGCAGTGGCAAAAGCTTTTGAGGCTATCAAGTTCGGCTGTAATATTGTGACGGATACAAAAATGGCTTCGGTGGGCATCAATAGAAAACTTATTGCCAAATTTGGTGGGCAGGTTGTTTGTTATATGGATGATGAAGCGGTTGCTTGGGAAGCGAAGCAAAGAGATGTTACCCGAGCTTCAGTGTGTATGGAAAAAGCCGCCAAGGACGAGAATAACAAAATTTTTGCTTTGGGAAATGCTCCTACTGCGTTAATCAGGCTGGTAGAATTGATTAAAGAAGGGTTAATTTCGCCTGCATTGGTGATAGGCGTTCCGGTTGGTTTTGTAAATGTGGTGGAAGCTAAAGAGTTTTTGAAGACGGCGGGAGTCCCCTATATCCTTTCAGAAGGCAGAAAGGGTGGGAGCAACATAGCTGCCGCCATCGTTAATGCCATTTTGTTAATGCTCTAGGGGAGGCTCGACAGGTGAGTCTAATGCTGGATGAGTATGTGGTGGTAAACGGCAAGAAATTTAGAAAAGGCTATACAACTGGTTCCTGTGCTGCTGCTGCTGCGAAAGCCTCGGTGATGATGCTGCTTTCAGGAGCTGTTGTAGCAGAAGTTGGTATCGATACTCCTGCAGGGGTCAGGCTAAACCTACCGGTTACGGATGTTTCCATCACCGCCGAGAGCGCCAGGTGTGCAGTTTTAAAAGACGGAGGAGATGATCCAGATATGACCTCGGGGCTGAAAATATTTGCCGCGGCCAAGAGAAAAAGTGCATTGGGTATTGAGATCCGTGCGGGAGAAGGGATTGGCCGGGTCACCTTGCCCGGGTTAAAGGTGGCAGTTGGTAAACCGGCGATTAACCCGGTGCCCGAGCAGATGATATTAAAGGAGGTTGGAGAGGTTTTACCGGAAAACGTGGGCGTGGAGATCACGTTCAACGTCCCGGGAGGCACTGAAGCAGCCCTGAAGACGTTCAACCCCAAACTCGGCATCATCGGGGGTATTTCCATCCTGGGCACCTCCGGCATTGTCAATCCCATGTCTGAGGAGGCTTGGAAAGAGGCCTTGGCTTTGGATCTTAATGTTTTGGTTGCGAAAGGAAAAAAGTTTGCCGTTTATATCTTCGGGAATTATGGTGAGCATTTTGTTGCGCAAGAGATCGGTTTGGATAAAGAGCATCTGATCAAAATCAGTAATTTTATTGGTTTTATGCTGGATAAAGCGGTGGAGTGTGAGTTGGAGAAGATTTTAATTGTCGGGCATCTGGGGAAGCTGGTCAAAGTGGCTGCGGGAATATTTCATACCCACAGCAGGGTTGCAGATGCCAGAAAGGAAATCATGGCTGCGTACACAGCTTTAGAGGGAGCATCAGCCGCAACGGTTGCCCAGGTATATGCGTGCCGGACCACTGAAGCGGCGGCGGAGATTATCAACCGGCATGGCTTGCGGGGCGTCTATAACAGAATTGTTGCCAACGCGTCTCTACGATGTGCGGATCACGTGTTTAATAAAATACAGATCGGCTGCATTCTTTTCCACCAGGATAATACCCTGCTGGCTATGGATGAAAATGCACGAAGAATTCTAAATGAGACAGGGAGCAGTTATGGGCAATAAGCTTTACATTATAGGCATCGGACCGGGAGATAAAGATTATATTTATCCTGCCGCCAATAAGCTGATTGAAGCGAGTGATGTGTTGATCGGGGGAAGGCGGAATCTAGATCTTTTCCTTCATTTAAATAAAGAAGAAGTAGTGATCAGCAATAAACTGGCCGATATAGAACGATACATACTGGAGCATATCAGTAAAAAGAAAATGGTAGTGCTTGCCTCTGGGGATCCGGGGGTTTTCAGCATCTCGGAATACCTGAAGAACAGGCTTGTCGATGTGGAACTGCTAGTCTATCCCGGCATCAGCTCGTTGCAATATTTATGTGCTAAAATTAACATAAACTGGGCTGATATTTTTATCTCCAGCCTGCATGGCAGGGAACTGAACAATCTAACTGATATAGTCAAAAATCACGGTAAGGTGATGTTTTTTACCGGTGGTACTTCAACACCTGTCCAGGTATGCAGAGATCTGGCTGCTAATGGCTTAGGGAAAGTGATGGTTACCATTGGGGAGAAACTCTCCTATCCGGAAGAAAGAATTGTAACCGGCTCAGCAGAAGAAGTGGCGAAGATGCAGTTTGACAGTCTCTCGATTATGCTGGTGGAGTATCTCGGCCAGGGGTTAGCGCCTCAGGAAGTTTGGGAAATGGCCACACCAGGTATACCGGATGATCTGTTTGTTCGGGGAACTGTACCCATGACTAAGGAAGAAATAAGAACAGTAACTTTAGCCAAACTAAGGCTTCGGGATAATTTTGTTGTTTATGATATTGGTGCAGGTACCGGATCGGTGGCCATCGAATGCGGCTTGATTGTGAAAAAAGGCAGGGTATACGCTATCGAAAAGGAACCGGAGGCTCTGGCCCTGATCCGGGAAAACCTGCTGAAGCTTGGACCTGGCAATGTCACTGTAGTAGCTGGACAGGCCCCTGAAATATTATTGGAGCTACCCAAGCCTGACCGTATTTTTATCGGGGGAACGGGCGGTCAAATGGATAGTATTTTAGACTGGGCAGCTGAAATGAGCCAAAATATTAGAATTGTGGTGAATGCAATAGCGATTGAAACAGCCTATGAGGCGCTGGCAGGCCTGGAAAATAGAGGCTTCAGGGACATTGATATTACCTGTGTTTCGGTAGCTAAGGGACGTTTGGCGGGAAAGAAGCATTTAATGCAGGCGCAAAATCCCATATATATCATCAGTGCAGAGAAGTGAAGCCAACTGGAGGAAGAAGATGACAGGAAAACTTTACGGTGTAGGCATAGGACCTGGGGATCCAGAGTTGATCACCGTTAAGGCCAAGCGCATTCTCGCCGAGGCGGATGTGGTGGCAGTGCCGAAAACTGCCGCAGAAAAGGCCAGTCTGGCCCAGACCATTGCCGAGGGTACCATTGAAAAAGGGAAAGAACTGCTCGAGCTGCTTTTCCCCATGAGCTTTGATGCCAAGGTGTTGGAGAGAAGCTGGGATGAAGCGATCGGGCAAATCCGGGAGAAACTGGAGCAGGGCAAAACCGTTTCATTTATCACTCTGGGTGACCCAACAGTATACAGTACCTATATGTATATCCACAAGCAGCTGCAGCAAGAAGGATATGATACAGAGATCGTTCCAGGTATTACCTCCTTTTGTGCTGCTGCTGCCAGAGCAGGAATTAGCCTGGGGGAAAACCGTGAAACCATAGCAATCGTGCCTTCAGCCTATGAATGCGACAATCTCGAAAATATATTAAAAAGCTTCGATAATATCGTTTTGATGAAGCTATCCAAAAGCCTGCCGAAACTGAAGGAGTTACTCAAGTCGGAAGGCTTGTCTGAAAGCGCCGTGCTGGTAAGCAAGTGCGGGCTGGAGGATGAAGAGATTACCTATGACTTGAATTTGCCTGACGACGAAAAAATAAGTTATTTCTCGACCATGCTGGTAAAGAAAGGTGGTGTTAGGTAGCATGATTTATTTTATTGGCGCAGGTCCCGGAGACCCTGAGTTAATAACGGTGAAGGGAAAACGGTACATCGAAGAGGCGGACATTATTATCTATGCCGGTTCCCTGGTGAACAAAGCGCTTTTGGCAAATACCCGAAAAGGAGCGGAGATCTATGACAGCGCCGGTATGACCTTGGAAGAGGTACTGGAGGTAATGGTCAAAGGGGCTCAAGCAGGAAAAAAGATTGCCAGGGTACATACGGGAGATCCTTCTATTTTTGGCGCCATCCGAGAACAACTGGATGCGCTGGATAAATATCATATAAAATATGAAGTTGTCCCCGGAGTCAGCTCTTTTTTAGCGACGGCGGCTGTGCTAAAAAAAGAATATACGCTGCCCGGTATCACTCAGACTGTGATACTAACCCGTATGGAGGGCAGGACAGCGGTGCCTGCTTCGGAAAAGATAGCAGCTTTAGCCAGGCACCAAGCGACCATGATTATATTCTTAAGCGCCGGTATGCTGGATGAGCTAGTGGACAAGCTGATATGTGGCTACCCAGTAAATACACCGATGGCAGTCGTTTATAAAGCATCCTGGCCGGAACAGCTAATTGTCCAAGGGACGCTTCAGGATATTGCCGAAAAAGTGCAAAAAGCAGGCATAAGAAAAACAGCTCTAGTGGTTGTAGGTGACTTCCTGGGAGAAGAATATGAGCTGTCCAAGCTTTACGATAAACACTTTACTCATGAGTTCAGGAATGGCAGCGCATGAAGGTTGCAGTGATTGCTCTGACCCAAAACGGCATTGAGTTGGCCGGAAAAATTGGTCGGGAACTAGATACGGATCTCTATGTCCAAAATACTGATTTGCGTGGTCTGATAGAAAAAATATTCTATACCTATGATGCCTTGATTTTTGTTATGGCCTGCGGGATTGTTGTCCGTAGTATTGCGCCTTATATCAAGAATAAACAGTCCGACCCGGCAGTGGTGGTGGTGGATGAGCTAGGACAATTTATCATCAGCCTGTTATCCGGACATATCGGTGGGGCAAACCGTCTTGCAGTCAGGGTTGCTGCTGTTACTGGAGGAACTCCGGTTATTACGACTGCCACAGATATTAACGGCGTGCTTGCTTTTGATGAACTGGCCACGGATAATGACTGTGCCATTGAGAATATAGGTGAGTTGAAATATATAAGCTCCGAGCTGGTCAATGGCGGTAAGGTAAGCTTTTTTAGCGATTGTAAGCTCGATGGAACCCTGCCGCACAATATAGATACTCCTGTTTTCGGTCAATATTGCTGTCTTGCTGTTGCCCTGACCAATTGTACAATAGTACCGGTAACTGCTGAAAGGATACTCTATTTGAGGCCCCGTAATCTCATCATTGGCATTGGTTGTAAGAAGGGAAAGTCTAAGCAGGAAATTGAAGAAGCTGTGGTGCATTTTCTGGGGATGAACAACAAAAGCCTGCTGTCGGTAAAATGCGTTGCCTCGATCTCGATGAAAGCAAATGAGCAGGGGATTCTGGACTTTTGCTGTGAGAAGAATATTCCTTTTAACACCTTTTCTGCTGAGGAAATTAAAATAATAGAGCACCAGTTCCCGGCTTCAGATTTTGTAAAAAGCATCACCGGAGTCGGATGTGTGGCAGAAGCATGCGCCATAATGGCTGGTAACTGGCCCAAGCTGATTTGTCCGAAGACAGTGTACAGCGGCATCACGCTTGCCCTGGCAGAGGAGGAGAAGGTTATTACATTATAAACATAACCATTGGTAAAGGAGAACGCATAAAACCATGTCAAAGATAGCTGTAATAGGTATAGGACCGGGCAGCATTGCGGATATGACTCAACGAGCCAAAGCTGCCATGGATAACGCTGATATTATTATGGGCTACAGTACATATATCAGGCTTGTCGAGAAGTATTTTCCCGGGAAGGAGTTTCTAAGTTCGGGAATGACCCGGGAAATCGAAAGGTGCCGGTTGGCCCTTCAAAAGGCTCTGGAAGGGAAATCTGTTGCCCTGATCAGCAGCGGGGATAGCGGGATCTACGGGATGGCCGGCATTATGCTGGAATTCGTCAATCATTCGGGAAGCGGCATACCCGTGGAGGTGATCCCGGGAGTAACGGCAGCAAGCGCAGCAGCAGCTATTCTTGGGGCTCCCATCATGCATGACTTTGTCGTGATCAGCTTAAGTGATCTGATGACGCCTTTGGAGCAGATCTACAAGCGAGTAGAATGTGCTGCTCAAGGAGATTTTGTAATTTGTTTATATAATCCTAAAAGTAAAAGCCGGGTGGATTATATTGAAAAAGCCCGGGATATCGTACTTAAATACAGAGAGACAACGACACCGGCCGGTATTGTGCGGAATGCCGGAAGGGAAAATGAAGCGTATGACATGGCCACCCTGGCGAATATGCTTGATTTTGAAATTGATATGTTTACGGTCGTGATTATCGGAAATTCAAAGACCTATTTAGAAAATGGCCGGATGATTACGCCAAGGGGATATGGTTTATAGGATGAAGCGTATTATGGTGATTGCAGGTACCAGGGATGCCAGGGATATCATCGATAAACTGATTAAAATTCAAGCTACTGTAGTTGCTACCGTTACGACAAGCTTTGGCAGAGAGTTGCTGGAAACCTGTTCTGGAATTAGTTTGCATGAGGGTAAATTGGACTCGGCAGGAATAACAGCGCTGGTTCAGCAGAACAACGTAACTTGTATCGTGGATGCCTCTCATCCTTTTGCCAAGGAAGTATCTGCTAATGCTATGCACTCCTGTAGGGAGACGGGAGCAATGTATTTGAGATTTGAACGTGAGAATACGGCCATAGTAGGCAACGGGGCAGCAGAAGACGGTAGGTTGGTGATACCGGTAAGAAGCTTTGCCAAGGCAGCAGAAGCAGCCGGGAAAATTGCAGGTAATATTTTACTGACCATTGGGAGCAAGTATATCAATGTGTTTACCAAAAGCATCCCGGATTATAAAATGAGGCTTTTTGCCAGGATTTTACCCGACAGCCGCATGGTTGCCAAATGTGAAGAAGCCGGTTTATCGGTAGGGCATATTATTGCTCTGCAAGGGCCCTTCTCTGAAGAGCTTAACATCGAAATGTTAAAGTATTGTCATGCGGCAGTTCTGGTTACCAAGGAAAGCGGGGAAGCAGGCGGGACTGAGCACAAACTGAATGCAGCTGCAAAATTAGGCATTCCTGTTGTGTTGGTGGAACGCCCTGAGATAGCTTATACACGAAAAGTGAGCACAGTAGATGAGGTTTTGGAATTTATCAAGCAATATATGTGATCGGACAATGATACTAAACGAGAGGATGAATACAATGAATGGCATATTAATATTGGCCCATGGAAGCAGAAGACACGAAACAGACATAATCCTCAGGTCATTAACGCAGAAGGTAAAAGATAAAACAGGTGAAGATCTGATTTACCCGTCATATCTGCAGTTTTCTCAACAGAACCTGGAAGTAGGCATTGAATATCTTATAGAAAAAGGAGCCAATAAAATAAAGGTTATACCTATGTTTTTATTTGACGGTATCCATGTAACCCAGGATATTCCGCAGGAACTGAATATGATTATGACCAAATACCCCGGGATCGAAATGAAGATGAGCAAGCATCTTGGAGATGATGACAGAATTGCAGATATTATCAAAGACCGTATCCACTCCCTTGATTAGACCAAGCATTGTCATAGCGGGAACCAACAGCGGCTGCGGTAAAACTACCCTGTCTATAGGCATTATGGCTGCATTGGTAGAAAGAGGTCTGAAGGTGCAGCCATTCAAGGTGGGGCCTGACTTTATTGACCCGATGTTTCATACTTTTGTAACTGGAAGGGGCTCGGTGAATCTTGATAGCTGGATGCTTCAGGAAAATACCGTCCAATATCTTTTTGCCAAGCATTTAATTGATGCAGACATTGCTATTATTGAAGGTGTAATGGGCTTATATGACGGTTATGGCGGCAGATCCTTGGAGGGAAGCACAGCGGATGTGTCCAAAATTATCGGCGCCCCGGTTATTCTTGTAATTAGTGGTGGAGCCATGTCCCTCAGTGCTGCTGCTTTGGTTAAGGGTTTTGTTGAGTTTGATAAAAACGTCAATGTGCAAGGAATTATAATTAATAATGTGTCCAGTCCAGGGCATTACAAACTGCTGAAGGGAGCGATTGAAGAAAACACAGGTATTGCAGTTTTGGGGTATTTAAGACCCATGGATAAAGTAACTATTTCTAGCAGACATCTCGGGCTTGTAACAAGCGCAGAAATCGACGACCTTAAGGTAAAGGTCGGAATGATATCCCGGCAAATTCAAACAACTGTTGATTTGGAGCTATTGCTTAAGCTAGCCGGGAAGGCGAAAGAAATTGATGTATTTAATAATACTCCTAAAATTGAAACAGCTGCTGTTGAGAAGTTAAAGATTGCGGTGGCCAAAGACAAGGCATTCTGCTTCTATTATCAAGATAACCTGGAGTTGTTAGAAATGCTGGGTGCAGAGGTCGTGTTTTTTAGTCCGGTGAGTGACGACAGACTACCGGAAAATGTGGACGGGCTTTATATCGGTGGGGGTTATCCGGAAATATGGGCAGAGGAGCTGCAAAACAACCTGGCGATGCGCATGGATATAAAAAGCCATGTTGAGCAAGGTTTACCTACATATGCGGAATGTGGAGGGCTGATGTACCTGACAGACAGCATCAGGGTTGGGGAAGACAGAGAATTTGCCATGGTTGGACTCATTCCCGGTAAAAGCAACATGTCAACATCATTGAAAAGATTTGGTTATGTGTATGTCAAATTGATGGATGATACGATATTGGCTAAAAAAGGTTCTGAAATACGGGCTCATGAATTTCACTACTCCGAAACGGTAGTGAATAAAAGATTTAAACCGTGCTTTGAAGTTTCAAAACGCAGGGATGGCTTAATTAACCAATTATGGAGCTGTGGATATCAAATTTACCACCTCCTTGCCGGGTATGCGCATATGCATTTCTGGTCAAACCCAGAGTTTGCCGGGAGCTTTGTAGAAGGCTGTGCAGAATATAGGGCTCATAAAAAATGAACGGGAAACTTTCCTCATTTAATTGATGCAAAGCCGTGTTCCAAATCCTCTATAATGTCGTCAATATGTTCAGTTCCGATAGAAAGTCTAACGGTATTCGGTTTAATACCGCTGGACAGCAATTCTTCTTGGTTCATCTGTGAATGGGTTGTAGAAGCGGGGTGAATGACAAGAGATTTCACATCCGCTCCGTGCTCAATGGGACGGATAAGGTAGGGAGTAGCAAAAGCTAGCTCGGCTAACAAACGCACCTCTAGTTTCAATTATTGTTTCATCACCTTCAATGCTTTTATCAGGAAAAGGATTGGTATGATCAGTTGACCAGTGTATTTGGGGAAAAAGAGGTCTAGGATGAACTGTGGGAGGATTTGGTGGGCGCTTTTATGCACCAGAAGGTCCCGTGCAAGGATATGGCATTAACAGTGAAGGGTACTTGGAATTCATGTTTTGCAAAGATTAGATGCCATATACCCAACCTTAAATTAAGTAATTTCCAGCTGTTAATTTAAGAAGAATCGAGGCAAAAAGAATATCGAGAAACCCTGCAAAAAGAATCTGACCTAATTGAGCAAAGATTACTTCATAAGAAATGTTTGGGAGCGCACCACAACTATGGGATTTCTGTTAAGAGACGCAAAAACTCTTCAGATCCTTTGCTTTGGGTACTTTGAGAGTACTGTACAATTTACATGAATTAATCGAATATTTAATTTTGTGAACTATGTACAGGTATCAATGCTCTGTTATTCATGCCAATGGCAAGGTGGCGGCGTCGGGAGTACGGGAACGTTAGTCGAAATGGTAAGGAGAGGAATAAATGATTTAAACATATGATAGATAGCATTGAATAAAAAATAACTGAAATTGAGACTGCATATAGACAAGCTCAAGGAATAATTCTGACTGAGGATGATTTGAAATGCTTTCTAATAATGGTTCATTCTATACATACAGAAGTCTCATGGTATGATTCTAATAGTCAGTTAACTATTAAGCCTGATATTATTATTCTTGAACCTAAACACTTTGTATTGAGTGACATGATTATTTACAGTAAAATTACATAACCGACAAGTGTCCGGATGCTTACGGAATCAGTGTCCGGATGTACCTGGAATACACGACTCTAATGTATGAGAACTATAGCGCGGTCAGCTCGTTAATCTAAAAGAAAAAAGGAATAATAATATGAATATTATACGTTCACAAATATCAAAAGAACTCATTCAGATTGATGATTTTTCTTCCTATGCTCAGGACTTCTTGTCGGAAGAATTGCCAATTTATGAAATTAAAAGTTATGAAGAACTAATTGAAGGCGCTGAATTTTTTAAAATTGAAATCCGAAAGAGCATTTTCGAGAATTGCACCTTTCATAGTTGCAATTTTGAAAAAGCAAGTTTTGTTGATGTTTTATTTCAATCTTGCGACTTATCAAACAGTAAATTTACAGGAGTCTATTTTGAACGATGCCGGTTTGCATCCTGTAAAGGTATTGGCATAGATATGAGCGATACGGTTGTAAAACAAACAACTTTTGAACAATCAAATTTTAAGTATTCATATTTCAACAAAACGAAAATGACTAATGTATTATTTGATCACATTGATTTTACTGAATCGTCTATGGTTGAATCAAAACTGAAAAGATTTGTTGCAGTAGATTCCAAATTTGTAAATAATAACTTTTTTAAAACGATGTTGGCAACAGTAGACTTTACCAATAATGAGTTTGTTGCACCAATAGTATCTACTCCTCCCATTGAGCTAAAAGGAGCTATTATCAATATGTTTCAAGCAGCAAATTTGATTGGCCTTTGGGGTGTTATTGTTAAACAGTAATGAAATGTTGGATATCTAGATTATGAGCATATATTCATTTAGGGAGCCTTAGCTGCCCATTACTCATAAATTTGTCCGGTAATGGGAAGAGATTCCTGAACAAGCTTTATAATCATGTATAATTTTATACAGAAGAAAGATTAATACCATTCGAACAAACAGAAGAAAATCTTACCAGAAGATATGACATCAAGAAAAGCTTGATTGAATCCAGACAACCCATCGTTTCGCCGCCAACGTTAGCCAATATATTTTTGGTGCATTGGGGGCACAACAACTGCTTATATCAGTCGCTTTGGTGGCGCTCAACTCCATCTTCCAGGTGATTATCTTTGCCCGTGATACTAATGAATTGGCTCAGGCATAATAAAAACCGAATAACTGATTTGAAGCATCACGCAAGGATTAGCAGGCCTTTGGCGGGCTGTACTTTTTTTATGTTATACCAAAAAAACAGTTGATATTATTGTATTAGTGTGCTATTGTGATAGTACACTAAGAAATGAGGTGTGAGGGGATGACATATTGTTTAAGTTTGTTGACGGCATTCCAATCTATCTGCAGATCGTTAAGGAAATCAAAGGATCAATGATAAGCGGAAAACTAAAAGGTGGGGATAAGCTACCGTCGGTGAGGGAGATTGCCGAGCAATATCAGGTGAATCCCAATACGGTGCAGCGGGTGTTCATGGAATTGGATAAACAAAGTTTGACTTATTCGGAACGCGGCATCGGAACCTTTGTAAAAATGGAGCCTGGATTACTGGAAGACTTGAAGAACGAGGAAGCAGCAAAAGTCATCCAGAATTTTATTGAGGAAATACAAAAGCTCGGTTACTCGAAAAACGATATGCTAAAGGCATTGGATAATGCCTGGCTAAAAAGAGGGGAACAGCATGATTGACATCCAAGGTGTTTCGAAAGGATATCAAAGAAAAACTGCATTGAAAAATGCAACGATGAAACTGAAACAGGGCAAAATTGTGGGTCTTCTGGGACCCAACGGTTCCGGCAAGACGACACTGCTCCGGATTCTGGTAAGCGAATTGAGAGCAGACAGTGGAAGTGTCAGTATCGATGGTAAAAAGCTCTCACCGGCTTTGAAGGCTAATATCTCGGGACTGACTACATCAGATTTCATGCCGGATGGCATGACCATACAGGGGGCTGCCGACACCTATGAAAGTTTCTTCAATGATTTCGACATGGAGCGCTTCCACCAGCTTTTAAAGGAAGTGGATTTGAGCCCCGATATGAAGATCAGCAGTCTTTCAAAGGGAATGAAGAGTAAATATGCATTGGCCCTAGCCATCTCCAGAAAGGCTAAATTGATAGTTTTGGATGAACCTTTGGATGGAGTGGACCCGGTAGCCCGGGAGGAAATTCTCCGGCTGATCTCCTCCGGATTTTCCCAGGACAGCACCCTGCTCGTTACCAGCCATTTGATCAATGAACTGGAGCGACTGCTGGATGAAGTCTACTTTATCCGGGACGGTGAGATCCGCTATATAGGCGATGTAGAAACAATCAGAGCAGAAAAGAAAATGTCACTGGATGAACTTTACAGGGAGGTGTACCGCAGATGACGGCTCTTTTAAAATATGAATTCAAGAAGTTGAAAAAGAGTGTACTTTGGTCCTTTATCACTATTTTGATCTTTGCGACGTTCTTCCTGATTACAGGTTATTTCAGCGGCGAAAGAATAAACTGGGAGATGCCGTTGCTGCAGCAGATTCTAGGTATCGTTAGCTTCTTCGGTCTGGCAATACTCATGATATTAACCTTCGTTGTGCCGTTTATTTCCAGTTTAACACTCTTCAACCATGACCTCAACGACAAGCATGCCGTATTCGAGGCATATATTCCTGAACCGGGCTGGAAAAGACTTTTAGCCAAATACATCGTGTACTTTCTTTATATTCTGGCGGGAATCAGCTTATCCGGAGTACTAGCCTTTCTGACCTTCATGGTGATTAAGATGGCGTCCCCTCCGAACATCCAATTCGAAATGGATAATATCCTCAAGTTTATCCTGGAAAGTCGCGAAATGGCTTCCGGTTTGTTCCTGGAAATTGCCAAATACATCCTGAATTCAGCCGTAGGCTTAATGTCAATCGCTGTGTTTTTTAATTTCTTTTCCACCCTCCATTCAGTGATCCGGCACAAAATAAAGGGTGCAGTGCCTGTAACCTTTTTAACCGGAGCCGTAGCAGGCATCTCATTAAGCTGGCTATTTGACAGGCTTTTTGCAGAGCAGGTCGGCTTGTTCACCGGAAGCATCCTGGGGCTGGATCTGGAGATTATTTTTACCTTCATTCTTTTCGCGATTGCCTTTATCTGGATTGCCCGGATGCTGGATACGAAAACGGAATTGAAATAATCAATCGAATCAATTGAATTTGAATAAGGGGGGACATAATTTCAAGTATTAGGTATCGGGAACGCCTTGTATGCACTTGAACGTTTGCCGTTAGAACAAAAAGGTGCCAGGCACCTAAAATATTAACTTATGCCCCTGACAATTGTAT
>JAENYF010000035.1 GCA_016841905.1 Desulfoscipio geothermicus | reverse complement strand
TCAAATTTGACTTTCCCACCGGGCCGTCACCCACCAGTTTTTTTAAAGACCCACCTGCTCATAGGTGGGTGCTTGACCAATTGCTTCTGTCTTCCATTCATGACGGCCTGACATAGACAACCGGATCAGGGCTCCCGAAGTACATATGTAGGTTAAAAAAACAAGGAGTCACGTACCAAGTAGGTAATATTATAATCTCACAAAATTTTATATAAATCAATGATTGACTTTTTTAATTTGCTTTAGTGCTTTAACTAGCAAACACGGGCTAAGCCCGTGCTGCTTGTTAATAAAAGATAGACTATGACTGTAAGCGAGATTCTGTTTAAGCAGTCATCTATCTAGGTGAGCCTTGCGGTTCACCTCCCCCCATTCTGGGGGTGCCCCTACCCGCAGCTCAAAGGCTGCCTATTTGGGTTGCACGCTGGTGGAGTTTACCCTTGCACTCACCGGTTACCCGGTGATCTAGTTTCTGTGGCACTTTACAGCTACTCAAAACCCGGTGGGTTTCTTTGGCCGTCGTCAGGTCGCCCTGCCCCGGCTTGCACCGGGCACCATACTACACCAAATACCTTTTGGGTACATAGTGTGCGTGTCTCGACTTTCCTCTACCGCCCGGTTTATCACCGCACGGCAGCGACTGCTCATCATAGTCTATTTTTTTAATACTCACACGATGTAATTATAAACTATTTGTCGCCTGTACGCAAATGTAAAGTGAACCATATTCACCAACTAATAATAACCGACCGGTCAGACATTGACTAAAAGGCTATTTAAATGATAAATTTAATTAAAGCAGTTCCATATTTAATCATGTGGAGAGGAGGGAATACCCATGATGGAAAATTGGGCATCATTTTACATTTTCATGACCATCTTTACCTTTATCTCAATTTTCGCCGCTATATTTGCTAAACCCATTAAGAAGACGATGAAAGAGTTGGATTACTATTCAGACGGTAAAAAGACCGACCACCATATTTATGTACCTTACCATTAATCTTTCACCAACATTTAGTTAAGCAATACCTTTCACGCAAGTATAACTAAATTTTTTTGAAACATGGACCAAAATCGGCATCATACTAAGCGCAACTAGAAGAAGCCCTGCCTTTGTACAGGGCTTCTTACTACATATTGCAGTGGATTTATTCAGCATATTTTTAGTATTTAGCTAATATTAATTAACGATCTGTTTTATTGATTATGGCAAAGCCAAGCTATAAGTGATATACTAAAAGTAATTATCTGTAGGAAAGGAGCGATGATACGATGCATACACGAGGCAAGCCATATCTGATAATGCTATTCATAACATTTTTGCTAATATTCAGCACAGGCTGTTCAAGTTCTGATCAAGATACGGATAACCAAGGTAACAATGACATCCCTAATAAGAATATTGAAGAACATGATATAAACCTGCCCGTTTATTTTGTGGAATTCAGTTCAAACGATGCCTACCTAATTAGAGAGATACATACCATCCCCCATACCAAACAAGTTGCCAATGCCGCTATGCAAGAACTAATTAAAGATAAAAAGAGTATTTTGCCGCCCGGCACTAAAATTTTAGGTATTAATATCAAAAATGGCTTGGCTACGGTTGATTTTTCCGAAGAAGTATTGAACGCTAACCTGGGTTCGTCCGAGGAAACGCTGGGTATACAAAGCATTGTCAATACCTTAACTGGTTTACCTAATATTGAAAAGGTATCTTTTAAAGTAAATAGCCGAACGGATGGCCGGGCTCAAGACTGGTGGGGACATGTTGGACTTTACAAACAGCCCTTTACCAAGGATTACTCCAAGGTATACAAGCCTGCTATCTGGGTAACCCACCCCTCGCCCCATCAAGTAGTTGGTGTGCCCCTACTTGTTAAAGGCAGCGCCCTAGTATTTGAAGGCACGGTCAATGCCAGACTACTGGATAGCAACGGCAAAGTATTAGCAGAAACTTACACAACCACGTCAGGCGCACCAGTGCGAGGAGACTTCGCCATGAGTATAAAATTTGATCCACCCTCAAGTGGAGAAGGAGTGTTGGAGGTTTTTGACTACAGTCCAAAGGACGGTAGTCCCCAAGATATTGTCTCCATTCCAGTGCAGTGGCCATAATAATTAACAGGAGGTGCAGTGAGCATGGCAAAAACTGGCAATAATTTCCCCACAGAAATGAACACTTCGATACTGGCTCAAAGAATTAAAAAAGACCTCATGTGGGTCTTAGTAAGCCTGACCGTATCATTCCTCGCAGCAGTCGTAACGTATATGATGATCTTCAAGTAAATTTACACTGCAAATTATCGTTAAAAATGGCGTGCACCATGCTCTATGTTGCCCGCCATTTTTAACGATAAACAAAGTACCAGAGCAATGCCGCTATAATCATTAATAATATTTTTGCTGGCACCGCACTTTTTTCCCCCACCACCAAACCCTTGTATCTAAGCCATTCGACCAGCCCGGTGGGAAGCACCGCCACAATAAATATTGCTTTGGCTATCGGCACCAGGGCAGGCATACCCAGTGTCAGCACCCATAATATGAATGCCCAAAGAACAATGGCCAGTGTAATACGCACCGGCTGTTGAAATTTATTTCCTTTTTTCGTCACGCGCCACCAACCCCTTTGTATCATATACTTCCCCCTGCCGGTGAAAAATCCTGCCTGAAAATAAAGGGTAAAAAAATCCCGCCTTACCAGGCGGGATTGCTGAGAGAGATTTAGGAGGCTGGTTACTGCTCAGTGCAGTATCTATATTATTACACTGGTATGTTTTTTTATACCACTTCTACCTCATTCATTTTATCGCCAATATCCAACTTGTCCACTACGTCCATACCATCCGTGACATTTCCGAACACTGCATACTGACCGTCTAACCATTCTGCATCTGTCTTTAAAATATAGAACTGCGAGCCGGCAGAATCTGGATGCGCTGACCTAGCCATAGCCACCGCACCCCGAACGTTTTTCACTTCGGGGTGTGTTTCCAGCTTAATTGTCCAACCTGGTCCACCGGTTCCATTGCCCTTGGGGTCCCCACCCTGCACAACCCAGTGTTCCACCCGGTGGAATTTTAACCCATTATAAAAACCATCGTTGGTTAATTTTAGAAAGTTCTCCACTGTAACAGGCATTTTATCTGGGTACAACTCCATAGTAATATTTCCCTTATCAGTGCTAATAATTACTTGCTGCGCTGCCAAATTATCACTCCTCATCATTTTATCCATTATTTATTATACACCAATACTCCTGTTTTCATAGCTAAAACCGTCCCCACTTGCTTTCCTGGGTGGCCTGGGCCCAAAATACTGATAGTAATCTACTTTGATATTGCCATTGTACAGCTTCCTTTTTTTCGTGGCCGGCCGGCCGTACAGTTTTTCAAACTGCGGGTGGGCAGCGAGTATGTAAAAAGACCAGGTGTCCAACCTGCTGAAGACCTGCCCCATTTCCCTGTACAGCCGTTCTACTTCCCGCAGTTCGCCCAGACGCTCACCGTAGGGCGGGTTACAAATGATTTTGCCGTATTTTTTACTGGACTGAACTTGGACAACCGGCAAGCACTGAAAATGAACCAGCTCATCCACTCCCGCCTCGCTGGCATTTTGGCGTGCTAGTTTTAAAACATCATTATCGATATCGGTGCCTATTATATCTAAGGATCGGTTATAACAGGCCAAATCATGGGTCTCTTTCCTGGCCTGCCGCCACAATTCTCTGGGTATAGTAGGCCAGTTTTCGGAAACAAACTCGCGGTTCATCCCCGGCGCAATATTTTGCCCAATCAGTGCCGCCTCAATGGGAATAGTTCCGGAACCACAAAAAGGATCCATCAAAACAGTGTCCGGATGCCAGTGCGACAATAGGATTAAAGCCGCAGCCAGCGTTTCTTTAAGAGGTGCCTGGCTGGCCTTCTCCCGGTAACCTCTTTTATGTAATCCCGCGCCAGTGGTGTCTATCGTTAAAGTAGCAATATCCTTTAACAAAGCCACTTCAATTTTATACAGCGGTCCTTGCTCGGGAAACCATTGCTGTTTGTACTTTTGTTTCATGCTTTCCACAACTGCCTTTTTGACAATGGCCTGGCAGTCAGAGACACTAAACAGTGTGGATTTAACAGATTTACCTTCCACAGGAAACTCGGCATTACCCGGAATTAATTCAGGCCAGGGCAACTCCCTGGTTTGCTCAAAAAGCTCATCAAAGGTGGTAGCCTTAAACTCACCTACTTTCAAGCGCACTCGATCCGCTGTGCGTAACCATAAGTTAGCCCGGCAGATAGCACTTAAATCTGCATTAAAGGCAACTTTACCGTTTTCCACCGTCACTTTTTCATAACCCAGAGCTTTGACTTCCTGTGCTACCAACGCCTCCAAACCAAACGTCGCTGTAGCAATTAAGTCAACATTAGTCATTTGCAACCACCTTTACGCTCGTATTTAGACAATAATTTAGTATTCCCGTTATTTCTAGATTACCCTGCAGGTTACAACCTTTAATTTTCTACTTACTCCGTCTTGGTCAGCAAACGGGCAAAAATAAAAATTGCTGTAGCCCAGGAAACGACATATTTCTGTCTATACTTTTAGTGTATTATATAGTAAGAGATTATTTGGAGGGGGTTTTTAAATGATTACAGTACTGGCTAAATTAATCGCTAAGCCTGGTAAGGAATCAATATTAGCAGAAGAATGCATGGCTCTGGCTAAAGAGGTTCAGGCCAACGAAAAGGATTGCTTAATGTACATACCACATATCACCCAAGGAAACCCTGCAGAAATAACTTTTTTCGAGAAATATGCTACTCAGGAAGCTTTTGATGTCCATACGCAAACTCCCTATTTTAAGGCCTTTACAGAGAAATGCACAGACCTCCTGGCCGGAGAATTGGGGGTACAAATTTTAAAAGAACTTATTTAATCGTAACGTTAAGACCGGAAGCACAGGAACGCTTCCGGTCTTTAATTTACAAGTATTGATATTGGAATTATTTTTGCGATGATGATTGTTCAGCTATAGTGTGCATAGATGTCTTGAGGGATGGTTTCATATTGAGTTCTTGCTCCGGGAAGCGACCCGCCGGGCGGGCGCTTACCCGATAAGCAGCCGGATGACCGGCGGAAGAACGACTAAAACTTTCTGTCGCCCCCGAAAATGCTGCCCAGGATGTCACCGCCAATGCCAGTCACGCCATTCTGCTCGCCCCGCTGTTGGAAGCGTGACGCGGCAACAATCCGGTCAGCCAGGCGGGAGAAAGGCAGGCTCTGTAGGTAAACTTTACCGGGGCCAGTCAACTTAGCGATAAACATGCCTTCGCCACCAAAAAGGGCATTTTTAAAGCCACCAACAAACTGGATATCATAATTAACCGATGGTTCTAAAGCCACTATACAACCGGTATCCACCCTCAGGTTTTCCCGGGGCACCAGCTCTTTCATAATAATTGTGCCGCCGGCATGAACAAAGGATATGCCCTGTCCGGTCAAGCGTTGGAGGATGAAACCTTCACCGCCAAAAAAACCTGCTCCCAATCTTTTGGTAAAGGCGATCTCAATTTCTATGCCCCTAGCCGCACAGAGGAAAGAGTCTTTCTGACACAGCAACTCTCCGCCCAGGGAAGCCAGGTCCAGCGGGATAATTTTGCCCGGATAAGGAGCACCAAAAGTAACCATGGCTTTACCCCGACCGCTGTTCGCAAAAGTGGTAATAAAAAAACTTTCCCCCGTGATCATTCTTTTAAATCCCTTGAATAATCCTCCGCCGGTGGAGGTTTGCATCTCAATTCCGTCTTCCATTAGCATCATAGCGCCAGCCTCGGCGCGTACACCTTCACCGGGATCAAGCTCAATTTCCACCGCTTGCATGTCGTCGCCGAAAATCCGGTAATCTATAACATCCGTCATATTATCTCCCCTTTTACAAATATACAATTAGGTTATTGCGCCTAATTAATAAATCAAGGTTGGGTATTACCTGTCTCTTTCTAAATATTACGACAATAAGCTTCCATTTCCTTTAGAATATATTTATTCTCTAACCACAATATTTATTATCACCGGTACCTGCTAAGTATCAAATTGATTTATTCACCAATAATTTTAACCAATACCCTTTTTCTCCTTTTACCATCAAATTCGCCATAAAAAATCTGTTCCCAAGGACCGAGATCTAGCTTTCCTTCAGTGACAGCAACGACCACTTCTCTTCCCATAATAGTACGCTTAAGATGAGCATCCGCGTTGTCCTCAAAACCATTGTGCTGATACCGCGAATATGGCTTTTCAGGAGCCAACCCTTCCAACCAAACTTCAAAGTCTTGATGAAGTTCGGTTTCATCGTCGTTAATAAAGACACTAGCGGTAGTTGGCACCTCAGGTCGTAGGTAACGTTCACGGCCACCCTCTAGGTTTTGCTGCACCTGCTCCACATCTATAATGACACAAAAACAAAGTTTGACCATTTAAGTAATACTGAACCGCATTAAATAGAGATTTTGTGAATAGTATACCCCCCTAACCTTTCTAGCCGTGAAATCACGGTTCAGAATGTTCCTCGCCGTAACCTCCGGGGTAGAACGCTGTTATTGCGGACGTTTCCTGCAGATGACGGCTTTTAGGCCAACCAGTTGGGTAAGACGATATATTCTCTTGTAGTTGTAGCTAGTCTGGTATCGGGCGTTCATTTCATCTGTCAGTCGCCTGTATCCATATATCCCGTTGAATTCAGCGTAAAGATGACCAATCTTGTGCAGCAGCTCTTCGTTCTCACGCTCATGGGCACTCTTGCTGCGGTGGAGCCATTTATAATAAGATGACTTGTTGAGGTCTAATATCCTGCAAATATTTTCTACCGAGTATGCATCTTTTTCGTGCAACTCCTTAACAGCCAGGTAAAACCTTTCCTGCCGGACGCCGCTTAGTACCGCCCCCTTTCGATCTCCCGGACTTTTTTTAACACGGCGATTTCCATTTCCTTTTGTTTGTTCTCGGCTTTGAGCATCTTGTTTTCTGCTCGCAGGCGCTTGACATCAGTCATTTCCTCCCGCGGCTTGGGTTTACCGCGCTTGTCGATGAGGCCGCCTACACCCTTTAACTCATACTTACGTACCCAACTATATATCTGCTGGTAGGATACCCCATATTCCTCGATTGCTGCACCATAGTCCTTGCCATTGGCTATGCAGTAGCTGACAATTTCAATCCGCTCGTCCAACGTGGTTAAACGTCCTTTGTTCATATAGATCTCTCTCCCTCGGCCTCCGGTGGCCCGAAGATCTTTATGACCATTATAATCCTTTATCCAATTCCTGAGTTGTACTTTACTACGTATTTAATGCCTTTTACATATCTCCAGTTGACTTCCTTCGCCCCGTAGGTACGCTTCTACTGCTGCGGTTTTAAGTTTAACGCTGTATATGTTTTTCATCTGTTGGGCGGCTAAGCCAGATAGACCCATGGCCTCATAATTAGCTACTCATTGCCGCAAGCTGGTTCTATCTACCCCATATTCACGCGCTATACTGTACTGGCTTCCTTCTCCTCGATTTTATTTCTCTACGGCTTCAATTTTTTTGTTATAATCGATCCTACTTTTTCCCATAGAAAACTCCCCTTTGTGTAGTCCTGATTTTATTATTTCAGGTGTCTACTCAAAGGGGGGCTTATCAAAGTAAGGGGGGCCGGTTTTTAAAAGTTTTAAACCTTTGCGTAATAATCAATTAACATTCTTTTGGTGTCCGCTAACAATAATATTTTATCAAACTCGGCAATTTTCTTATCCTATTAGGCATATTCCTGGAGAATGCTGGTGCGAATTAATTCAAACGCTTCGGCTGAGGTATCCACTTGGCGAACCTGTCCATTATCCATAAGGGCATAATTATCGGCCAGCAATTCAGCTTCTTTTGGATCATGAGTAACATAAAGTACCGGAACCTGCAGTTCTTTAAGGACCTTGCGGAAATCAGGCAGTATTCTTTCTTTCAGGACAACATCTATACCTGTTAATGGTTCGTCCATGAGTAGTATTTGCGGTTGAGGAACAAGGGCTCGAGCCAGGGACGTCCGAGTTCTATAACCGCCACTTAATTCCCTGGGATGTTTGTCCAAAACAGCTTGCAAATCAAGCAAATCAACTATCCGCTCGTAAGTGTCGATTGATCCTTTACCGTTGCGCATACCATAGAGAATATTTTCTTTAACAGTCAGATGCTGAAAAAGAGCCGGATGTTGAGGGACATAACCAACGTTTCGCTGTTCAGGAGGCAGACTGGTAACATCACAGTTGTTCAAGAACACCTTCCCATGGTCGGCAGAAACGATTCCGGCTACAATTTTCAGGAAGGTGGACTTACCGCTACCATTAATTCCGATGAGAGCTTTAATTTCCGAATTCACTTCTAGACAAGCTTGTTGCAAAACTACCTGTTGTCTGAATTTCTTTGTAATTTCTTTAGCTTGCAGCATAACGATGCCTCCTAAAGCTTAGTACTGAGACAATTAAGAAGGACAGAGCAACACAGAACACGGCGGCTGTTACGGCCATATCTAGATCGCCCACCTCCACTTTGGTAAAGACATAGGAGGCTAGAACCTGCGTACTCCCCGGCATATTGCCGCCAAACATGATAACTGCAGCAAATTCGCTTAAGGATCGCGAAAACCCCAGCACAAAACCGGAAAACAAGGCTTCACCCATCAGAGGAAGAACCACCCGAAAATAAACCTGGCTCGGATTATCTCCCAGCGTTCTAGCCACGTCGATTATTTCCGGCTCCATTTGATCAACCCCTGAGACCAGTGTGCGTGCCGCTAAAGAATAGGAGACAAAAAACATGGCTAAAATGACAGCAAAAAGTGTAAAGGCCGCGCCTGTTTCCCCCAAAAAACCGAAGGTATTTCGTCCAAAGGCCAAAAGCAAAGCTAGTCCTGCTACAGTATGTGGCAGTGCAATTGGTAAGTCATTAAATAGATTTGCAACCTTATACACCATTGAATCACGGTGAAATAAATGATAGTAGCCAAAACCAATTGCAACAACTATAGCCAGAGCGGCAGCCAATAAAGCTGCTATTAGCGTATTTTTAACACTATCCCAGAAAAATGGATCCACCATGGTGGCCAAAATTCCTTTCATAGTTAGATTAAAAACCAGTGCTAGAACGGGAAAAAGGATCAGCAAGATAAACAGCGGCAAAAAGAAAATTCTTATTACTTCTTTATTCATAAGCTTTCCAACCGTATTGTTCAAACACTGCCACATTTTTTATTGCATGCGTTGAAAAAGCATCGGCCAGTTCAAGCTGCCCACCCTTGATAATGGCTGAACCAAATACAATTTCACCGGAGTATTCATCATCAATCACTTCTACTGAATTCATTTCATTAGCATTAGCGACACTTGAATAAACCAATCCTGCATCCACCTGGTCTTCTTTAACCATGATGGCTACCTGATTTACAGTACTGGGCATGGCCTTGATATTTGCGGATGCTTTTTCCCATAACCCCAAGTTTACCAAGGAGTTTTTGGAATAAACACCAACCGGGGCTTGGGCGTCAGCAATCGCCATAACGACACCCGGCTTGCTTAAGTCCTCTAATTTGTCGACCTTGCTCTGACCTGTTTCGGAAACAACAAGAACCAGATTGTCTGTTAAAAACTTGTTGCTCTTCTCCAACTTTCCAGCCTGCTCAACTTTCTCAATATATATCCAATCAGCTGAGTAATAAAGATCACATGGCTGGTTTTGTTCAATCTGTGCATAGAGTCCTCCGGATGGGCCATAATTTACAGCAACAGTAGCTCCGGTTTCATTTTGAAAAGTTTTTATAATCTGGTCTATCGGTTTTTTCATTCCGGCAGCAACATAAAGATTAAGCGTCTGCCCCTCGAAAGATAGTTTTTCCGGCTCATCTAAAGTAGAAGTGGACGTTGGTTGTTGGGAGCACCCAGCCATTACTGTAAAACTTACCAACAAGGCGATGGTTAGAATAATTCTTGAAAATCTTTTCATATAATTAAGCTCCTTTTTTCTATTTTAACTTTTCATACATGTCGGGGCGTCTTCATTCCCAAATAATTAAAGCGACCCAGTGAGAAACACCGAGTCGCTTGTCATATCTCAATTCCAAGCAAAATCAACAGCTTCTCCTTTACACACTGGTTGGCTAAGTCGTTTCCAACTAAGCCCTAAAGGCCCTTTGTCCATAGAATAATACATTAGGACAATTGGCTCGGAGTTATATGAATACATATATAAACTGTTATTCAATAATTTTCATAAAAAATACTTTTCTTTCCTAATCCAGTACTATTACACTTCCTCTCCATATAATTTTTGACAT
Source organism: Desulfoscipio geothermicus (assembly GCA_016841905.1). Classification (GTDB taxonomy): domain Bacteria; phylum Bacillota; class Desulfotomaculia; order Desulfotomaculales; family Desulfallaceae; genus Sporotomaculum; species Sporotomaculum geothermicum_C. The sequence continues at coordinate 23,367 of JAENYF010000035.1, read as the reverse complement.
GGCCGTGTCGTTTGGTCTTTATTATATTATATTTGCGGCATATGTCAATAAACTATCCAGCGAAAAATAGACAAAAAATAACACAAAACAAAAATACCCGACCAAAGCTGGCCGGTGCTTAATGCTTCTTTAACCTATTTAATGAATGACGAGGAAGTGGATCCGCAGGCCAATAAAGTCAGGATGCTTTTGTGAATATGTGCGCCAGGATATTATGTAATATGGGAGCTGAAGAAGTTAAAAATTTACTCGAACAGAACAAGGAGGTCGTTGTCGTGGATGAAGCCCAACTACCAGACAAAGAAATGCGAAGAGGTCCGGTTTCTATTAAACTTTAAGATGGATGCGCAAAGTCCAATGGCTTTGATTCTAGTGGGCCAAAGCGAACTTTGGGAGAACTACACGCCGCCATCCGTCAACGAGTAGACCTGCAGTGCAAATTGACCAACCTAGACAGAGCTCAGGTAGGGGAATATATTAATCGGCACCTGGCTTATGCCGGTGCCGAACACGATATCTTTTCGGATAATGCGATTGATGAAATTTACCGGTTCTCTAGCGGCGCGACGAGGCTTGTTAATAAGGACTACACGCATTGTATGCTTTACGGAGCGCAGAACGGCCGCCGAATTATTGATGATCACATGGTGAAGATATTTACTGTTCTAAAGGTACCATGGTAGAGTAGCCAAAACTGTTTTTAGACTCGAAAAATCAGTTTTTATTAGTATAGCATACCAATGCATGAAAAATATGTGGAACTTTGTATCAAAGTCATCATAACTTTCGTTTTTTTTGTATTTATATCGCCTGTACCTGCTAAGTATCAAAATTGATTTATTCACCAATAATTTTAACCAATACCCTTTTTCTCCTTTTACCATCAAATTCGCCATAAAAAATCTGTTCCCAAGGACCGAGATCTAGCTTTCCTTCAGTGACAGCAACGACCACTTCTCTTCCCATAATAGTACGCTTAAGATGAGCATCCGCGTTGTCCTCAAAACCATTGTGCTGATACCGCGAATATGGCTTTTCAGGAGCCAACCCTTCCAACCAAACTTCAAAGTCTTGATGAAGCCCGGTTTCGTCGTCGTTAATAAAGACACTAGCGGTAATATGCATCGCGTTACATAGAAGCAGTCCCTCAGTAATACCGCTTTGCGCCAAACATTGTTTCACTTGCGGGGTAATATTAATTAATTCGCGCCTCCGTGGAACTTCAAACCAAAGTTCTTTTTTGTAACTTTTCATAAATTCCTTCCTTTGCGATAATTTTAATCATCATCATTTTTTAATATTTCCTTTATTGCATAAAGACAGCCGCAAAAGCTCAATGAGGTTAACATTAATTAAGAAGGATCCGGAAAGCTCCAAATCCTTCTATTGGCTATTTTTTAATAGCAGTATTGGTCACTGTTACACAGGAAATGAGTAGCTCATTTTCATCATACATTTCTATCCGCCATACATGTGATCTCTTGCCCTGGTGCATGAGTATACCCTTGGCCAGGAGATAGCCCTCTATCTTTTTCGGTTTAAAATGATAGGCGACCACGGTTTGACCTACCGCTATTCTATTTTTTTCAATCATGCGGTTAGAAGCCATGGCTGCCACTGTTTCGCCAAAAGCGATGGTGGCTCCGCCATGCAGCATACCAAAGGGTTGACTGTGAAAGGAAGTTAAATTCATTTTGGCCTCAAATTTACCCTTAACAGGATCCAGGCGTAAATGTTCAATATTTAAGCTCTCAAGCAAATTTATGGTAGACTCCAAACTAAGTACCTCCGTCAATGATTGTTCGATCGATGGTAAGATATTTTAAAGCAGCTTCATCAATTTCCACACCTAAACCTGGTCCTTTAGGCACTATAATGAGGCCATGCTGAACTGTAATTTCAGATTGAATGACATCTTTAGCAAAGTAGCGCCGGGAGAAAGATAAATCACCAGTAAAACTGTTATTGGCATCAGCTAACAACATCAGGTCCGGGTATTTTGCCTGGATCTGCTTAAATTTGGCATAACTATCTTCCGGTTTGATTTTAATTTTAAAACGGACGTACCCTTCATTTACATATTCCTCAATTTGGTTTAACAAGCTTTGGCTTTCCAAATCTCCCAGGACGATACCTGCGTAAATCTTATCACTGGTTTCTTCATGAAACACCAGATCCATGATGGACTGTGGTGACGCCTGGCAAACAAGTCTAAAACCGCATTCTCCAGGCCGGCTGTTGCCATCGGGTGGGTTAATTCCAACCACTTCCCCGTATCCAGTATTGCCCGAATCATCCATTAATTTAATTACGAGAGTCTCTCGCCGATTTAGGCTGGTTTGAGAGGTTTAAAGGTTAACTTTAAAAGGCATACTCAAATGAAATAGTTCAATGCTTTAGTTCAGTTCTTCAAATTTTATTTTTGTTAATCAGGGAACAAATTACTGTGCATAACAGTCTAATTGGTAAAATCAGAAATTTCTGTGTATTAATTAGCTTTATAGTTCATACTGGTACCCCAAATTCGCTGCTATATGTTACTATCAGATATTCCAGGATATACCTCCGCCTATCTTGTATCGACTGATTGAAAATCCGAGGAGCTGAATATAAATACGCAGCGAAGTCTAAATGCTATGACGGCATACCAACAACAAATTTACCGGGGAACATTCCTCACACTATGTCGTCTATTCTAGTAAAATAATTTATATATTCTAATAATGCTATGCAAGTGCTTATAAAAGGAGCTGTTAGCATGTTAACTGCTATAGTTATGGTACTATTCGGTACGTTTGGTATCCCACTGCTGACGAAAAGATTAAAGCTCAATAGGCTTGCCTATCTAATCTTTCGTCATTAAGTATCCTTTAGACGTTATATTACCTACTTAAGAATCTCAACAAACCCACGGGTACCGTCTACTCGTATCTTTTGCCCGTCTTGAATAAAGCGGGTAGCATTTTCAACGCCTACCACTGCCGGCATGCCGTACTCTCGGGCCACCACCGCACCGTGGGTCATCAGACCGCCGACCTCTGTTACCAACCCGGACGCCAGGGTAAATAACGGGGTCCAGGCCGGATCGGTATATGGCGCCACTAAAATATCCCCTAGCTCCATTTTTGCTTCCTCCAACTTGAGGACAACCCGGGCTCGGCCCTCGGCAATTCCTGCCGACACAGGGCTCCCGGGCAAAGCTCCCGACGGAACACGGGCTCCCGGCTTAGCAGTAATTATCTCTCCTTCACTGGTCATAGCCCGCGGAGGAGTAAGTTTGTTATCATTCTGGTATTTTTCCCAGCGCCCGGTAAGCAAACTGCGGTCTAACCGCTGCGTTGCTATCGTTTCCTTGATTTCCGGCAATGTCAACCAAAAAACTTCTTCCGGATACTCCAGAATGCCGGCTGCTGTCAGTTTACCTGCCTCCTGCAATATTATCTGTTTAAACATATCCAAATGCTGCACAATAAAATATTTGGGGTGTTCCCTAATTCCGATCAACGAGCGGTGCACTTCGACCAGCCGCCGCATACACCCGGCCTTGAAGAACCCCAGAGGCTCCTGCCCCAGGCGCCTCAGTAGCTTGTCGGCAGCTAGTTCAGCCTCCGTTTTACCTGTCAGAAATTCACGACGGTGCTGCCCGGGCTTAACACCATAAACATGATTAAGTATGGCGGGAATTAACTGGGTCGGCACCTCACGCCAGCGCGGTCGAGTTATATCGATCTCCCCAGTCCCACGCATCCCGTAGCGCTCAAAGAATTTCGAGAAAACTGGCAGTACATCTTCTCCACCGGGCACAGCTCTCAAGTCCTCCCAAAATGTTTTGTCAACAGCCTGATTCAGGTATTTAATCACCCCCGGGAAATTGCGAACGTCATCGGCCACATCCCCCAGCACCAAAGCCATCTTAGTGGTTACATTCCCAGGGGGCGATTTACTAATGCTGCCCAACTGAGCCACATCACCCAGCCACCTTTGGGACAAGTGCTCAATGAGCTTATAACTTATAATCGCAAGCCCCATATATTGGGCTACGCGCAAAGCAAAAGCTGGTATTAAGGTGGGTAATATTTCCTGAATCTGTGCAATGGCGTCCACGCCTGATACTGCCTGCAGCTTGCTCCTGTTTTCCGCCACTGTTTCCGCGATAAACCGGTTCAGCTCATCGATTACCTGATAATTGTCACGGTACAAGATAGTTTTCAGCATAGCAAAGGCCGTAGGCAAGGCTTTTCTTATCAGGGCGGTATCCAGCTTTTGCCCGGGTTTCACCGTTGCCTGGAAATCTTCTCGCTCCGTGAATGTCTGCACCGTCCGGCCGATTAATTCATCTACATTGACCAACAACCCGGGCAGCCGCTTGCTTATCTGCGGGTACTCCAACAGCCGGGTGATATCGAGATATAATCTGCAACCGGCTTCTTGCAGCAAATCGCTCTCTGCCTCCGGCGCACTTTTGCCAACAGGAGCAAGCGTCCGGAGCACTGATATCCCCAGCGGCTTCATGGCTTCAGTCATCATCTGCACATGGCCGAGGGATATAAACAGGTGGAGTTTATCATCATCCGTAACAGGAACCGGATAAAGAGTAGTTACCGGCCGACTCTGCACAATATATATTTCATTGTCAGCCAGACACCACTCAATATCCTGAGGAAAACCAAAATGAGCTTCGATTCTCTTACCCACACGAGCCAGCCTGATGGCTTGCTCGTCCGACAAAACCGGAGCGGTCTGCTTCCCAGCTGGAAGCTCCACTCGGCCTGTCCCACCCTCAGGCCGGGCATAAACGGCGGTTTCTTGCCTGGCAATTTGCTTTTTAATTAATTTGCCCGACTTTACCTGGTACAGATCGGCAGAGACAATACCCGACACCAGCGCTTCTCCCAGGCCGAATCCGGCATCAATAGCTACCGTCTTTCGATTACCGGTAACCGGATCGGCGGTAAACATGATCCCGGACACTTCAGAAAAGACCATCCGCTGCACCACGACAGCCAGTGATACTTGCTCATGACGGAAGCCATTCTTGTGACGATATACAATAGCCCGGTCGGTAAATAGGGATGCCCAGCACTTGCGTACACTGTCTAGGATATTCTGTTCACCTTCAATATTCAGGAAGGTGTCCTGCTGCCCGGCAAAAGAGGCCCCCGGCAGGTCTTCCGCTGTGGCGCTGGAGCGAATGGCATAGGCATATTGACTACCGGTCTCCCGCCAGGCCGAGATAATTTCCCGCTCGATAGAGTTGGGAATGTCCAGGTTCATCAAGTGAGCCCGCATGCACTCTCCCGCTGCCCTCAGCTCTTCAAGTTCTTCAACATCAATCATTGAAAGTGCTTCCAGCAGCCCGACAAACTCATTACTGGTATTGATGAAATCCCGGTAAGCATAGGTCGTGACACAAAAACCTGCCGGTACCGCAATTCCAGGTACACGGCATAGTTCACATAAATTTGCCCCCTTCCCTCCCACGTTGGCCAAACTTGATTTATCTATCTCCATGAAGCTATACACATAATCGTTCCTCGACAACCAAATCAGCCTCCTTAAGCCGAGGTTTGTGCGTTTCATTAGTTGTGGATATTTCCTAACCTGTGTCTATTTACTTAATATTGGGGTTTTCATAGTTCAACCATACTTTCTACTTGAACGTAAGACTGATCAGTATATTTATATGTATATTTGTCTTATTAAAAGAAAACATAGTACATAGGTTTATATTTAATTAAAACAGATGGAGACTACCATACCATGAAGATACTGGAACAATTAGAAAAAATTGCTGACATTGGCAATACCAAAAATGAGTTACAACGAGAAATAAATGTTTCGGAAGTAACACACTTATGGAATCAGCTTGTATCTAGATATCAGATAATTGAAACTACAAAAATTTTTAAAAACTTTGTAAAAAGCCCTGATTTAAATCTAATTTTAGGTCGGGGCATAAAGATACTTGAACAAGAAATAACTGATTTGGAGAAAATAGTGATGGTTTATGGTATACCGTTACCTAAAAGACCACCTGCGGGTTCCGATAGTCCATATAAATCCGAAGTTATTACCGACGAATATATTTATACCAGGATACTTGCTGGGATTGGTTCCTTTATACCCCTTGCTTCGTCAGCTTTTCTGGAGTCTACTTCACCCAAACTTAGAGAGCTATTTAAAACCTATTTAATAAAAGAGATAGATTTATATGATAAGTTCTTTGCATACGGCCAACTTAAAGGATTGATTATGGAGCCACCCGCTTATAGGCTATAGCTCTCCTTTAATCTTAGCTTTAAGCTTCTTCCAAGAGTTCTTTACTTCAACAGTTCGGATATGGGTTTTATCAGTACCTCAATGGCTTTGCTCGGATTGGGTAGTATTATACCCAGAACTTGCGGGATACTCAGGGCCATACCGATGGACAGGTAAAGGGAAAAGGCAGCCAGCTCTCGCCACATTTTTTTCTTGATTAAACCAGGAACCTCAAATAAAATAATTCCAATGAATGCCAGGATTAATAAAAAAACCATGTTTTCTCATCCTCACTATTCATTAAACTTCAGGCCGTTTCGGCCGCTCTCCCGCACGTGGACTTCCAGCGGCAATGTTAATCCCCGCTCAAACAAATTCCTTGTCCCACAGCTTTGCAATACCTGCCAAATCTCATCTCTTAACCATTACGTCGAGGTGGTGGCGGGGACGGTTTCAGTCCTTGACCCTGCCGCTTCTGGTTCTGCCTGGCGATCAGCCGGGGACGGGATAACATGCCCCACCAGGGCGCTCGGACAACCGTATCAGTCAGGTCAATGCCAGTAGTGGGGACAACCGGAGACAGGTAAGGCACCCCGAAGGAGCGCAGGGTACACAGGTGGATCCCAATAACCGCCAGCCCGCTAATCAGACCGAAAAGGCCGAGAAAGGCCGACAAAAACATGATGAAAAACCTCAATAAGCGCAAAGAAATGCTCACGTTATAGGATATCACAAAGGATGCAATGCCGGTGCCGGCCACCACAATAACTGTGGAAGCAGCTACCAAACCAGCCCGTACCGCGGCCTCCCCGATAACCAGAGCACCTACTATGCTTACGGCCTGGCCGATGGGACGGGGCAGACGAATTCCGGCTTCCCGCAAAATCTCAAAAGTCACCTCCATGAGCAGCACCTCAATAATAACTGGGTACGGAACCGCTTCATGCTGCGCAGCGATACTTAACAGTAGTGCAGTGGGAAGCAGCTCATGGTGGAAGCTGACCACCGTCACATACAGCCCGGGTAGCGTCAATGCAATCAACATAGCCAGAAACCTGAGCATCCTCACTGCCGAGGAGAATAAAAAGCGCTCGTAATAATCCTCACCAGCGTGTAGGTACTCAACAAACAGGTTGGGCACAATCAGAACAAAGGGAGTCCCGTCCACCAGAATGGCTACCCGCCCTTCCAGGAGCATAGCCGCCACCCGATCCGGCCTTTCCGTATGGTTGATAGTTGGGAAAACACTCCAGGGGTTATCCTCGATTAGTTCCTCAATATAACCGCTTTCCAGGATACCATCAATCTTGATTCGTTTCAGCCGGCTCTTTACTTCCGCTACCAGCTTTTCGTTGACAATGCCCTCAACATACATAATCACAACATCAGTGTCCGTTACCTCGCCCAACCGCAGAACTTCAGATTTCAAATTCGGACTTTTTATTTTTCGTCGGATCAGCGAGGTATTAACCCGCAGGGATTCCACGAACGCTTCCCGCGGCCCCCTCACCGTTGGCTCGGCTTCCGGTTCTACAATACTGCGTTTTTCCCAACCCCTGGACCCGTTAATGATAGCAGTTGCATGCCCGTCAACCAGTAAAACGGTATCACCTGATAAAATGGCGTGAATAATATCCTCCAATAACTCGCTTTCCTTGATCTTCTGGATGCATAAGCCTCGCTGCTTGATAAATTCCAGCGCCCGGGCTTTGGTAATCTGCTGGCCAGACGCGGCCATTGGTACTTCCAAGGCCAGTGCCCGCATAATTTGGTCGCTTATCTGTGTTATATCTGCCAAGCCGTCAGTATAAATCAAAGCCAACCTGATCTGTTCATTCTGGGCTAAAAGGAACTCCCGGTAAACCACATCGCTGCAATGGTTTAAAATTGCTTTGATTTCCCGAAGGTTGGAATCCAGGTCCGTGTTTAAACCTTTTTTGTTTGAGGAGCCGGTAGTTTTGCCCTTTTGCTCGGGTTGATTAACCGGGCGCTCGTCCTGGCGGTTGCTTTTAACTCGCCTTTGCGAACCCGCCCTGCGTGGCTTGATGAATTTAATCATTATCCCATCCTTGATTGAGAAAATTTATTCTATTATTTGCCTCGATAGTTATTCTTATGCAACAAGGGTTGTTAATGCCAGGATGGGTTTGGATCCTGCGATATTTCGCTAACCGCGCCCATTCAGTTCCCTCTGCGCGCGCTTTTCAGTGCTTTGATCCTTAGCGCTTGCCATAAATATGGCAAGCATAGTTTCCTAAAGTACGGCAAAACCCACGCTCATTGGCGTGGGTTAACGTTTATAAAGCTTTTTTGCCCCACAGACCGGACACCCCTGCAAACCAAGGGGCATTTCCAGCCCGCACTTTTCCATCAATACCTCATCAGCTAGAATTTTTCCTGTCGGGCCATCGATGATTACCTTCCCTTTCTGTAAAATAATTGTTCTCTCACAAAGCTCCAGGACCATGTCCAAATCATGTGAGGCTATAATTTTTGTATGCGTAAAGCGCCGAAGCAGCGCTATCAACCGGCGTCTTGATTTCGGGTCCAGAGCGGTAGAAGGCTCATCCATCACGAGGATGTCCGGTTGCATGGCTAAAACTGTGGCAATAGCGGCTGCCCGCTTCTCTCCACCGGAAAGCTTGTAGGGAGGCCTGTTTATCAAGTGGATAATTCCCACTGTCTCAAGTGCACTTCTGACCCTCTTTTCAACTTCTTCTTCAGGTAATTTATAATTACGCGGTCCAAAGGCCACATCATCATAAACAGTAGTCATAAACAACTGATCATCCGGGTCCTGGAAGACCATGCCCACACTTTGCCGGATCAAGGGTAAAGTTTTCTTAATAACTGGCACTTCGCCCACCCGAATTTCTCCTTCATTCGGAAACAAGACACCGACTAAATGCATCAGCAAAGTCGACTTGCCTGCACCATTAGCACCAACGATACCTACCGACTCACCATGCAGTATTTCAAAGTTAACGCCATTGAGCGCCTGCCAACCATCTGGATACATATATTTCAAATTGTTTACCAGGACAATATGGTGACTCATCTAACCACCCCTGTAATTAATGAACCCAACGTTGCTGGAATATTGATAAATCGAACTACCATAAAGTATATACCCCATCCGGCAAAGTAAAAAACATCCCCGGTTCGAACTCTTGACACGCTGCCGGTATGATATGCGCCGGTAAATCCCCTGCAGCACATGGAATGATAAACACGCTGGGCTCTTTCAATTGTTCTGAGCAGCAAATGCCCTATTAACGGACCCCAGTCACTAAAGCTAATACCTTTTTCGCGCCGGGAACGCAGTGCGTATGCTCGCACCGTGCGGCCGACTTCCTCTACTAGTACAGAGATATACCTGTAAGTTAGCAAAAGCTGCAATATGAATATCCTAGGTACCCTCAGCATGCCAAGCACCGCAGCAATTCTCGTTATTCCCGTGGTAGCAATCAAGACCAGGGCTGCCAGTATCGTCAGAACACCTTTCAGGAGGATGGATAAAAATGATACCCAGCCCCCCGAAAGCTGCATCCAAGGCAGTTCCACCATTGTGCTGCGGTCAAACAAGGGATTAAATAGACCTATCCCTATGAGCAAAGGAAAAGCTATCAGCATTCTCTTTAGGAGAATCATCAGAGGCAAATCAGCCAGTGCGATAACGATAATGGGATAAAATATGAGCGGCAGAAGTTCGCTTAATTCGTATTTGTTAAAAGAAACAATGATAATTAAGTAAAGTACCGTTGTTAATACCTTAATCAGCGGGTGGATGTTATGAATAATAGTCTTTTTCTCTGCAAGTTCATCAAGCAGCCTAATATTATATAGTGATGTCGTCATGTTTGACATAAAAATTACCGATCCTGTCCTGAGGGGGCTTAACGTCCCGCCTCGTATCCCCTATACACCGCTAGTTTTGTGTCGTCTTTTAAACATATAAATACAACAACCCGTAATCACAGCTAACATCAAGGTCATTACACCGCCAACCAGTCCCGCAAGGCTGGTCCCGGCATTCACGGTAGGCCAGGATTCATTAGTCCCCACAGCAAAAGTATTTGTTTCCTGCTGATTTTTTAAGCTGTAGTCAGGGAAAAACGCCAACCTCTCCTGCAAGGCTGCCAGTGTATGATAAATACCCCCCGGCGCGGCGAGTTCTTCTTTACCTGAAGCATTATACATAGACCATTCCAGCCCATCAGGATGCGCAGAGGCAAACCAGGAGAAAATACCGCCGGTCATCATAGCCGCTATGGCCAGAGCAGCCAGCACCTTCTTTATGGAAATGCTGCCTAATGTTTCACCCGATGTTGTTCTCTTGATGATTTCAGGGCGCGCTTGCCAAACGAAGCCTACGACAGCGGCAGTAACCAGACCTTCCACCACTCCAATAGCCAGGTGAATAGGCTGCATCAACATTACGAACGTACCAAAAGGCAACTCCGACTTACCCGAAAAGAATGTTTCGAGAACTACACTCAACGAACCAAACTGAAGACCTATGAGCGCAGCTAACATTGCTCCGGTAAAGATGCGGCGCTGGGAGTATCCTCTGCGCGTAATCAATCGATAAACTAGCGGATAAGCCACAAAACAAGGGTAAAAACCGAGATTAAAAATATTACAACCTAGTGCCAATAAACCACCATCAGCAAAAAATAACGCCTGGATTGTCAGGATAGAAGCCATAGCCAGAAACCCTGCATAAGGGCCCAGCAATATCGCCAGCAGCAAGCCTCCCCCTATATGGCCGCTGGAGCCGGTAGCGGGAATGGCGAAATTGATCATTTGAGCGGCAAAGACGAATGCCCCCGCTACCCCCATTAAAGGAATCTTCTGCTCATCCAAATCATTTCCAATTTTTTTCACCGAATAGGCTGCGACTCCTGCCGTTACCGCCCACATGGCTCCACCAACCACTGGTGAAATTAAGGCGTCAGCCATATGCATATGTATTACTCTCCCTTCCTTTTTCAGGCAAAAATAACAGCCACGAAGGTTAAATACACTCCTTCTGAAATGTATTCAGCCTTCGTGGCTGTATTAATATTTTATATATAATTTTATTTTATATGATACGGCTGGGCATGTCAACCAGTCAAACTTAAACGAATTACCTAAAACCCTGGGTAAAGCCTAGACGTACTGAATCTCCTCATCAAATACAGTCAAGGTCTCCAGTCCATCTTGAGTTACCAGATAGGTATTTTCAATCCCTACGGCGCCATCCGGGAAGGTAAATTTCGGTTCCAACGCAAAGACCATGCCCGGCTCCAGCGGCGTTTTGAATTTAGACCCAATCACCGGCAATTCGTCCTGCTCAAGGCCGATACCGTGGCCACAAAAGGTCAATTGATTTGGGTAGCCGGTAAAATGATTAGCAAATGGACTTGCTCCCGCTATTTGCCGCGCCAATTCGTGCAACTTACCGCAGGGCACGCCCGGTTTGGCCATCTGCTTGATCTGCTCGATAATTTTGATGGCTACCTGGTAAGCTTGGGTCAGGTGGTCCGATAGTTTGCCAATGCAAAAGATCCTGGTCTGGTCCAAGGAATACCCATCGACATTAAAGCCGATATCCACTAACACAGGCTCGTCCCGGCCAATCAGCTTATGGCTGGCTCCCTGCGCATACGCCGGGCCTACTCCTCTGCCGCCGACCGCTCCCCAAAAATAGCTCGGGGTGGTATTGCTGCCGGACACCACATGCTGTTGATGCAGTTCGGTATTAAAACCCCGTACTCTCATTAAACCGGGGTGGCCCTTCTCCCTGAAAAATGCTTCGATCATCGAGACCAGCTTCAACTCAGACGTGCCCTCTCGCAAATTAGCACTGATAAAGGGAAATATCTGAGACTGTACTTTGTTCACATCTCTGAGTATTTCCAACTCGTAATCCGATTTGACCATGCGTACAGTGCGAATAAAATCGCTGGCATCAACTATGTTAGCCGGTTTAAAGAGCTCCTTATAGCGCAGATACAAGTCGGCAGGCAACACATCCAGCTCAAAACCCAGGGTTTTAAAGCCACTGAAGCCGTGTGACTGGAGAGTTGGCAGCAGCTCCTTAAGGCTGTTCAAATAGACAATATTATCCAGGGCGGACTCTTCCAGGGCTCGCTCATAGGTGTTTTTAACCAATAGTAACGGCTTACCCTCCGCCGGTATATACAGGTGGGATTGCTGGATCGTCCCGGAAAAGTAAAACAGGTCAGCGTTTTGAATTATTAATGCGCCATCAATATCATGTTGTTTTAAATGCTCTTGCAGTTTAGCAACTCGTTGGTCCAGCTCAGTTTTCGGAGTATATCGCATAGTTTTATCATCACCTTCCTTGTTATAATTACTGTTTATATGTATTTGCATCCTTCATTTTTTATTAAAGAATAGATCACACTGCGTGCCAAACGCACTATATATATTGAATTTCCTCATTATATACAGTTAAAACTTCCAACCCATCTTGAGTTACCAAATAAGTATCTTCGATCCCCACTGCGCCATCCGGGAAGGTGAATTTTGGCTCCAATGCCAAGACCATGCCCGGCTCCAGTGGCGTTTTAAATTTGTGGCCAATAACCGGCCATTCGTCCAATTCAATGCCAATACCGTGACCGACAAATGACAATGGTGTTGGGTAGCCTGTAAAACGCTTAGCAAATGGACTAGCACCGGCTATTTGAATTGCCCAGTCATGAAGCTTGCCACAGGACACCCCCGGCTTGGCCAGCTGCTTTATCTGCTCTATGATTTCGATGGCTACTTTATAGGCTTGTACCAGGTGATCCGGTAGTTTCCCTATGCAGAATATCCTTGTCTGGTCCAATGTATATCCGTCGTAGATAAAGCCCACGTCCACTAACACAGACTCATCCCGACCAATCAACTTTTCGCTGGCAGCTTGGGCAAATGCCGGTCCAACTCCTTTTCCGCCGGCCACTGACCAAAAATAACTGTTATAGGTATTTCGTCCGGATATTATATGATTAATTACCAAATCATTATTGAATTCTCTTATTCTTACAAAACCGGGGTGACCCTTCTCCCTGAAAAACGCTTCGATCATTGCAGCCAGCTCCAGCTCGGACATACCCTCTCGCAAATTAGCCCTGACAGTGTCAAATAACGCAGGATGCACTTTGGCGATATCTCTGTATATTTCCAGCTCGTAGTCCGATTTGACCATGCGCACGGTGCGGATAAGAGGACTGACATCAACCATAATAGCTGGTTTAAAGAACTCTTGATAGCGCAGATACAGGTTGGCAGGCAGCACATCCATCTCAAAGCCCAAAGTTTTAAAGTCAGCGAAGCCGTATGTCTGGAGAGTTGGCAATAGTTCCTTAAGACTGTTCAGATAGGCAATATTGTCCAGGGCGGATTCTTCCTTGGCCCGCTCAAAAGTATTTTTAACCATCAGCAGTGGTTTGCCTTCGGCCGGTATAAATAGATGAGATTGCTGAATAGTTCCGGAAAAGTAAAACAGGTCAGCGTTTTGAATTATTATCGCGCCGTCAATATCCTGTTGTTTTAAATGCTCTTGCAGTTTAATAATTCGTTGGTCCAGCTCAGTTTTCGGAGTATATCGCATAGTAAAAATTACCTTTCTTTTATATACTGCTACTCATGAATTTGCACCTTATGCCATTATATGAAAAATGCCTAGATTGCAAATATTTTATTCGATGTGTGATCTTTATTTCCTTTAAAATTTTAAACAATCTTAATCAAAAATAACACTACGTAATATACTTGAACATCACATGAAGTAGGTGGCTGTTTTCAAAACAATGCTACTTTAGACGTGGTCGATAAACAAACAAACAATGGCTCGCAACAGAGCAAGGCTTAAAGTTTCTTGCTAAATAAATTAGGCCTAACAATAGGCTTGGTATGGAGCCTTTATATAAATTTTAAAATTTCAAATGCATTCAGATCACCTATTACTCTTCCTTCTTCATCAGTAACGGGTAATTCATATAAATTATTGTCAACCATTTTCTTCAAGGCAGCTTGTAATTCTGTTTCTTTGGTTAAAAAGACAGGCAACTGCATCATGTCAGCGGCAGTGCCAAATGGAGACAGCTCAAAAAGTTTACTTGCAGTAAGACTCATATCCCTGGGTATATATCCGATTATAACAGAAACACAGTTGAGAATATCTTTAATTGTGATGATTCCCTTTAATTAGCCAAGGGCATTGACAACATATACGTAGTTGGCTGTGTTAGAGCCTGATAGTAGTACATCAATTACATCTTTTTTTGGGGCATTTTCATCGATTACTTTAACTTCTGTTGTAATTAATTGATATACATCTCCTACGGTAGGCTTATTAATCATATTTCATCTCCACATTGCTCAAGCAACTCAACTATGCCGACTACTTTATCAACATCAAGTACAAAGCCGACACCCATCCCAGGTTTTTGTAATTGCCCAGCATCAACTATTGCTTTTAGCACATCATTAGTTTTATCTTTATGGATTAAAGTTAATATGATTTCCTTTTCCGGTTCGATAGCCAAACCAAACAATTTCTTCTGCTCATGTACACCGACACCGCGCCCGTGCAAAATAGTACCGCCTCTGGCTCCGGCATTTTTAGCCGCTAATAATTGTTACTATTAACTCATGTTCCTGAGCTATCTTCATTTTCCAAGCTCACCCCTCTAAAAATAATTCTCAATAGTAATACTGACAATATTGGTGTAAGGGCAACCAGGCCAACCACGCCAAACCCATCCAACAACGGGTCCCTGCCTTCTATTCCGGTAGCTACTCCCACAGCCATTGCTAAGACAAAAGTAACCGTCATTGTTCCTGAAGCGACTCCGCCGGAATCAAAAGCTACTGAAACAAAGGTAGGCGATGTATATCGTATCATAATCAGCGCAATTGCATATCCTGGAATAAGTATATACATAAGGGGGATGCCATATACTATCCGGGCCATCGCCAGGGCAACGGCAATCGCCACTCCTATCGATAAGGTGAACATCATCGTATTCTGCTTTACATATCCGCTGGAAACCTACTCTACTTCATGGTTTATTACTAAACAGCCGGTTCAGCTATAACCGTTACCAAGCCCAGCAGAAACCCAATAGGAATTGCTATCCAACTATAATCCAGTTTTCCAATATACTCCCCTATTGATGCACCTGCCGGCATAAAACCAATTTTTACGCCTTGAAGAAACAGAGATAAGCCAATAAGAGATATGCATACGCCAATTAAAATGCGTTTAAATTCATCCCAGGGTAACCTTAATATAAACTGGAACATAAGCATTATAATTAAAAGAGGCAATAGGGCAATGGTCACTTCCTGAATAACCTGCCAATAGCCTGCAAAGATAATTAGTTCATTCATGCATATATCACGCCCAACAACATGGACCCATCGAGGCCAGGGCTAAAAAGCCGAAGCTGTCACTAAGAGAGCTCTTGCCGCCAAGGACTGCTGTAAGCCCCACACCTAGAGCCACAATAAACGGTACAGTCATTACTCCAGTGGTTACCCCACCTGAGTCGAAGGCTACCGGTACAAAATTGGGCGGCACATAATAAGATAGCGCAAATATCAAGAGGTAGCCGGCTATTAACAAATAACTAATAGGTACTCCAAGTAATACTCTAGCTGCAGCGAGAACCATAAACACTCCCACTCCTAAACCAATAAAGGTTATAACTACAAGTTTCGATAAATCTTCACCAGAGACATTATCTATTTGTTGTGCCAAAACAAGGACATCCGGTTCAGCTACGGTTAAGGCCAAACCAATGAAAAATACGGAAAATAGAAGGAGTGGAAAAGAAAACCGCTGGGGAAGCTCTGAGCCAATTATATCACCAACACGCACCAGCCCAACATTAACCCCAAGCAGGGAAAGACCCAATCCAAGACTCACCATGATGGCGCCAATGATAAACTGGAGAATTTCATAGAAAGGATCGTCAAATAGTATCAATTGTATTACAATGACCAGTACCATGATAGGCAAAATGGCTTGCAATGTATCTTTCGCGATATCTTTCGCGATATCTTTTACTTCATCCATTCAAGACCTCCTCTCTTTGATTAGAACTTATTATGTTGCATATGCTGCTTTTTCAACAAAGGATTAATATCTTCATTTTAAAGGTAAACATTACACTGTCAACTTTGTTTTAACAAACAAGCTGTCATTTAAATGAAAGAATTAAACTCTCATGCAATTATGCTGTGCCAGTCACTCCGGCTATTTGGGTCCCTCCTGGCATCACTCTCAATCCACCTTCAACCTGACTACCCTCCTTCCTGAATTTATTTCTACTCATTCAACAACGAGACAGCAGTCTGTTACTGCTTTCCTCCGATTTAACCGCTGTTCTAGACAAAAACACAGTATACTGCAGTAATCACGCCTTGCATTGATTCTGTGCATACAAGGCTGAGGGATTTTTTCCTGGAAGGTAATCTTATGCGAGGAGGGCTTAGCTTCCCCTAAGAATTAATAAATAATTTGGGCTCCGGGCGTAATAAAAAATTTTATTTTTGTTACGCCTTGCTTCACCATTTCTATCTAATCTGTAAATATAAACTGCCTGTATTGTCTTAGCCGTGTTGCCCAATTAAATACAATGACTAGCCCTTTCATAAATGATTTCCCGAATCTATATTATTTGAATATTTATATGATATTATATCTTAAAACGATGATAAAGGACATGAAATGATGAGTCATGCATTGTGGCAATACAGCAAATTCAGTATTCGAAAATTTGCTGCTTGGATTGGCGTATAATCAAACAAAATATTTCTTTCAGTTAGTTAGGAGATAGGAGCATGAATAATTTTAGCAAATCAATTTTGAGAATTTTGCATGGGGCGGCCGGTGCATTTCAAAAATTCCCTGCTGCAATTGCCTGCGCGTTTGCGTTCGCGATTGTAACAATGGTCAGGATTCAACTGGATTGGCCCCAGCAAGAGGCCTACAATTTTCTGTTCAACTGCCTGCACTGGGCCTTTGCACTTGGCTCCATATTAAGTCTAGCTGTCATAACCGGGGCCCAAAGCCGCTATAACGAGTCCGGGGCGTTACTGCTGGCCAACCTGCTTGGTCTTGTGACTGCAGCCGTGACTTTTCTGGCGCTTTATTTTTTTGGGGGAACAGACCCTGCTCAAACAGAATACCGTTATACCGTGCTTTCTGGTTTAGCTGCATCCCGTGTTGGTACGGCTATCCTGATCAGCTTCATTACCTTTATCATCATGGCCGCTTACCCCAAAGACCAGTCCGACGTGGCACGCTCCTTGTTCATGACCATAAAAGCCTTCTTCATTGCCCTGCTCTACGGCACAATGATCATGAGCGGCGTTTCCGGAGTAGCAGGCGCCATCGAAGCCTTGCTTTACCAGGAGATGAACGAAAAAGTTTACCTTTATATCTGCACTTTTGCCGGCTTCCTGGCTTTTGCCATTTTCGTCGGTTATTTTCCGGATTTCCGCAAGAGTCAGCTTGATGAAAACCGCCAAGCCGCCCAGAAGCAGCCACGGTTTGTGGAAATTCTATGCGAGTATATCCTGATTCCGATTGTATTGGCTTTGACTGTCGTCCTGTTACTATGGGCAGTCAAGACTATGCTGGGCGGCATGCGGGTATCTTTCATACAGCTTTCAAGCATCGCGACTGCATATACATTTAGTGGCATTTTGGTCCACGTTCTGGTCACCCACTATGAAACCGGACCGGCCAAATTTTACCGCCAGTTTTATCCAGTTGCCGCGCTGGTAATCCTTGCTTTCGAGGCCTGGGCCTTGCTCATCCAACTGCAAAAGGTCAGTTTACAAATGAATTCGTATTTCTTCATTGTCATTTGGATGATTGCTTTGGCGTCTGTAGTACTACTGCTCCTTCAGCAGGCTAAAGCTCATCTGCCAATTGCCATACTGACTTGCGCTATGGCTGTTATCTCAGTGCTGCCAGTGGTTGGTTACCACGCTTTGCCGGTTACCGCCCAGGTAATCCGTCTGGAAACGCTGCTGGTCAACCATGGCATGCTCAAGGATAACCAGTTAATCCCCACAGCTGACGAGCCGGAAGTAGCTGTCCGGGAATCAATTACCGATGCCGTCAACTACCTCGCTTACGCTGAGGATGCCAAGCTGCCGGTTTGGTTTGATAAAGAACTCGCCCAAAATAATACCTTCAAGAACAAACTCGGCTTCGAACAAACCTGGCCGAAACCCGAGAACCCTTATCCCCGTGGTTATATAGGGACATCCCTGATATTACCGCTCGAAGCTGTTGACATCAGTAATTATCGCTGGGCCTTCGATATGCAAACTTTAGCTGAAAACAATAAAGAAGGGATCGCTTCGGCCATGGTCAATGGTGACAGAGGCAGATACCGGATCAATTGGACGGTGAACATGCAGGTAGGTATTCCCACGTTGAAAATCGAACTGGACGATCGCGTAATCCTCGAACAGGATATGAACCCTTATCTCGACCGGGTTACCAAAGCGTTCCCACCAGGTATGCAGGAACCTACACAGGCAACCTTAGAGGATATGAGCCTAAAGTTAGAAACCCCGGAAGTGACCGCCCTGCTTGTGTTCAGAAATATCGATATTAACGCTGACCCATACGCAGATACAATTCATTACTATCTCAATTTAAGTTCTTTGTATTTGAAAGAAAATCCCTGAGGTCAAGAACAATAGATACTATTGTTCTTCTTAAATACCGACGCGTGCTTGTACCGAGAAAAACTATTTGACAAAAAATGGAGTCAGAGGATAAAATAAGGCACGTAAAGCTAAAATGGGGAACCTGCGTTGAGACTAACGCTGATGGACAAAAATATCAATAAATTCCCTTCCGGTCTGATGATTGTTAGAACATATTTTATATAAATAATACATTGCTCTGCACTAAGGTTAGTCTCACCGTATAGTAAACCCGGCACTCTACCGGGTTTACTATTCCTGCTTTGTCATTTGTTCGTTCATATTGACGGCTTCACCATACTGGTATTGCAGCACCTGATATAAATCATAACCGCCGCTTAAATTCGCAGCGTTAAAACCGTTCTGCACCAGTACGCGGTTAGCAATATAGCTCCTTAGTCCGGTCTTACAATGAACAATTATCTGCTTATCCCGGGGCAGTTCATTCAACCTTTCACGCAAGCTGTCCAATGGTATATGCAGCGTTCCATCCACATGACCTTGCTGGCATTTTTCATCCATCCGCACGTCCAGTAGAACATAACTATCTTTAGCCAAGCTGTCCAGCTCACCCCAGTGCATCACCCGCACATCGCCCTTTAAGATATTAGCTGCCGCAAAGCCTGCCATATTCACAGGATCTTTGGCGGAAGAATAGGGCGGGGCGTAAGCCAGCTCTAACTCCTCCAGGTCAAACACAGTAAGACCCATCCTTATCGCTGTAGCCAGCACATCAATACGCTTGTCCACCCCAACCTTGCCGACTATCTCAGCTCCATACAGGGTACCACCCTCAGGTGAAAACATGATTTTGACAATCATCGGTATAGCCCCGGGATAATACGCCGCGTGGGAGGGTGATATGGTATATGATTTGACATAGGAAATCCCATTTGATTTAAGTGTTTTTTCATTATTCCCCGTACTTGCTGCTGTTAGGTCAAACACTTTGATGATCGATGTGCCCTGAGAACCTTTAAATTTAACCTTGCGGCCGGCAATATTGTCGGCTACGATCCGAGCCTGTTTGTTGCAGGACCGGCCAAAGAAATCAAAGCCTGTTGATCATTAACGATATCTCTTACCTCTATAACATCCCCCAGAGCGTAGATATACGGGTCCGAGGTCAAAGGTAATCATCAACCTTGACTCCACCCCGCTCGCCAAGGGCCAGGCCGGCGTCCCGGGCCAGCTTATTTTCCGGTTTGACCCCGATGGCCAGAAGCACAAAATCCGCCTCCACTGTTCTACCACTGTTCAAGACCACCTCAATATTCTCCTGTCCGGTAAAGCTCTTGACCCCATCATTTAATACAATCTTGATCCCTTTATCCAGCAGGGTTTTCCCCACCAACTTTGTCATATCTTCATCCAGGGGCCCCAAAATCTGAGCCGCCGCTTCAACAATGATCACATCCGAGCCCAGAAATCTTAAATTTTCAGCCATCTCTATACCAATGGCGCCTCCACCGATGACCACTGCCCTGCCTGGCCTTCTCTGGGTCACCAGCGTTTTAAGCCGGTCCACATCGGCCATATTCCTTAAAGTATAAATTCCTCCCCGTTCAAACACAATAATCTCGGCCGTTTCTTCCATTTTGCGCAGTCTGGCGGCTGTACCGGCCCCACCGGCCACTCCACCCACTATCAGTACTTTTTTAGACATCTGTTCATCTCCCTTCGTAAGCTTTTCATCAAGTTATTTTACCCCCGCCAATTTTCTGTTCACCAGTGGACAGTGGATCTCACTGTCAGGTACAATCAAACGTGATTTTTACAGCGCAGGTGCGGATGTTGTCATCAACGGTATCATCGGCCGAAACGCTAAGTTGGAGGCAGCAAACATCAGTCTGCTGGATGGCGCACTGATCAATGGAAATTTTGCCTACAAAAGCACGAATCAGGCCAAGCTTACTCCCGGAGCCAAAGTCAGCGGTTTGGTAGATTGGCAACGCCTGGACCCCGCCCCTAAGGCTGAAAAAAACACCCCGGCTAATGCCTTCGGCAGCTTTTTACTAAGTATAGCTAGTGCCTTATTGATCTGGTTCCTGGTCAGAATCTGGCGGCCAGAGCTGTGGGCGGGCTTGTCCACTTCTATAGCAGAGCAACCGCTTAAAACAATTGGTATTGGCGTAATGGCCTTTCTAGTTACACCATTGTTGATCATCCTGTTGATGATCACTATTATCGGACTGCCCCTCGGCATTATCCTGGGACTTGTGTACGGAATCACGCTCTACCTCTCCAAAATCATTGTGGCAGTATTTGTAGGTTCTTTGCTCACCAAACGCTTCGGCTGGACGGAAAGGCATAAAGGGGTCTGGCCGGTTCTGCTGGGCCTGGCAGTTGTGATTTTGTTAATGAAAATACCAATATTGGGTACCGTGGTCTGGCTGTTGGTAGTGTTTACCGGACTCGGCGCATTGATCTCATCCAATTACAAAGCTACGGCTTAACTTAAATGGAAACGTGGGGTAGACACAATAACCACACATCATCAGTTAGGACTGTATTCTGTGGCGATGGGAATTCTATACAAAAGGATATCAGGAGATCGAAAAAGAAATAGTATTTTTAAAGCGAGGGAGCAGTATTATTGCTCCCCCCTACTTCGAATGAACGGGTGGCCGGTAACATGAAGGGATTCTCAATAAAACGATACCTGTTAATTTTTTTAGGTTCAGTTGCACTGGCCATAGGAATTATAGGTATATTCCTTCCTATCATGCCGACTACGCCCTTTTTACTCCTGGCAGCTTTTTGTTACATGCGAAGTTCAGAACGCTTATTTGTTTGGCTAATTAACCATAGAATTTTTGGGGCTTATATTTATAACTATATGAATCATAAAGCCATTACCAAGGGTGCGAAAATTGGTTCACTTAGCTTTTTGTGGCTATCGCTTACTATTTCTATGTTGATTATTTCTAATTTACACCTAAGCTTATTACTGCTGGTTATCGGTGCCGGTGTTAGTATCCACGTAATGGCTTTGAAAACACTGGAGCCAGAGGATTTGCACAAATACAGGCATCTAGAAGAAGTTAAACAAAATAACAAATATCATGCAGGTGAACAAAACAACAGCGGCGGGAGTGACCAATAAGTCCCACCAGCGCTGCTGTATTACTATAGCCTTGCGTTAAATATATATATACACTTATTGAGGCCAATATATATCACAGATAAACCCGTGCGGGTCACTGATACTAAAACACGCCTTGCACTGGACAAATAAATTGACCGGCCTGCCTAAAAGGCTGGGTGTAATGATCGTATTCGTTGATAGCTGTGCTACCTTTTGCCCGGCCAGAAAAAAACTAAATCCATAATCAGTATTAAAATCATCTGTGGCAATGTGCAGCAAGGCTTCTCCTTGGCCGATCCAGATTACCGGTGGGCCATAAAGGTTAAGGGCCTTAATAAAACGCCTTAGCCCATCGGTATATCTTTCTAGAGGTTTGACCCCTTCATGCTCAAGAAAAATGCTATACAGCCAAGTTGTATGTTTAGAGTGCCCTATAAGGTCCCATAGGCCAAATTTCCTAACGTCAATCACCGGCACTTCAACATCAAATGCAAAAAGAAGCTTGTCCCCCTTATATCCCTGATAAGTAAAGGTTACTGTATGCTCACTATCATTAACTTTAATCAATACAATTCTTAAATTATTTTCCTGCAAGAACTGTTTTAGCTCTTCGATATCCATATTATCTCTCCCTCCGGTTAAAAAGAACTATCGCACATAGTAATTCCGCAAACAGGGTGGTCAAATCCTGCGTTATATTATTCACCGTATGACTTATTCGAATAAAATTACCTAACCATCTATGCAAATTTAAACGAAAAATTTTACAGCATTAACAAGTCCCAACCTGAACAACCAGTTCGTCTTACCTGTTATACCATTACGTTAACACCAGCCTTAGCCGGTGACCTTTTGAAGGTACTTCGCCTCAGCTACTGGTCTATTGTAATTGAAGTAGCACATTTACTTTTCTATCGCCAACTTTTGTTAATCCAGCTTCAAAAAGATTTCTGGCGTTGTCTTCATAGCAATACCTAACTTCCATAATCGTGTAATCCAAACCTTCCAAAGCATGGATTTCATTTCGCACCCCACTTCTTTGGTTTCTCATAGCTTATAATTAACCATTAGTGTTATCCACCTGTTATGTCCCGCTGCCAGCAACCCCACGCCTGTTCCTTACGACAAATAAGAAGTTCTTTTAATTTGATATCTTAAAAGTAAAGCTTATGTAATTAGAAGCTATAGTCTAACAAAGTACGTATACAGTAAAGCCCCCCGGCACAAACCAGGGGGCTTCTTAAAATTAATTCCGGCAACGACCTACTCTCCCAGGGACAAGCCCA
>JAENYF010000090.1 GCA_016841905.1 Desulfoscipio geothermicus | reverse complement strand
AATATGAATGTCGAAATAAACGAAACCATGACCATCATCATGGCCGATACAGGGTCTAACTGTACGCCCACGTCTATTTGCAGATCAGGCATCCCCGAAATTCCCAGGGAAAACCAGCGCGTGGCGTATACTAACGGTTTTTCCGCATACTCAGGGTTGGTAAAAATCCCGTACGCCGCCAGTGTAGCAATAACACAGGACGAGGCCATTGATCCCACCGCCAAGATAGCACTAAGCATTTTCCATGGGCGGGTGAGAAATACTATCGCCACAAAAGCAAGGGCGGGAAGAAGCGGTACCAACCATGCATGCTGCATTGCAAATTCAACATACATTATTTAGAAGCACCTACCTTCTTAAAAGTCCTACCATTTAAGCAAGTCGAAATCGTCAAGATTTACGGACAGCTTATTGCGGTAGATGGCTATGATAATGGCCAACCCTATACCTACTTCAGCGGCGGCCACAGTGATGACAAACAGGGAAAATATTTGTCCGGTAAAATCTATTGGGGTAATATACTTGCTAAAGGCCACCAAATTGATATTTACCGCGTTAAGCATAATCTCAATACAAATCAAGACAGCCACTGCATTCCTCTTGGTGATGACCCCAAACAGGCCAATACTGAACAAAAGTGCCGATAGTATCACGTAATGCGTTAAGCTAATCGTGAGCATTGGCCTTCACCCCCTCATCCATTGCAACTGTACCGGCATCATCCCTGGCGATGACAATGGCACCGACCAACGCCACCAGCAGTAGAATAGCCACTACTTCAAACGGAATAACATATTTGCTCATCAATAAGGTACCGATAACCTGGATAGTGTTCTCAGGTACAGCTTGCGTTGCCAATAAATCAGTCCAGGCAGTGCGACCGGCCAGAATAGCGCACAGCGCAAACACCAGAGCTACCACACCGCCACCGGCAAACAGCTGAGTGTTAAACAGGTTAGTACCCTTCATATCAGGCGCTTGAATCAGCATAATACCAAAGACTACCATAATACACACAGCACCGGCGTATACCAGCACCTGTATCGCAGCAATAAAATCGGCATCCAGCAACAAAAACAGCCCGGCCATGGATATAAAGGTAACGGCCAAGAATAACACCGAATGTACAATATTCTTTGCAAACACCACCAGGGCAGCATTGCCTACAATAGTTATAGCCAGTAAGTAAAAAGCAATTACGCTATATATACTGGTTTCCATCGGTTACTCACCCTCCTTATCGGAAGCCTTGCTGGCGGCAACCTCGGATTCTGCAGTAACAGCAGGTGCTTCACGCTGTACCAAGACAAGAGCTACATTTTCGTAAAAATACTGGTTCATGTTAATGACCTTGGAAAAATGAAGCGCATCCTTGGGACAGGATTCCACGCACAACCCGCAGAACATGCAGTACTGGATTTTCATTACATAATTAGTTAGAAATTGTTTAGTACCTACTTTTTGTTTTTGCAAACTAATTACCTTGTTTGGACAGGCATTGGCACACATACCGCAGGCGATGCACTTATCAGTATCAATTGTGAATCGGCCATGAAAGCGATCCGGGATCGGGTTCTGCTGTTCCGGATACTGAATAGTCGCCTTGGGTGACCAAAACTCTTTCAAGGTAATCTGCATTCCTTTAACTAACCCTTTTCCAAACATACCATCACCACCCTATCGCCCGGTAAATATACATCCCTATACCGGTTACAAAGATATTGGCCAGAGAAAGGGGCACTAGTACCTTCCAGCCAAAACCCATTAGCTGGTCTACCCTGATACGGGGGTAGGTCCAACGAAGCTGCATGATAACAAACATTACAATATACATCTTGATGAAAAACCATAACCAGGACGGGATGAAATCCAAACCAAATGGAGCATGCCAGCCGCCCAAAAACAAGATAGTCACCATGGCACAACACACCAGCATATTGGCGTATTCAGCCAGGTAGAACATAGCAAAAGCCATACCGCTATATTCAGTGTTAAAACCGTTGACCAGTTCGGATTCACCTTCGATTAAGTCGAAAGGAGCACGATTGCATTCTGACACCGAGGCGATAAAGAAAATTAAAAAGGCAATGGGCTGAGTGAAGATAAACCAGGTGTGCTCCTGGGCCGATATAATATCGGACATATTCAAGCTTCCCGTAATCATAACTACACCCAGAATAGCCAGAATCATCGGCAACTCGTAACTAACCATCTGGGCTACAGAACGCATACCACCGAGCAATGAATACTTATTGTTTGATGCCCAGCCCGCCATCCAAAAAATTATGGTAGATGTTGAGGCAATAGCTAAAAGGTATAATAAACCGATATTCATATCAATGGCCGCCATATTTTTGCCGAAGGGTACCACTGCAAATACCATTAATGTAGGCACGAAAACCACAACCGGAGCAAGCATGAAGACCACTTTATCCGTACTCTTGTGGATAATAATCTCCTTACAGATTAGTTTGCCTATATCACACGTAGTTTGCAAAAGTCCCTTAGGACCGACCCGGTTAGGGCCAATACGGGCCTGCATGTAGCCGGCAACCTTACGCTCCATGTACACCAGCCACAGTGCATTAACTAAGATAAAGACGAGGATAGCCACAAGCTTGACTAACATTACGATGGCCTCATTTATTTCCAGGGGTAGGCCACCGAGAGAAGATCGTAGCCCTTCGGCTATGCCTACAAATAAATTTTCGAACATA
>JAENYF010000034.1 GCA_016841905.1 Desulfoscipio geothermicus | reverse complement strand
TGAGCAGCTGGAGATGTTTAAGTGGGCGCAGGTGGTCATTGTGGTGGCGGGTATGGATGGAGCACTGGCCAGCGTGGTGGGCGGGCTGGTGGAGCAGCCGGTGATTGCCGTGCCCACCAGTGTGGGTTACGGGGCCAGCTTCCAGGGGTTAGCGGCGCTGCTCAGCATGCTGAACAGCTGTGCCCCCGGGGTCGGCGTGGTTAATATTGATAATGGTTTCGGGGCTGCCGCGCTGGCTAACGCGATTACAAATCTTGATCATTAGTAATTTCCATTTCCCATTGCATATGTTTCAGCTGGGCAATATTGACACTGCGCAGGTGAATGTCGTGCTGAGGAAAGGGGATTTCCACGCCGTGTTCCTGCAGCAATTCGTTAATACGGTAGTTCAGGTCGCTTTTGGCCTTGTAACGCAGCATGGGTTCGCCTACCCAGAAGAACAGGCTGAAATCCAGCGAGGACTCCCCGAAATTGAGGAATCTTACCAGGGGTTCCGGGTTGTCCAGCACGTTTTCGTGCTCGCTGGCGGCCTGCAGCAGCAGATGTTCCAACAGTCGCACGTTTGAGCCATAAGCCACACCAAGATGGATGGCTTCCATTATCTTAGGGTCACCGTAAGACCAGTTGATGATTTGATTCTCGATAAAGTGGCTGTTGGGGATGATGATATGCTCATTTCTGCCGGTGCAAACCACGGTGGAGCGGATGTTAATTTGCTGCACATCGCAGGGTACGTCGTTGATTATTATTTTATCTCCCACTTTTATGGGGCGTTCAAATAACAAGATTAAACCGGATATAAAGTTTGATATAATGTTCTGCAGGCCGAAGCCGACCCCGATACCGGCTACCCCGGCGAAAACCGTGAGCGCACTCAAGTTGAAGCCAATCAAGGGCAAGGACACCAAAACAGCAATGACGATAATGATGTAGTGCAGCAGCCGGTTAAATGTGTACTGCATGCCCTGGTCCATTTCATGCCTGGTATAAACACGCTGCATGAAGAAGCGGGACAGGAATTTGGAAAACTTAATGCTCAGGCTGATGATGATGGCCGGGACGATAAAGGTTAGCGTGTTAACCTCAGTATTGCCAATTTTAAACCAGGTTTTATCTAGCCAGAAGGTGTTTTCGAAGTAAACAATGGCGTAGATAATTATAGCGTAAAATGTACCCCAGTTTATCAGGGACTGTATATAAGGAGCCAGGTCTTTTTTATCCCTTCTGTTAGCCAGCGCAGCGTTAAACCTTTTTAAAATCCAGTACCGCAGCAAAAAAAATAGCGGTATATAGACGAGAAAATTTACCTCGTTATGGTACCGGTAATTATGCCAGAACTCGTACCAATCCAGTATGCCTTCCATGCCTGCCCCCCGCCAAGATTGTTATTGTATCGTTTTCTTCATATCATAACACATTTTTTTTACTCATACACAAATAATTGCCCGGCCATAATAAGCATTAAGTTGTAAAATATCGAGACAACTTGGGTTAGCAATCTAAATATATAAATAAGGAAAGGACTGGTGTCTGATGCCGGGTAAATCTGAAGACAAGGATACAGCACTGCAGCAGAAAGTCCAACAAATGCTTGAGCAGGATCAGGATTTACGGGGTTATGCTTTAAAGGCCAATGTGATCGATGGTGAGGTGCAGGTAAGCGGCGTGGTGGACGCGTTAGCCGAGCAAAACAGGCTGCGGGAAAAGCTTGCCGGGATGCCCGGGGTGAAAAGGGTGGAACTGGGTCTGGCGGTAAGCACGGACGGGGCAATTAACGATAGTGCGGTGACCATGGAGGTCATGGAGGAACTGGAGGCTAATTCCCAGGTGAACTTGCGCCATGTGGGGGCCAAATCGGTGGACGGTACGGTTTTCCTTGTAGGCCGGGCAGCATCGCAGGAGGAGGAACAGGAGGCGATAGCCAGCGCGTCCAAAGCCCGGGGCGTGATTAAGGTGGTCAGCCAGCTGAAAATTAAGCCGGATGGCGGCTATGATGAAGAAAGCATTGAAGAAATCTTCCACCACCAGGTAAACAATGACAGGGAAAACGATGTGCTGAGAATTTTTAAAAGCGGGGGCCTACTATGAACGAGCCAAATAACAAGTCGGAGAACCAGCATATTGGTGATGAGCATGAGTCAATGGTGGACAGGCTGGTGGAAAAGGCGGTGCAGGCCCAGCAGGCTTTACTGCGTTTAGCCCAGGAGCAAATTGATGGTATAGTCAAATCTATGGCCCTGGCCGGTCTGGACCGGCACATGGAACTGGCCAAGCTGGCGGTGGACGAAACCAAAAAGGGCGTTTATGAAGATAAATCGATAAAAAATATATTTGCTACCGAATCTATCTATCACAGTATTAAATATAAAAAAACTGTCGGCGTGATCAGTCTCAATGAAGAAGAGGACTTAATGGAGGTGGCCGAGCCGGTAGGGGTGATTGCCGCCGTGGTGCCCGTTACCAACCCCACCTCCACCACCATGTTTAAATCGTTGATTTGCCTGAAAACAGCCAACCCGGTGATTTTTAGTTTTCACCCCGGGGCGCAAAGCTGCAGTGCGTCAGCTGCCCGGGTGATGTACAACGCTGCGCTGGCCGCCGGGGCACCGGAAAACTGCATTAGCTGGATAGAACAGCCCTCACTGGAAGCCACCAACTACCTGATGAACCATCCCGGAGTGCAATTGATCCTGGCTACCGGGGGAGCAGGAATGGTGCGGGCAGCTTACAGCACGGGCAAGCCGGCTCTGGGGGTAGGGCCGGGTAATGTGCCTTGCTATATTGAAAAATCAGCTAATATTAGGCGGGCGGTAACCGACTTGATATTAAGTAAAACATTCGATAATGGCCTGATTTGCGCCTCGGAACAGTCGGTGATCATAGACCTGGATATTTACCAAGAAGTCACTAGCCTAATGCAAGAGTATGGCTGCTACTTCCTTAACAAGCAAGAAACCGATAAGCTTGAAGCGTTGGCGGTAAAAGGTGAAAACTGTGCCTTAAATCCTGCCATTGTAGGACAATCTGCCTTTGCTATCGCGCAGTTGGCGGGATTTGAAGTGCTCATGGATACCAAAGTGCTGGTGGCACCTCAGGAGGAGGTGGGGCTCGGACATCCCCTGTCTATGGAAAAGCTGAGTCCTGTCCTGGCTTGCTACCAGGTAGCCGGTTACCAGGAGGGTATCAAGCGTTGTGAGGAAATTGTAGGCTTTGGGGGCCTCGGCCATTCGGCGGTGCTGCATACTGAAGATAAAGATGTGCTGGCCGAATTTTCCCGGCGCATGCGCACCGGACGGATTATCATCAATTCCCCGTCCACTCACGGGGCTATCGGGGACATCTACAATGTCAACACACCTTCACTCACCTTGGGTTGCGGCTCGATGGGCCGCAATGCCACTACTTCCAATGTCAGTGTGGATAATCTGATTAATATCAAGCGGGTTACCGGTCGACGGGACAAGCTGCAGTGGTTCAGGGTACCCGAGCGCATTTACTTCACTTCAGGCTCGGTGCAGTATTTGCAAAAAATGCAGGGCATAACCAGGGCGCTCATTGTTACCGACCCGGGGATTGTAAAGCTCGGTTTTGTGGATAAAGTGGTCTACCATTTAAATAAACGCAATAACCCGGTCAGTATAGAAATATTCTCCAACGTAGAGCCGGACCCATCGGTAGAAACGGTGCAGAAGGGTGTCGAGGTGATGAAGCAGTTCCGACCCGACGCCATCATCGCCCTGGGGGGCGGTTCGCCCATTGACGCCGCCAAGGCCATGTGGCTGTTTTATGAGCATCCAGAGGTGGAGTTTGACTTTCTGCGCCTGAAATTCATGGATATTCGCGAGCGCACCTACAAGTATCCTAAAATGGGGAGGAAGGCTCAGCTTGTTGCTATACCAACCACCAGCGGTACCGGCTCAGAAGTAAGCGCCTTCGCGGTAATTACCCACAAGGGCGAAAATATCAAATACCCCCTGGCCGATTATGAGCTGACTCCCGATGTGGCGATTATTGACCCGGACTTCGTCGTCACACTACCCCCGGCGGTTATCGCCGACACCGGTCTTGATGTGCTGACCCATGCCCTGGAGGCTTATGTTTCGGTGATGGCCTCGGACTATACCGATGCGATGGCGATGAAGGCAACCGAGTTGGTGTTTGATTATTTGCCAGCCAGTTATGGGGAAAAGGATAATTTTGAAGCTCGGAGCAAAATGCATAACGCCTCTTGTATAGCGGGCATGGCTTTTACCAATGCTTTTTTGGGCATCAACCACAGCTTGGCTCACAAGCTGGGCGGGGAGTTTCATATTACCCACGGCCGGGCTAACGCTGTTTTGCTACCCCATGTGATCAGGTATAATGCGGGGTCGCCCAGTAAGTTCGCCTCTTTCCCGCAGTACGAATATTTCCAGGCCCCGGAAAAGTATAGGCAGATGGCTGCTTTTCTTGGTATGCCGGCGCGCACGGTGGAAGAGGGGATCAACAGCCTAATCTCCGGCGTAGAAAAATTGCGGGCAAGGGTGGGCATACCGGATACCATTGCCCAGTGTGGCGTTAACGAAGCGCTGTTCAAGCAAAAGGTACCCGAGCTGGCTGAAAATGCTTTTGAGGACCAGTCAACCAGTGCCAACCCGCGCATGCCCCTGATTAAAGAACTGGCCGGCATTTTACTGCGGGCTTACGACCACCCGCACGCTTAGCTGGTGAAATTAGGGGGAACAGCTTCTCGTTTTTTCTTATCTGCTGTACTTGGATAACCCCGGTTTTTATGATAGATTAATATAAAACAGCTGATTGCCATAATCAGGCTGTATGCACATTTGGCTAATACAGTTAATGGGACACTCCCGGGCAGCAAGCAGTGCTGCTTTAATAAGGCCTGATAATTGTTAGGATATGATTAAAAATACGTTATAGAAGGGAGTTAGGCCTGGTAGGATAGAGAAGTTGGCTAGGTGAAAGCCAGGCTGCTGTCATGGCGCAAGTGATGCTGGATCGGGCACGTAATTTTAAGCTTACAGAAGCAACGATAGCCCGGATTAACGAAAAGTACGGGTCTACAGAAGCTGCTATTGAGGAGCTTAAGCAAGTTAATTTGCATGCCTTTATTACTGTGGTTTGGGCGCTTTTGGCCGAGGATGACCCGGAGCTTTCTTTCGAAGATACCGCCCGGCTGCTTTACGCAAAGCCGGAGATAATGCAGCAGGTTGACGAGGCTATTGTAATCTCTTTTACCGAACAAATGGTATCATAACTTCGTTTGTTGGCACGGAGCGTCTGCTGGGTTAGGCTGATATTAGTTTACACTTTTTAGTCTTCTTTGGCCTCCTTGGCTACGTATACCGCGCTATTGCCGTAATGGTTAGGAGCTGTAGTTTGTCCGCTGGTATCCTTAATATGGACTGATTTGGCATGGTATTTATCGAGATTGCTTTTTTTAATGATTGACTTGCTGCTATTTTCAGTTTGCATGGTGTTAACCTCTCTGGCCAAATTTTTGCTACACTTTATTATAACCAGGCCAGGGGATAAATATTGCCCGGAAGCAGGCAACCATGAACATAGCAATCATAAGGCTCTATTGCTCAATGGGGTCTTATCTAGTATTCAGCTGCATGGCAAGGAGGTGAATGCGGAGATGAACCAGAAGCTAAGAGTGGAAGGCATGAGCTGCCATCATTGTGAAATGGCCGTGAAAAAAGCGGTTAAAGGCATTGCCGGTGTGGAAAACGTGCAGGTGGATTTAATTAATAAAGAGGTCAAGATAATCGGTTCTGCAGATCGGGAGCAGATAGCCGATGCTATCCGGCAAGCCGGTTATGAAGTAGTGGGTTAGGAGTCGTACGGCCTAGCTTATTTAGTTAGGCCGTTGGAATTAAGACGGCTGATTTTGCGTATGATGGTGGACTGGTTCTGCTTTAAGGCATGGGCCGCTTAGTTGGCTCCAGTAAGGCGTCCTGTTTATAACCGAACACTCCAATTTCGTTGGAATAGCCTACAGTTCATTAAAGCTCGGTGAGGTCACGAATTTATCACAGATGGTCCATGTATAGTTGAATTTTAACCTAGTATATACCGAGATACGCTCGAGAACCTTGTGCCATTTTGAATAAGATCTGGGTATTGAATTGGCAATGATAATGTTATTATAAGGAAAGGATGATTATTAATAATAAGCTAAGAATTTTTTTCTTTGCTTTTCAACATAACCTATGTATTTTTGCATGGTTTTGAAAGCTTACATTAGCTTAAGCATTTTTGTATGATGCATGTAGAATCGCCGTTCGTGTTAATTGAATATAACTCGCTATATAATTGCAGCAATGTCTCGTATGAGTATTTACATAATATATAAAACTCTGCGCAATTTAGGCCTCCTTGCCAAGTGCTATGAATTCTGTGTTAAGCTTTAATTTATAGTTAAGATATACTGGCTAGCGGGACATTGGATTACATCTGGTACTAATGTTGCTTAGTTTAAACAGAAGGAATAAGAAAAATAATTAAATGTAGGTTGAATTCTAAATTCATTTGATTACCTACGCAATGATTATGTGATTTTGGTCAACAATTTAACGCGATCAAAATTATACTTATGTTGAGTACAGGCCAGGATGACTATTAACTTAACTTTCGGAGTGACCCAAAATCATAATTATGCAGTTTGCTGATATAACTTAACTTTCAAGAAATTAGGCAATTTATCCATAAACCTTGGAATAAATTCACTTACGACAGATTCAGGCAAAAACAGGTTTTTTCGCAAAGCTTGTTTAAACAAATTAACAGGTAAAGGCAACTTCATCGCAGAACTGGTAAAGATAATTCCATGTGCACGGTCATCAATTTTTTACAGTTAAAAATATCTTATAATCCGGCCGCCAATTTCAAGTTTAAGCTAAAGTTTTCGCCAATCAAACCGAGGGTTGTTCAATTTGCTTATGTTGAGTACAAGCCATGATGACTGTTAACTTAACTTTTGGAGTGACCCAAAATCATAATTATGCAGTTTGCTGATATAACCTAACTTTCAAGAATTCGGCAATTTATCCGTAAACCTTGGAATAAATTCACTCACGACAGGTTCAGGCAAAAACAGGTTTTCTTGCAAAGCTTGTTTAAGCAAATTTAACAGGTAAAAAAGCTTGCGCAAATCGATATCGACAACCTCATCGCAGAACTGGTAA
Organism: Desulfoscipio geothermicus; assembly: GCA_016841905.1. Classification (GTDB taxonomy): domain Bacteria; phylum Bacillota; class Desulfotomaculia; order Desulfotomaculales; family Desulfallaceae; genus Sporotomaculum; species Sporotomaculum geothermicum_C. The sequence goes on along the minus strand of JAENYF010000034.1, from coordinate 27,044 downwards.
AGATAATTCCATGTGCACGGTCATCAATTTGCTCACAGTTAAAAAAAAATCTTATAATCCGGCCGCCAATTTCAAGTTTAAGTTAAAGTTTTCGCCAATCAAACCGAGGTGTGTTCAAATCCCGTAAATCGAGTCTTTACTACATAATTACAGAAAAAGGTGCTTTGCTTATTTTTTTAAATAGTTATTTGATTAAATTTTAGTTAGTTTCGAACTCTGAAAGTTAAGTATTTATTAAATTAATGGAAGGGAGGTTATATATTATGGTTGACTGGGGTCAAGCCACAATGGTGGCGGTATCGGGAGTAGTATCTGTTTTTGCGGTACTGTTTGTTTTGCAAATTGTAGTGACAATTACCGGCAGTGTAACAGAAAGCCTGGCTAAAAAACAAACAGAAAAACAAACCGGGTAATTTTTAGCCAAGGGTAAAATGATTCAAGTTGGGCTCTAACAATGGAGTCCGGGTTAATGTAGTTATAATAATTAGGAGGATTTTGTATGGAACAATTAGCTGAGGTTATAAGTAGTTGGGGTTTATGGCAGGTGACTATAGGCCAAATTGCCATGTGGCTGATTGCATTTGTCCTTTTATATCTGGCCATCAAAAAAGGGGTTGAGCCATTACTCCTATTGCCCATCGGCTTTGGGATATTTATGGCTAACTTACCTTTGACCGGCCTTTTAGAAGAGGGTGGGCTTTTTTATATCTTTTACCACTACGGAATTGCTAATGAATTAATTCCGCCACTTATTTTTCTAGGGCTGGGTGCAATGACCGACTTTGGGCCGGTGCTTGCGAATCCTAAAACACTACTTCTTGGCGCGGCAGCTCAAATTGGTGTTTACGGTGCTTTCCTTGGTGCCTTATTGCTGGGCTTCACCGTATACGAAGCAGCCTGTATTGGTATTATCGGCGGTGCCGACGGCCCGACTTCCATTTTCCTATCCGCCAACTTGGCGCCGCACATGATGGGTTCGGTTGCGGTAGCGGCATATTCTTACATGGCATTGGTTCCGATTATAATTCCACCTATTGCCAAGATGTTAACCACCAAAGAAGAACGGGCCATGGTTATGCAAATGAATCGCTGGCCCAGCAAGGCGGAAAAAATTCTATTCCCCATTTTGGGGGCGCTCATTATTATATTACTGGTACCTGCGTCAGCCCCGCTCATTGCTATGTTTATGCTGGGTAACTTGTTCATGGAGAGTGGTGCAGTAGAGCGGTTGACCGATGTTAGCCGTAATGCCTTAATGAACATTGTCACCATTATTCTCGGTGTAGCAGTTGGTTCCACTATGACTGCGGCAGTTTTCTTGACTCCTAAAACCATCGGCGTATTCATCATGGGCGTAGTGGCCTTTGCCTTTGCTACGGGCTTCGGTGTATTGTTAGCCAAATTAATGAATCTGTTAGTCAAAAACAAGGTTAACCCGCTTATCGGCGCTGCGGGCGTATCTGCTGTGCCTATGGCGGCCCGGGTGGTCCAGAACATGGGCATGGAGGCCAATCAGCAAAACTACTTACTAATGCATGCCATGGGGCCCAACGTGGCCGGTGTTATTGGTACGGCTGTAGCGGCCGGTGCGTTTATTACTGCATTAACGTAACAGTTTAGTATAGCTTTCTAAACGTTCGATGAAAAATCATTTTTGATGGCGAACAAAGAGAACTAACTGAAGGATAATTAATTAACTGATCAGCCAAGTGATATGCAATTTAAGTGTGAAAAAGCCCTTTAGTTAGGGCTTTTTCCAACTATATGAATGATTAGCTTGTCCGTATCAATTATCTGTTGGCCCGGATCGCCTTATAGATATTGCTTAGCTCTGCCGCTTCGATTTTTTTGCCGTCCAGCGTCACATGGATGTCTTCTCCGGCATGGCCGGCCTTCAGGCGGGTCGTTCTAACTTTAACAAAAGCATCCATTTTCTGAGCATGAATACTATTATAGGTAGCCTGGTATAACTCCTTCGAGCCTTGGGCCGAACAAGCATCGCAGACGCAAATTTCAAATTCACTGGTCAGGAAGGCCGAGTCACTTTTTTTGAGCACCTTGGCACCCAGGGTATCTCCTTGCACCTGGTAATAATAAGTGTGCAGCAGTTCATGGGCTAACTGTGAATTTGGTTGACCGTAGAACTCCTGGTAAAGCTTCATGATGTCCGGGTTATCCTGGGACTTACGTATCTTCGAGGACTTATCGATGTCGATAAGGACCTGCTCACGCTTTTCTAAAGAATCGATCTTTTCAGGTACCGGATGTCCTGCACCCGAGATACAACCACCCGGGCAGGCCATGATTTCAATCAGGTCATAGCCGACTTCCTCGCCCCGGGCTACTTTTTGAATGATCGGTTCCGCGTTATGCAGCCCGCTGATCACGGCCACCCGCACCTTGACTCCATTCGCTTCGATGGTGGTCTCCTTGACACCATCAAAACCTCTGATTTCAGTGAAGTCCAAGTGGTCGGTCAGCGGTACACCGGACAGTTTTTCCACCGCCATTCTCAAAGCGGCCTCTGCTACACCACCGGAATTACCAAACAGGATCCCGGCACCGGAAACCATTCTGTACGGTTCATCGTATTCCTGTGGCATCACATCGGCCGGGTCAATCAGTTTCAGATCCATCATTTCCAGCATTTCTACAGAATTCAGCACTGCATCCACATCCGGAATGCCGTCTGGTGCAAATTCCTGCCGTTTGGCTTCATACTTCTTAGCAATGCAAGGCACAATGGAAACAACATAGAGGTCTTGCCTGGCAAGGCCGGCCATTTGAGCAAAATGATTCTTTATGGTGGCACCCATCATCATCTGCGGTGATTTACAGGTGGACAGGTGCGGAATAATTTCCGGATACCTGCGTTCCACAAAATTGACCCAGCCCGGGCAGCAAGAGGTGAACTGGGGCATCACGCCCTGACCGGTCACCCGGTCCAGAAATTCTGTCGTTTCCTCCATAATTGTCAGGTCGGCGGCAAAAGCGTTATCGAAGACTTTGTCAAAGCCCAGCCGTTTCAGCAGGCCGGCGATAAATGGAGTAGCTGCCTCAGGAGATAGACCATAGCGAGTGGCAATAATCGCCCGCGCAGCTGGGGCAACAAAGGCTACTACCGTTTTGGACGGGTCATGCAAGGCTCTGAAGACTTTCCCCTTTTCGCTGGTGTATCGCAGCGCACCGCAGGGGCAGGCGTTAACGCAGTGCCCACAGCTAATGCAGTCGGTATGCTCCAGCGGACGACCGCTCTTGGTGCCCACGAGCTGGCGGCCATGCTTCATATAAAAGGTCAGGATATCCGGGCCTTCTACTTCTGCACAGGCAGTAATACACCGTCCACAGGAAATACATTTGTTATGGTCTCTGGTAATGAACGGGTGATCATCAGTAATCGGGAAATATGGCCGATCATAATCAGGCCTCTTAAATTCGAGGTTATAATCGCTGGCCGCGTTTCTTAGGTCGCAGTCGTACCTGGATTTACAGCCGCACTGCAAGCAGCGTTCAGCTTCCGCCACCGCCTGCTCTTGGGACAAGCCCAGTTCCACTTCGGCATAGTTTCTCTTTCTGGTCTCCGGATCCAGAGCCGGCATGACTGCTCTGGGCAGCCTGGGCGTGTCATCATACATCCACCTGGGCAGATCTTCCAGTAAACCACGACTGCAGCTGTAGTCTTCGTGGTGGACTTTAGCATACCCAACAGTCAGGAAGCTGTCCATGGACTCTGCCGCATGTCGTCCGGCTGCAATAGCCTGAATAACGGTGGCCGGTCCGGTAACGCAGTCACCTCCGGCAAAGATCTTACTTTCTGAAGTTTCAAAGGTCCTGCCGTTGATATCTACATCGCCCCATTTGTTCAGGCGAACAGGCAAGTCATTGTAAAGGAAGCGAGTGTCGGTGCTCTGACCGATGGCTGCGATAACTGTATCCGCCTCAATGATAATTTCGCTGTCTTCGATGGGAATCGGCCTTCTTCTTCCGGAACGGTCAGGTTCGCCCAGCTGCATTTTGAGACAACGTAAAACCTTTTTGTCACCCGTGATTTCGATCTTTTCCGGATAGATCAGGAACATCATGTTGACTCCCTCGTACTCCGCTTCTTCGATCTCATAGGGTTCAGCCGGCATTTCTTCTCTGCAGCGGCGATACAGTATAGTTACTTTTTCAGCACCGTTTCTCAGCGCCGTACGAGAACAGTCGATGGCTGTGTTACCACCGCCAATAACGACAACTTCGTTACCAGTGTTGGTGTCCAATCCCTTGACGTTCTGCTCTAGATACTGAATACCTGTCCAGACACCTTCCAATTGAAATGGTGTTGTACCCCAGGATCCGATGGCCAGATATACCGCGTCAAAATCCTGCTGCAGGTCGGTAAGCATGACGTGGGTGCCCACTGCTTTGCCAGTAACGATTCTGACCCCAAGATTGCGGATCAGTTCAATCTCCTTATCCAGGGTAGCTTTCGGCAGCCGGTACTCCGGAATACCATAGCGCATCATACCGCCGGCGTGGGGCTGACGTTCAAAGACGGTCACATCATGACCGTTGATGGCGCTGTAATAAGCCGCGGTCAGGCCAGAGGGGCCTGCTCCGATGATAACGATTTTCTTGCCTGAAGCAGGCTTCACTTTGGGTGACCATGGTTTTGGACTGCCGAGGTCAAGATCAGCTACATAACGCTTAACGTAATTAATCGCCACCGGTGCATCCACCAAATTGCGCCGGCAAGCAGCCTCACAGGGATGCGGGCATACCCGCCCGCAAACAACAGGGAAGGGGTTGGTTTCTTTAATCACCTGCAGTGCTTCTGTAAAATTGCCGGCCTGGATATGGCGCAGGTATTTCTGAATATCCACGTTATCCGGGCAGGTGCTTACACAGGGCGCGACGCAGTCCGCATTGTGGTCGGACAGTAACTGGGCCAAACGAACTTTACGGTAATTTTTCAAGTGATCACTGTTGGTCCTGATGATCATACCTGCCTGGATGGGTGTCTGGCAGGATTTAACTTCTCGCATCTCTGCCCCTTCACCCAGTTCCACAACGCATAATCCACAGTTGCCGTTAGCTCTTTCGAGCCGTATATCATAACAAAGGTGCGGTATCTCTACATCTTCCTGGATGAGTGCCTGGAGTATGGTCAGATCATCATAGACCTCCATCTCCCGGCCGTTGACCGTGACTTTGATTCGTTTATTCTTTGAGATAGATTTCATATAGCTTCTCCTCTTTCCTTAACAACCATGTTGTCACACATTAATCAATTATGATGCAGGTATCGAGAACAAGCTGGACACTTATATTTTTCGCTACCAATAGTTAGTTTATAACTATTAATAACATGGTTCAACAATCATTTTACGGGAAATATTACAATATATTGAATACCGTAAAATTTTCATGTTATGTGGTTTTGTCTGTTACGTGCTTCTTATTTAGTTCTCAGTTATCCTTTCCAGTTAAACCCAGTTAAATCTTTGCCTCATTTTATTTCGCGAACATAGAACAAAAACAGTTTAATGCTATCCGGCTTGGTATTGTCACGTTTTAAAAATGAAAAGAGGTAGGAGAAGGAAACATGCCCAAGCTGGAAGAAATGTCTTATCAATGTGATTCTTCGGACAAATGGTAAATCTGCTTTATAACACAGGATACAGATTAACCGGCAGTCACAGGAGAACCCAAGCACTGTTAACGGTCGTTAAATCGTTTGGCAGCAATGGTTTAATCCAACGGTCCACTTCCGGCACAACAACAAAAGGTTTTATAATGTTATTGAAGGGTTTTTGTTGAGAGAGTATACTAATGAAAATTAAACCAGGGGAGATGGTTAAAATGTCTTTAATTAACCCTGACACCAATAATACGATGGTAAGTAAACCAGCGTCCGGCGATTCACCAAAAACCATCAAGTTTGAATTTTCGGTAGACGCAAAGACATACATTCTTGCCGGAGAAGGATCCATTATCGTGGAATTTGAACCTATAGGCATTGGCTGAGGTTGTGGTATCAGTGAGCCTGTCGTGCATACAGGCAAGCCACAAGTTCCTGAAAATTATAATGAATTTCTGTCTGACGGTATTATAGCCTACACTCCAAAAGGGTACTTTCGTTCAGCGCAATTAATTAAGATAAACCTAAACAATTGGAGGGGATATCCAGCTCTGGAGGTTAACAGGATAAGCTAAGCTTTTAATTATGTTAGCTGTTTAAAAATATGGGACTCTAATATACTGGTGGAATTTAATACAGGCTTGAAAACGTTTGATATCATTTCAGGATTATTTAAACAATGAACCGGCCCAAGACGGTGCAGGTAGTTACTTCACACAGAGAATAAGAAATATAAATCCCTAAATTACAAAGAATCGTTTAACGCATTCATGCCGAGTTCTTCAGCCTAATGTCAAACCCTTCTTTTTAATGGTAATATTCCCAATGATATCACAAGCACCTGTACACATTTTTGTTGTCGCTACCTTAGCGAGTACTTTGACGAAAAGCTAGGGAACAAAATACTGGTTTCTACCGTCTTACCAGTAAATTTAAAAAAGGGAGGTTTTTGATTTGCAAAGAAAGTGGTTAGTACTTTTGTTAGTTGGAGTATTTTTAATAGCTAGTTTACCAGGTAGTGTTATGGCGGCTCAACCGATTACGGTAATGTTAAACGATGAGCAACTTCAGTTTGATGCCTCACCGGTTATGGAAAACGATCGGGTACTGGTGCCTCTTCGAACTGTTTTTGAAGCTTTAGGCGCTGTGGTAGATTATGATGCAACGACTGAAACTATCATTGTTACTAAAGGGCAGACAAGAATACGCCTGCAAACATTCGCAACACATGGTTATCTTAACGAAGAAGCTATCCATTTAGATGCCCCAGCTAAAGTCTTTCAGGTAAGAACTATGGTTCCGCTGAGATTTGTTTCTGAAGCATTAGGTGCAAGAGTAGAATGGGATGCCGAGAGCCGAACAGTGCAAATAAATCAAGCAGGCCAACCGGAATTGGGGACAGGAGCACTGGATGACGTAAATGGTATTGCATGGGAGTTTATTAGGAACGATATTGCTCATCATGAATCAAGCGGTAGTGTAAAGATCATCGATAGTAAAATGATCCGCCTGGAATTAGTTAAAGAGTTTGCTCAGCTGGCGGATACGCCCATTTATGTTTATGCACTGGAATATCGCCTGTTGCCGGATGATTTGAGCAAGGTGGTTCTGGCCGGTGGTATGCAGATCGATGAAGCCGGAAGGCTTATGGAAACCTGCAGCATGGGCAGCCCGCAACTGGTCATATCCCGGAAGGGCGGCGAAACATCGCTTATAGGCATCCTTTGGACGGGAACTGTCATGGAGGAAGGTGGGGACTTAGAGACATCATTAAAAGCTCTACTGGAACACAATTACCAAAAACTCCCCAATAAATAACAACTATCCAGGCACATTCCCTTACAACCACTACTTCGGGGGGTTACTATGAATAAAGTTCCGCATCCAATATCCAGTGTTTTACATGGTGTTACGGCCATTGTGGATACAGTCTGAATAAGGTTAAAATCAGGTTTACCAATATCCCATGGAATATCGCCTGCTTTATATCTTTTCTTATAACGTTCCTCTATCTTCATCTTGTTTTAACCTCCTTTAGGCTTACCATACCTTCCATCAGTGTACTACTTTCTCGTTTACTGGAATTAAATGTTATTACTTCTTTATTTTCTATTATAATTTATATCAAGTTCATGACAACGTTTCTTTCAAAAGGAATATAATTAGATCGAATATTTTAACTAACTACAAGTTAAGTTTAATATATCAATCTTTGAATTTAATCAGGACTTATAATGATGTTTTAGAAACATGTAAAAACATCATGTGACCGGCATCCCCGAAGCCAATAAAATATATTTAGATTAATTAGTGACTTTTAAACACCGCATTGGTACATATTATTCCGGTGGCGGCCTGCAAGCGGCCAGACCATCCATTTGCTTAGAAACAAAAAGAAAGCCGTTACTGCCAAGGCAACCAGCACCGAGTAATGCCCGTTAAATGAGCCAAGCAGGCCTGCATATTTGGCATAAACATAGATTAGGTAATGCAAAATAAAAATATTGAGGGCGTTTCTGCCGGCCCAAACAGCCGGATTAACATGTGCGCCATCTGTCTTTACAAAGAGCAAAGCTGCATACATCAGCAATGTCAGGCCAACTACAAAGATTATGTAACTGGGTGAAGCAGGAAATCTGGTGAGCAAAAACCCGGTAAAGTGCCCCACCAGGCCCAATGCCATAAATGATAAACCTGCAGCGGCTATAGTTTGGGGTTTATAATTACCAGTTAAAACATACGTGGCCATAAATAGGCCTATAGATAAAAACCCGGTTAAAAGAACCAGCGAAAAATCACCCAATAAAATTCGGGCAAGTTTAGCTGGTAATAAATAAGCGTAGGGATGAAAAAAGTAGTACCCCGCCAAGGATAAAAAGCCGTTAGATAACAACACGATCTTCCGGGCCGGCAAAAGATACAGTACTCCATTTAAAATGCCGGCTGCGGCCAGTGACTGCAGCACCCCCCAATAGAAAAAACTGGCATGCCCAAAAGAAACAAGACCAAGAACCAGGCCGGTGAAATAAAGCCTTATGTTTCTTTGCGCCAACTTTTTTAGTATATTAACGGTCCCCAGATGTTTAGTTTGCATGGCATTAATTGAATAGTAGAGAGACATTCCGCAAACAGTAAAAAAAATGGGTGCCGCTATGTCTCCAACACTGATGCGACCAATAATAATGATTATGTCACGTATGGAACCTGTATACAGCCAGGTTACCACGTGGTGAAAAATCATTAAAATTACGGCGATCCCCCGCAAGATATCAAGACTATAATCCCGGTTGTACCGACCCCGGACAGGGGTACCGGACAAATTATCTATCAGCACCTGCCAATCCTCCCATCGTTATGCTAAGCATAAAAACTAACGCCAATACCTGTACTTTTACCCAATCATGCTCCGACACACGGGGTTAGCGTTGACACCTGTCTAGGTGCACAAAAAATTTGTTTGCCTTACAATTATTTACTCCACGGCCTCTAAGACCATTTATTAAGTTTATGGACGAAATTTCTTATCGCCCGGTTCCAAGTTTTAAATTACACTGCCCTAAAAAAGTCTAATCTCCTTACTATACGAATTTGCAATATTATTTTGCATTTGGATTAGGGATAAAGACAAAAATCTTCAAAAATTTATTTTGTTGGAACCGTATATTTAATATATGCTATGGGGTCCGGCTCACGGACTACTGTTTGGGGTCCTCAAAAGTAATGTTTAAGTCATATCTTTATGTTGACTTAAACATTATTAATAATTTCTTTCTGTCTTTGGTTGGGTTAGATCGCAATACAATATAGGATAGAGATAAACAGACCATTGAGGCTGACCGTGCCAATTGATATAATAAAAAACATGTTTTAGAACCACAAACAGACTAACAAATTAATTAAGAAATCAGGTGCTTGCAGATGAATGCTAAGTTTGATCTCTATGATATGAATAGGGAAGAGTATGAGGCTTTAATTCAAGTGCCCTTGGGCAGAGCTTACGCGGATAAAGTCATTATCAATGCCGAATTAATTAATGTCTACGCCGGCAAAATACAGTCCGGCCTGAAGGTGGCTATCAAGGGCAGCCGCATTGCTTACGTGGGTACCAAGGATAACATGATCGGTAAAAATACGGAAGTTATCGACGCTAAAGGCCTCTTCTTGGCGCCGGGTTATATCGATCCCCACGGGCACACCGATTTCGGCGCTAATCCCATCGCTTTGGCCAACGAAATACTTCCCCACGGCACAACGACCATTTTAACCGAGACAAATCACAAACAGCAGCATTAAAGTCTCAGGGTATCCAGGCTATACTGGAAATGACAGAAAATCTGCCGTTGAAATTCTTTTATTGTATTACAGCCACCAATCCACTTTTCCCGGAACTAGAGGGTGAAGACAGCCTTCCTATGGAGGAGTTTGCCAAATTTCTTAAGCACCCCAGGGTGCTGGCTATTAGCGAGCTGGTTGCCTTTGTCAGAGCTCTGGATCTCGATAAAACGCTATTAAGTAAGCTGGAGCTGGGGCGCCGTCTGCATAAGCGTCTGGAAGGCCACGGGGCAGGCTGCTCGCCTGAAACACTAAATGCTTTAATCAATGTTGGGATAACCTCTTGCCATGAGGCCATGACCGCCGAAGAAATAAAGCAGAGGGTTTATCTTGGCCTGCCCGCTATGCTGCGGCACGGGTCGATTATCAGCGATATGGAACCCCTGGTAGGCGCTATTACCTCGGACCCGGAGCTGGATACCAGGTGGTTGATGTTAACCCCTGACTGGTTTAGCCCGAGCGATATTTTAGCCACGGGATATATGAAATTTCTGGTGGAAAAGGCTATCGAATACGGCATACCGCCAATCAAAGCAATCCAAATGGCAACCATCAATGCCGCTCTGTACCTGGGGCTTGACCGTTACGTCGGGGGGATTGGTCCGTCGCGTTTTGCCGATATATTGTTTTTGGCCAACCCGTCTTTGCCGGACCCGGTAAAAGTAATGGTTAACGGTGAGATCATCGCCGAGCAGGGACGGCTAAAACAAAAATTACCCTTAAACTGCCCCAGCTTTACCACCCGGGACTGGCGCCCTGGACGGGTACCCACCTTTACGGCTACCGCTGAACATTTTGCCGTTAAGGCCAGCGCAGCTGAGGGGGAATACCAGCAGGTTCCGGTGATTAAGGTGATTAACCGCACTATTACCAAGCTGGACCAAGCCAATCTGCCGGTAAAGTCGGGTAACCTCGTAGCTTCAGGTGAAGATATACTCAAAATTAGTATGCTACACATAAGCAGGGAGAGGTTTGCCAACGCCTTTCTGAAGGGTTTCGGTGCTTCGATTGGCGGCCTAGCCACCAGCACCGCCCATGATCATCACACGCCCTATGTAATCGGCAATAATGATACTGATATGGCCCTGGCCTTTAACCGGCTGCTAGAGATAAACGGTGGACTCGTGCTAGTGGACGGCGGTGAAATTAAGGCGGAATGTCCAATGGTGGTAGGCGGCATTACGTCAGACCAGGATGTAAGCACTATGGATAAAGAATTACAGGTGATTGAACAATACCTCCTGGACCGGGGCTGCCAATCCGGCCCAGTGGTTACGCTGTGTTTCTTGTCCCATACCGGGGTTCCTTTTGTCAGAATAACCCCTTCGGGACTTTATGACGTGCGCACTAAACAGGTCTTATTTTCCTAACCTGAGGCCGAGCTAATAAGTTAATATGACGATAAATGTTAGTATTAAGACACCAGCCTAGTAAAGCACTTGCCTGGTGTCTTTTTTAAATTAAGCCAAGTCTGCTATTATGTTATTTTGTGGAAGAATATAACGCCAAAATATGGAACTAGAAAATAACAAAACTTTCTCAACAATCTTATGATAAGAATAGTAGTTCTGAAACGGAGCGGGATGGGAGCATATGGGGGGGATTTTCCTGAACTATAGAGTTATATATGATCCATCTGGTTTAAGAAGGTGGCACAAAATTTTCATAAATAGCCCCCATGTTAAATACCCCAAGGAAGCGGTCATAGTAGAGCAGGGGCAAAGACCGGCTCATTTATATTTCATAATAAATAGATTAGTAGAGTACGTCCTTGGGAGTGAGAAAGGTGAAGAAAACCTGATTGGTTTCTCCCAGATTGACACTCCAGACAACTATAAATACCTGGACGATCCGATTTTTCGTCCTTTCTGGGCTGAACTTGAAAAACTTGACGTTCCGTTCTATATGCATCCCCGTGAGCCCCACCCTGAAAATCTGAAGCAAATGCAAGGCCACCCATGGCTGGAAGGAGCTGCCTGGGCCTTTGGCGTAGAAACCGCCACTCATACTCTCAGACTAATGTGCAGCGGTGTTTTTGATGAATTCCCCAAACTGAAATATATCCTGGGGCATTTGGGTGAGACCCTCTCGTTTTGTATCTGGAGAGCGCAGAACAGAATCAACAAAACCGGCAGAGGAATTCCCGCCAAGCGCCCCCTTCCCGATTACATACAGGACAACATGTGGTATACAACCAGCGGCCAATATCATACGTCATCCCTGTTGAATGCAATGATGGAATTTGATTCCGATAGGGTGCTATTTGCCACTGACTTCCCGTTTGAAACTGTAGAAGACGCTTGCGTTTGGTTTGACAATTGCACCATAAGTGAGAACGACAGATACAAGATTGGACGTGAGAATGCCATCAAACTATTAAAGTTAAATTTATAAGGCTTGTATTGTACACATGTTGCCACATTAATTAAAATAACAGTAGCGCAATCTAAAGCTCTGAAAAGCTAATCCATATGGCCACAAAACAACCCCGCGAGGAATTTTCCTTGCCGGGGTTTATTTGTCGTTGGTCTGCTTGCCTGGTTACATAATATTGACAATATGGTTCATAGACATTAAAACTAATTTGACATAATAGTTGACACCGGAAACTAAGGCCCGGTATAATGGTTGTTAACGGAAACTAAAATTTATTAAGGAGCTAACTCATATGGATAAAGATTTTGTTAATATTTACAACCTAATTCAAGAATTATCATGGTATTTTGGTGCTCATGGCATTAATGGCGAGTGCTGTGGGGATTTGTCTTTAGTGGAATATATGGCCTTGAAAAAAATAAATGATTCGGAAAATATTACTGTGCAGGAAATAGGGCATGCCTTAAATTTTACCAAGAGCGGGGCCAGCAAAATCATTGATCGTTTAGAAAATAAGGGTTATGTGACACGTGAGATATCTTCATTAGACGGACGGGTGTGCTGTGTAAATACAACTGCCAAAGGGGCGGAAACAGCCCTGGAAATAGTTCACCGGTATTCGGCTTATGTATCTGAAATGCTGAGAACTCAGAATACTGCGATGGTCAAAAATATCAAAACTGTTTTGGAGATCCTGGTAGATTCCGTGCATAGACAGGAGAACCTTTTGCACGGCAAATTACCACAGGGGGGAGGCGGCATGTCGATATTTTCGATAGATAATTAACTTTTTCACTTAGTCCGGGATATTTTACAAGAATCGACTGGAATAATTTTGACCGGATTTTAATCGAGGGAGGTGGCCATATGTTTGAGTTAAATAATTTAGCCGACGCAGGTAGATTTTTCCTGGTTATCGCCGGGGAACTAATTCTATTATTTGTCGGCATTTCCTTTCTGGTTGGGCTGCTGCAAGAATTTATACCACCTGAGACTGTCCAGAAAGTAATATCCAGGCAGAAAAAATTCATTGGCAATATCATCGGGGCCGCATTGGGGGCACTTACTCCTTTTTGAAGCTGCTCAACCATACCTGTCCTGGTAGGACTGTTAAACGCCCGTGCTCCCTTTGGAGCAACCATGTCTTTTTTAATCGCTTCACCGCTTTTAAACCCTGTTATCATAGCTTTGTTTTTGAGTCTGCTGGGTTTAAAAGTTACCGCAGCTTATGCTGCTATCACTTTTATAGCTGCAGTTTTTATTGGAATGCTGTGGGAAAAATTAGGGCTGGCCGACCAGTATAAAAAAGTGTATATCCAAAAGGGCGGCGACACTGCTGGAGAGATGCTGGCACTTGACTTAACTGCTGAACCGGAACCAGATACTATGAAAATTAAATTAAAGCAGGCCGGTGAGGCTGCCTGGTCATTGTTCCGGCAGGTTTTTCTCTACTTGATGCTGGGCGCAGCTATTGGGTCCTTTATTTATGGCTTCGTACCGGATTCGCTGATCATGAAATTGTCTGGACCCGGCAATCCACTAGCCATACCGGTAGCAGCGGTGATTGGCATACCAATGTACATCAGAGCAGAAACCATCATACCCATCAGTTATGTGCTCATAGGCAAAGGTATGAGTATCGGGTCGGTAATGGCTCTGATTATCGGCGGTGCCGGAGCAAGTATTCCGGAAGTTATTATTCTGGCCTCCATTTTCCGTCGCAAGTTGATCATTGCATTTGTGGTTACCATAGTGACTGTGGCTATGCTGGCCGGATATTTCTTTAATCTGATATTTTAAGCTTGCAGCAGATATAACTCAATTCAACGTAGCTTGCCAAGCGGAGGTGTCACTATGCTGAACATTATCAACAACAGTAACGATCCCTACTTTAACCTGGCCCTGGAAGAGTATTTAATGAAACAGGCTGCTCTTGACGATGAAAAATTGATTCTCTGGCAAAATGCGCCTACCATCGTCATTGGTAAGCACCAGAACGCACTGGCGGAGATCAACTACCCCTATGTGCAGGAAAACCACATCCAGGTGGTGCGCCGGCTTACCGGAGGCGGGGCGGTTTATCATGATCCGGGCAACCTTAATTTCACTTTTCTCCTTAACCGTGATAATTTTGCTACTACTGATTTTTCTGTTTTGGCCGAGCCGATCATTTATTGTTTAAGCACTTTGGGCGTGCGGGCAGAATTTAACGGCAGAAATGATATCGGCGTGGACTATAAGAAATTTTCCGGCAACGCCCAGTATCTCTATAAGAACACTCTTTTACATCACGGAACCATTTTATTTGATAGCGATCTTGCCGTGCTTGGCCAGGCTTTAAAGCCGAAAAAGAAATACGTATCCAGAGCAGTAAGATCAGTGCAAAGTCTGGTAACCAACCTCAAGCCCTACCTGCCGGACGGCATGAGTCTGCCTACCTTTAAGCAGATGCTGGCTAAAAGCATTTTTGCTTACCATAACCGGTCGTATCAGGAGTATCAGTTAACCACAAAGGATATCCAGGCGGTTAACCGGCTGGTGGCAGACAAGTACAGCACCTGGGCCTGGAATTTCGGCAGTGCTCCCGCCTTTGCTTATCAAAAAGAATTGACCTTTTCCGGGGGCAGCCTGACGATTAATTTCAATGTCAAGCACGGGCTGATCAAGGAGTGCAAGTTTTACGGGGATTTTTTTGAGCAGCAGCCGGTGCAAGAACTAGAGGCCATCCTAACCGGCCGTCATTACGAAGAGGTAGGTTTACTGTCTTTGCTGGAAAAGGTTGACGTGTCGCAATACATTAGAGGGCTGACTTCGGAACAATTAATGAGCTGTTTGTTATTATCGGATGGTTGTAATACGCTAAAGCTATAATATGTTGTTGACATGAATGTGCTAAGTAATTATTATATAAGTAATCTTTTATATGACGTATTTTACATGGATACATAAATAATATTTTATGTAAGTATAGGAAGCGGATTGGTCGGAATTTTTATCGGCTCCGTTAAGGAACAACTTAACAAAGAAGAATCGAAAAGGAGCGTTTTCAGATGGGCGGAAAAGGGTATTTGGAATTTGTCTATGATAAGTTTGTTTTCCGGGTTAGGGAAGATTATCTTTACCACAAGGATGAGTGCTGGGCAAAAGAGGAAGATAACGGATTAATTAAGGTAGGAGTTACCGATTATCTGCAGACAACCGGTGGCATGGTAATGGTTACAGAGATTAGTGAAGCCGGCAGTGAAGTTGAAGAGGGTGGGGAAATAGGCACCCTGGAAGCCAAAAAACCCACTAAAAAAGCCAAAACTGTTGTTGGCTTAACTTCGCCGGTAAGTGGCGTCATCAAGGATGTCAACGACAACATGGAAGAGGACCCGGTACAAATCAACCGTGACCCTTATGGTGAAGGCTGGATATGCAAAATTCAACCTACCAACTGGGCTGAAGAAAAGCAGAAACTAATGGATGCTAAAACTTATTACCCAATAATGGAAGAAAAGATTAAAATAGTAATAAAGAAATTTATAGATGAAGGCAAGGATATTGAGTTTTATTAATGTTTAATTTTATTAAAATGGTTCAGACTTAAATGATATGATTGAATAAGGATGATATATTTTATATGATAGGGGAATAAAATGCATGGCTGATTCAATAACCGGCAAACTGAATTTTCTCGACCGTTATTTAACGCTATGGATTTTCCTGACAATGGCCATTGGCGTGGGTGGTGGCTATCTTTACCCACAAATCGCCGACTTCTGGGGGCGGTTCCAGGTAGGCACCACCAATATCCCCATTGCCATCGGCCTGATCATCATGATGTACCCGCCTCTGGCTAGGGTAAAGTATGAGGAAATCGGAAAAGTGTTTACCAATGGCCGGGTCATGGGGCTGAGCCTGGTGCAGAACTGGATTATCGGACCGCTGTTGATGTTTTTTCTAGCCATCATATTTTTAAGGGACTACCCTGAATACATGGTGGGCCTGATCTTGATCGGCTTGGCCCGGTGTATCGCGATGGTGATCGTGTGGAACACGCTGGCCAGAGGTGATTCCGAGTACGCTGCCGCCCTGGTTGCTCTAAACTCTATTTTTCAGGTGATTTTCTTCTCGATTTACGCGTACTTTTTTATCACCATCATGCCCCGGTGGTTCGGTCTGGAATCTTTGGAAGTAAATATTTCGATGGCCGAGGTGGCCAAGAGTGTGTTTATTTACCTCGGTATACCTTTTATAGCGGGCGTTATCACCCGGTTTACCTTAATGCCGATAAAGGGCAAGGAGTGGTATGACAAACAGTTTATGCCCAAAATCGGCCCTTCAACCTTAATAGCTTTGCTGTTTACTATTTTCGTCATGTTCTCCTTAAAGGGCGAGTATATCGTTGCCCTGCCGATGGATGTGGTTAGGATTGCCATACCGCTGACCCTATATTTCTTAATGATGTTCTTGTTTTCATTCTTCATGAGCAAAAAGCTGGGCATCAACTATGAGCAAACCACTACCCTTTCCTTTACCGCGGCCAGTAATAACTTTGAATTGGCTATTGCCGTAACCGTAGCCGTATTCGGCATAAATTCCGGCCAGGCATTTACCGCGGTAATCGGCCCGCTGATTGAAGTGCCCGTTATGATCTGGCTAGTCAGTGTTGCTCTATCTTTTAAACAGAAATATTTTGACCAACAGTCGTTTCCGGCCAGGTAGCAGCGAGTCGTTAGCAGGGAGGCACTCGCTTCTCCCGGCACTATATTTTGGAGGAAATACCATGAAAGAAATGTTGGATTTTTTAAAGGTTATAGTTGATGAAACCAGGTTGAAAATTATCTTGATGTTATCCAGGCAGGATCTGTGCGTTTGTGAAATTATGGAAGAGCTGGCTATGTCCCAGCCGGCTGTTTCTCACCACCTCAGGATTTTAAGGAAAAGCAATCTTGTACTTGACGACAAAGATGGCCGTTGGGTGTTTTATTCCTTGAATGAAAATGTTTTTAAGCTAAGGCTAGCAGCTGTTAATAACGGCTTATTTGCCCAAATAGCTGACAACCTGGCCAACCGGAAAACGGAGCGCAATTACGGTGCTTGCATGCGCATTGAAGATGAAATGTTGCCCTTTAACAGCAAAAAAGTCAATTAACCGGTGAGCAGCGTAATGGACGAAGCAAGGAGGTACACCACATGGCGGAAAATGCCCCCAAATGTTATGATATCGTTTTTCTGGGCGGCGGGCCTGCCGGCTACCAGGGTGCCATCCGCGCCGCCCAGCTCGGCGGCAAGGTGGCGGTGGTGGAACAGGAATACCTAGGTGGTGTCTGCCTCAACCGCGGCTGCATTCCCACCAAAGCCCTGAGAGCCTCGGTGGAAGTGCTACGCCTGGCCCGCAAGAGCAGGTCTTTCGGGATCAATGTGGAAAACGTTTCTCCCAACATACCGGCCATGATTGCCCGTAAAAACAGGGTGGTAGAACTATTGCGCGGGGGAATCGAGTACTTATTAGATCATAACAAGATCGACTTGTACCAGGGGGCAGGGCGTTTGCTAGAGCCCGGAGTCCTGGAAGTTAACGGAGAGGATGAGCTAACCAAAGTTTACGCCCGCAAAGTGGTGCTGGCCACCGGTTCCCGTACATCCCGCCCCGGCTTCTTGGCCGGCGATCTGCCGGCAGTGCTGACCACCGACGATATTCTCGAAATATCCACGGCACCTGCTTCGCTGCTGGTGCTGGGCGGTGGGGCTGTGGGCGTGGAGATGGCGGTGATTATGGCCGAACTGGGCAGCAAGGTCACCTTGCTGGAAAGGGAAGACCGAATTCTGCCACGGGAAGATGCCGAAGCGATTGTTTACCTGCAATCCTTGCTTAAACACCGCAAGGTTAAAGTGCTGACCGGTGTGCAAGTGGAGCGGGTGGAGCAGGTGCATGGCGCCCAAAATGTTACGATTACTCTGGCCGGGGGTGACACCCTGTCGGCGGAAAAGCTGCTGCAGGCCGCAGGCCGCAGAGTCAATGCAGAGAACATCGGCCTGAAAAATATCGGCTTGCCGGTGGACGGTAAGCCACTCCAGGTGGATGAACACATGCTCACCGGAGTGCCCGGTGTATACGCGGCGGGCGATCTGGCCGGAAAAACCTGGCTGGCCCACGGGGCCTTTGCTGAAGGGATTACAGCCGCCGAGCACGCACTGGGGCGCCCGGCAGCTATGGATTACCGGGTGGTGCCCCGCTGTGTGTTCAGCAACCCTGAATTCGCTGCGGTGGGGCTAAGCGAGGAAGAGGCCAAAGCACAGTTTAATGTCAAATCAGTCACTTTCCCCTTTAAGTCGCTGGGCATGGCCCAGGCGCTAAGCGATTGGGAGGGTATGGTTAAACTTGTGATAGACAGCAAAACCGAACAGCTCCTGGGCGGGCATATTGTCGGGCTGCATGCCGGGGATCTCATTGCCGAAATTGCCCTGGCTATGCAAAATAAGATAGGCGTTAAGGGTATCATGAAAACCATCCACGCCCATCCTACTTTGTCGGAAGCCATATTGGAGACAGCACAGGGAGCGCTGGGCCTGGCCATCCACATGGACCCGGTGGACAAGAGTTAAGTTATTAATCAATCCAATAGTAAATTAAAGAATGGGGGAATACATGTGGAAAGTAATAAGCCCCTGTTGATTGTTAAAAAATTAGTCGTAATTGCGGCACTTGTAGGGGCGATCATAGCAGCATATGATAAAGGCAATAATTTAGCTTATCTCGGTATTGCTTTTTATACAGTTTGTGCTATTGCAGTTTTAATTAGCCACCGTAGAACATCGCTTTTGTTATGGTTTGCTGTAGTGGTACATGTACTTTTATTTATTTACATAATTTGGGATTGGCAAAGCAACGAAATTATACCATGTATATATTGTGTGGCAGCGGCAGGTTTCGCATTGCTTGCTGCTGTGGCCTGGTGGAAAACACCTGTGTCTGTTTTGCCGGCCCTTTTAATAGTTGCTTTCTGGTATACCTGGCCAATGATTTTTTATGCGCATCCTGCTCACAGTAAGACAGACGGTAAGCTAACAATGCCGGCAACTGTGGGGGAAGAAACAACTCCAGCGGATGTAACAACAAAGGAAATTCAAAACAATAACGGCACAGAAAATACCGGCCTTGATAGTCAAGAGACGGATACCATTGAAAAAGAACAAGCAATTCAGACAGATCAAACGATGCAAGTGAATAATAATGCATTCACAGAAAAGAATACTATAACAGATAAACAGCCTGCTGCTGTAATACCGGAAGAGGAGCAAAGTTCCGACTCCACTAGTCCGGTAGTTAATGAACCAACAAATACAAATCCTCCGCAACAAGATCAAGCACAAAACAATGCTGACCCCAAGCCGGAAACATCGGAACCGCCGGTTCCGGAACCAAATCTGGGATCAGGGTGAGGAAAATGTGATGAATAGCTCCCGTAGGGAGTTAGCAAACGATACTGCTTATCCGATGGAAAACTCCACAGAGGGGTGATATGGTAATGGATATATGTGTTGAGAACATCTGGGAAAATTTTAGTCAACCATTAAAGGGTTTTATAAAAAGACGGGTAGATAACGATCAAGACGTAGAGGATATTCTGCAAAATGTGTTTTATAAGATACACCACAACCTTAGTAACTTGAATGAAACCGGCAAAGTCCAGGCCTGGGTATATCAAATAGCCAGGAACGCCGTCGCTGATTATTATCGAACGAGCCGGTATGCATATACTTCGTACACTGAAGAATTACCGGAGACAATGCTAAGTGATGTACAGGAGGAGGAAACCGCCAACGAGGATATTGCCCAATGCTTAAAAACCATGGTACAAGACTTACCTGAAAAATATAAACAGGCGCTTATCTTAACGGAGTTCCAGCAGCTAACCCGGAAGGAATTGGGGGATCGCCTGGGTTTATCGGTGTCCGGAGCGAAGTCCAGGGTGCAAAGGGCCCGGGGCATGTTGAAGGAAATGCTTTTGGACTGTTGCCACCTAGAATTTGACCGTTTAGGGAATGTGATAGATTATCAACATAAATGCAGTGATTGTAAATACTGCTAAACCCTCTATCTCTAGTTCAATCCTCATATCCGCATCCTTTAAACTTTAAATACCTGCACCATAATCCCCACCTTGATTACAAAGTGGGGATTAAATATTCTATCTACATAGCCGACAGGCAATGGTTAAAGTTTAAAATCTCCAAGCAATGCTATTATTTAGCATCTGCATGGAGGCATACACAAAATCTGTAACGGTTCTAATTGGGCGAGTTTACTTTTACAAATTAATTCTGTTTTACCAAAACAGAAGAGGATACTATCAAGTGTCTCAACATGCTGGTTGCTGCTCAAATTCCATGGCCTTTTTTCCCGTAGCTGGATCAGATATATAGTTTCTATATGCCAAATATAGAGCATACTTGTATTGCCTTTCAGCACTTTCAGGGATAAAATTTCTTCTACCAACTATTTCTAATAATTTTTTAGCAACTTCATCACCCGTTAAGCCAAGTTTCATTACCTCAAGAAAAGCATGCTCTACTCCAGCTAATCCTATCATATCTCCGCCAACGTCTAGCTTATATATTTTTGATGTATTAGGATCACTACAGCTCATATCTGATTAACCCCTCCCTTCTTTTCAAAATATCAAATTAAAAATATCCAGCTGGTATAGCCCCGCAGCATAGTGATTACAAATGCAACGATCGGCTTGCTGCGGAAAATGGAGGCCAGGATAGATAATTATACTTTCATCCTTAGTTTCTATAATTGACAGCAAGCACCTGAATCACTTGTCCTCAGCTTTTTTGGATCTGCTATGTATTTTTTATAGTCAGCATATATTGCCTTCTTGTATTCTGTTTCTGCGCATTTCGGTACGTAATTACTTTTTTTCACTAATTCCAATAGTTTTTCAGCAGCTTCATCACCATTTAAGTCAAGTGCCAATACATCAAGAAAAGCCTGCTCCACACCCGCTAACCCGATCATATTCCCGTCAACATCAAGCTTATAGATTTTTGTTGTATCATAACCACAGCAACTGCCCATATCTCTATACCCCTTTTTAAATAAAAAATTAAATAAATATCCGGCCAGTATAGCCACCGCCAGTATGTAATTAGAAAACAACTACCGGCATGCGACGGAAAAATAGAGGCCAGTAACCTTACTTAAGTATTAAATAAATAAGCCAAATAATTGCCCCTGCTGGTTGAACATCAGGGGCTTTGCTATAGCTCTTCACGGGGTGTGTCCCTAATTTTACCTTTCAAATTATAAAATTATTTAGTGTCCTTGAACTCATTTTCCAACTCATCCAGCAAATCTTGCATGTGCTCTTGCGGCTTTCCGCGAATCATTTTTCCTATTGCAATGGCCTTTTTAATTTCAATTTCGGTAACTCCTGCCCTACGGGCAGCGTTGAAATGATAAGTTAATCACGGTTGACAGTTTGCAGCAATACTGGCCCCAATGGCGATTAGTACATGCACCTTTTTATCCAAAATTTCACCTCTTTATTATCCGAAATAGCTCAAGTTATTGAACGCTTACAAAATAATTAATCCCAGCATCTTGCAGCATTCCCAGCAGTTCTTTGCCATAATAAAAACCTCCAAGTTGGAACTCTTATTTACTTCTGCTTGGAGGTTTAAACAAAATCTAAAATGGTCTCTATAGCTCCTGCTCGATGTATTTCTTCAAAGCCTTTTTATCGGGTACCTTGCCGGAAGCTTTAACCTTGCCATTTACCATCAGGGCAGGGGTGTTCATCACCCCTGCGGCGAGAATATCCCTTAAATCATCGACCTTTTTCACTTCGGCACCTAGGTTCAGCTCACCGTTTATTTCCGAGACTCTTTTATACAGCTCATTGCATTTGGCGCAACCTGTTCCCAATATCTTTATTTCCATATAATAACACCTCCAGCCTTTAATTTTATTCTTTACTAAATCACTGACCGCGTCAAGGATCATACCAGTAGAGATGCAACCGTGAATGCCTTTGTAGATTGCACTATTTATATGAACAGATAAGTAAAAGCATTAAAGGTATAGCCAATAATAATAATGCCCGCAGTAACCAGCCCCACAAAAACTACCAGGAGTCTCATTTTTACCACTTGCTTCAACAAAATCAGTGATGGTAAGGAAAGAGCTGTTACTGCCATCATCAGGGACAGCACCGTGCCCAGTCCCACTCCCTTGCCCACAAGGGCTTCGGCAATCGGCAATGTACCGAAAATATCTGCATACATCGGTATACCGATTAAGGTCACCAGCAGTACAGAGTACCATTTGTCCTGACCGAGCAGAGCACTGATAATTGATTCCGGTATCCAATTATGGATAGCGGCGCCTATGCCGACACCGATAAAAATGTACAGCCACACTCTTTTAACAATATCCCGAACCTGCCCAACAGCAAAATCTAATCGATCACGAGTGGTCATTTCTTCAGGGTCGGTATCAATCAGAGTATTGTTATAAACAAACGGCTCAACATACTTTTCCAACTTTGCGTTATTAATAATAGAGCCGCCGATGACGGCCAGGATAATGCCGACAACCACGTATGCAAATGCAATTTTCCAATTAAAGATGCTGGCAATTAAGATCACCGACGCCAGGTCTACCAGAGGTGAAGATATTAAAAAGGAAAAGGTAATCCCAATGGGCAGACCGGCGTTAGTAAAGCCAATAAATAAAGGTATAGAGGAGCAGGAGCAAAATGGCGTGACCGTGCCTAAAAGCGCTCCCATTGTATTAGCCTTAATTCCGGTAAAGCGGCCCAGAGTCTTTCTGGTTTTTTCAGGTGGAAAGAAGCTTTGGATATATGAAAGAGTAAATATTAGAACCGAGAGCAGTATAAATATTTTAATCACATCATAAATGTAAAAATGAACGCTACCGCCCACCTGAGTATTTACATCCAACCCGAAGCCGTTGGTAACCAATAAGGTCACCAGGTCGGACAGCCACTCCATTCGGAGCAGTTGTTCATTTAACCAGGCAAAGATTGACAATAGAGCACCCCCTTGCTTTAAGCATGGTCACCGCCGCGCGTGCCACCGCCTGTTTGTGTAATACTACTTATTACGGCTATTATTGCAGCACTTGGGCCCATTGGAGTATTTATGAGGGCCGCTATTTTTTACAGCCAGCCAGCTATCTAGGTTTTGCAAATCAGCCGTATAAAGAGCGGTTTGCCGGAGGTGATCCAAAATAATACTTTCCACAAATTTATTTTTTTCCAGTGGAGCAAGGGTGTAGTAAACCCACTGCGCGCTCTTACGGTCTGTGACAAGCCCCGCCCGTCGCAACACCCCCAGATGCCGTGAGGCCTTAGCCTGAGTAATATCTAGCACTTCCATAATGTCACAGACGCATAATTCCCCCCAGTAAAGCAGGTTGATGATTCGCAAGCGGGTTTCGTCAGATAGCGCTTTTAATACTTCCACGATATTTTCCATAGCACTTCCTCAATACGTTAATTTGCGTAATCGATTAGACAAATATACTATACACCCTGGAAATGCAGAATGTAAATATATAAACATGTAATTTTCTTATTTTAACGGATTAAAGCATAGATATACTTTTTATTCGTTGTTCAAATATATTAAATAGCGTTGAAGGAAATGCTTACGGACTGCTGTAATCTTGATTATTAACATAAATACAGTCATTGCAAATACTGCTCAAATAAATGCGAACCAAATTTGCGTCCTTTTTCTTAAGCCTGCGTCTTAATATATGAAAAGCTTAAAGGCCAAAAAAAATGGAAGGTGATTTAAATGGAAGACAAAGAAGCCGTAAGGGAATTTATTCGCAAAAATTATTCAGCTATTGCGGTAAACGGGGCCAGGGGAAGCTGCTGCAGCGGCGATAGCGGCTGCAGCCCGGTGCCGCTGGATGTCACTGAAGCATCTCTGCAAATCGGGTATACCGAAGCCGATTTAGCCAATGTGCCGACGGAAGCCAACATGGGCTTGGGCTGTGGCAACCCGATTGCCATCGCGGAGCTTAAAGAAGGGGAAACAGTGGTTGACCTAGGCAGCGGCGGAGGCTTTGATTGTTTCCTGGCAAGAATGCAGGTGAGCGAAACCGGCCATGTCATCGGGATTGATATGACCCCGGATATGATTAAGCTGGCCAGAAGAAATGCTGAAAAAAGCGGCTATGCCAATGTAGAGTTCCGGCTGGGGGAAATTGAGCACTTGCCTGTAGCCGATGGCACAGTGGATGTGATTGTCTCGAATTGCGTGATCAACCTTTCCCTGGATAAACAGCAGGTATTTAATGATGCTTACCGGGTGCTCAAGACCGGCGGTAGGCTTTCCATATCCGATGTCGTAGCTACCGCGCCACTGCCTGAGGAAATAAAACAAGATTTGGCATTGAACGCCTGCTGTATTGGCGGTGCCGAGCTGGCTGAAGATGTCAAAGCCATGCTGCAAAAGGCCGGCTTTACTAAGATTAAAATGGCCCCCAAGAATAACAGTAAAGAGATTGTCCAGTCATGGGCACCGGATATGCATTATGAAGACTATATTGCTTCTTATATCATTGAAGCCATTAAGTAATCAAGTCAAGTTCATTTTACCCTCTAAAAATCGGGGTTGTGAATAACCAACCTTTAACTTTTCCGAACTTGTTAAATTCATGTATATAATCGATTTCTCCTAAGGACAGGTCAATGAAATATTGTCTTAACTTATCATTAACAACAACCTCCTGAATAAATGAGACGTGCAGGACTATGGCATCTCTTATTATTTGAGCCATACTGCCAAATATGAATCTATCAGTCACCATAGTTTTATCTTTAGAATTAACAATAATATTGGAATAATGCTTCGGCAAACTGACCCCATAATATACCAGTTTATCTTCTAACGTATTAGAATTTTTCTGATTTAATTCAATTGTCATTTTCAATAACGCTATTAAATCGGTATCAGAAGCTAACGTTAAAAAATTTTGCAACTTTCTAATACTATGATACCTAATTACCAGATGCTCCCACAAAAGAACAATTTCATTGGTAGCGACCTTCTCGTGATTATCTGGTGGAACATAGGGATACAACGGTGGCTCTATAAGCCAGTTTTTTAGTTTCATATATTTTATATGATTGTCAATTCTATACAGGGCCGATTTGGTAAGACCGGCCATAAATAACCAGATATCATCATTGGTAGGGGGATATTTTAGGCTTAATGCCATTGAATTAACATCTTGTCTCATAAATCGATATAGGATCTCAGCGGAATCTTGGTCGTTTAATATTTCTGAATTGCCAGCGGTCTTATGCTTTTCTACAGCCGGTTCAGGGCCGGCTATAGAGTATTTTTGCATGAGTTTTTCTACGGTATGGCATTCCTTCTTTAAATCCTCAATAGTTTTTGATAAATAAACTAAAAAATCAGTATCGTGAATATAATTATTTAAATGACTCATGTGGCCTATGGAGAGATTCATATCTGTATAAGCCCGCCAGAGAGCATAGCCCTCATTAGTATCTAGTTTTAATGATTCCACTTGCCTGGGGTTTTTCCCAAAGATCATTTTAATTCCTCCAGGGAGATTTAAATATTATTTCCCACCTCGAAATAGCGGTGCTGGATATACCCAACCTTTGGCCTTTCCGTATTTGGTAAATTTATTTATATAATCAATTTCATTTAATGTCAGGTCGATGAAAAAATTTCTTAACTTATCATTAACTAAGACCTCCTGAATGGATGAGATATGCAGTGATAATGCATCTCTCATGCCAGCCCTGATCAAATTAAGTATAAATTTATCATCTAGCATATTTTTATCTTCTATAGTAATAGTAATATTGGAATAACTCTTAGGCAAACTTAATCCAAAATATATTAGCTTATCTTCCAATACTTTAATATTCTTTTGTAGAATTTTAATGCCAATTTTTAATAGGATTATTAAATCGGGATCAGATGCTAATGTTGAAAAAACCTGTGTCTGTCGGAGATTATGATATCTGTAAACCAAGTGATCCCATAATACAGTAATTGAATTGATTGCAACCTTCTCAGAGTTATCTGATGGCACATAGGGATATAGCGGGGGCACATAAAGCCAGTTTTTTAGTTTCATATATATTATAAGATTGTCAATCCTATTTATTGCGGATTTGGTAAGTGTCACCATAAATGACCAAATATCATCATTGGTAGGTGTGAATTTTAAACTCAAGGCTGCTAAATTAACGTCCAGCCTAATAAATCGATTGAGTACTTGAGCTGCTTCCCGGTCCATTACTATTTCTGAATTGCCTGCGTTTATATGTCTATCCACAGCAGGATCAGGACCGGCTATAGAGTATTTTTGCATTAGTTTCTCCAGGGCATGACATTCCTTTTTTAAATCTTCAAGTATTTTTGTTAAGTAAACTACAAAATCAGCATCGTGAATATAATTTTTTAACATGCTCATGTAATTTATTGAAGCATTTCTATCTGTAAAAGACCGCCAAATAGTATATGCCTCATGAACATCCAGCTTTACTGATTCTATTTGCCTGGAGCTTTTTAACAAGTTCATTAAGATGCCTCCAAAAAAAATATTTCTAGGTTCACTGTTTATAGTTCCCAAAAAGTAACTATATAAGCAATTTGCATAATTGCTGTAGCATAAAATTCAATGCCAAAATTAGAACTA
>JAENYF010000033.1 GCA_016841905.1 Desulfoscipio geothermicus | reverse complement strand
TGCGGGTCAACCCGCGCCTGGTGCACCTGCTGGAGCAGCTGCGGGAACAGCTGGGCGGTAAACCGGTGGTGATTACCTCCGCTTACCGCTGCGCCGCGCACAACCGTGCCGTGGGCGGAGCCCGGCAAAGCCAGCACCTGCCGGGCAATGCGGCGGATATCGCGGTAACCGGCACAGCCCCGCAGCAAGTAGCGGCAGCCGCGGAAAAGCTGGGCTTTGCCGGGGTGGGGAGGTACAGCGGTTTTACACATGTGGATGTGCGGATCGGGGGGAAGGCGCGTTGGGTGGGGTGAGGTAGAGTCTACAGAAAAAAATGGTTATATCATACTTTGATTGTGCCGTGTAAGCAAAGCTTCATTAACACGACGGGAGCTGCAAATGTAGCCTAAATGAAATAACTGCTTTTGTGACAACCAGGTGAATGCCTGGTTTTTGTTATACTTTAGGAAATTAAGAACCTTGATCATTCAGGTGGTCCTCCTGGTGGATACTGAGCTGCCCGGCTGAATATCTAGCTGAGATTCCTCATGTCCAGTAGACGGTATGTAATATTTAGTAATATTTTCAATCTTTTAAAAGGAAATTAAGACCACCTAGCGAATTATTAACATATTAGCAATCTATGCCAGCATCTTTGTGAATGCGGGCTATTTTTTTGGGTGGCGGAGTACGAGATTCCTATAACAACTGCCTTAAGGGTATATATATAGACGAGCTATAATGACCATAATTAGTAATTGGTGTTGGTGAAGTTTTGGTGCGGTTAATGTCTATAATGGGTTCCATTAGATTGCATAAGCTCATCTCTTTGCAAATATTGCATCAAAGTTATAAGCTTTTTGTGCAGACTGGTGTTCAATAGTGCTAAAGTTTAACATAGACATACTATAAATATTGTCCAAGGAAGGTGCATATTATAGATTTTGAACAAATGCGGTTACATTATCTTGAAAATCCTTCTTATAGGTTTTCTTTGACAGTTGAGTTTCCAGATGGCGAGTTGAAAGAGAACGTTAATCAACTAATAACTGAATTTAATCTGAATAGAAAAGTAGAGCCAAAATATTATGTTGTTATAGGCAATAATTCTGAGCTTTTTACTGCTGTTGACCCCGAAATCTTCAGGGTTTTAAAACTTTATTTTACTTCCAAAAATAATGTAAGAAAGAGAAAGTTTCAGAAAAAGATTTTGGATTATATTAAATATCCGGAAATGTGGTCAAGTATTTGCTGCTGGATGAAGGATATGTGTCCAACAGATATACAGGCAAAAGTAAAGGCAGAATTTATGAGCCAGTTTGCACCTATTCTAGAGGGTATCCTTTTATCAACCCCTGCGGATACTCTTATCCAAAAACTATTAAGTAGTGCTTTTATTAACCAGCAATCTTTATCGGATACGCTAACATATGTAACTTTGAAACTAGCTCAGGAATATGGCTATAGTGAAAAGGAAGCGCCAGAAATTACGATTGGCTATCATAATAACGAAGTCAAGTTGCTGCCCTTTTTACCGAATGGTGACGAATATCTTAGGGCAATGACATTATTTTGGCCGGTAATTAATGATGTTTGGCCTACTATTGAACAGCCTGCCTGCGTTTCCTGGTGGTCTTTATTCGAGGGAGTTCACGCAGATATAGATATTGATTTACTTGCTAGTATAACCGAGTGGGCATGGAAAGATGTTGAAGAAAACAGAAAGTCTGGATTACCAAAAGGAAAATGGTATATCAAAATAGAGGATGAGCAGCTTAAAAAATATGGTTTAGAAAAACTTACTTTTATTAAAGAAGAACCTTGTACTTGGCTTGATGAAGCTACTGGTCAGGAAATTGAAATGCGCCTTGTATATGTTAAGGTTTTAATGACTAATGGTAAATTCGTGCCTTTCTATCTATCGCCACCCGGGGCGTGGGTAATGGAAAACGAGAGGGCTATGCAAAGTTACCTGATGGCATATGCTACCTGTGCCTTTCGTGACCTGGTAGTAATAAAAGATTCTTATTTGGATGACACAGAAAATGAAATTGCTGCAACAAATGAAAGTTTTTTGCCAGAAGTTGGGCCTCCAAAAGTTAGAGAGTCCAAAAATAAGCTGGTCAAGACTTATCGGCATATCAGGTATTTCCCTAAGCACATCAAAAGAACGGGTTGCAGTAATAACAATGATACATCCGAATCAACTAAAAGGGATAGAGCAGCACATTGGGTCTCCTGGCATGTAAGAAGGTTGCAGGCAGGCTGGAAGCCATCAGAGGGCGCGCTTTTAAAGGCCCAGAAGTACGGTTTTCGGGTGCCACCTGGGTTTACTTTCGTTGACACTCATATTCGATGCTTAGGTGAGGTACAAGATATACATAATGAGTTTGAGGTAAGAGTTACGGCAATTGACATTCTATCCGAATCTCTTAAAAACCAAAAATTATTATAATATAGAAAAAGGTTGCACAATAAACTTATTCAGATTCTAAAACGGATGAGTAATAACTTCATAAAAATGGCTTTTTCGACCCGAATTTTTTGGGTCTGTTGCGCTTTGAGATAATCCTTTACAATTATCTCAATTTGTTTTTTTAGCTATACAACAACCCCCTTTGTTCTTCAATATTTTACCACCCTTTTATTTATTTGGGCAAGCAGAAACGTTACCCATAAACGGAGGTGCGGCCATGCTAATAAAAGCTGCTGCGGCCTGGTGCGGGTGAACCCGCGCCTGGTGCAATTGCTGGAGCTGCTGCGCGAACAGTTGGGTGGGAAGGTGCGTTGGGTGGGGTGAAGTGAAACATCGGCATTCAGTGCATCATGGTAGAATAATATATAAATATTTGGTAAAATAATAAGAATATATACCTATCGGGAGGTGATTAGTGTGGCTACGGCAGATCAAATTAAAAGTCTAATTAGAACTCACCTTGATCGTGACGATGAAAAATTCAAGACAACAGTTTTGCAAATTGCTGCGTATGAAGCAAAACATGGTCATACAAATTTGGCTCGTGAACTAAAATCACTTCTCGAAAAGGTACATTCCACAAGAGCAAAGGTTGTACAAATTAATAATCAAAATCAGATGTTGTTGATGTCTAATCCTGATGATAGGCTATTAGATTTAGTTGTTTCTGAAGAAGTACACAATAGAATACTTCGTATCCTAAATGAGTTTACCAAACGAGATAAGTTGAAAAAATACGGCTTGGTCAATAGAAGAAAAATATTACTCGAAGGAGATCCGGGAACAGGAAAAACATTAACTGCATCGGTTATTGCTTCAGAATTGCATCTTCCTTTGTTTGTCGTACAAATGGATAAACTGGTGACCAAATTTATGGGTGAGACCAGTGTGAAACTGCGCCAGATTTTTGACTCAATAGAGAACATAACCGGGGTTTATTTGTTTGATGAATTTGATGCCATCGGTGCTGATAGAAGCATAGACAATGAAGTTGGAGAAATGCGCCGTATTTTAAATTCTTTCTTGCAATTTATAGAGCAGGATTCATCAGAAAGCATTATTATTGCAGCCACTAACAATCAGCGCATGCTGGATCAGGCTTTATTCCGACGCTTTGATGACGTCCTGCATTATACTTTGCCATCGTCCAATGATGTGCGAAGATTATTTGAAAAAAAATTAGGTGGATTTGCTTCTAATTTTGTACCAGCAGAAGATTTAGTAAAAAAAGCGCTTTCTTTGAGCCATGCAGAAATTGCGCGGGTATGTGATGATGCTATTAAGCATGCTATTTTGAATGACGTTAAACTTACACAAGAAGATTTAATGAGTATCATAAACGAAAGGCTTATGGTCTATTCTATTAAGGAGGCATAAGAATGGCTGTGGAAAAAAGGAACATTTTTCTTTTTAATACAATAGAGCCATTGCCTTATGCCTCAGGAAGCAAACCCGGTCCCAGAAAGAAAATTCCCGAAAGAGACGTTTATGCTCATGCGGAAAAGTTAAAACGCAAATTTGAGGAAGCATATGCTCAAGCACAGAATCAGAAACGTGCTGCGGCAATTCGGGAAAGGGAAGGTACATATCTTGAATTTTTCAGCAAGCAGCAACATGATTTGGCCGTGAAGAGTTTGGAGAATCTTTCAGCGGGTATTCGTTTATTGAATGTTAAAACTGATGAAGCAACAAACACTATTCGCGCAACTGTTTATATCCCCGATGGTAAAGAATCATTCTTCATAAACAAAGTAGAAAAATATTTATCTTCATATGAAGAAACTGGAAAGCCGCAATTCAATGAATTAATTAGCAGTATAGATGACGTGAGGTTGGCTTTTCTTGATGCGTTCTGGATTGGTAAAAAGGAAGATATACCTACGAATGGTGCAGCATGGTGTGAAATATGGTTAAGAGTTGAAGATGAACAATTTGATGGAGTTGAATCTACTTTATCGAAACAATGTGAAGAGCTCGGCATCATATGCGACGAAAAGTCAATCAAATTCCCTGAGCGTTTGATCAAGTTGATTTATGCTAACGCTGCTCAACTTGGTGAACTAATTAGTTGCTATGCATATATCGCTGAGATTCGCAGGGCTCCTGAAATCACGAGTTTTTTTGAAGAATTAAGCATTAAAGAACAACGTGAATGGGTAGATGATTTACTATCGCGGTTAGATTATGATTTTTCAAATGCTGCAATCTGTATACTTGATACAGGAGTTTCAATTGGGCATCCTTTGCTTGCCAATGTAATTAATGATGACACAGTCCAAGCAGTCGAGGCAGCTTGGGGAAACAACGATCATGAAGGCCATGGAACTGAAATGGCTGGGATAGCTCTATACTACAATTTACAGAATAAGCTTCTTTCTCCTAATCGTGAGAGAATTGTTCATCATCTTGAATCGGTAAAAATTCTGCCACCGAGAGGTGAAAATGAACCTAAACTCTACGGAGCCATTACACAAAGGGCTGTATATTTAGCAGAAATAAGTCGCCCTGAAATTGAGCGTATATTGTGCATGGCGGTTACTTCCGGAAAGTACAATACTAATGACGGGAGTCCCACGTCCTGGTCGGCAGCTGTTGACAGTATTACCTCCGGTGCGAGCGGCGAAGAAGGAAAACGTTTGTTCTCCGTTAGCGCAGGTAATGTTTATCCATTCGAATTATCAGATATAGCATACCCCGATGCAAATATTAATCATTCTGTTGAAAGCCCGGGACAAGCCTGGAATGCTATCACTGTTGGGGCCTATAGCCAGATTATTCGAATTGAAGAGGAGTTGTTGAGTGGCTATCAGCCCGTTGCGGACTGCGGAGAGTTATCTCCATATAGTTCAACTTCTGTTACGTGGGATAAAAAATGGCCAATAAAACCTGAAATACTATGTGATGGCGGTAATATTGCGACTTGTGGTAATGAATATACTGAGTGCACAGATTTATCGTTATTAACTACTCATTACAAACCGTTGTCTAGACTGTTTAGCACAATTTGGGGTACAAGTTCAGCAACCGCTCAAGCCGCATGGATGGCAGCACAAATTATTGCTGAATATCCAGGAATTTGGCCGGAAACAGTTCGAGCCTTACTGATACATTCGGCAAGATGGACTGATGCTATGAAATCCCAGTTTTGTAAACCAGATAAGAAAACAACAGGTAGGCGCAATTTGCTGCGTTCATGTGGCTATGGCATACCAAGCTTGGAAAGAGCTATACAATGCATGAATAATAGTGTGAATTTAGTTATTGAAAGTGAATTACAGCCATTTGTTAAAAACGGAATGAACGAAATGCATGTGCACCATATTCCGTGGCCCAAAGAGATATTACAAGATTTGGGGGCTGTCCCGGCAATAATGCGAGTAACGCTGTCATACTTCATCGAGCCGGGACCCGGAGAGATCGGTTGGAAGGATAAATACCGTTATCCTTCATGTGGATTAAGATTTGAGGTAATTAACCAAAATGAAACTAAATCTGACTTTATGAAACGCATTAATATAAAAATGCGCGGTGAGGACAAAAAAGATGCGGGAGAAGGTACCAGCGGAAGCGAGAATTGGTATTTAGGTGCTGATAATCGCGATGTTGGGTCAATTCATTCGGATTTTCGCCAACAAAACGCTGCCGACTTGTGCGATGCCAATTACGTAGCCGTTTATCCTATTATTGGCTGGTGGAGGGAACGGGTAAACCTTGGACGTTATAATAGTATGGTTCGGTATTCACTAGTTGTTTCAATTTCAACACCGGAGGTTGATGTTAATCTTTATACGCCAATTATCACACAGATTGAAGCTGGGATTAAAACTGCTGTGGAGATTGAAGTATAATAAAATAAATGCGTTTATTCCATGTCCAGTGTGTGTTAGCCGTGGCTTAAGCATTTCAACGGCAGGTAACAAATTAAAACCATTGTACGCCTTCTTAAACAAGAGCACTTTACTTTGTGGTGCTCTTTTTTTATGCTCCGATCCAGGGTACTCTTTATTTAGTATTGACATACTAAATTGGCAAAAAGTATAATGAATCTTAACAAGCATTCCAGAGAGGATGACATAAGTGAATTCGCATATAGATGGAGCTTTAAATGTCTTATACCAAAGGCAGCTATCTTCCAGGGAACAGTTACTCAACGAAATGCTGCGGGTGAAAATGACCTTAAAGAAGCTGGAGCAAGCTGCAGGCAGTACTGGTGACAAAGGGCAGCTGTTTCAATTTATGAAAAAAAACACGGAAGCTAAGTTAGGCTTCTTCCCAGCGGATCGGGATGACTGGCTGGCCATTTTTGCCGCGTTAAAGGATATCGATTTGATCGATTTTACCCTGGAGATCTATAAAAATGACCGCCTGGGTACGGTCATCGCCCCCCGGTATTTAATCTCCTATATATGTGATAGAATGCGGGAATTGCAGCCGCAGCGTATTCTTATTGTCGAAGCGGAAAAGCATTTAGCCGGACTGGCCGAAATTATCCGGCAGTTTCCCCAAGCTGAGATCACTTTAACCACCCAGCTAAAGCCGATGCACCTGTTGTTGCAGCTGGCCTTTGGTGAGCACCCCCAGGTTAAAATCCGTTTTGTCTCCATTTACACCGAGTGCTTACCGGGGGAGCAGTTCGATTATATCTATGCGCTGCCCGGCTTCGGCTCTAAGCCTGAGGAATTAGGCCGCCGGTTTATCACCAGGGATAGTGACGGCATCGCCCTGGAAAACCTGCTGGGGCATTTAAGCGACCAGGGTACGCTGGATATTATCGTGCCGGCCAGGCTAACCTTCGCCGGCATGGAATACCGGCAGCTCAGAGCCTTTATTACCGCTAACTACCATGTGCAAAGCATTTTCATCCTGCCGGAGGGCATCTTTAGGCCGGTAACTGCCGTCAAAACCTACTTATGCACCATCACGGCCGCCCCCCGGCCTTATATAGCGCTGGGTACTTTAGAACTGCATCAAGGTGCATTCAACTGCGTTGAACAAAAGTTAATCGCCACCGAGGAATTTTTAGCTCACCAGGACTGGCGCCTGGAGCTGCTCCTGGCTGATGATAATGAGAATATCAGCAGATTTAAAGAGTCGGCTATACCCAAGGTAAAGCTTAAAGAGGTAGCCGAAGTGTTTAGAGGCAAGTCCATCTTGAAAAAGGATACTTCCCCGGGCAGCATAGCCGTGCTGAATATCTCCAATATCGAAGACGGCGAGATTAACTATGAGCATATGGACACCATCGCTGAGGAGGAACGGAAAATCAAACGCTATGAGCTGCTCACCGGCGATGTGGTGCTGTCCTGCCGGGGCACGGCCATCAAAACCGCGGTATTTGCAGCCCAGGACAAAATCATCATTGCCTCGGCTAATTTAATTGTCATCCGGCCCGGGGAAAAAGTCACCGGGGAGTATCTCAAGATATTTTTGTCAAGCCCCGTCGGGTTGGCCATCATCAAGAGCTTACAGCGGGGCACCAGTATCATGAATATCAATTATGCCGATATCATGGAAATGGAAATCCCCCTGCTGCCGCCGAGTAAGCAGCAGCAAATTGTCGCTAAATACCAGGCGGAGCAGGATATATACCGGCAGGCTGTCCGGCAGGCAGCAGACCGGTGGTCGCAAATAAAAGACAGTATCTATAACGAATTGGTGTAGGAGGATGGGACAATGGCGGTAAATTTAGAGTTTGAAAATAAATTGTGGGAAATGGCGGATAAACTGCGGGGCAACATCCAGCCCTCAGATTATAAGGATGTGGTCCTGGGGCTCATCTTCCTCAAATACATCTCCGACAGCTTTGAGGAAAAATACCGGGAGCTGGTGGATGAGGAGGAGGGCTTTGAAGAGGACCGGGATGCCTACATAGCCGAAAATATTTTCTTTGTGCCCGCCGCTGCCAGGTGGGAATATATCAAAAAGAACGCCAAGCAAACCACCATCGGCCAAATTATCGATGACGCGATGATTGCCATTGAGCGGGAGAATAAAAGCCTAAAAGGGGTGCTCCCCAAAAACTACGCCCGGCCGGAACTGGACAAAACCAAGCTGGGCGAGTTAATCGACTTGTTCTCATTTAACCTGGGAGATAAAGAAGCCCGGGCACAGGATATTTTAGGCCGGGTTTATGAATACTTTTTGGGTAAATTCGGTTCCAGCGAAGGCGAGTTTTACACGCCGCCCACTATAGTCAAGCTACTGGTGGGCATGATTGAGCCTTATAAAGGCCGGGTTTATGACCCCTGCTGCGGGTCCGGCGGCATGTTTGTCCAGTCTAAACGCTTTGTGGAGGAACACCAGGGCCGCAAGGATGATATCCATATATTTGGCCAGGAGTTCACCGCGGCTACCTGGAAGCTGTGCAAAATGAATCTGGCCATCCGCGGCATCGACGCTAACCTGGGCGAGCGGGACGCCGATACCTTCGGTAACGACCTGCACAAAAACCTCCGGGCCGATTACATACTGGCCAACCCGCCCTTTAACGTAAGTGATTATACCTTGATACCGGATGACGTCCGCTGGAAGTACGGCATCCCCCCGGCCAACAACGCCAACTACGCCTGGATTGAGCATATTATCAGCAAGCTATCCCCCGCCGGGGTGGCCGGCTTTGTTCTGGCCAACGGCTCGATGAGCACCTCCACCAAAGCGGAAGCCGAGATTAGAAAGAACATCATTGAAGCGAGGCTGGTGGACTGCATTGTCACCATGCCGCCAAATTTGTTTTACAATGTGACCATACCGGTATGTTTGTGGTTCCTGGCTAAAAAAAGAGACAATCGCAAGGATAAAATACTGTTTATCGACGTCCGGAAAATGGGCACGATGGTCACCCGTAAGCACCGGGAGCTTTCCGGTGATGAAATTGCGCAGATCTGCGACACCTACCATAACTGGCGGGACGGCAAGGAAGCCTATCA
This sequence comes from Desulfoscipio geothermicus, assembly GCA_016841905.1. GTDB lineage: Bacteria > Bacillota > Desulfotomaculia > Desulfotomaculales > Desulfallaceae > Sporotomaculum > Sporotomaculum geothermicum_C. The sequence continues at coordinate 25,297 of JAENYF010000033.1, read as the reverse complement.
GGATGTGCAAGGATTCTGTAAATCGGCAAGCATTGAAGAAGTGCGCAGTCACGATTATATCCTGACCCCGGGGCGCTATGTGGGTATTGAAGAAGCCGATGATGACGGGGAACCGTTTGACGAGAAGATGACCAGACTGACCGCCGAGCTGGCCGAACTGTTCGCTAAATCGCATCAGCTGGAGGAGGAAATCAGGCAGCGATTGGGGGCGATCGGGTATGAGTTCTAGTGGGTGGAAAATTTATAGTTTTGAAGATGTAACTATAAATCACGATAAAAGAAGAAAACCTCTTTCCTCTAAAGAAAGAGAAAAGATGAAAGGTATATATCCTTACTACGGTGCGCAAGGTATTATAGACTATATTAATGGCTACATATTTGATGGGGTATATTTACTTATTGCCGAAGATGGAGAAAATCTTAAATCAAAAAAACGAAATATTGCGCAACTTGCTCACGGACAGTTTTGGGTGAATAACCATGCCCATGTAGTAACTAGTAATCATTTGTCTGACATTCGATATTTATGTTACGTATTTAATAACTCTGATATTTCAGGCTATATTACTGGGTCCGCTCAACCAAAGTTAAGTCAAGCTAACTTGAACTCGATAAAGTTTGTGCTTCCTCCATTACTCGAACAAAAGGTGATAGCTGATACTCTATCCTGCTTTGATGATAAAATTGAACTCAACAATCAGATCAACAGAACTCTTGAGGAAATGGCCCAGGCGATTTTCAAGAGCTGGTTTGTGGACTTCGAGCCCTTTCAGGGCGGAGAGTTTGAAGACAGCGAGTTAGGCAGGATTCCTAAGGGGTGGAGAGTAGGTACAATAGGTGAGTTTGTAAAGGATATGAAAAATGGTGGCACACCTAGTCGGAAAATAGAAAACTATTGGTGTTCAAATGATGTTCCTTGGATAAAAACTGGTGAGATTAAAAATTCACTTATAATCAATAGTGAAGAGTATATTTCTAATGAAGGACTTAAGAATAGTTCAACAAAAATATTACCATATAATTCAGTTTTAATAGCTATGTATGGTGCTACGGCAGGTAAAATTGGATTATTAAAGTTTGAAGCTTGTACAAATCAAGCTTGTTGCGCGATGATTTGCAACAGTGCTAATAAGGCAATATTTTTATATTTACATCTGTTAAACAAACAATCTTATATTGAAAGTTTAGCAGTTGGTGCTGCTCAACAGAACTTGAGCAAGGATACTATTTCAAAGTTAACACTAATTATTCCAAACGACGATGTCATAGAAGCTACACAATTCAATGAAATATTCAATTGTATTGAGAATAATCTAAGAGAAAATCAACAGCTAGAAATTATTCGCGACACTCTACTCCCAAAACTCATGTCAGGAGAAATCCAAGTCCCCCTCAAGGAGGTGCAGTAAATGGCCGGTCATGATTTCTACGAATCCCACCTGGAAGCAGCCACCCTGGAGTGGTTTGAGGAACTGGGCTACGAAATCGTCTTTGCGCCGGATTTGGCCCCGGACGGGGAGTACCCGGAACGTGAGGATTACAGCGAGGTTATTCTGGCGGAGCGGTTAAAGGATGCCCTGGCCAGGATCAACCCCCGGCTGCCCGGTGCGGCCATCGAAGAGGCCTTCAGGCAGATCAGCATCCCCCAAAGCCCCAGCCTGTTCATGAACAACCGGGCTTTTCAAAAGATGGTCACCGACGGCATCGATGTGCAGGTCAAACAAGCAGATGCCGGTTACCGCACCGAGAAGGCTTATGTCTTCGACTTTGCTAACCCGTTGAACAACGAATTCATGGTCGCCAACCAATTCACGGTCGTGGAGCACGGCGTGGAAAAACGTCCGGACGTGGTGGTCTTTGTCAACGGGCTGCCCCTGGTGGTTATCGAGCTAAAAAGCGCCGGCGACGAAAACGTGGACATCACCGATGCCTATAACCAGCTGCAAACCTATAAAACCGCCATCCCTTCATTATTTACCTACAATTCCTTCATGGTGGCCAGCGACGGGATCAACGCTAGGGCCGGCACCCTGACCGCCGATGAGGACCGCTTTATGGCCTGGCGTACCATTGACGGCGACGAGGTGGCCCCCCTGTCCATTCCCCAGCTGGAGGTATTGATCAAGGGCATGTTCCGGCAGGACCGTTTGCTGGATATAATCAAGCACTTTATATTGTTCCAAAGCGATGGCCAGGAAACTATCAAAATTCTGGCCGGTTACCACCAATACCATGCGGTCAATAAAGCCGTGGAGAGCACCGAACGGGCCACGCAGGCCAATGGCGACCGCCGGATCGGCGTGATCTGGCACACCCAGGGCAGCGGCAAAAGCCTCTCCATGGTGTTCTATGCCGGCAAACTGGTGCTCAGCGAAGAACTGGCCAACCCCACCATTGTCGTCATCACCGACCGCAACGATCTAGATGACCAGCTGTACAGCACCTTTCTGAAAAGCAAGGAGCTGCTGCGCAGCACGCCGGTGCAGGCGGAAGACCGGACGCATTTGAGAGAACTGTTGAACAACCGCACCAGCGGGGGGATTATTTTCACCACCATCCATAAGTTTGCCCCTTTTCCCGAGCAGCTCAAAGAAGGCGCAAGCGCTTATGAAACTTTGGAGCAGGTGGCTGAAAGCACGGCTCCCTATTGGTCAGGCGTGGTCCTCACCGACCGGAAAAACGTCATTGTCATCGCGGACGAAGCCCACCGCAGTCAGTATGGCTTCGGGGCAGCAGTGGTCAAGGGCAAGGCAGCGGCCGGGGTCAAATACGGCTATGCCAAGTACCTGCGGGACAGCCTCCCCAATGCCTCTTACATCGGTTTTACCGGCACGCCGGTTGAGCTAACTGATAAAAATACCAGGGCTGTCTTTGGGGATTATATCGATGTTTACGATATGACCAGGGCGGTGGAAGACGGCACCACCGTCAAGATTTTTTACGAAAGCCGCATCGCCAAGCTTGAGCTGCCGGAAGAAATGAAACCGCAGGTCGATGCCGAATATGAAGAGATCACCGAGTACCAGGAGTACAGCCAGAAAGAAAAGCTTAAATCCAAATGGGCCAGGTTGGAGGCTATTGTCGGCGCCAAAGAACGGGTGCAGCAGATCGCTCGGGATATCGTCGAGCACTTCGAGCAGCGGGACCAGGCACAGGAAAACGAGGGCGGCAAGGGCATGATCGTGGTCATGAGCCGGCGGATTGCCGTTGATCTGTATCGGGCTATTGTAGCCCTGCGCCCCCAGTGGCACAGTGATGATTTGCTGGCCGGCAAAATTAAGGTGGTCATGACCGGCAGTTCCTCCGACCCGGCAGACTGGCAACCCTTTATTGGCACTAAGGCCAACCGGGAAACCCTGGCCAAACGGATGAAGGACCGCAGCGATGAGCTAAAGCTGGTCATTGTGCGGGACATGTGGCTCACCGGCTTTGACGTGCCCAGCCTGCATACCATGTATATCGACAAGCCGATGAGCGGCCATAACTTGATGCAGGCTATTGCCAGGGTGAACCGGGTATTTAAGGATAAACAGGGCGGCCTGGTGGTCGATTACATCGGCATCGCGGAAAATTTGAAGCAAGCCCTGGCCCAGTATACCGAAAGCGATCAGCAGACCACCGGTGTGGATACCGAAATAGCGGCTCAGGTGCTCCTGGAAAAACACGACCTCATTAAAGAACTGCTGCATGGTCACGACTACAGCAAATTCTTCGATGGCAAGCCCAGCGAGAAAATGCAGGCCATCGTGGAGACGATGGATTATATCATCGGGCTCCGGGAAGAGCGTAAGAACGACTTCATCAAGCTGGTCACCGAAATGGCTCGGGCTTATTCCCTGTGCGCCACCACCGCGATTGCGGAAACCCTCAACGTAGAGGTCGGCTTCCATAAAGCCGTCAAAGCCGGTCTGGTCAAAATGCTCGGTGACGACAGCAAAAAGAAAACCACCTCCCAGCTGGACAGCGCCTTGAACCAGTTGGTCTCCAAAGCGATCTCCTCCAACGAAGTGGTCGATATCTTAGACTCCGTGGGCCTGGCCAAGCCGAATATCGCCATTCTCTCGGACGAGTTCCTGGAAGAAGTCAAAGGCATGAAGCAGAAGAACCTGGCGGTGGAGCTGCTCAACCGGCTGCTCAAAGGCAACATTAAGACCTTCTCCAGGCGCAACCTCGTGCAGTCCCGAAAGTTCTCCGAACTGCTGGAAGCGGCCATCCGGAAGTACCAGAACCGAGCCATTGAAACCACCCAGGTGATCATGGAGCTGATTGAACTGGCCAAAGAGATCAGTGAGGCAGAAAAACGCGGCGAAACCACCGGCCTCACCCCAGACGAACTGGCCTTCTACGACGCGCTGGCCGAAAACGAATCCGCCCGGGAAGTCATGGGTGACGAGATCCTGGTGCAGATCGCCAGAGACTTAACCACTGCGATTAAGAACAACATCAGCGTAGACTGGGCCATTCGTGAAAGCGTGCAGGCCAAAATGAAAATGATCATCAAACGGCTGCTGAAGAAATACGGGTATCCACCGGATAAGACAGCGAAGGCGGTGGAGATCGTGATGGAGCAGACCAAGCTGATGTGTGAGAATGAAGCCGGGCAGCTGGGGCGGTAGGGGGTAAATACTGGATGCAGGTAAGGTGTTCTTCTGATAAGAAACGAAATGAGGAGTGAGTAGTTAATGGATCTTGATAGCGCTATGCAGTCAATAAAAAATGAATTTCCCAATAAAGCTATGGATTTAGCCGAAAGCTTGGAACTTCTTAAAGAAGTTATTAGCGACACAATGAACGCCATCAATAATAAGTCTAATGATTCTTTCCACAAGAGAGATTTTCAAACACGCAGGCAATATGATGAGCTAGCTCTATTTGTTTATGATTATGAACAGTTAATTGACCAATTTATTAATAAGCTTAATGTGGATTCAGTAGAGTTTATTGATGATGAGGATGCAGACGAGGAAGCTGAAAGAAAAACAATTCCCAACTATGCGGATTATTTGGTTGATCATAATGTCGAACATACACTCTATGAGAATTTTACACATAAAAGACCTTTTGCTTTTAAAATTAATGATCAACAAATTATTGAAGTTAATACCTGGCAAAAAATGCTGCTTAAAACAGCTGAGTTATTGTTCGCTATAGATACGGAAAAATTTCTCTCCTTTGAGCATGCTCCAGGCATGAACGGTAAAAAGGTTAAATACATTTCCTCCTCACCGGACGGTATGCGGAGACCACAACCGATACTGGATAGGGTATTCATTGAAACTAATATGAGTGGCAACAGTATCCGTAATTTGATTGTAAAAATGATCAAAGCCTATGGTTTTAAGCCATCGGATTACAAAGTATACTTCCGTGCCGATTATACCGAGTTGAATCAGGAATAAAATAGAATTAATGTTGGGGATGAATGGTTGATCTAAATATGTTTCACTATTACTTAAACAAGTACAATACATGGTTATTGCTAAAGATTCTCTTCTGTTTTACCAGAGAGTCCCTGCCAACAAAAAAATTACCAATCTGATGCTTATTTGTCAAATTAAGAAGGGTTTTATTGTATTTTGCATAATACAAGAAACAAATGGTACTTTGCTTGGAGGGACCAGTTGTGGGCATGGATTTCTCTGCTGCCAAAAATTCTATTTTTATCTTTACCCAGACTGTTGACGGTTTTCTCTCAACCCGCCTGCTTGGCGATATTCACCGGGGGATTAAGGTCTTTCTTTTTACTACGGACAGTCTTGAAAATTATGAGCATAACCATGCCTGGCTTGAAGCCAAAAAATACGGGCTTTTCTATTGGGAGGAAATCCATTTTAACAGCCAACTTCCTACCAGTGAAGTAGCCTTTTTGGATGGGATCGTGACCGACACGGCTTTATATGTGTATATCTGCGGGAATTCTCAGTTCAACCGTGAGCAATACGAAGCCGAGCATGAAAATGTGGATGTTCACATTATCGTATCTGCCGGGGCAGGCACCGGTAAAACTACGGTGATGATCCAACGCCTGCTGTTTTTAAAACATGCCAATCCGGCCCTTTCCTTTTCTGAAATAGCCTTGATCACTTTCACCAATGAGGCTGCCGTACATATGCGCCGAAAACTAACTGACCGGCTAATGGTTTATTTTAAAATCACCGGGCAAAAACGCTACCTGGAATGGATAGAAGAGTCCCAAAAACTGCGCATTTCCACAATCCATTCCTTTGCTAAATGGTTTTTAGAAACTGCCGGGCCTGAGTTGGGGCTTCCTTCTACTCCTTCGTTGAGGAGTTTTCGCTTTAACAAGCAAAAAATCATAGAAAAGCTAATTGATCAATATTCTATCCAGTACCCTAAAGAATATCATCCCATCAGCTTTATTCCCCAATACCTTATTGTTAATATGGCGCTGGATGTCAATTCGGTGCTGGAAAACAAAGCAATCAATAGCGAAAAAATTATTCATCATTTAGATTTCGGTGCTGACCAGCAACAAATGTCGAATCTTTTGCATTTTCTGATACGTGGGCTGCGTGAAGAACTAGATAGGATAAAAGACGAGCAGTATCAATGGGAGATAAGTGACTTAATCCGCTTCCTTGACCGGTTGCCAGATTTACCCGGTATAATAGATAAAATACCTATTCGCTTTCTGATGGTTGACGAATTCCAAGATACCGACATCATACAAGTGCAATTTTTGCTCTGGCTTTTTGATCAACTGGGTTGCCGGTTATTTGTTGTTGGGGACGAGAAACAAAGCATTTACCGGTTTAGGGGAGCAGATTACACCGCCTTCAGGCAATTAAAGCAGGGGTTACAGCAGCGTGGCCTGGATGTGCAGCATAAATTACTGGTGAAAAACTACCGTACCATGGATAAATTGTTAAATCGCATGAACGCGCTTTTCCGTCGCTGGGGTAAAACAGTAGCCAAATTCCAATATACCGCCAATGACATTCTTATGCCGACATTAAGGGATAAGGGGCACTGTGCCGGAATAGAGCTTTTTACTACCCAAGCTAAATTAAAAGAGGTTTTACAAAGCCTTGTCAATACCGACACAGCCTTGCTTGTGCGCACTAATCAGGATGTACAAGACATAATTAAATGGTGCAAGGAAACGGATTTTTTTTGTGAAGGGGCAACCCAGGGGAATTTTTACCGTACAGATCCCGTACGTGAGTTTTACATAATGGTCCGTGCTTTAATTGCTCCGGATACTTATAGTGAGTTTTTTCCTTTGCACCGCTCGTCGTACGGCGCTAGTACTTTGTCCAACTATACCATCTTTGGCCGTTATACTCCAGAAAGAGAATACTTAACGGATTTATATCGGGAGCAGCCGGACTGGTCCCGGTGGCAGGAATTTAGAATAATGGCTGGTCATGCTCCTGTTTTGCAAGTTTTAGCCAGGATCATCGATGAGAGTAACCCGGCGCGGGTTTATGCCGAACGTATATTGCGCCGCCTGCAAAAAAGCTCTCCCGATCAGGATGTGGCATTGCAAGTTAGGGAAGCGGCCGTGTGCCAAACTGAGTATGAACTTAACCTGGATTATCTAATGTATTTAATCCAAAAGAACTTTTCCGACACCGTGCTTACACTACCTCGTCTGGAAAAATTCCTTCGTTTAAATATTCAGACCGACGACAAAGAAATCCCCTTGGCTGCATCCGAAGCAGACAGGAGGCACCGCTTTAAATGTATGACTGTACACCAAGCCAAGGGTTTAGAATTTGATCATGTAGTCATTCCCATAACCAAACATCTTTTTTTAAGTAAATTTCGCTCCCAGGTTTTACTGCAAGCTGTACAAGACCGGCTGCTGGTGGGCTATCATTTACATATAAATTCTAGTTCTTATAGAAACAATTACTATGAACAGTTGAGCAGCTTGGAAAATGATGAAATTGTGGCTGAAGAAACCAGGCTGTTATATGTGGCCATGACACGGGCTAGAAAAGGTTTATATATCCGGTTAAAGGACTCATTCGCGCCTGCTTACGTGATTAATTCATGGGGTGATTTGATTAAGGGGGAAGAGTACGGTGTTTAATGTGGAAACATACCAGAACCCCGGAGCCTATTTTGGCAGTTTAGATTTTCAAGCTGATGAACTGCATATTACTGCTGCCATCACCCTGGGCACATTTTTAAAAAATGTGGCGGTAGCTAAAAAAACAAAAACCAATATTTTCACCTACCAAAGGTTGCAAGAAATTCTTTACCCTGAGTGGAACATGCCGCTAACCCGGGTCAGATTGGACTCCTTGGTTAGGCAACAGCTGAAAGAGTTGGCGGTGGACTTTGGCGCCGCTGCCAGAACTTTAGAAAACAATATTGATGAACTGGTTTATAGCTTTTGTTATGCCGTGGAAGCCGGGGTCGAAAAGTTGGTGCCGCCTGGTCATAAATTAATTGAAGAAACGATTTTTCAACAACTTTTTGAACGTTTAATTCAGGATAAACAAGTTCGTTTTTTGCTTGAGCAGCGCAAGAATAAGGACATTGGTCATTTATACAAAGCGCTTGGTGTGTCGTCATTAAGGGTCATGTATGTTTATCAAATGTATCGGGTGACAGCTCCGATTATGGAATTCTTCCACCGCTGCCGGAGTTGGGGTTTTCCGGTAGTGTTCCGCATACCGTATTACCAGCAGTATCCCAATTTGTCCCGGGGTTGGAGAGAACTGTACCAAACTATTACGTTGCGGACCAGTGCCGACTGGAGTTTGCCTGAAGAAACAAAGCTTACTAGAGGTACTCGCTTTATAGCCTTTGTTGAGGGAAAGGATATTGACAAAGGTCAAACTGATGATTTGTCGCTGGAACTGCTGACCTTTAATTCGCCGGTACATATTAGGCGACATATGGCTGCAACCGTAAACCGGCCTGCACAACGTCAAATGCAGTACACATCCCCGAATGCAGACTTATTGAACAAGTCTATGCGTGATATTATCAACCCTGCCGCCAGCGAGATCAATTTGTTTGATTACCCGTTTTGCAAGTTTTTTTTCTATCTCTATGAGTTTAATAGACAAGGGGCAGAAATTAAGCTAAATTACGAGGTTTACCTGGAATGTTTGACCTCTGGCTGGATTATAAGCAAGGGAATGAACGGCAAACAGGCCATCTCTTTGCTCAGGGTGCTTGAACCTTACATGGAAGGCGTCGACACTTTAACTGAAATAAAGGATAGGCTGGTTTCACTGGATAAATTGACGGAAGCAGGTAAGACCTTCGATGATCTGGCCCGGGATGAGGTGCAGCGCAACCACACCAAAAAGTACTTGACTAACCCCTTCCGTTCATTCTCTTATTTGCAGGCCAGGCGTTACCCGGTGACAGTAAAGCAACTCCAAGAGCTTACTCTGGAATTGGAGCGAATTTTGCTCACCGTGCTGCCGGATGGAAGTAACGCTGTCTCTTTGAAAGGGCACCTGGAAAAGTTGCTGCAGATGTGGCGGGGATTACAAGAACAGGACCACAATCCTTTTCCTGCCGGCGTTGCCGCAAAGCTGGAACGGGCGCTGTCATTTCCAGCTCCTGACGATTGGCAGGTCAGGACGCCGGAGATTAGAAACTGTCTGGCTGTGCTATTTAGTTTGCGTCCAGAAGAAATTGATCTCGAGCCTGTAGAAAAACATCAGATTCATAACATCGAACAATTAGATGGGTTAATCTTGGAAACTGAGAAACTGCATATTACCGATCTTTCAATTAACAGTTTAATTGCTTATCATCAACGCAATAATCATATGCCAGGGAATCTCACTCATAGCTGGCTTAAAAAATCCTTTAAGCAAAGCGATCCGCCCGGTTTATATAAATTACATTGTCACTGCCTGTGGGTTGACTATATTTGCCAACAGCACAACGAATCATTTTTAAAGTTTACTTTGTTTAATACCCTTAGCTTTTTCAGGGGAAAGAAATTAATTATCAGTTGGATCAAAGGTTTGCGTGAGAATGATGATGCTAGCGTGTTTTATGATGTATTGAGTTCATTGTACCGGGAAAGCGGTTTTCGAATGGATGGTCACTCAAGTGAAAATATCAGTGCTGAAATAGAGTCGTTTTTGGCATCGGTTGCGGAAACAGCCTCAACTGCACAGGAGGATAAGCAGGAAAACAAACCATTGCAAGCAAATTTCCCTGCACTTGCCTGGTTGGATCTAGATTTTTGCCCGCGCAAGTTTTTTTACTCCAATATTTTAAGACCTCATCCATGTTATGAATCTGATTTTCACCAGCGGATTGTCTTTGGAGTAATCGGTTCACTACTAGTACAACAGGCCAACGGTTGGGAGGGTGTGAGAAAATTTTTGTTTCCGCTGTTTCCCCAGTGGCCTGAAGCCCTTAAAGAAAACCTGATCCGCACTTCTCGGGTCAGGGGTATCAGAGACTATATGCAATTTCAAAATGTTAGTTACCCAAAAGCTATGAGTGCTATTCAGAAATTATACGGTAGATATGCTCAGGGAGTAAATTTCAAGATTAAAAATGCATATAACCGGGGGGCTGCGAAAGAACGGGAGTGGCTGAAGGAATTCAACGATAATGCTCTGTGGGACGATATCAAACCATCACCAGGGCAGCATTGTGGAATGTGTCCGCACCAGCTGCACTGCAAGGAGGGAGAGTATGTCATCGACAGGAACGCTGGCAGAAGCTAGTGAAAACGCAGCCGATTTTTTCCTGCGTTCAGCTAAAGCATGGCAGAATTATCATTATTTCGATACCAGTGGGCTGTTGCCTGGGATAGTATTATCCGAAGAACAAGAGGCCGTGGTACGGCAAAGTGAAGCGCAAATGCTCATCAATGGATCAGCCGGCAGCGGCAAAAGCATAACTTTGCTATATAAGATGCTTAAGGTGATGGAAAAGGAAACCGGGCCACAGCGGATTTTATACCTTACCTTTAACCGTACCTTGCTGGATGATGCAAAAAAACGCGCCGAGCTGTCTCCGGTTTTTATGGACCTTAAAGATAATCATATTCTACATATGGATACTTTTCATTACATGGCCTTTCGCCTATTAAAACAAATAGGTTTTCTGGATGTAAAATATTTTGATGCCTCTCTACGCAATATTAAAAGGCAGGAAAATACCCTTAGGAGCCGCATTGAGCGCATATTGGAAATGTATAAAAGCTCGGCAGAATATCAGTGGCTACCCCAACAAGAACGTTTTTTTGAAACTCAAAATGCTGCTTTTTTTCTGGAAGAAATATTCTGGATGAAAGCAAACGGGCTGGTCAGTAAAAATGAATACCTGGAAGTGGAACGCACAGGACGAAGTAACAACCCCCGGTTGACCAAGGCTCAAAGGAACACGGTTTTGACCATCTTCGAACTATATCAGCAAGTTATGCGGGACAAGTATCATGATGACCTGGATATGGAAGACTATGCCCTGTTACTGCTGCAGAACCTGGACCAGGTGCCCTTTGAAATGTACTATGACTATGTATTTGTGGATGAGGTACAGGATTTGCAGCCCATGCAAATTAAGGTATTGGTTAAATTAACAAAAAAATCAATTATTTTGTCGGGGGACCCTAAACAACGGATTTATAAAAGAAGCCCGCATTCCTACGCCAATCTTGGCTTGCAAATTCAGGGGCGCCGCACTCGAAACTTAACCAAAAACTTCCGGTCAACAAAACAAATAATGTCTCTGGCAAACTCATTTAAATTTGAAGACGTGGAAAATGAACGAGAGGACGGGCGTAACTTTGTCAGGGAAGGTGATAAGCCGGAAATACGCTATTATCAAACCGATAATGCCTTATGTAACTACCTGGTACAAAGCATAAAAGAAATAATGCAGCAAAAACCCGGCAGTACTGTTGCGGTTATCCACCGTTATGAGGAAGATTTGCTAAGAGGGATTAATCCGCCGGTAAAAAAGGTGTTAGAACGTCATTTCTTCCTGATTACCACTGAACAATATGGCCGGCGGTTCGACCATAGCGCGGACAAAAAACCGGTTTTCTTTACAGATGCATACAGCGTGAAGGGGTTGGAGTTTGATTTCGTTTTTATATTGCACTTTGACCGTTTCCATTACCCCAACCTTAGCAGAATTAAAGAACTGAGTCAAAGAAGCGATAAAAGAAATACCGAAAGTTATGATAAAGATTATGATGCTATCTTAAACGATGAGAAAAAGATATTGTATGTGGCCATAACAAGGGCTAAGAATAAGGTTGTATTATTATGGGCTACTTCGAGGGAAATGCAGGTTTCTCCTTTTATCCGTGATTTTGCTCCTAAAGATTATATAGACAAGGGATTCGATAATACAGTGTTTCACAGGTAATAGCGCTCGGGATTGTCTTGCTCTTCATGTCCGTACAGCTACTTGGGTTAACTAAAGACCTTGCAGTGACGGTATTTTTCTCCCCCGCCCGTTCATAATAATTTACCGGTAGCAGCAAAAGGAACATTGCACGGTATGTTTGGGAGGGCAATTCCAAATCATATCCCGATGGAAAGTCATCGATTATATCATCGGGCTCCGTGAGGAGCGTAAAAACGACTATCTCAAGCTGGTCACCGAAATGGCCAGGGCTTATTCCCTGTGCGCCACCACCGCTACTGCGGCAGCCCTCAACGTAGAGGTCGGCTTCCATAAAGCCGTCAAAGCCGGCCTGGTCAAAATGCTCGGTGACGACAGCAAAAAGAAAACCACCTCCCAGCTGGACAGCGCCTTGAACCAGTTGGTCTCCAAAGCGATCTACTATCGGACGAGTTCATGGAAGAAGTCAAAGGCATGAAGCAGAAGAACCTGGCGGTGGAACTGCTCAACCGGCTGCTCAAAGGCAGCATCAAGACATTCTCCAGGCGCAACCTGGTCCAGTCCAGGAAATTCTCCGAACTGCTGGAAGCTGCCATCCGGAAGTACTAGAACTGGGCCATTGAAACCACCCAGATAATAACTATAAGCAGTTGCTGCTCAAATATCTCCAGGATTTTCCCGAGCAACAAATTGTAGATATAAAAGTCCTTGATACGCCTACAGGAGATGTAATGCTGAGCTTTATAGAACAATTTGGCCGTTATACTAAGCCCGTTGACAACAGGGGTATGTCGGACGGCACACTCCGGTATTTGTCAACACTAGCAGCGCTGGTGGGCAAAAAGCCGGGGACTACTGTAGTGGTTGAGGAAGTTGACAACGGCCTGCACCCCAGCAGGGCAAAAAAGTTAATTAGCGCCTTAAGGGAACTGGGCAAGAAAAAAGGTATCGACGTAATTGTTACCACCCATAACCCGGCTGTTTTAAATGCTCTGGAAGCCGAAGATGTGCCTGGTGTGGTGGTATGTTACCGTGACGCTGATGAGGGTGACACATCAAGGAAACCTATGCCAAGGCGATCAGCGTAGGTTGTACTGAAGTGCAACCGGTGACTGAAATGGCTGATTACGGAGTGTCCAACGCTATGTTTAGCGACGCTTTCGGCTATCTATGGATGCTGCATCAAATACATAAAGAAGTGAGTTATGAAGAACGCACACGTCTTTGGGAGGAAAAAAGGGGTATTTAACAACTACTTAGTACATTATCCTAAGCATTCTTGCTTTAGAAATTTGCAGGAACGGGTAATAATTGGCATAATTATATCGAAAACATGTTTAGCGAGGTTGTATCATGTCGGAAACTCCTGCAGAAAAATTAAAGCAATGGGTTAAAGTCAAGAGCGGTATTACAGTGCTCGAACTTCAGAAGCTTTTAGGTGAACCGAATTATCCTGCTTTTTATAGTTTTGTGGCAGAGCTGCTGACCGAAGGCAAGCTGATTCCCGTCAAGGCCTCGGGGCAAAACGGACGGGTGCCTTCTCTGGCGAATAAATACCGGATTATCAAACCCCGGGAAGATTATACGGATTGTCTGGAACCGATCCGGAGACTGGAACCAACCCTGAATATTGCCGCTTATCTGCAAAAGCCGGAGGTCTATGTTCGCCATCGGGAAATCCTGGAGGGCTTAAGTCGGTATCTTTGGTACCGGGCCCATTTGCTCGAACAGCCCATGTCCCGCAAGGAACGTTCGTTTTCTGTCTGGGGTAAAGAGAAGCTGATAGATGAGCAGTTTGCATTGCTCCGGGAAGTGTTCCGATTTAATGGGTTGTCGGAAAACCTTCTAAATTATTACGACACTCCTGAACCCTTTTTTGAGTATGTTCATGAGCGCTCACTACCGGGGACTTTGCTGGTGATCGAGAATAAGGATACCTGGTTCACTTTGCGGAAACTCCTGCGGGAAACCGGGAAAAATTGCCTGGCCGGCACTTCTGTCCAGGCTCTGATCTATGGTGAAGGGAATAAGATAACCAAACCCAAAGCTCTGGAAAATTACGCTCAGGAAATGTTTGGCCGGGAAGTCCTGAGCAAGGGAAATTTCCTTTATTTCGGCGATCTTGATTATGAAGGAATCCGCCTATATTACCGTACCCAAAAGTCAAACCCCGCTCTTAATCTCAGGCCCTTTCAGGCCCTTTACAAAAACATGCTGCACCTGGCCGAAGCACGAGATCTGCCGCCAAGTCCTGATAGGCGGGAACTTAAGGTTAAAGTTGAGGAGTTCGGGAGGTTGCTGGGACTGGAGCCGGATGAGGACAGACTGTTCTTTTTGCAGCAGGGACTGTATATTCCCCAGGAAATCCTGAATTATCAGGTGTTGGCAGCATTGCTGGAGTAAGGGTAGAGGAGCCGGAAAATTGCGGCTGTGAGATTATACAGTGAGGACTGGGACTTAATGAACGGAGATTTTGATTTCCTGGAAGGCTTTGAGAAAAGAATGCGGGTCATTGCCGCAGTGGACTCCATCGTCAACCGCACCAACCGCAGGATGGAGATTGAGCGTTTATTCAGCGCGGGTCAGTTGGATAATCTGATCTTTTCCGTGCTGGTTTTTATTATGGAACGGACCCTGGCGGAAGATGAGGAGTGCACTCTGGATAGTATCGCCGTGTTCGTGCGCCTGATTCTGCCTGCTTACGGGGTGGAATTGCCCGGCGATGGGATTCGTCAGGTTACGGAGTACATCATTAAAGATATCCTGCAGAATGGCGGGGAAGCGCGCTATTACCCCATTATGACCTACGGCCGGGGGATGAGCGAGACTAGAATTCGTCTGGTGGAAGATAAACTCCACGAAGGCGATAAGGGCTATATCATTACCTACCAGCTTACAGACCAAGGGTATGACTTACTTTTCCGGACCAAAGAGGTGGAGCAGGAGATCAGTTTTACCATTGAAGAACTGAAACTCAGGGAATTAATCAAACGCAAAAATTATAAAAAGGCCATCTCTCAAAGCAGCAGCCTGATACAGATGGTGAGGCAGAAAAAGAATGATCTCCGGCAGTTCATGGAGAAGATCCGGGGAAATATCTATGATGTGGATATCCGGGAGTACGAGAAATTAACCTATAGCACCTATGCTTTGCTGGAAGAAGAATATGGGATGATGAAGGAGATTCTGGGCATGATCACCCTTTCCGAAGAACGCTTAAGGGAAGAGGAACAGGCCAGAGTGGAGCTGGACGAAGAGATGAAAAAAGCCCGGCAGGAGATCGCCCTAATCCGCCGCAATATCCATACCACGATTAATGAACAGAGAGGATTGATTGTGGACCGGCACCAGCTGTCTACTCTCTATAAGGATACCTTGGAGGATTCCTTTATGCTGGCCCGCAGTAAAAAGTTCAACTTTGAGCAGGAAATCCTGCAGAGGCTGGAGCAGTGTGATGAGCAAGACATTCCTTTGCTCTGGCGGTTGTTCAACCCTTTATTTAAGTCCAACCCTGAGCGGACCTTAAATATTCTTAGTTTATTTGAGGTTCAAAGCCGTTTAAGGCAGGAAGATGCGCAGGGGGATGAGATCGAGATTGAGGAATTGAACGAAGACCGGGAGCGTCTCAATGTGGAAGAAATCAATCGTTTGAATAGCGAATTCATCCGGTTTATCCTGGAATTTTCGGCGCAGCATGGGGAGGGGTTCCGTCTCAGTTATCTGATCGGCGAGCTTAAAAATCAGGCCGAGCTCTATTGTCGGTTGACGGAAAGAGATTTGCTCTTCCATACCCTGCTCAAGCTCTACGATTTTGGCCCTCTTAAGATCCGGGAATGGAAACAAGAAACCCATGAAGTCGTGGCTAACCCTACCGGGGAATTGGATTTGGATTTCTGTCTGATGGGGATCGCCTACGATGATCCGGATCTGTTTGGAGTGGAAAGTCTGCAGCTGATCAAACCGGACGAGGCAATAGTTAAGGAAGAAATTCTCCTTAGTCAAGGTGCGGAACACTTCAGCAAATCGGTCCAAATCAGTGATTTCTTTTTTGTAGTGGAGGTAAAATGAGCAGTCTGAACACAGCCCTCAAGATGTTTAAAAAATTATTGGACAAAGGCCAACTGGACAGGGAGACGGACAGCGACCTTTTTCTGGAATTCCGTAACCCGGAGGTGCGGCAGGCTCTAGCTGAAATGGAAGAAGAGCTTGACTTTCAAATTGTCGAGGCTTCCAGCACCTTGTATCTGGTTCCTGCCGGTGGCAACAGCCTCTTGGGGTTCACCAACAAAGATTTTAGGGAATGGATTTCGTCCGATGCCCGTTTGGCAGACGCTTATTTGCTGACTTATATTGCTATGTATACTCTTTTCCTCTTTTACGGGGGCAAAAAACAGAACCCCAAACAGCGGGAATTTTTACGTCTCAGCAAATTGCTGGAGGAACTGGATCAGCGTTTTGCATCCCTGACCGCTGATGTGGAACAGGCATTGGTTCTGGAAGAAAAGTATTCCCTGAATTTTATCAGGATTGCCGAACTGTGGGAAAGCAAGCAAGGCTTTGAGGAGAAGAGCCGGAAAACAAAAGCCGGAACGGTTCTTAATGTCTGGCGTCTTCTGGAACGGGAAAGCCTGATTAGGATTCTGGATAATGAACGGGAGATCCGGCCTACCCGGAAGCTTGATGATTTGATGCTGAATTATTACTTAAATGACAACCGGGTCACAGAGATCGTCGGCCTGTTTCAAGGAGGTGAAGAGCATGCCGCTCCTGAACCGCATTCGGATCATTAACTTCTCTTATAATAATGATAGCAGGCTCATTATGGATGAATGCTTCGACTTTCATGGAGGTGAAAGTGCTCTCCTGAACCTGGCCAACGGTGGCGGGAAAAGCGTTCTGGTTCAGCTTTTTCTCCAGCCGATTGTACCGGAGGTGCGGATTCAGGGGCGCAAAATGGCCGGTTTCTTTCGCAAACAAAAGCAACCCACCTTCATCCTCCTGGAGTGGAAACTAGACGGTGGTTCAAGCCGAGGCGGGACTTACCCTGGCCTGCTTTGACCCGCTATGAGCAGGATCCCGCATTGTTATTCCAGGCGGAGCGCCTGCAACAGGTCTTCGGGCAAAAGATGCAGGTCCTGGCCGACCGGGTGGAGCAGGCGGGAATTACCTGGCATGAGGCTAGGCGATAAAAGGAATCACCCGGTTAAGCGTTAGGTTCTCCATCATTACCGGGAGAGGACTTAGAAGCTCAGACCAAGGAACTGCAGCAGCGTTACCGGGAGCAGGACCGTCGGAACCGCCAGGATGTTCGTAGTCTGCGCAACGGCTATAGCCGCCTTAGGGAGGATTACCGCGAGAAGAACCCCAATATCGACAATATTATTCGGGCCCTGGATAAACTTTGGGATGATGCTCAGGGGGAAGAAGATGAAGATGGGCGGGCGCTCCTTGCCTTTGATCGTTTTTACTTTCTTTTCGAAAGCATGAGTATTCATCAAGAGAAACTTTCCGACCTGCTGCAGGTTTATGAACTGCTATTGGCCAACCTGGAGCGGAACAAAAAGGATATGGTAGAGCAAAGTTTCTGCATGGGCTGAGAATTTGCGAAGAGATTCAATGGATCTCGGAGCATTCCCGGATTCGCCTGCAAGGGCGCAGCCGGCCGGTGCAAATGCTGAAAATAGATCTGGTTTCGGACAGCAGTGAAAAGGCCAGAGAGCGGATGCAACACTATATTGAAGCAGGGATAGAAAAAGTCCGTCAGGAAAGTCGATTGAATAAGCGCCCGGAGGAGATCCGCAGAAGCGTGATTAAGCTCATGTCCAGCCGGGAACTGCTGAATACCTATCTAGGTAATTCCCATATTCCGGTCAGTGTCTATAAAATCGACATTAATCCCCGGAACAGCGGGTTGAAACTATGGGAAGACGCCGCCCACCAGAATTCCGGTGGTGAGAAGTTCGTGGTGTTCTTCTCCGTCCTTTCCGCCTTGATGAGCTATGCTCGCACCAGGGCCATGGCAAACCTCGGCGGAGTAGCGGAGAAAGAAAGCAGCAGTGTTTTGGTTATGGATAACCCCTTTGGACCGATCTCTTCCGAGCATTTGCTGAATCCTCTTTTTGAGATTGCTAGAAAGCACCGTACCCAGCTGATCTGTCTTTCCGATCTTAAGCAAAATTCCATTATGAATTGTTTTAACCTGATCTACATGCTGAAAATCCGCACGACGTCTATGGGCAACAAAGAGTACCTCAAGTTCGAAGAAATTATCCGAGACTCCGGTGATTTCCAGGAGGACGAGAGACTGGAAAAGGCTGTATTCAGAAGCGAATTCCGCCAGCTGACCTTGTTTGGGGAGGAATAGGGGTGGTGATAACTGTCCCCTTATTTGCATATGACAAATTACTAGCCTGCCATACCCGGTTGGTACTTTTCCGGGAACGGTGGCTTTTATTATCTGCGGGATTACGAACTGTGTATATCCCGTAGTCTACTTAATCAGTACAAGGCTGATGGCTTCCGTGGCCTACTTTAATTTAGCATTTTAGTTAAGACTAGAATAACTGAAGTCAACAGTTCTTTGAATGCTTTCTTTAAGGAGGTATTCCAATAATGCGTTGCGATTATCATCTGCATTCTTCTATCTCAGCCGATAGTTCAACCAGTCCTTTTCAGCAGATCAAACAAGCCGAAGTGTTGGGCCTGAATGAGATCTGTTTTACTGAACATTTGGAAATACACTTTTACAGAGGCGACGCCTGGCATGTGGACCTGCAAGAATATAAAGAGCGCTTCGCTCAGTTAACCTCATCCAGTGTCAAAATAAAGTTTGGGCTTGAAGCAGGCATTGCGCTGGCAGCGGAGTATTTTTCCGAACTTGAAGATGAACTGCGGGGAATGCGACAGTGATATCAGTGAACGTACCCTGGCCGATGTCCTGATCGTCGACAGCAAACTGGCTGAGGCGGTTTTATATTATAACCGTAGCCTTTGGCACGGTCCAATCCATGAAATCTTCATTCAAAACAAATGAAAATGTATAAACTTCATGTTTTCCTAATTTATTATATGCATATAATAGTGTATCTACGAAATCCAGTTTCCTCTCCGCGTAGACCATTAATGCCTCGTTAATTATTCCGAAATCTTCTACTTGTAAATTGCTATACTCAAAAAGAACCCGCTGGAAGTACGGCATCCCCCCGGCCAATAACGCCAACTACGCCTGGATTGAGCATATTATCAGCAAGCTATCCCCCAACGGAGTGGCCGGCTTTGTCCTGGCCAACGGCTCGATGAGCACCTCCACCAAAGCGGAAGCCGAGATTAGAAAGAACATCATTGAAGAAGTGCGAGGGCACGAGTATATCCTGACCCCGGGGCGCTATGTGGGGATTGAAGAAGCTGAGGATGACGGGGAACCGTTTGATGAGAAGATGACCAGGCTGATCGCTGAGCTGGCCGAGCTGTTTTGCTAAATCGCATCAGCTGGAGGAGGAAATCAAGCAGCGATTGGGCGCGATTGGCGAATTTGTTTTATTTCTCCGGCGACAAGTTCCGTGCCTTTTATAAATCATTATGAAAACTTAAAGTATTACCACTTCGTTTTTTGGTAAACTTATTATAAAATTGCATTAAAACATGCAAAATGGGAGGTATTAGTTTTGGCAACAAATGATAACCTAGTCGAACAACTGGCCAGCTTGTCCCCTGCAGAACTCGAAAATATTCTGGAAAACCTAAAAAAACGATTGGAAAAAAACAAACAGCTAAAAGTTGCCGAACAAATTATTGATAAATACAAACCGGCGTTAAAGGAACTGGCCCGGTGAAATGGTTAGAGCTGGGTACCGTATTGGATATTTACGATAAGCTTATTCGAACTACCGGTGGAACCTATGGTATTAGGGACAAAGGGCTCCTGGAAAGTGCACTATATTCACCATTGGCTACTTTTGGAGGGGAAGATTTATATTTAGATATCTTCACTAAAGCAGCGGTATTATTATTCAAAATCACTAATAACCACCCCTTTATTGATGGTAATAAGAGAATTGCCTTTGTAATTGCCGTTACAATATTGGAACTAAATGATTACAGAAATTGTACAATTTATGCTAAGAATAGCTCAAGGGAAATGCGATATTATTGAAATTGAACAATGGTTAAGAAACCATGCTCACTAATTAATAGAGTTACTGATGCTGTATCACAACATCTGGTCACCACTTCCACCCGCTTCTTCACCCCGGGTCCTACGAATCGTTCATCTGAAGGGACCGAATTTCACCTTTTCGATTTTTTGGCGAAAGCACAAAAAATAGGTATCCGCCAAAGCGGAGGTCTTCTTTACTTTAATACTGACGGTGGTGATCACCTCCGGCTACCGCTGTGCAGTGCACAACCGTGCGGGCGGTGTCCGGCAGGTCCAGCACCTGTTCGGTAATGCAACGGATATAGTGGTGGCTGATGTGGTCCCGGGTGAAGTTGCGGCGGTCGCGGAAAAAATAGGTTTTCCCGGCGTAGGGAGGTATGACGGTTTTTCGCATGTTGATGTGCGGGTTGGTGAGCGTGTGCGTTGGGTTGGTTGATGAGGGTTTGAGGTGGTGAATGGCGAGCGGGAAATGAAAAGGTATTGATGAAAATAATTATTTGTAAACATATGCAGGATAATGCGGTATTTTAGAAAATACGCATATAATATTAGCAACTTGTACCAGCATCCTTGGTGATGCTGGTTATTTTTTTAACGAAAATATTTCCTTGAAGTAAACATAAGGATGACCGGCCAGTTGAGCATCTATCAAACGCAATCTTGGCAAAAAAGAGATAAAGTATAGGTTAGTTGAATTGCACTAATGTCTATAATGGGAAGATGGAAATGTAAGGTTAATTTGTATATCAAATAACCCTTACAAGCATTGACAGTCTTGAATGAAGAAACAATGTGCTTTCCAGCGATTAAATGAAGTTTAACATGTTTAATACCCTGTGTTTGCTCTTTAAGAGGTTAGCTGATCAGGTGGCTATAAACAAGAAAAATATATATAAATGAAGGGAGTAACGCTAAATGGAAGAAAGGATCAAACAACTGCAGGTGAAAATTGAGGCCGATGCCATTCTGGCTGAGAAGTTATTCAGCCAGGAAACTGCGGAACAGGTGCAGGTAGTACTAAAGGAAGAGGGATTGGATTTCAGCCTGGAAGAAATCAACCAATTAAAAGAGCTTATTGCTAAAGCCCTGGAAAAGGGTGGGGAAGGCGAGTTGTCCGATGAAGACCTGGAGAAAGTAGCCGGTGGATTTGATATTAGTGATGCTCTTGCTGCGCAGATCCCAACTAGTTCTGTTTTTATTAGGTCTAACACATGTGTGTCTGGTACCGGTACCTCAGTAGTAGGAAAGCGTTAGTTAGATGTGAATTTTCTGAATTATACAGCTATGAATAATGTATAGTTTAACACAAGCTGCTGTCTAGTTCATAGCCTGAATAAACAAAGATGAGTATTGAGGATTGATGTGGGGATGGTTTCATGGCTTTCCTTCTGCTCTTGGCCGAGCTTAAGGAGACATTCGAAACCGTCCCCAGGTTCTTTGATACATATATTGGGAAGCAAATCTTTAGGATTACAAAGAAGAACCGTGCAGGAGCTGTTGTTTGCTATAGAAAGGGTGACGCGGGATTGAAAAGAATTATAATTATTTCTTTTATTCTACTGGGGCTATTGGCTATTAATTATAACGGCTTAATTAAATACAATCCTTCTTATGCCACGGGTGATAACGGTGATTTTACTCCTGCTGTCAGAGAAGACGGCATTAAGTGGCAGTTCGGCTATTGTGAAAGCGAGGAATTTATTACTTACTCGAAAACGCTGGTAGGAATTGTTAATGGTTTGCATGAAAGGGGTTGGATTACTAATTTAGAAGGATTTGATGTTGTCAGCAGCAGTAATAACAGCCGGGAGATCTGGCGGTGGCTGGCGACTACGGATGTAAGCCCATATATTGAGTTTGTGGATGATGCTTTTTACAACTTGAAAGCAGGTGATAACGGGCAAGATATTATTGATCGCTTAAATGAGTACAATGATTTGGACCTTGTAGTGGCAATGGGGACCGAGGCGGGTGTTGTTTTAGGAGACGACATCCACGATACTGATGTTTTGGTTTTTGCCGCATCTAATGCAGTGCGGGCAGGAATTATTGATTCCGTGGAAGATTCGGGTTTGGATCACGTGTGGGCGCATATGGACCCAAATCGATTTGATTGCCAGCTAAATGTCTTTTATGATATTGTGCAATTCAAAAAATTGGGTATGGTTTATGAGGATTCCGATGTAGCCAGGGTTTACTCAGCGGTAAGTGAAGTTGAAAATCTGGCTGCAGAAAAAGGTTTTGAAATAGTACGTTATTATGTTGATGAACCATTGAGTCCGGAAGATTATCAGCGGTATTACCAAGAAGTACGGCAAGCGTATGATAAACTAGCAACGCAGGTTGACGCCATGTTTGTCACCATAGCCTCGCTGGAAAGTGAAAAGCTGCCGGGTTTATTTGCTCCGTTTTATGAACATAACGTGCCTGTTTTTTCTCAACTGGGAAATATAGAAGTTGAGCACGGGGCACTGATGACGGTTTCTGTAATGGATGAATTAAATGTTGGGCGTTTCGGAGCCGACACTATAATAAAATGTCTTAAAGGAGCTCAGCCTAGGGAGTTAACCCAAGAATTCCAATCTGCACCCAAAATTATATTTAATGTGTGTGTTGCCGAGAGAATAGGATTTAAAATACCGTTTGAATTAATTATGGTTACCGATGAAGTTTACCGGGAAATACCGCATTCTTCCCGGTAGAATTCACGTGAGTTCAAGGAGGGTGGGGCATTGCAAGAACAATTGTCATTTCTAACGGAGAATTATTTTGATCATACCCGTGTTAAGTCCTGGCAGGAGATCCCGTTACCGGATGAACCTTTTTTCCGAGATTGGGAGAAATATATAGATGATATTTCCCGGCGGGGTTTTATGGCTGCGCTGAAAAAAAGGCTGGTGCAGCTTAATTTTCCGGTTAAGGAAGGAGAAAAATTCAAATTACCGGGCGGCAACCAGAAAAGGGATGGATATTTTTAGAATGCAGGAGAAAACGGGGGCCGGACTGGAGGAACCGGATAATTTGCATTTGGTTTAATTTGATAATGGGAAATCGATATACATAAAATATTTTATATGTCTACTTTTCAAATTCCAACTTTCACAATATATCCGAAATATCTTTATACCCGTTATCATTTTGCCATTTTTTCTTATACTTTTTCACCCTCGGTTATTCAAGTGAGCAACAGGAGTGATTTTGAAACACTGGTTCACGTTTTTTCTCAACGGAATGAACCGGTACCAATACCTTCTTCCATGGGGGCCTGTATGGTAAAGGGCTATAACCTTGCAATGATGTTTAATTAATTTTCCCTACTCATACTTTTATAACCCTATAAATTAGATTGTTATTTAGTTTTATATAAGGAAACATTTTACCTGTAAACGAATGATATTTATCTATATGCTGTTGTTCACCACTTATTATTTCTTGTATCTCTTCGGCCGATATGCTTAGAAATGCAGCTGCTTCATCTAAAGTAATAAGTGCCTTTTCGGGCTGACTAATGTTATATCCCATTAAATGGGTATGATAACCATAGCTTAACCGCATTTTCCGTTTCAGCAGGGAATGGATTTTGACATGAATAAAGCAGGTGATAGATTTGTATAAGAATATATTGACAAAAAAATTTTTCAAAGACAATCCGGTGAAGGACCTGACTGTCCAACAATTTGTCTATGCTCAGATTGAAACCCCTGAATTGTCCCAAATTGCATCAGATATTGTACGGAGCCACGATAAAAGGGCAGATGAAGAAAGGGAACGGCTGCTTCGTGAAAGCGATCCTGATATACTACTTAAGATGTTACGAGGCAAGAGCGATCCTATAAATCACCATATAGTTTTTCAAAAAGTTTTGGAGCAAGAGGAAGTAATCATCCCAAGAATATTAGGCATGCTTAAAACAAGTCTAAATGTTGTGTTCATAGAAAATGCGGTCAAAATACTTGCTAACACCGGTAAGGATTATTCAGAAGATCTGCTGAAAATGCTTGATGAAATAAGGTCACCATACGCACTATCACTTACTTGTATCACGCTTGGATTTATTGCCGATGAAGACGCAATTCCGGTATTGCTGAAAAAATATAACGAATTTAAAAGTATTTTTCCGGGAACGGTGGCTTTTATTATCTGCGGGAATGCGAACTGTGTATATCCCGTAGTCTACTTAATCAGTGCAAGGCTGATGGCTTCCGTAGCCTACTTTAATTTAGCATTTTAGTTAAGACTAGAATAACTGAAGTCAACAGTTCTTTGAATGCTTTCTTCAAGCAATATAAACAATACCATAGAACCCCCCAACAATACTTAAGCCTAAGCCAATATAGACCGCCATGATAATGCCGATGAACCACATGGACCACTTCATCTGTTCCATGTACATATCTAAAGCAACCTTTTGCATTTATTTTTCCACCTCCTCGGTTAAATGAAGTAGTATGGTTATATGCACAAGTATATAACCATACTACTATACCTCTTCAGAGGGGAGTGAAAACTTTGCATAGGGATTTTGATAATAATATGCTTTTGTCAAGACACAGGGGGATAGAAAGGAAGTACGTAGGAAGTAGTGGCATAGGTTGTGGGATCTGGTTGTTCTTGTCAAACATGGACCTGCAGGGCCTCAAATTTATTATACTTATAACTTTATTTATTGAATAAAAAAGTTGGCATCTCCTCATATTAACCCCCAAACACTAGAAAGGATGACAACTATGAATGAAGATACTATTAATCTCTTAAAGGAATGCAATGCTGGGTGCAAATCGGGTACAAATAGTATGGAGCAGGTGCAGCCATATATTAAAAACGAGAAGC
>JAENYF010000032.1 GCA_016841905.1 Desulfoscipio geothermicus | reverse complement strand
AAAGCAGCAATGGAAAAGAGGTGATCTGATGGCGCGCACATTATATGTGGGTAATCTACCATGGGGTACTAAAGCCGAAGATTTAGGTGAGGCCTTTTCAAGATACGGAGAAGTTTTGGGCAGCCGTATTATTACCGACAGGGAAACCGGACGTTCACGCGGTTTTGGTTTCGTGGAGGTAAAAGACGAGGACGCTGAAGGGATGATTGCAGCATTAAACGGTACCGATTTGGAAGGACGGGTTATCACCGTCAACGAAGCACGGGCTAAAGAATAACAGAGTCTATATAGTGAGCCTCCCATAAGGGAGGTTTTGCTTTTGGGTTAAAAGAATTAATAGTTAAATTTCTTATAGTAATAACTTGGTAGGGAGACCGGTAGTGAATAACAAACTAAAATCAATTAATGAAATGATCAGTGCTGCCGGCAGCCGGGGGTATATTGTAGGTGGCTGGCTGCGGGATAAGCTGCTGGGCCGGTCACCCGGGGATGTGGACCTGGTTGTGGAAGTGGCGGCGGATGTGCCAGAGCCTGAATGGCCGGAAGTGGCGCAAGTATTAAACGGTACCCTGGTGGTTTTAGACGAGCAGCGCGGGCTGTACCGGCTGGTGCTGCCTGCAGGTGACGGTAAACTACAGGTGGATTTCGATGTGGTGGCCGGGGGTACTTTGTGCGCGAATTTAAAAAGAAGGGACTTTACCATTAATGCGCTGGCCTTGCCCTTATCTGCCGGTCTGGGCGGGGAGCTTAACGAAGGGCAGGTGGTTGATCCCCTGGGCGGCTTGGCTAATCTGCGGGCAGGGTTAATCAGGGCCTGCGGTCCGGATGTCATAGCGAGCATCATCAGGCTGGTGTGCCTGTGGTACAGGCAGTGGCGGAAAGGCTGAAGATGAGCGTCCGAGAAAAAGATGTCCTGGCTGTACTGGTGGGTGGAAACCCTCTCCCCAGGTACGCCGGGTGCTGGAGCTGCTGGCCGATGCCCAGGTGGAGGGTAAGATCCGGACCAGGGTGGGGGCGGAAGCT
Source organism: Desulfoscipio geothermicus (assembly GCA_016841905.1). Classification (GTDB taxonomy): domain Bacteria; phylum Bacillota; class Desulfotomaculia; order Desulfotomaculales; family Desulfallaceae; genus Sporotomaculum; species Sporotomaculum geothermicum_C. The sequence continues at coordinate 35,760 of JAENYF010000032.1, read as the reverse complement.
TTCGTGCGGCACATGGCTGCCAGGGCCGGTTTACATTAGCTGTTTTGTCACCACGAGATTAAACACTTAGCGCTAACCGGGCTGTGAAGATAATGGAAATAGATTATGAACTTTTGAAGGAACAATCTTCTCCAAATTCATGTCTGATGTTTTAAAGCTAAGCTATGGATAACGGGGGGAATTTAATTATGTTGTTTAGAAAAGTCTTGTTAACAGCAGCATTAATTGTGTGTGTTGCTTTGGCCCTAATTGGTTGTTCGGCAACCAAGCAACCAGATATAAACGGTGATAGGCCTGGACAAAACCAGGCCGACAACGGGAAAATTAATCAAGCAGAGCAGCAAGCTTTGTTGAATGAATTCAATGCGCTAGCGGCAAACGACAGTGGTGATCCGGCAGCAATAAATAAATTTGTGGCTAGCAATATAGCGAAGCTTTCTCCGGAGAACGCTTCGCAAATAGTTATCCTGCTGGAAAAGGCCCAGCAAGACTTTTTACCTGAGTTTGAAACAAAGTTTTATAGTGACTCTGTAACGCAAAAGTTTGTTGAGGCTTATATAGCCGGTACTGATATAAACAATATGCAAGCCGTTCAAGACGAGGAGTTAAAACAGCTGTTGGCCCAAACTAAAGCCGCCGGTTATAAAGTGGATACCGCCGAAGGCATGTTTTACCCAATTATTGACTATCAGCAGTATCAAGACTATAATACTTTGGTGAAGCCTGATATCAAAGCCTATATAGATCTTATGGCAGTAGAATCGAATAACCCGCCCGCTAAGGATGCTGCACTGGTGATCAGCTGGTATGAAGTGCTCACCAGGGCATTAAACCAGGAACAGTTCATCAATTCGTTCTCTTCTTCGGTTAAACTGGCTGACGTGCAAAAGCTCTATGGGCGTTATGTTCAATTTTGTTTACTGGGCGCCAACAACACTCCCCTCTTTAGTTATGAAGATAAGAAAATGTCAACTGCAGCCAGGGCAGGCTACGTCAAGGTATTGGCAGAGAGCAAATCGAGTAAACTAACGGAAATAATGCATGGCTTGCTTGACATAGCGGAACAAAATAACGATCATTTGACTACGTCCGTGGAGAATTATAGAAACAATTGTTTTGAGGAGTTAGGAATTAATAAAGTATAGCGTGTGGTTATTGTGTATAATAAAGTTAACATTGATTAGGCAAAAAGGAGATGAGTGAATGGTTGAAGAAAAAAATCAAGATGCACGTTATTTACTGGCCGCATTAATCGAAATTTACCGGGGTAACAGCGTTTTTCTGCCGGATTTTGACCCTCAAATGGAAAATACTTTATTGCGGGATGTATTTTCTTCAGCGATTAGTTTTGCGCAGTATGATGAGTCCCGGTTTACCTTAAGTGATGAGATAAATAAAAGTGTCAACGAAGGAGTTACAGTGAAGGAACAGGTGGAACTGGCCAGAATCCAAACTCCGGATGTACTAAATGCCAAAATGATTGCCGCGGCGCACGTTTTGAAACTCATTGATAACCAGCAGTTTATGCTTTCCTAATCATAATTTAATATTTACCGCCAAGATAACCCCAATAAAAGTTGTGGTTATCTTTTTTTTTGTTTTGTTAACTTCTATTTAGGTTAAATAGTAAATACTATTATTTATGGATAGCCGTTCTTAACTTGACAAATAAGAGTGTGTATTCTATTATTATTTAAGAAAGATTCCTGTTTAGGAGTGATACCGTTTTGATCATACAGGATATTTTAGTTAAGTTTAAAGAGCATGGTTATAAAATAACCCCCCAGCGCCAGGAAATTATCAATGTGATGGTACAGGAGAACAGGCATATGACGGTTGAGGATATTCACGGCAAGATATCAGCGCGATTCCCGAACCTGAGTGTGGATACCGTTTATCGTAATGTAGGTGTGTTGGAGCAGCTGGAGATGCTGGATAAGACGGATTTTGGCGATGGCAAAGGCAGATATAAACTGGTGGAAAAGGTCGGTCACCGGCATCATTTAATTTGCCTAAATTGCGGCAGTTCCGAGGAGGTAGATTTTTGCCCCTTGGATTATCTTGATCAACAACAAATCAAGGATAAAAATTTTGCTATTACCAGGCATAACTTTGAAATCTTTGGCTACTGTGCCCGGTGCTCAAAAAAGGAGGATTAGGTAATTGCGCAAAGCAACTGTGTTATGGGGATTAATTTGGTTATTAGTTAGTCTTTCGCTCACTGGCTGTTCGGGTACCTCCGAGCAGGAAGTAACAGGCTCGGTAGGGGATGATTTGCTGGTTTACGCAACTATCTATCCGGTTTATGATTTTGGCACGCAAGTATGCGGTGATAAAGCTCGGGTGGTGCAGCTGGTGCCTGATGGAGCGGAACCCCATGATTGGGAGCCGTCACCCCGGGATATGGTTAATATACAGAAGGCCGATGTGATCATTTATAACGGAGTGGGTATGGAAACATGGCTGCAAAAGCTACTGGGCACACTTAAAGAGGATGGACCGGTACTGGTGGACTGCAGCGCGGGTGTTGAACTGCTGTCCGGGGATGGTCATGCAGACGGTGATTCCCACAATGACAAAGAAGCGCTGAATTCGAACCTGGACCCGCATATTTGGCTGGATCCCCATAACGCCTGTTTGATGGTGGATAACATACTCTTAGGTCTCCAAAAGGCAGATCCGGATAATGCTGTTTACTATAATGACCATGCCCGGCAGTATCAGGAACAGTTAAAAGCTTTGGATAAAAAATATGCAGCAACTTTGAACGGGGCTGCTATACGTAAATTTATAGTTTCCCATGCCGCCTTTGGTTACCTGGCCCACCGGTATAATTTGGAACAGGTGGCTATCCGGGGGCTTTCTCCGGATGCGGATCCCAGCCCGGCCCGCATGACGGAAATAATTCAAATTGCCCGTCAGACCGGTATCAAGTATGTCTTTTTTGAAGCCCTGGTCAGTCCGCGGGTATCGGAAGTGATTGCCCGGGAAGCAGGTACCGAAACACTGGTGTTGAACCCCTTGGGTGGTGTTACTCCCGAGGAGAGACAGGAGGGCAAAGATTACTTAACAGTGATGGAGGAAAATCTACGGAATCTTGCCTTGGCCCTGGGGGTGAAATAATTACGATGATTGAATTAACTGATGTACATTTTACTTACGGTTGCCATCCGGTGCTGGATGGCATTTCCCTGCATGTGCAAGAGGGTGAGGTGGTAGGTATCACCGGTCCCAATGGCGCTGGTAAAAGCACGCTGCTTTACGTAATTATGGGGTTAATTAAACCTCAGTCCGGGGAAGTGAAAATTTTTGGGGTGCCGGTGAATAAATTTAAAGACCGACACAAGATTGGGTATGTTTCTCAAAAAGCTACTCTAATCAATCGCAGCTATCCGGCTACGGTGTTAGAAGTGGTGCTATCGGGTCGGGCGGCAATGCGCGGCTTGTTCCGCTTTTTGGGGCGGGAGGATAAACGTTGTGCGGAGGAGGCGCTAGAGCGGGTGAATATGCTGTCTCAACGTAACGCCGCAATGTGCGAGTTATCCGGGGGGCAGCAGCAAAGGGTAATGATTGCCCGCGCTCTGGCGGTACAGCCTCGGGTTTTAATCATGGATGAGCCTACTAATGGTGTAGATGCCGCTAACTTAGCCGGTTTGGCTCGGCTGATCAAAAATTTACATAATGATGGGGTTACCATGATACTTGTCTCTCATGAATCGGAATGGCTATCCTCTTTTGCCAGTAAGAGAGTATGCTTGGATCGTAAGATTTGCTCTTGTAGCTGCCACTATTATCCTGGCGAAATACGCTGGCGGGATTGCATGAACAGCCGGCAAGAAAAAATTAGCCTGGACTGTGCCGATAGCCTGGTCAGGGGGTAAGGGCGAGTGGATATATTTCAATACGATTTTATGCTGCGTGCCCTTGTGGGCGGCCTGCTGGTGGGTGTAATTTGCCCGATCATCGGTTTGTTTGTTACTCTGCGCCGGATGTCCATGATTGCGGATGCCCTGTCTCATGTTTGTCTATCTGGTGTAGCAGCAGGTCTGTTAATGGGGGCGCAGCCCGTACTGGCGGCAGCGGCCTTTGCCCTGGGCGGCTCTTTTTTGATCGAAGGACTTCGGGAAAAATATAAAAATTATTCCGAGCTGTCAATAGCGATCGTTTTATCTGCCGGGGTGGCTGTGGCAGCCATTATAATCGGTTTAGGCAATGGCTTTAACGGTGGGATTATGAGTTATCTGTTTGGGAGTATAGTGCTGATCACGGTGGAGGATATTTATGTCATAGCGTTGATTGGCATCCCTGTGCTGCTGCTGACTATGGTTTTTATCAAGGAGTTATTTGCCATTACCTTTGATGAGGAAACCGCCCTGGTCAGCGGACTGCCGGTAAAGCTAATTAACGTTTGCTTTATGGCCTTAACAGCTCTAACCATAGCGGTATCATTGCGTATTGTAGGTATTTTGCTGGTTTCATCACTTATGGTTTTGCCTGTGGCTGTAGCTATGCAGCTGGCTAAAAGTTTTCGGGGTACCCTGGTGGCTGCAGTTGCCACCGGGGTGGTAGCTGTGCTCATTGGCTTGATGTGCTCTTTTTATCTTGACCTATCGCCTGGAGGAGCCATTGTTATGACACTGGTGTTGATGTTGATTTTAGTGTTGGTGCTAACCTCACGCTGGACAACAGCTGCATGAATGAATGGGAGCGTGAAAATAACATTGGTTATCAAAAAACAGAGATATTATTTCTGTCCCAAATGTGGGGGAAAATTGGCCTATCAGCATATTGGCGAAGATCGGCCCCGGTTGTTATGTGAAGATTGTCAGTATGTAATGTATGAAAATCCGGTGGTGGGTGTAGCCGCCATTGTTTTAAATGCAAGCAGGCAAATACTTTTGGGACGCCGCAACGGGGGCAGATATCCTGGCTTGTGGTGCATTCCCTGTGGTTATGTGGAATATGATGAGGATGTATACGATGCGATACGGCGTGAATTTAAAGAGGAAACCAACCTGAATATTGAACCGGTCAGGGTGTTTACGGTGCAGTCTAATTTTCACGACCCGGAAAAACACAGCGTGGGTATCTGGTTCTGGGCGCAAGTAACCGGTGGGGAGCCACTAGCAGGTGATGATTTGGAACAAGTGGCTTGGTTTGATTTATCAGCTCCGCCACCACTGGCTTTCCCCACTGACCAGGTGGTTATTGAGCAGTTGCGCGTCGCTAACGGAACGTAAACAGTAAAATTTATTAAACGTAGTATAACCTAGCCGGCCTCGATGGGGCTGGTTTTTTTGTTCCAGTTAACGTTAACGGTAAATTTTGTGCGTAGGTTAACACTTTACCTGCTCGTTGCATAGTATGGTTTGAAAGCTGATGGAAAGGGGGGTTATAGATGGCTTACGGCGGAACTAGTAGTAGTTTTATACTGTTTCTGATTCTTATTCTGCTAGTATTTGGCATGGGTTTTTGTGGATACGGTGTTGCTGATGTCAAGGAATAAAAATATTAGTTGAGTAACGTTATTAATATTGAGGGAGGAATAGTAATGGGTTTTGGTAGTGGTTGCGGTGGTGGCGGATCATACTTTGATGGCAGTTTTATCCTGTTTTTGATCCTCATCCTCCTCGTTTTTGGCATGGGGTTCTGCGGTGGCGGATGCCCTAAATAATAACAAGTAAGGGTTGCTGGATAACAGCAACCCTGTTATTTTGGGCTAGCTATGGTGATGATGACATGCCCGGGAGTAGTATACTCTCGGGTATGCATGTTTGCTGCTGGTTATGATTCCTTAACATTATGCGAGAGGGGAGATGAAGGATGAGGTTGCAAGTGACCAGAGTAAATAATTATCTGCTCATGCGGTCCTTTTTGGCTGTGCCTGACCTGGTTTACGGGGCAGAGGCTGTGCCGCCTTCTGCGAATAAATATGCTACCAGTATGCGTTTTGTGCCCCTGGCTAATCCGTTATTGCAGCATTTAAGTTATGCTAATTTTGTGGCTTTTGCGGATGGACAGCCGGTTGGGAGGATAACTACATCTATTGATCAATTAAATCCCCGGCCTGAAGAAGGCTTCTGGGGCTGCTTTGAATGCTTAGATAATGACGAAGCAGTTGCGGCACTTTTTGACGCTGCAGCCGGTTGGCTTAAAGAACAAGGTAAAACAGTGATGATCGGCCCCGCGACTTTAAATACTAACCAGCAAGTTGGGTTAATGATCAAGGGCTTTGAATATGAACCTCAAATGGAGATACCATATAACCCTCCTTACTATCAACAGCTGGTTGAGAATGCCGGGCATAAGAAGATACATGATCTTGAATGCTTTAAATGGAGGTTGCCCGATGAGCTACCCGAGGTACTAACCTGTTCGGAGGAGCAAACTGGTGTAGTGATGCGAAAGATAAATTACACCGATGCCCGTGAAGCTAGAATTGTCCAGGAAATTAACAATAAAGCCATGTCAGGAATTTGGGGCTTCATACCAATGTCACTGGCCGACACCCAGGGGTTTTTAATGAGCCTGGTTGGTCAGGTTCCGCCGGATTTGTTTATGATTATCGAGGTAGGCGGCCAGCCGACAGGTATGTTTTTGTCCATTCCGTATAAAAGCCCGGGTTGGAAAAACAGTGGCGGGATTATTAGGCTGGCCATTGGCGGTGTAGTGCCTGAATTCAGGCACAAGGGTCTTCACTGGAAAGCTCTGAGGAGTTTCTACGCGTGGTGTAAAAACCACGGTTATACTGAAGGAGAAGCTTCTCAGGTAGCCGAAAGCAATGATACCGTTAAAAGGAAAATAATCATGCCGTTATTTGGGGGGCAGTTGATTAAGCTTTTCCGAGTGTATCAGCGAAAGCTGGGTTAAATACTTGGGCAAAAGTTTGGTAAGTGTCCTGTTAGCAAGGGTGTGATAAAAAAATTAACTAGTTGCTTTTTGCGAATGTAACACTTAATGGGTTATGGTGCAAGCGGCGGAACATATTTTGACGGCAGTTTTATTTTGTTCCTGATCCTTATCCTGCTGGTATTTGGTATGGGCTTCGTAGGGTACGGTAATAAATAACCTCTCGAAAAAACCCCGTTCTGCCTAAGCAGAACGGGGTTTCCTTGTTTAATAAGCATTTATCGAGGCAGGAATAAATATCCTAACAGGCGAAAAGAATAATAATTACGCCCAATCAGATGATATTTTTGCTGGGAATAACGGGAGGAAAAAACTAATTGAGTATATTTGCCATAGCTGATTTGCACTTGTCTTTTTTAGGTGCATTTAACGTGCAAAATTGGCAGGCCAACCGGGAGTATAAGCCGATGGAGGATTTGGACTATACTTGGCATAATCACGCCCGCAGGATATATGAAAATTGGCACCGGTTGGTTCAAGAACAGGATATAGTGCTGGTCCCGGGGGACATATCCTGGGCTATGCGGCTTGATGAAGCCCGTCCGGACTTTGATTACCTGGGAGCATTACCGGGGCGGTTGGTTTGTATCCAGGGCAACCACGATTATTGGTGGCAGAGTATCTCCAAAGCCAGAGAAGCGGTGCCCCCCAACGTGGAATTAATTCAAAATGATCATTTGGCACTAGATGGTATTAAAATTTGTGGTACCCGGGGCTGGCTCTGCCCTAAGGGCACTTATTTTAAACCAGAAGATGAAAAAATCTATCGCCGGGAACTAATCCGGTTGGAAAGCTCGCTGCAAAGTGCCAAAACAGGGCCCAGGTTGGTGATGATGCATTATATGCCCACCAACGAAAAACATGAGTACTCCGGTTTTATTGAGCTGCTGCAAAAATATGAGGTGGAAACGGTCGTCTATGGTCACATACATGCCAATGCCTGCCGGTACAGGCTGCCCGATCGGGCGTGGGGCATAAACTTTTATTTAACCAGTGCTGATTATCTAAATTTTACTCCCCGGTTAATCATGGAATGTTAACCATCCTGGTTAACGTATTTAAAACATTCCGGGTGACCAAATATAAAGTCCTTGTTCCTGCGGGCATGCACTGCTTTAGCACCGGTAGGGACTTCCTGGTGGCAAATTTGGCATGGGAGAGTTTCCCTGGCAGATAAAATGACCCCATGCAACACTTCACCCTGCCAGTCAATGTTTGCTTGCTGAAGTTTATTTTTGTGCGGTTTGACCGGTGAACAATCCGGGTGATAATAATGACTCTTTTTTTTGCCGGCTTCTCTAAAACGATACTGCACGATGGGGCTGTATGGCAATATTTTTTTACGACACTTGCAGCAGGTGCGGGCGCTGCCGGAATTGCCTTTTAGTATATAGCGCAGGCGCTCCGGTTTACACCTAACTTTGGCATCTTTTACATACTTAATTCTGGCCGGGTCTTCTTTAATCCAAGCATCAACCTGCCGATAATAATCCCGGTAGTTGCGTTCTTCAAGCCGTATATCCTCAGGAAAGCCCGCTGAAATAATTTGCTGTTGAAAAGTTTGCTCGGCTACTTCGTGGGCCAGGCCATCCATTTTGACGGTTTCCCAGTGGTAGCCGTTTTCAGTGAGCCATTTGTGTAGCCCAAAAAAAATGTTTCCGGAACAGACGTACAAATAGTCATCTCGTGTGACACCTGCTTGTTGCATCATTTCCAGTACCTTCTGGCGGGCCATTTCTTCCAGGCTCAGTTTACTGTCCCAGGTTAACGGTAGAAAGCTTTGATAAATCAGCTGTGGGTTTTCGCAGACTAGCACCAGTACTTCCGGAAATGACCTGCACCCGCCACCTGCGTCTTCAATGTACCATTGCAGCATTTTTTAGTTGGACCTCCCATACGCACCGGTGCGGGCACATACATGGTTGATGCCTGCAGTATTTAGGTTATGGTTAGCTTACCGGTGTTATGATATATTATAACATAGGGTGCCGGTCCTTATGTCTTTTTTCATCGAGGAGGTATATTAAATGTCCAGGTTTGTTTGTGATATATGCGGAGAAGAAATTGACGTTCACGAAGGGATCCTGACCTGGACCAGGAATGAGGCCACACTATCCAATTTTACGCTGACGCATAAAAATTCCTCCGGACATATTTGCCAGCCGGCAGATAATAACCGCTTTAAAGATTTATATACGTTAACCATGGTTAACGGTTATATTGAATTTATAGACTATCTAGTTGCCCGCTGGGAAAATGGTTTTTACCTTAAAGATGCCGAATCCTTGAACAGAGTATTGGAACAATTAAATTTACATATGCATGAAAAGGTCATTTTATTAGTTGAAGAAGATTAAACATCACGAGTTTTTAAATATAAATCACAAAGGGTCTATCTTTTATTATTCATAAAGGATAGACCCTTTCTTTTGGCCCAGGCAATTATGTTTTTGTTACCCCTGCGGCTATAAATTGAATTCCTTAGCTAGTTCAGTGAACGCAGGCACCGAGTTGCGGATAATTTGCATGTTCATGCAGTAAGAAATTCTGAAATAACCCGGCAGTCCGAACCCGCTGCCGGGAACCAGCAGCAGATTATACTTTTGTGCCCGGTTGACAAACTCCACGTCATCTTCAATGGGGCAGCGGGGGAAGAAATAAAACGCGCCCATTGGCTTTGTTACCTCAAAGCCTAGCCTGGTGAGGAGTTCATATAAAAAATCTCTTTTAGCCTGGTAGTCATCAATACTTATTCTGACCCGCTGCAAGGACGTGATTAAACGCTGCATTAAGGCCGGGGCATTGACAAAACCGAGTGTACGGTTACTGAAGACTAACCCGTTGAAAATAAGCTCGCTGTCGATAATGTCCGGGTTTATGGCGATGTAGCCGATGCGCTCGCCGGGCAGCGCTAAATCCTTACTGTGCGAGGTAACGATTAAAGAGTTTTTAATATATTTAAACATATTGGGTACCGTGACGCCGTCATAAACGATTTTAGCGTAGGGTTCGTCTGAAATTACATATACAGTGGTGCCCAGTTCTTTTTCTTTTTCCTCCAGCAGCCGGCCCAGGTTGGCAAGAGTTTCCGCCGGGTAAACCACCCCGGAGGGGTTATTGGGTGAATTGATAATGATGGCCCGAGTCTGGGGCCCAATGGCGTCAGATAATGCGGTCAGGTCTAGTTGGAAACCGGCCGCGGTGGGCACTTCCTTTATTTTACCGCCGTGGTTGCCCACATAAAAGCCATATTCTACGAAATAAGGGGTTGTGACGATCACTTCCTCATCCGAGTTGAGCAGCGTTTTTAAAACCACATTGAGCCCGCCGCCGGCCCCGACGGTCATGACAATATGACCGGCTGTTACCGGCCGGCCGCTTTCCTCAGCCAGCACCTCGGCAATAGCTTGCCTGGTTTCTTCGTAGCCGGCATTGCTCATATACCTGTGCATGCCGGGAATGGGGTTGGCAGCGATTCTTTGCAGTTCCCGGTGGAATTCCTCGGGAGGCTCTACGTCGGGGTTGCCCAGAGTAAAGTCGTAAACCTTGTTTGCTCCGTAGAGTTTACGTAATTTCTCGCCTTCTTCAAACATTTTACGGATCCAGGAGGAACCGGCTAAAGAACTTTCTATTTTTTGCGCTATAGGCATAATAACTCTCCTTCCATGATGGCGTGCTGGTGAATACCAGGCTCAGCTTAATATTTCTTGAGACATGATTAACCTGTTAGGTTATTTCTGGTTCAAAATAAAAAAACCTGCCTGAAAAAACAAAATAATGATGGCTAAGGTATATTATGCTCTTTGCCAATTAGTTTTAGCGTTCTCCTGCCTGGCTATACGGAAGATGGTGGTCACATAGGTGTGAGTAATATCACATCAATAGTGCGAGCTAGATTACTTTATACAGCAGGTTTTAGGGGTATATTAATGATGAAAATAAAGAACGAGGTGATTGAACATGGCAAAAAGACAAATTGTTAAAATAGACGAGGAGAAATGTAACGGTTGCGGGCAATGTGTAAGCCCATGCGTGGAAGGTGCTATTACCATTGAAGACGGTAAGGCCAGGGTTAAAAGAGAGGAGTTATGTGACGGAGCCGGTTTTTGCATCGGAGTTTGTCCTCGGGGCGCATTAACCGTGGAAACCCGTGAAGCGGTTGCTTTTAATGAGCAGGCGGTGGAGGAGCATGTAAAACAAAACCCGGGGTCTTATATTCCCCAGGTCTGCTTTAACTGCGGTAATACAGAAGAAGAGGTTTTCCTGTTACCCGGCCGGAACAAGGGGCAGAGTCTTTGGGTTTGCACCAAATGCCTGCCGGAGTTGATTCACGGTTAACTATTATTTGGCGTCACCGGACTTATTATTGGCGTTCATGAACAAGGCGCTAGCCTGTTCAAAACTGCTGTTCATGGCCGTAATTCCTTCCCTGAGTGCACTTAAAGATCGTGATGTCTGGTCGATGAGCCCTCTGACGAATCCCAGCTTGACGTCTGCCTGGTTATCGGTGCTCAGGATTAGTAAAACAAGAATTAGAAACAGCGAAAAGGGGTTTTTATTATTAGACAACCATGTGGCCTCCTTTCACCCAACATATACTTTATAATATGACGCGGAGATATTATGGTGAAAGGTAAAATTATCTCTATATCATTAGACTTTACACAACGGCACGGAAATTACTTTGTCTGCTCCACAAGACGGGCAGGTAAAAAGATGATGGCAGCAGTCATTCTCAAAGCTGAGGTTATAATAAGGACTATACGGGCCTGAATAATCGGCTACCGGGCCGGAGTCAAGCATAATTTGTCCACAGGAACATTTGGGGAATAGTCTTTCCATAGAATTGCATAATGCACAGGCAGTATCCATAAGGCAAAACATCCTTCTGATTTTTTTATTAGCCTGCCCGTCAGCCGGTTGGCTTATGAAAAACCCCTGCGTAATATACACATTGCGGCCGATGGATGGGTTTGATTTTTTTATAAAATTTTTATATCCAGTTTAAACAATTGTTTTACAATGACCTCATCGAAAACAGGGGGGTCATATCAATGGGTAAGGTAAAGCTTCTACATGACGTTATTACGATCATGAAAGACAAGGAATTTGTACAAGGAAACATCAAAGTTGAAGGCAGCATAGATGAGGTAAGAATTTTTACCATGAACAATGCCTTTGAAAAAAACATGGCGGAAGGGAGAACGAAGGCCAAGGTCTCCCTGGAAGCGGATTGTTCGGGGAAAAAGGTGAGGCATGAAAGCAGCACAGAGTTTGGCAATGCAGGTTCCGATAACTGTGAAGGGCACAGCTTGATGCGCCGAAGTGTTTTTGATTGTTGGCACAGTCATTATTCCCACCATAGCTATCAGGATAGTACGAGATGTTACGGAATAAAGGCCAAGCTTAGCAAGCTTGCGTTTGCAGTTAGTATGTTACACAGTATGAAGATTGAAGCGCAGGAAGATAAAAGCACGCTGCTATCACTGGATTTAGACGACATGCCCGGGGATATGAAAACCCTTCTCCATCATGCTCATTGCTCCCATGGAGCGTTTAAAGAATTTTCCGGTATGGAAGTCGGAAATACCCTGTTGACAATACGTATAAATGAAAACAATGAAATAGAAAAAGCCTTGTTATATATCAAAGGAAAAACAAAAGATGAATCTGGAGCACCTCACCACCTAAATTTCCAAGTAGAATTAGATTTTGTCTGGCAAGCATGGTTGTGAGAAGACAGTCTCATTGCTAAAACGTGCCCGGAAGGGGCCATCATGATTTTAAAACATCGTTTGGGATATTGAAAAGTTTGTGAGCAGTTTCCCGGGGCTATCAATAACTAATTAACCGGTCAGGTGCCGGTTTTTTTTCTTTCCAATCTTAAAATAAAATAATATAATATTTTGCCCGGTTATCATATGGTTAAGGTTATAATGATAAAAGACGGCAAAACCGGGGCGGCAGGTGAGCGATATGGCTAAAAAAGAGCAATTAAACAAGTTCTTTCAGAAGTTTATAAGTTACCACAAAAGGTATAGCCATCACAGCAAGCATAAAGGTTACGGGCACTTTTTTGAGAATTTTGAGCAACGCCGGGTAGATCACCAAGAATTTCATCGAATGCGTAGATCCATGCACTACTTTCGCCCCTTTGCATTACTTTTCAACTTTTTAATTCTATTTTTGCTTTTTAAGCTGGCCGGGATAAAGTCCATTGCCGTTTTTATTGCAGTGCTTCTTATTGCCAAAGAAATTGCACAGGTATTGTTTTTTTTGCGCGTGGAAAAAAGAGTCTTCCAGCCTATTGAAGCGCTGAAAAGCGGTGTGGAAGAAATCGCTAAAGGAAATTATAACATAAAAGTAAAATGTGAGATGCGTAACGAAATTGGTTTACTGGTTGTTGCTTTTAATGAAATGGCTCATAAATTAGAACATAGCGAAAGAATAAAGGCTGAATATGAAGAAAACAGAAAAGCTCTTGTTACTAATATCTCTCACGACTTGAAGACACCCATCACTTCCATTCAGGGGTATATTGAAGCTATCCTTGATGAAGACGGTATTCCACCGGAAAACAAAAAGAAGTACCTGCAGATTATTCACCATAATATTATTTATATGAACAAGCTCATAGATGATCTTTTCCTGTTTGCACAGCTTGATATGCAAAAGTTGAATTTTCAGTTTGAAAAGGTGTCTATTAGAGCTTTTATGCGTGATCTGGCGGAAGAGATCGGACTTGAGCTTGAAGAAAGACGGGTGCAATTTCTCTATACCGATAAAATGGAACAGGATCTTCCGGTTTGTTTGGATGGAAAAAGAATGTACCAGGCACTGCGGAACATTGTAGGCAATGCTTTGAAATACGGACCGGAGAGGGGGTTAAGCATAGAAACCGAGCTAGCCAAGCAGAGCAACTTTGCCTGTATAAGACTTAGCGATAACGGACCAGGTATCCCTGCAGATAAGCTCCCCAAAATTTTTGACAGGTTTTACCGTATCGATAAAGAGCGCACCAAAGACATGATGAGCACCGGGCTGGGTTTGGCCATTGCCAGGGAACTTGTGGAAGCCCACGGGGGATGCATTGCGGTTTCCAGTGAGGAAGGCCAAGGCGCGTGTTTCACCATAACACTGCCGTTTGTTGATGACTGGGAAGGTGTTTATGTATGAAACGTATCTTGATTATCGAAGATGATCTTCATATTGCCGAACTGGAGAGGGATTATCTTCAATTGAACGGGTTTAAGGCAGACATCATCCATGATGGAGCACAGGGACTGCAGCAAGCTTTTACGGGTAATTATGACGTTATTATTGTGGATCTGATGCTGCCTGGTATAGACGGCTTTGAAATCATTAAAAGTTTAAGAGCAAGAATGGATGTTTTGGTGATGGTGGTTTCAGCCAAAGATGAGGAAATTGATAAAATCAGGGGGCTGGAATATGGAGCCGACGATTATCTAACCAAGCCGTTCAGCCCCGGGGAACTGGTGGCCAGGATCAAGTCTCATATCAGAAGATATGAGCGGCTCAAGGGCAACCTGGTACCTTTCGAGGTAATCATCCACAGAGGTTTGGAAATTAACACGGCATCTCACAAAGTGTACGTCAACGGACATGAAGTGCAGCTTACTGCCAGGGAATATGAGCTGTTGGTATTTTTTGCTGCCAACCCCGGAATTGTTTTTTCAAAAGAACATATTCTCACCGCTATTTGGGGTAACGATTACTATGGAGATACGTCAACCGTAGCTGTGCATATACAAAAAATAAGAAAAAAGATAGAAAAAGATCCGGCCAACCCGGAATTTATTGAGACTCTCTGGGGAACGGGGTACCGGTTTAACAAATAGTGCGGGTATGCGGCCTTGATTTAAATATTTAACTACATCTTTAATTTTTTTATCAGGTAAACTATTGTTAGTCCCAGTCCGGCACCCAATAAATCCCGAGCCAGGTCAAAAATGTCGGGGTAGCGGGTAGGGACAAAATACTGGTGAATCTCATCAGTGATACCATATAAAATGCAGAACAGAAGGGCTTGCCAATAAGGATGACGGTGGTTGTACTTGTGCAAGGCCAGGTAAAATAAGGGTCCCAGCACAAAGTAAGCGATTACATGACCAGGGTTGAAGTTGTCTATAAGGGGAAATAAAGAGTGCAGTTCACTGCCCGTGCGACCGGACAGGTAAAATATCAAGGCCATCCAAAGAATGGCGGGAATCCAGTACATAGCTGTTGACTCCTAGTTATTAATACGCAACTATGTGGTATTATATCATATATAGCGTATTATTGAGGGAGGTTTATATTTGCGCCTGACTTATATTGTGGTGGTCACATTACTCCTCGATCAGTTTTCCAAGTTTCTAATTACTTCGCGCCTGCTGCCGGGAGAATCTATACCTGTATTGCCGCCGGTGTTTTATATTACTTATATTTTAAACCCGGGTGCCGCCTTTGGAATACTAGCCCACCATACTATTTTGTTTATTATTCTCTCCCTGCTGGTGATTATGGCTGTTTTTGTATGGCAGCGTTATTTGCCCCAGGAAAGAATTATGCTGCGTCTTGCTTCTGGATTGGTGGTGGGTGGCGCGCTGGGCAATTTAATTGACCGGGTGCGTCTGGGACGGGTCATTGACTTTTTGGATTTTCAAATTTGGCCAATTTTCAACCTGGCGGACTCGGCTATCGTGATTGGGGCGTTGCTTTTAGCCATTGGCCTTTGGCGCAGTGATAAATTAGAACAAAGGGTGGATACCGGTGCCGACAACTGAAATATACCAGGTAGGGGCGGAGGATGTTGGAACGCGACTGGATGTTTTTGTAACCTCCAGAGAAGAGCAACTGAGCCGTTCATTTGTGCAAAAACTGATTGGTGACGGTGCCATCACGGTGAATCAGCTGGCCGCCCAGGCCAATTATCGTGTAAAGGCAGGCGATTCGGTAGCAGTGTCTGTACTACCGCCCGTGGAGCTACAAGTTTGCCCGGAGTCTATACCTCTTGACATATTTTATGAAGATAGTGATGTCATTGTCGTGAATAAGCCCAGGGGGATGGTAGTACACCCGGCAGAAGGCAATTACACGGGTACGCTGGTCAATGCTTTGCTGGAGCACTGCCGGGATCTGTCCGGCATTAACGGAGTACTAAGACCGGGCATTGTGCACCGCATTGACAAGGATACCTCGGGTTTATTAATGGTGGCAAAAAATGACCTGGCTCACGAGCACTTGGCCGGCCAGTTGAAGCAGCACACTGTGCGGCGCGGTTATGTGGCACTGACCCATGGTATACTGGCCAGTGAACGGGGTGTGGTGGATGCACCCATTGGCCGGGATCCGCGTGACCGGCAGAAAATGGCTGTAACCAGTCGTAACAGTAAGCCGGCGGTAACTCACTATTGGGTGCTGGATCGGGCGGTTAATTATACATTCCTCAAGCTGCGCCTGGAAACGGGTCGTACTCACCAAATCAGGGTCCATATGGCCTATATTAGCCACCCGCTAGTGGGGGACACCAGGTATGGGCCAAGCAAACCCCACTTGGGTTTAGCAGGACAGTTCTTGCATGCTTACCGGCTTGGGTTCATCCACCCCCGCAGTGGTGATTATCTAGAATTCAGGGCTCCCTTGCCGGCAGAGCTAGGCGTTATTTTGCATAAACTGGATATCAACGAAAACATAACTTAACATCATTGAAATAATCGAATGGTTTCCAAAAACAGCGCGGTTAGTCCAGCCGCCATCAGCGGCCCCACCGGGACACCGTCTAAAAAAACAATACCGATCATGGAACCGAGCAATATACCAAAGATCATTTCCGGGTCGATTTGTAATAACCGCAAGCCTTCGCCGTTTAAATGAGTGGCTAGCGCACCTCCAGCGATAGCCAGTATGCCGGGTAGCGAAGTAAAGGTAATTAATAATTCCTTTTCCGTTACTTTGCCACTGGCCACGGGCACCAATATGGCCAGTAATAAAAATAACAGGCCTACCTCCAGACCTCTTCTCTCTAATATAGAGAATATAATATGCAGGTTACATAATTTTATAATTAATAATACGCAGGCAGCGGTGGCAATTAAATTGGAACGGGATATGATACCCACTAAGAGAAGTGCCACAAGTAGCGGTACCCCATGCATAGTCTCGCCTCACAATGACAATTATTAGTAAGATATATGCCACCACTATCCATTGTATTACCAGCTTAAGCTAATTAGCTCTTTGACGTTTTTTACTGTGCTTGCAAAATATCAGTGCATATAGAACATAATATGGAACTACCGATATTTTGTTACTTCAAATTTCCAATAGATCGGCTATGGCCAACTTAAATGTATCGGCCCGCAGACCGACACGCAGGGCTTCTACGGCAAGAACTTCCTGGGCTGGGATATTACCCAGATTTACATCTGAGCCGAACCGGGTTATCAGGTCCTGCTGCTGAGCTTTAAGAGGTGCCTCCCAGATAATCGCCGATGGGTCGCCAATATAATTCATAAATACCTGCAAATCATCATCTATCATTTTGCCCTTGGTATCGTAAAGCCCTACATTTAAACCGCTTTCCCGGCCTTCCAGAATAACCTTGTAAGCACCGTTTTGCATATCGCGCAGGGCCATTTGCGCCAGTGTTTGTGCAGTAATTTCTGAGCCATTAATTTTTTTGCCCACCTCAGTTAATACCCTGAAGCCCATTTCTGCAGCTGAGCGGATGGTTTTTTCTCTCACCTCCCAGCTTAAGGGTATCGTCCCATCACTGACTTCAATGGTCGTGAAACCCAAAAACCCGCAGGTATCGAGGAAGTCCCTAACTTTATTTTGCATTATTGCAACTTCTAAAAAGGTACCCCCAGGATAAATATCAACGTCATAAGAACGCACCAGCTGTATCTTTTCCTCTAAAGTGCCTGCAGCATAAAGCATTGAAGTGCCAAACCCCAGCTTGATAAAATCAATGTGTTGATAATTGATTTGTAACAAGTCACGAGTTTCCCCTATGCCCATACCTTTGTCGATTACCATGGTCAGCCCTTTATTCCTGGGTTTAGCTGTCCGTTCTCCAAGCGGATAAGCGATAACTTCCTGCCAGATATTGTTGAGTGCATCTTCGGACATCGTGATCAACTCCCCCTCCGATAATTGCATGCGTACTAATTTCGCATGCGGCGCACACCCCCTTTGAGTTATTAACCGGGCTAGGGATTGCTTTGCACTTGGTAAAAAATATTCAATATTTGTCTAATTGGTTACCTGGTTGGCCTACCAAATAAAGGCGCTATTGTTTATATCATGAGAGGCGGTAAATTATATCCAAATGCTTAAATCTTAGGAGCCTTGGCGGCAGGCATCTCGCTATTTGCTGCATAGTTGAGTTGCTAAACAGGAAAATTAATGAGAAAATAATATAGACATGTATTGAAAGCTGGTGCCTGCTTTGCCCCACTTAGTATTCAGTGATCGAGTGATTGAATACACAATCAAATACAGTCATATAGCAACTTCATTGAAAATAATGGTTGATGCAAAGGATGGGGTTCAGGTGACGGCCCCGTTAACCTATAACACTATGATGGTTAGCAGCATTATGCAGGATAAAAGCACTTGGATATTGGAAAAAATGGATTATTTAGCGGCCTTAGCCGGGTGCCCCGTGCCCAGATTATTTGTGGACGGGGAGCAATTCTTTTTCTTAGGTAACAGGTTTGAGATCAAGGTGCAGGCTAATGAGCAAGTGCAGCATCAGGCAGTAATAATAAATGGACGACAAATGCTGGTTAAGGTGCCGCAGGCTGTGTATCTAGAGGGCGGGGCAGGTGCGGTTCGAAGTGCTCTGGTTAAATGGTATAAAAAACAAGCTAATTTAGTTATAAACGAGCGAATTAATTTTTATGCAAGTATGATTGGCATTGAACTGGCAAAAATCAGGATCAAGGAACAAAAGCATCGCTGGGGCAG
This sequence comes from Desulfoscipio geothermicus, assembly GCA_016841905.1. Lineage (GTDB taxonomy): Bacteria > Bacillota > Desulfotomaculia > Desulfotomaculales > Desulfallaceae > Sporotomaculum > Sporotomaculum geothermicum_C. The sequence continues at coordinate 16,878 of JAENYF010000032.1, read as the reverse complement.
TTGTTCGGAAAAAGGTAATTTGAACTTTAACTGGCACCTGGTGATGGCTCCCGAACAAGTCATTGATTACGTGATCATACACGAATTGTGTCATTTAAAAAGGATGGACCATAGTCCAGTATTTTGGGGCCTGGTGGAAGCACTTATGCCGGATTACAAAAATCGGCGCCGCTGGTTGAAAAAGTACGGCCCGGTGCTCACTTTTTAACCATTAACAAGAACAATATATTTGATATACATTATAGGCAGGCGTATGGGAGGTGAATTTATGGTTTCACCTGAAAGCAAACTGATGGGTGCGATTTGTCATGGTTCTATATTCTTTGGCCTACCTATTTTGGTGCCTCTGATTGTTTATTTGCTAAAGAAGGATGACGATTTTGTTAACCACCATGCCCGGGAGTCCCTGACTATGCACATTATAGCCATGCTTCTGTGCATGGCAGTGGGGGTACTATCTTTGATCCTCATCGGTATTTTACTGATTATTCCCCTGGCTATATTGGGACTGGTTTACGCGATCTTAGCGATTGTGGCGGTTATTAAATGTCTGTCCGGCGAATATTACTACTATCCGATAACATCGAAATACGCGAATACCTGGTTTAATGGCTGACGTTATGATTTAGATTTAGACTGCTTGTTATTCACCTCGGTTTCTTTTTGTTCAGGCAGCGGTTTGCGGGCCGGCGCAAATACGAACTCTGTTCTTACAGCCTGCGTGGGCGGAGTATATGCTTGTTGCGGTTGCTGCCCTTGTTTGTTAGAGCCAGCCATATCCAAATCCTTGACTCTGATGAAAAACAGGGCGATTACTGCCGTTGCTCCGGCCAGTATGGCACCGCCCCAGTACATGTACGCTTTGCTGATTTCCATTAGATAGCCGAACAGGGGAGGACCGGCGGCTACGCCTAAAAAGCGCACACTACCGTAGATAGAGGTAATGAGGCCCCTTTCCTCGGTGGCGGTGGTGCTGGTAATCATAGTATTTAAACAAGGTAAAAGCAAACCCGTACCCAACCCGGCAATGGATATACCGGCGAAGAAAAAATAAATGTTCTCGTAAATGTTTAATGCGATCAGCGAGGCTGCCACCAACCCGAGTCCAATTACCACCAGCCACTTCATCAGCTTGACGTTTTGCTTAATAAACAGGCCGGTCATATATGAGGTTGCCGACATAAATAATACAGGCACAGCCAGGGCCGCTCCTTTAACTATCCCCTGCAAACCAACTGTTTCCTCTAAGTAGTCGCTGAGAAAGAATAACATACCGAATAGAAGCAGCAAAGCTATTGTACCGGTCAGGAAAATAGTGGATAATAATACAGACTTTTCTTTAAAGACTTTGCTAATGGACTCTTTATACTGGGCAATGCTTTTAGTAGCGCGGTTGCTTTCCGGTTCCTTGATTAAAAACCAGACGCCCAGGACAATGGGAATGACAATGGCCGGGAAGAATAAAAATGTGGCGTACCAGGTAATTAAGCCAATGGCGGCGCCCAGTACCGGGCTGAGCACTTTGCCAAAACCATTGGCGGCTTCCACTACTCCCAGCGCTTTGCTGCGCTGGTGACCGGTAAACAAGTCTCCGGTCAAGGCCATAGCGATGTAGGTGGTGCCCGCAGCACCGATACCCTGGATAACACGACCGCCAATAATCCAAGCGTAGGCCCTGCTGTCGAGGAACATTGCTGCCAGCCCGGCAATGATGCCACCCAGGCCGTATAAAATTAAACTGGGAATAATAACTTTTTTGCGGCCGATGCGGTCGGATATAAAGCCGGCCAACGGAATGAGCAGACCGGGTATGGAAAATGCGGTTATAACCATGCTGCTTTTAAACTCGCTGAGCTTAAGCGCTTCTTGCAGCTGCGGCAGTACCGGTATGAGCATGGAATTGCCCAGCACCATAATAAATGGTACGCCGGCTATGGCGCCCAGTGCAGCTGCTCCGGCTTTCGCCCCCATAATAATACACATCCTTTCTTGAACATCGATATTTTACCTCCTCCGGCTAAGTGCTATGCATTTTAATGCCCGTCCCAGCATAGAAAAGATAGTAAATAATCGGGGGTGGATAATAATGTTTTTTATCTTTGATAAAATTGTCTTTTCTATGGCTGCCATGCGGTTTTTATCAGCCACCATTGAATTTACAGCGGCTATATTAATGCTCCATTTTAATAAGGTGGAGACAGCCTTTAAAATTAATGCCGTGCTGGCTATGGTCGGTCCCACCGTGTTGATTATCGTTACCACTCTTGGACTGGTGGGGCTGGCCGGCAAAGTGTCTTTCCCGGGTATGGCTGCGATCATGCTGGGGGTGACCTTGATATTTCTAGGTATTAACAAGCTTTAAAATACTTTATATGCCATAAAAAATGTTGACGCATCTTGTTGTTTTTGATAGTATGTGTTAAGAAAAAAACACCTTATAAATCGGTCCCGTGAGGCCGGTAAGGATACATAGTGTAAAACGGGATTAGTACGCCTGTCTATGCCTCTTACCGGATAGTCAGGTTTTTTTGATGCCATTAATAAGGAACGGGGTGTTCTTATTTTGCCAGTATTGAGGGAAAAGAACAGGATTATTGATCAAGATGGTATCAGGCGCGCCCTAACTCGTATTGCCCACGAAATCATTGAGCGCAATAAAGGTACGGATAATTTGGTGCTAATTGGTATCAGGCGGCGGGGAGTACCCCTGGCCAGGCGGCTAGCTGACAATATCAAGGAAATTGAGGGCAGTCGGGTGCCGGTGGGAGTGCTTGATATTACGCTGTACCGGGATGACCTGTCTACTTTAGGGTACCAGCCGATTGTCCGGCAAACTGAGGTGAACTTTTCTATAGAGGGAAAAAAAGTAGTGCTGGTGGATGACGTTTTGTACACCGGACGCACCACCCGGGCTGCCATGGACGCCATAATGGATTTAGGACGGCCACAGAATATTCAACTGGCGGCACTGATCGACCGGGGGCATCGTGAATTACCCATCAGGGCAGACTATGTTGGTAAAAATGTACCTACCGCCCGCTTGGAGCTGGTGGAGGTGCGCCTGGTGGAATTTGATGGTGTGGATGAAGTAGTTATTATGGAAAAAACATAAAATTTGCTCCTTTTAAGCGGTCCTGTGAGGCTGACAAGGGAGAGCTTAAATCTCTAACAGGGATTAGTCGTGCATATCCCTGTTCAACAGCTCAGTCGGCCTCCACCGGGGTTTATTCACCGGGGAGGCTTATTTATTAGGGAGGGGGTTCCCTTTAATGTATAAACATAAGGACCTGTTGGGATTAAAAGACCTGACCGCTGAAGAGCTCAGCTTTTTGCTGGACACAGCCAGGCCCATGAAAGAAGTTATTTCCCGACCGATTAAGAAAGTGCCTACGCTGCGGGGGCGTACCGTGATGAATCTTTTTTACGAAAACAGCACCCGTACCCGCGGCTCCTTTGAGCTGGCGGCCAAGTACCTGAGTGCGGACTGTGTCAATATATCCAGTTCCTCCAGCAGTGTGGCCAAGGGGGAAAGTTTATATGACACCGCCCGGACTATCCAAGCGCAGGGCGCTGATGTGATTGTGCTGCGCCACCCCATGTCCGGGGCACCGCACATGCTGGCTAAAGCGGTCAAAGCGGCGGTAATTAATGCCGGGGATGGGGCACATGAACATCCTACCCAGGCGCTGCTGGATCTGTTTACGGTACGGGAGCACCGTGGGCAAATCGCCGGTCTTACAGTGACAATAATTGGGGATATATTGCACAGCCGGGTGGCACGCTCGAATATCTGGGGATTTACTACCCTGGGGGCTGAGGTAAGGGTTTGCGGGCCGCCCACGCTGATGCCCGCCGAACTTAACCAAACCGGTGCCCGGGTGTTTTACCGGACTGAAGAGGCGCTGGAGGGCGCGGATGTAGTCATGATGCTGCGCATTCAGGCGGAAAGACAGCAGCAGGGCCTCTTCCCAGGCTTGCGGGAATACTCCAGGCTGTACGGGCTAAACCGGGAGCGCCTGTCTCTGGCTAAGCCGGATGTGCTGGTTATGCATCCCGGTCCTGTGAACCGCGGAGTGGAGCTGGGCCATGATACTGCAGATGGACCTGAGTCTGTAATTGAAGAGCAAGTAACCAATGGGGTAGCGGTGCGCATGGCTTTACTATACCTGCTTACCGGTGGAGGTGCTCATAATGAAGCTGATTATTAAGGGCGGCCGTTTATTGGACCCGGCTTCGGGCAGGGATGAGACGGCTGATGTATATGTGCAGGCCGGCATCATTAGCAGCCCGTTTGCGCCAGATGAAAACACGGAAATAATTGACGCTACCGGCAAACTAGTGGCACCAGGTTTTATCGACATGCATGTGCACCTGCGGGAGCCTGGCTATGAGTACAAGGAAACTATTGCCACGGGCACTGCTGCGGCCGCCCGGGGCGGTTTTACCGGGGTGGCTTGTATGCCTAACACCAACCCGGTGACAGACAACCGTTTTATTATAGAGTTTATCCGCCGGCGAGCGGCCGAGTCAGGCCAGGCTAATGTCTACCCCATTGGCGCGATTTCCCGGGGCAGCCGGGGTGAGGAATTGGCTGAACTGGGTGATATGCGTGACGCCGGGGCAGTGGCCTTTTCCGACGACGGCCGGCCGGTTTCCGATGCCGGGCTGATGCGCCGGGCCATGCAATACTGCCGAATGCTGGATGCACCGGTGATTTCCCATTGCGAGGAAAAAAGCCTGGCGGCGGGCGGGGTAATGCACGAGGGCTATCAATCAACCATTTTGGGGCTGAAAGGGATTCCCGCCTCTGCTGAAGAGGTGATGGTGGCCAGGGATATTATTCTGGCTGCCGAAACCGGCTGCCCGCTCCACATCGCCCACCTGAGCACCGCCGGTTCGGTAGCCCTGGTTCGGGAGGCCAAAAAACGTGGGTACCCGGTGACTGCGGAGGCCACGCCCCAGCATTTCACTTTAACCGACCGGGCAGTGGCCCTGTATAATACTGCGGCCAAAGTTAACCCGCCGCTGCGCGGGGACCAAGATGTGCAGGCGCTGCGGGAAGGGTTGGCCGACGGTACTATTGATGTAATCGCCACTGATCATGCACCCCATACCTTTGACGAAAAGAACGTGGAATTCGACCTGGCCCCCTTTGGCCTGGTGGGGCTGGAAACCGCGGTGGGGCTGGTTTGGACAGAGCTGGTGCACACCGGCATCCTTACCCCGCTGCAGGCGGTGGCTAAATTAGCCTACCACCCGGCCCGCATACTGGGGATTGACCGGGGTAAGTTGACCGAGGGAAGTGCAGCAGATATTACCATCATCGACCCTGGTATTACGGAAATAGTGGACCCCGAGCGCTTTGCCGGCAAGGGTAAAAATACTCCCTTTGCTGGCCGCACCTTACAAGGACTGCCGGTCATAACGATTCGGTCAGGCCATTGTAGCTATACGGTATAGCCTGCTGCTATCTCCACCGGCACGGCAGGTTCTCCTCACATCGCTGACCTGCTGCGCAAGGTGGATATTCACCTGTGAATGGCTTTATCAGGTTTTGATTTTTCACTGGTGCCGTTACAGGAGTGTAGAACCGTGTTAAATCCGGTCGGTTTTACTAGCCGGCCGGGTCGTTGAAATTCTTAGCCCCGAACGGAGAAAAATACCGTTCGGGGCTTATTATAAACGGGCCTTAACCCGGTTTAGTTTAGGGGGATTAAGAAGACCTGCTTCAAGCGTTTTTTCGGAGGGATTCTACCGCTTGCATCAGGTCTAGGTTCAGGTTGTGAAACCAATCTTTTAGCTCTTGGTTCTTTTCGGCTTTTTCGTTGTTAGATTTAATCATTTGGGTTAATGCATTAATGGCAAGCTCTTTATCCGACATAGGTAATACCCCCTTTTATTAACATAGTATACTGTAAAGTTGTACAATGTTCATGATTTTGAGCAAAATCTGGAAAAAACGCTTATCTTGACAGTATAATTTGCTGTTGTTGTACGTTAAGGTAAAAAATTTACAGCTAATAGTTTCTAAGATACAATCATTAATATGGAAGTGAATTCAGGGGGTGATAGTTTTATGTCTCAATTATTGAAGGCGGAAATTACCGATTGTCAGGAAACTGGGCCAGGTGTATGGGTTACTGAATTATTGGCCCCATCTCTAGCCCAGGCGGCTGTGCCCGGACAATTTATTCATATTCGCTGCGGGGAGGACAGTGATCCGCTGCTGAGACGGCCGATAAGTATTCATGCGGTTTACCGTCGATCCGGCCTGGTAAAAATAATGTTTCAAGTAGTGGGTCAGGGTACAACTTGGCTGGCCGGCCGCCGGGATGGTTTGCTTGATGTTATGGGTCCCTTGGGGCGCGGATTTACTACATTAACCGGGGAGCAAACCGGTACTGCTGCTGTCCCGCGCCTGGTGGTGGTAGGCGGTGGCATTGGAGCTGCGCCGCTGTATTTTTTATTGCAGGAGCTGGCCAGGGCAGGCAATGCTCAGCAGGTAAAGGTGCTGCTGGGTGCACGAAATGCTGAGCACCTGCTGATTCATAACGCTGTTAAATTGCTGGGTTTTTCCGTTGGCGTAGCTACGGATGATGGTTCTGCCGGTTACCATGGTCCGGTTACTGATTTGCTGGCGGAGGAACTGCAGCTTAAACTAGATTATGTTTATGCCTGCGGGCCGGCGCCGATGTTAAAGACGCTTTGTGGTATGCTGCAATATGCCGGAGTGCCGGGTGAGGTATCGGTAGAAGAAAGAATGGCCTGCGGCGTGGGCGCCTGCTTGTCCTGCGTTTGCCGGGTGAAGGACGCCGGCGGCATGGAAACCTACCGGCACGCCTGTGTGGATGGGCCGGTATTTGCGGCAGGGGAGGTGGTCTGGTAATGAATACCTTAGTGAATTTAGGTGGCATAGTCATGAAAAATCCTGTGACCACAGCTTCCGGTACCTTCGGGTTTGGTTTGGAATACCAAACTTATGTTAACCTGCAGAGGCTAGGGGCCATTACGGTGAAGGGTACTACGCTTAAACCCCGGCTGGGCAACCCCCCGCCGCGCATTGCTGAAACACCTTCAGGGATGCTCAATGCCATTGGACTGCAGAACCCCGGCGTTGAGCGCGTAGCTGAGGAAATCATGCCTCAGCTAGCTGCTCTGGGCGTGCCGGTGATTATAAATATCGCCGGCGATACGCTGGAGGATTATGCTCAGGTGGCTCGCCGTTTAGACGGGGTCACCGGTGTGGCCGGTTTAGAAGTCAATATATCCTGTCCCAACGTAAAAAAAGGGGGCATTCAATTTGGCAGTGATCCGTTTACTGCGTCCGAGGTAACCAGAGCGGTCAAGTCGGCTACCGAGCTGCCTGTAATCGTCAAACTGTCGCCCAATGTTACGGATTTAGTAGTTATGGCCGAAGCCGTGGCCGGGGCCGGGGCAGACGCGCTGTCCATGATTAATACTCTCGTGGGCATAGCTATAGATGTGGACCGGCGCAGGCCTGTGCTGGGCAACATTACCGGTGGGTTAAGCGGCCCGGCTATACGCCCGGTGGCGGTGCGGGCAGTCTGGCAGGTGCACCGGGCAATGCCTCTTATACCCATCCTGGGCATGGGTGGAATTATGACCGCCAGAGATGCCCTGGAGTTTATCCTGGCCGGCGCTACGGCGGTGGCGGTAGGCACTGGTAATTTCGTCAATCCCAGGGCCACCCTGGATGTGGTGGAGGGTATTGAGCACTATATGAAGGAACACAGTTTTAATGAGATCAGTGAACTGGTTGGCCTGGCCCAGCGAGATATAAACAAGGAGTGATGAATAGTTGTCAAAGGATAAATTAATCATAGCTCTGGACGTGGACAGCCGGGAAAAGGCATTGGACCTGGTGGGCGAACTGGCCGGACACGTGGGGTTTTTCAAAGTGGGCATGGAATTGTTTTACGCGACCGGGATCGGAATCGTCCAAGAGATAGTGGCTGCGGGTGCGCAAGTTTTCCTGGATCTGAAACTGCACGATATACCAAATACCGTCGGCAAGGCCGCCCGGGTACTGGTGCGTTCAGGGGCTTCGATCATCAATGTACATGCCTCGGGGGGCAGTGCCATGATGCGGGCTGCCGGGACAGCCGCCCGGGAAGAAGCTCACCGGCTGGGTATTCCGGCCCCGCTGGTGGTCGCGGTAACCGTGCTTACCAGCATTGACCGGCAAGCTTATCAACATGAAATGGGCTTCACGGATGAGATCGCCGAGCGGGTACGCTCCTGGGCACTGCTGACCAGGGCATCGGGTTTGGACGGGGTGGTTTGTTCACCCCAGGAGATTAAGCTGGTGCGTGATGCCTGTGGGTCGGATTTTAAAATTATCACCCCCGGCATCCGCCCGGCCGGAGCGCAGTTGGACGACCAGAGACGGGTGATGACACCGGGAGAGGCCGTTCAGGCAGGTGCCAGTCACCTGGTGGTGGGCCGTCCGGTGACTGAGGCCGTAGATAAGGTTGCTGCGGTTATAGCTATTTTAGCTGAAATAAAAGCAAAATATTGAAAGCCTTTCCATTGCTATTAGCATACGAATAGAAGGTTCCAGTAGCGATACATGTAATACTCATTTTGTTCCTTTGCAAATACCACAAGAGCAAAATTTGCAATACTGATTGCAAGCTTGTGATTTAAATATTTTATTGCACTACGATTAATGATAATATATAACATAGGTAGATATTTTTTTACTAAATTAATCAACCAAATGTTGAAAAAGTAGGAGGCTTTATAATGACCGAGAAAGGATATAATCCTTACATAACAGCTCAGACACAGTTTGATAACGTGGCTGATATCATTGGTTTAGATCAATCGGTGCGTGAATTTTTGCGCCAGCCAAGCCATGAATACCACTTTACTATCCCGGTAAAAATGGATGATGGAACTACAAAGGTATTTAATGGTTATAGAATCCAGCATAATGATGCCCGTGGACCGGCTAAAGGTGGTATCCGTTTTCACCCCCATGAAACAATCGATACAATAAGAGCCTTGTCTATGTGGATGACATGGAAATGTGCGGTTGTAGATATTCCGCTGGGCGGAGGAAAAGGTGGCGTTATTTGTGACCCCCATAATCTATCTAAAGGTGAGCAGGAAAGATTATGCCGTGGTTTTGTAAGACAGGTCGGCAGGAATATGGGCCCTGTTATTGATATTCCTGCGCCGGATGTTATGACCAATGGTCAGCATATGCTCTGGATGATGGATGAATATGAGGCCATCTATGGAGGCCGCTACCCGGGTGTTATTACGGGAAAACCTGTTGGGATGGGTGGCTCTCTCGGGCGAACTGAGGCCACAGGATATGGTGTTATTTATACTTTGCGTGAAGCCTTGAAAACACTAAATGTGGATATTACCTCTACAACAGCAAGTATTCAAGGTTTTGGCAATGTTGCGGAATATGCTGCTCGTTTATATACGAACATGGGCGGCAAGGTTATTGCCATCTCCTGTTGGGATCAACAAGATAGTAAGGCTTACACTTTCCGTAATAGTAACGGCCTTGATATAGAACAGATGGTTTCAATAAAAGATTCGTTTGGTACCATTGATAAATACAAGGCGCAGGAATTAGGATGCGAGATATTAGACGGTGGTGAATGGATTGCTCAGGACGTCGATATCCTCCTGCCCTGTGCATTGGAAAACCAGATAACGCCTGAGTGCTGTGCAATGGTCAGTCAGCAGGTTAAAATAATCTGCGAGGGTGCAAACGGCCCTACTACGTTAGATTGCGATGAATTAATTAAAGCCAGAAATATTTACCTTGTTCCTGATTTTCTATGTAATGCTGGAGGAGTAACCTGCAGTTACTTTGAGCAAGTGCAGTGCAACATGAATTATTTTTGGACCAAGGAAGAAGTTTTAGAGAAGCTTGATGACAAAATGACAGCGGCATTTTGGGCTGTTCATAAGCTTGCCCAGGATAAAAACTTGTATATGCGTGATGCAGCTTATGTTATTGCAATTAACCGAGTTGCGGAGGCTGTGAAGCTCAGGGGCTGGGTTTAGTTCTCTAATTTATTTTGATTTAGACTATACCTTTTCTTTTTAGGTATAGTCTAAATGTTTTTATAGCAATTATGATTTAATTAAGGCAATAAGGGGAGATATCGATGGTTGATGAACTACAGGGTATCCCGGTTGAAGCCTTTATAGAGCGTGCCAAGGAGCTTGAGTGTCTATATTTAGTAGACGATGCCTTGACTAATAATTCAATTCCGGAGATATTGATGGAAATTTCAAGTATTCTGCCGCAGGGGTTCTGCAATCCACAGGCCTGTGTGGTAAACATTGTTTTAGATGATCAAACTTATACTGCCAAACCTGAAATAGCAATTCATCGTGAAATCCGATCCCCAATTATTGTCAGGGACGAAGTTCGTGGCTACCTTCAAGCAGCCTATCCATATAATGAAGTTGATGAAGATAAAAATGTATTTTTAGTGCAGGAAGAAAAGCTTCTGAACACCGTAGCGAAAAAAATATCTCAAATGATCGAGCGAAAAAGTATCCAGGAAACAAGCGAGTCAAGAAGTAATTGGGAAGCAATTGTCAAACTATTGCAGATTACCGACCATGAAATGCTGCTTTATGTCTGTGAAAAGCTACTAGCCCTTTTGGCTAAAGACAATCAGGACTCAGTCAGGGATATTTATCAGGAAATGAACTGGACCAAATATGAATACCAGGGGGAAATCAATTTTCCTTTGGAAAAAATGCCGGCTGTGGATGTTCTGCGTTTGAGCGAGAGTGTTTTTAGCGTTGCTAAAACATATTTAAAGGATTCACAAATATTTCATTATATTAATTTATGGATATATCAGGGGAAAACTTATGACTTAATAAAACTTGTTGATAAAGCGGATGCCGACGTGAAGGATGTTTTAAAGGCGTTGAGCAAGTATTTAAAGACTGTAAAGTCCAATGCCATTTATAATAAGGCTACGCAGAGATGGCTAATTGTAGAACTGGCACGCAGATTTTTAACTGATAATCCTAAGTTAATTGAGAACGCAAGAAAGTACGCTTTAGTTGAAGACTTTTGTGAATTGCTGAAAACCTTCATTTGTTCTCCGAAAAGTACAGGAAAAATCGGGGGGAAGGCTGCGGGGCTATTTTTAGCTAAGCAAATCATTAAGAACTACAGGGCAGATAATCCGGAATTTGCCAATATAAAGGTTCCTAAAACATGGTACATTGCTTCTGATGAATTAGTCAAGCTGATCCACGATAATGGCCTTGATGAACTGAACGAACATAAGTACAGAGACCTTTTAGAAATACGTATTATTTATCCAAAAGTTATTCAAACTCTAAAAAATGCTCGCTTGTCACCTTATGTAATGAATGAGCTCTACCAAATTCTTGAATATAGTGAGAACAAGGCTTTAATTATAAGGTCGTCAAGTTTGCTTGAGGATCAATTAGGTTCTTCGTTTTCCGGCAAATATAAAAGCTTGTTCCTAACCAATAAAGGGACAAGAGCCGAACGCCTTAAGAGTTTGGTGGATGGAATTCTTGAAGTATATGCCTCGATGTTTAGTCCCGATTCGATCCAGTATCGCATAGAACATAATTTGCTTGATTATACCGACCAAATGGGAGTTATGATTCAAGAAGTTGTTGGCTGCAGGATAGGACCCTATTACGCTCCTATTTTTTCCGGCGTCGCTTTTAGTAATAACGAGTTTCGGTGGTCACCGCGAATTAAGCGTGAGGATGGCCTTCTGCGTATGGTTGTTGGGCTGGGAACGCGTGCGGTTGATAGAGTAGGCGATGATTTTCCAGTGCTAATATCGCCCGGACAACCAAATATTCGTGTTAATCAGGTACCCCAGGAAATGCATAAATATTCGCCGCAGAAGATGGATGTCCTGGATATAGAGAATAACCGTTTCTTGACCATCTCAATAGCTCAATATATCAAAGATTATGGAAATGATATCCCACGTCTCAATTATATTGCTTCAGTCTTAAAAGATGATTTTATTACTGAACTTAATAAATTTGCTACAGATTTTCAAAGAGATAATATCATCATCACCTTTGATGAATTAATTGAAAAGACTCCAATTGTTGCCCAACTGCATTCTGTAATGTCACTTTTACAAGAAAAATTAGGTTACCCGGTTGATATTGAATTTGCAAGTGATGGAGAGAATATTTATCTGCTGCAGTGTCGTCCGCAAAGCACAACGCAAGGCAATGTTCCTGTAGCTATTCCCACCAATATTGCTGTTCAAAATATGATTTTTACAGCCAACCGGTATGTTTCTAATGGGAGGGTCACCGGCATTAAGACGGTTGTTTATGTTGACCCTGAAGAATACGGTAAGTTGGAAAACCACCAGGACTTAGTCAATGTCGGAAGTGCCATCGGCGAATTAAATCGCATCTTGCCGCGACGAAGCTTTATTTTAATGGGCCCGGGCCGCTGGGGCAGCCGCGGAGATATCAAGCTAGGTGTAAGGGTGACCTATTCCGATATTAATAACTCTTCGATGCTTATTGAAGTCGCTAAGAAGGAATCGAAATACCAACCGGAGTTATCCTTTGGAACACATTTTTTCCAAGATTTAGTTGAGGAAAACATTAAGTATTTGCCGTTATATCCGGAAGACAACGAAGTGTTATTTTCCAATTACTTTTTCACTCGAAGTACTAATGCTTTGGTCAATATTTTGCCTGCATATGCTTATTTAGAGCATGTCATCAAGGTAATTAATGTAGCAGAGAGTTACCATGGCCAGGAACTATTTGTTCTAATGAATGCAGACTTAGAAAAGGCAGTAGCCTATCTTGACTATCCGGCTAAGCCCGACGCAAACTCCAATGCTAACCTGATTGAAATAGAAGATAAGACAGATCCCAAAGACAATCAAGGTTGGAAGTGGCGTCATTATATGGCGGAGCAAATCTCAGCCAAGATGGACCTTAAAGCATTCGGTGTAAAGGGTATTTATCTGTTTGGGAGCACAAATTACGGTACTGCAAGACTTAACAGTGATATTGATTTAATTATTCATTTTGAGGGGACGCCGGAGCAAAGACAAACGCTTGATTTATGGCTTAATGGCTGGAGCATGGCCTTATCGGAAATTAATTATTTGAGAACAGGCTATCGTACAGATGGCCTTCTGGACATTCATTATGTAACCGACCAGGATATTAAGAACCAAACCTTGTTTGCAAGTAAAATCAATTCTATTTATGATCCTGCCCATCTCTTGCGTTTGCGCGAGGATTGAATTGGTTAATGAAAAGCCCCTCCCTGGTTTGCCGGGGAAGGGTTTTTGATATTATGAAAAGGTAATCCGGCCTGACCGTGACCGGAGTATATGGAGGGGTTTCCTTAAACGCTTAACTCCTTTAATTGATTAATATATTAACTTAGCGAGGGACTGTCCCCAATGTCATCAAGCTATGCAACCAATAACTAGCAGCAACCCTTAATTTTATAGAACTAAATATAAAAATTGGCTCAACGTTTTTTATCCTTACCGGTTTCCATCACAGGGCGGAAAATAAAAATAACTTTGAAAAATTCCTTAGGAAAAAAGGCAACAACATACCCGGGGCATACGGATAAAACTATAAGCATGCCCGTTATATCTGGGGATGGTCTCGGTCTTGAACCCGAGATTTTAACTAAGCGCCCTACAAACTGTTTTTTAGGTTAGCCGAATGCTTATTGGCGTTTAGGGATTTCCTTCGGTTATATTTTCTTCCGGGACGGATAGGGATCACATTTTTCACCAACTCGTTCATTATCCGGCTATACATCGCAGTTCGTTTCTGAGGATCATCTTCCAGCAACATAAACACCAGGGAATCCTTCAACTTGCCGATCAATATATTTACATTTACTCTATAGCCATACATTAAGCCTTTATCCTTATTTCCAAGGGCTATCTTTTCATTAGCTTCACTCTTTGCCAGGGCCGCCATATTTGATAAGTAAATGGATGCGTAAAAATCTTGCTCTATCGCAATAACTGTATCACCAGTGAAGTTTTCAATTTGAAGTCGGTTTTTAAGCTCATTAAATTTAGTTTCGATACCCCAGCGTTTAAAATATAGCACCTTAAAGTCATGGACGCCTATGTTTTCGTCAAATAAATTGGTAAGAAGCACTTCTTCCACATCCGAGTCCAGCATAAATCGCACAACCCTGGTTTTTACTGTTTTCTTATTGCCAACCAATAGATCAATTATTTGATCAGACTCCTGGGCCCGATGAACTTGCCTGATCTTTTCACTGGAAATGCGGATAACATGCTTAATTCCGCTATCTTCAAGATAGGTGATAAAATCTTTTGAAGGGTATCCCCTGTCAAAAAGATTGAGGTCATTTTTTAAACCCATTTTTTTTAGTTTCTCAATTAGGTCAATGGCGATTTCCCGTTCCCCGGTAGTATATTTTGTAATTTTTGAGGTAAGCATTAAATCATTTTCGATGTCGTAAATACCGGATGCTTTTGCACGTGCCAGAGTAATTGAATTACCTTCACTATAACCAAAGGCATCCCTTAAACGCTTGGAGTTGTTGAGTTCCAAGATGGAGGCATCAATAGCGCAAACCCTATACCCCATAAATTTTTTAAAACTATCATCGTCGTAGTACCAAGTTATTATGGCGTCAGCCATTTTGATAAAGGCGGCGGGGGATATTTTCTGCCTAGCTTAAGAATATCCCTGTTTAGTAATCGTTTTATCATCCCCTTTAATGTTTTTAAAAAACAGGTCTAATTCCAGTTGAAGGGTTTTTTTGATAAAGTTGAGATGAAACATAATGAGGTCTTGAAAATCCATTTTACAGTTAGAAGCTCGCGTAAAATAGGTTGGTTTGGTACGGCATTCGCACATGAATACAACATCATGGATCAGCTCTTGAGTAATGCGCATTCCTTCTAAAAAGCCCTTTTCAGTCATTAGAATCACCTATAATTTCAAGGTATACCATAAAATGGTACTCATTTCGATTATGGGGCTCTTTTTAAAAAGTCAAGTCATTTTGTATTTTTTTGGGTGTATTTATGAAATATTTTTAATCCCTATTTATGGTTGCATAACTTGATGACATTGGGACTGTCCGAGACCACTGAAAAAGTCCAAATTCAATCCAAAATAAAACACAAAAAGCATACCCACCTAAAGTATAATTAAGTCACCACAACCAAATATACGGGAGGGCATGCCTTTTATGCTAGTTGAAACCACCCATAAACAAGGAAGCTTCTACACTGGATTATACCATATAATACCGAAGGATCACATATTAAAGCGCATAAACGCCGCAATATCCCTCAGCTTTATCAATGAACTATTAACAGATAGATACTGCAAAAACTTCGGCAGACCCGCTAAAGAACCGGAAATGATGCTCAGGATCCAGATCATAAAATACCTATACAACCTGTCCGATGAACAACTGATCCAAGAACTAACCGTAAACCTGGCATACAAATGGTTTATAGGGCTTAATCCTGAAGATCCCCTCCCCGAAACCAGCTTACTGGCCAAATTCCGGACCCAGCGCTTAAAAGACATTAGCCTGGATACCATCATCACCGAAATCATCCGCCAATGTATAGCCAAAGGCATAATTAACAGCAGCAGCGGCATTGCAATCGACACCACCCATATAGAAGCAAACACCATCAAAAAAGTACCCGAACGAATCATGAAGCAGTTGGCTAAAAATATATTTAAAGCCATGGAGCAGGAAGAATATGCAATACCGGATTACACGCAAATAGAAGATCACGTTGAAGCGAAACAAGTTATGAAAGACTATCTGGAAGACCTGATCGAACAAGTTGAGGAAGATACATCCGAGGCAGTAATCCAAGCAACCGAGAAAGCGCAGGAAATCTTAGCAAGCGACCTGTTCATAGAACAAAAAGGAATACGTTCACTGGTGGACAAAGATGCCCGAGTAGGTTACAAAAGCAAGACCCGTTCGTTTTACGGCTACAAGGCAGAAATATGCCAAACTACCGACGGCAGTTTAATAACCAGTGTTACTGTAGAACCAGGCTCTTATGTTGATGGCAGCAATTTTAAAGACCACCTTGAGGAAACCATTCAAGCCGGACGACCGTGACCGGAGTATATGGAGATAAAGCCTATTTCCGGCCTGACATCCTTAATCTGATCAAGGAAAAAGAAGCTGCAGCCTATATACCGGTAAGTGCCAGTACATACAAAATAGACGAAGAACTGTTCAGCTACAACAAAGACAGTGACCAATGGTTTTGTGTCATGGGCAATGAAACGGTAAAAGTAAAGGCCAAAAACCGTGAACGAAATGGCAAGAAAGAGAAGTTGTTGAACTACAGCTTTGAGCGTGAGCGCTGCCGCAATTGTTCTCGCCGGGCTGAGTGCGTACGCAAAAGTACGCGGATAGCTAAACTACTGACAGTCAGCGTAAATACTCCTGAGTTATATGAGTACAGTCAAAGAGCTAAAACCCCGGAATTCCTTGATGAGTACCGCAAGCGAGCGAAAATCGAACCCAAGCATGCCGAATTAAAAAGATTCCATGGGTTGGACCGAGCCAAAGGCTACGGTCTACAAAGTGTGCGCATTCAAGCTAAGCTAACGGCCCTGGCGGTAAATTTAAAGCGGATAGCCAAGTTGGTATCCGCCTAAAATGGTTGCAATGGCTTGTTTTGAAGATTTTTTACCGTTGGAAGCTGATTAACCGACAAAATGGGGTTAGGGCTGAGGCTGAGCTGGCTTCAAAAGGGTACTTTTTCAGTGGTCTCGAACCGTCCGAGACCACTGAAAAAGTCCATATAAAACACAAAAAGCATCCCCACCTATAGTATA
>JAENYF010000031.1:8902-37927 GCA_016841905.1 Desulfoscipio geothermicus | reverse complement strand
CCATACTGGAGAGGATACACCCGTTCCCATCTTACCCTCTGGGGCACACGCGAACGAGAACACGCAAGTTAAGCTCTTCGAGGCCGATGGTACTTGGGCTTTTGCCCTGCTGTGTGCCCCGTAGGGGTAGGAGAGTAGGTCGTTGCCGGAATTAATTTTAAGAAGCCCCCTGGTTTTGCGTTTTATACCCAGGGGGTTTTAGTTATATACAGGCGTTAATAGCTAGCTGTTTAATCAATCCTTAGAATCGCAAAGAGGTTGTCACAGGTGCCGATAACAACCAATGGGTAGGGTGGAGGTGGAATGTTTACTTCTAGAGTACGCTCAAGATGCTTTAATTCAGGCATTGGGCAAGGAAGTTTCTGAAAACAAAAATATTTTTGAAGAATCCGACATCTAGCAGGAACCTTGACTGGCCTATCACTTCTTCTTTATAATTAATTAAAAACCTGACTGGTTGAAACAGTTGACTTGAAGGGTGTCGAAGAAAACTTTGGTTTCCCTGCGGAGAAGGGCAATGCCTCAGACCAAGGGGTATATCGTTGAATCCGTACTTTTATGGTACCTTTTACGGTGTACTTTACCCGTCTATGCCTTTTTTTTGGCTGGGCGGGTTTTTAGTTTTTGGGCGGGGCTAGTTAAGTTTCAATACAGACAGTGGCAAGTATTAGTAAGAAAAACATTGCAAAGGAAGAAGGAGAAATCAAAAAGGTGTTGGGAAATTTTTTCGGTAATTATTTATGAAAGTATTAAAATGTCTTACCATACCCTTTGTTATCCTGGCTTTGTGGTTTATCGGCTCAACTGTGGGGATTATTAACCAGTATATAATCCCTCCGCCTTCAAGAGTATTACATACTGCAATAACCCTACTCAGCAGTGGCTTGTTGTTAGAGCATATAGCCACCAGCCTTTTCCGCGTTTTTGCTGGTTTTTTTGCAACAGTTTTATTTGCCTTTCCTCTGGCTGTGCTGGTGGGGATAAAGCGAAAGTTGCAAGATTTTATAGAACCTGTGCTTGACTTTTTGGGGCATATCCCACCCATTGCGTGTATCCCCATGTTTATCCTTTGGTTTGGCATCGGGGAGGCTTCCAAACTGGCGGTTATCATACTGGCCACGTTTTTCCCGGTTTTCTTAAATACCCTTAACGGAATCCTTAGCTGCGACAAACAATTGCTGGAGGTGGGAGATGTATTTGGCTTTAAAGATCGGGATAAGTTCTTAAGGATTATTATGCCGTCGGCGCTTCCTTCTATAATTGTTGGTTTGCGGTTGGGGTTGGGTTATAGCTGGCGGGCTCTGGTTGGGGCGGAGCTGATTGCGGCTTCCTCCGGGATTGGTTATATGATTATAGAGGCCGAGCAGTTGTCAAGACCCGACATTATTATTGTCGGCATCATAACCATAGGCTTGTGTGGTTACCTGATTGATTATTGTTTCTTTAGACTAACCAGTTGCATTATACCATGGACAAGGAAGAGATCGGTTTATGGCAGGAGTTAAAATACAAAAGGTTGATAAAAATTTTTATATCAACGGCCAAGGAATAAATGCGCTGTCTGATATTAATATAACCATCGAGGACAGGAGTTTTGTTGCCTTGGTGGGCAAAAGCGGTTCAGGGAAAACTACCCTGCTAAAGCTAATCTGCGGGTTAGAAAAGTCTACCCGGGGTGAAATATCTTTTTTCCAGCCGCCAGAGAAATCAATGAACTGCCAGTCCAATAAAGTCAGCATTGTTTTTCAAGAACCGAGGCTTATGCCCTGGCTGACGGTGGAACAAAACATGGCTTTCCCGCTTATCAAGGAGAAGAACAGGGACCTGGTTTCCCAAACGGTTAATCACTATCTGGATTTGCTTGTACTTAAAGAATTTAAAAATGCTTATCCTTCCCAAATCTCAGGGGGGATGGCCCAGCGTACCGCGTTGGGTAGAACACTGTGTTATGATCCGGATGTAATTCTGATGGACGAGCCTTTGGGTGCCTTGGACGCCTTTACCAGAAAAAAATTACAAGTAGACTTAATAAATATTTTTCAGCTTAAGAAGAAAACAATTGTTTTTGTGACTCATGATGTGGATGAAGCTGTTTTTCTCGGTCAAAAGGTGGTGATATTTGAAGCTGGGAAAATAATTGAACACGTGCCTGTTAATATTGACTACCCGCGCGATCCCCTTTCCCGGGATTTCCTCCAAGTAAAGAAAAAAATATTAAGCCTAATAGAAGCTGAAAACTTTCATTAAGACCATATTTAAAAAATAAATATAACCAACTGTTAAATTATTTCGCTGGTCATATCATACAAGGGGGTTGTTTAATTTGAAAAGAATATGGCAAATCGTTACCCTGTTCCTGTTAATGCTGGTCACTTTTATAATGGCCGGTTGCGGGGGGGGGCAAAACGGCAGTCTGGATCAAGAAACCGGGAGCCAGAAGGTTGAAAACATCCACATTTCGTATGTTAAACTACCTTTGAATATACCGTCAATTATTGAGAAGAAAACCGGTCTGTTTGAAGAAGAATTCCAAAAAGATGGCATAACAGTATCCTTTCCTGAAATCACCGAGGGACCAAAAATGACTGAAGCTCTTGCTTCCGGTTCTTTGGATTTTTGCAATGCACTGGGTGGAACATCAGCCATTTTAGCAGCCGCCAACGGTGTTGATTTAAAGGTTATTGGTATATACAGCAGGGCTCCCAAAGCGTTTACCATTATGGCTAAGGATGATAATATTCAGTCAGTCAGTGATTTAAAAGGTAAAAAAGTAGCCGGGCCTAAAGGGACTATCCTGCACCAGCTGCTACTAGCCAGTCTTGAAGAAAACGGCCTTGGAGTAGAAGACGTTGAGTTTATTAATATGAGCATACCCCACGCCATGTCTGCCTTAATAACCGGGGATGTGGGCGTGGCTCTTATTGCCGGTCCCGTGGTGCCGCAGGCACTGGAGGCGGGAGCCCGTGTTATAGAAACAGGAGAAGGAATGCTGGATGCAACCATTGTTATTGCGGTTTCCGGTAAGTTCCTTGACCAGCACTCCGATCTGGTAAAAAGATATATGCAAGTTCACCAGCGGAGCATTGAATATATGAAAGAAAATCTTAATGATGTTTATAAGATGGCAGCGGATGAAACTGGTATCTCCGTTGATACTGTCAAGCAAATGTACGGCTGGTATGACTTTAACTCGAAGATCACCAATCAGGATATTGTGGAATTAGAAAAAACACAAGAATTTTTGCAGCACGCGGGTATGTTGACGAGTACCATAGACATGGATGAGCTCATTTGTGATGTAACCCACATTTAAGCGTAGTGAGGTTACAACAAGAGTTTGTATATCCCCAAAGTACATGGTTGATTTATAACATTGAAGATAAAAACAGTCATGGTGCGGGAGGCCAGCTAATGGCATATAATGTTGAATATGTATTTTATAACGCCAGCACAGAAATCTGTAGTTTTCCTCCAGAGCGTGTGAAATTTCTCATCAAGAAGGATAGGCTCAGATACGACGAATACCAAAAAACATTAGAATATGCCAAAGCACTGGGATTAAACCTGGCGAGGTTAGCTTATGAAATTCATTGATAATTTGGAAAAGCTCACAGGCTGGAGTTTTAGACTAATTATGACATTTTTATGTAAAGGGAATTAATGTATCCCGTCGAACGTAATTTTATGATCGATTCGTTGGGGGGTGGTTATTAATGATATCTCAAGAAGCTAAGCAGAAAAAAATGAATGTTGAAAACCATTATTTGCGCCGGCGGGTAGCTGAATTAGAAAAAAACGAATATATGCTCAATGTGAAATTAATGGAATTGAGTGCAGTTGCCGAAAACTACCAGATGTTGGTGGAAAACCGGAGTGACCTTGTGGTTAAGGTTGATGTAAATGGTAAGTTTTTATTTGTCAGTCAGTCGTATTGTGATATATTCGGTAAAAAACAACAGGAACTTATAGATTCTTCATTTGTATTATTGGTACACGAGGATGATAGGGAAGTTACCTTTAAGGCTATGGGAAATCTTTATAATCCCCCTTATAGTTGTTATGTTGAACAAAGAGCTATGACAAAAAATGGTTGGAGATGGTTTGGCTGGGCTGATAAAGCCATCTTGGATGAAAAAAATGCTGTAGTAGCAATAGTAGGTGTAGGCAGAGATATAACCGAACGTAAACAGGCTGAAAAAGAGTTAGAGGTAGCAAATCAAAAGTTGACGGATATTATTGATTTTCTCCCAGACGCTACTTTCGTAGTTAACCATGATAAGAGAGTTATTGCTTGGAACAGAGCTATTGAGGAGATGACGGGAGTAGCTAAAAAAGATATTATCGGCAAAAGAGATTATGCTTACGCCGTAGCCCTTTACGGTAAAATGATGCCTCTTCTTGTTGATTATATATATACCGACGTTAATGAAATAAAAAGTGAGGTATTATATAAGAATATTCAAAGAAAAGGAAACACATTATACGCAGAGATTTATATACCACCTCCGTTTAACGGTAATGGGGAGACTTTATGGGCTACAGCATCTCCACTTTATGATAGTGAAGGTAAAGTAATCGGTGTAATTGAATCCATCCGCAACATAACAGACCGAAAGCGCATGGAAGATGAATTAAATACATATCGCAATCATCTTGAAAATTTAATAAAAGAGCGAACGATGGAATTACGAAGTGCTATGGCACATCTTCAACAGGAGGTTGTCGAACATCAGCAGGCGCGGGAGGCTCTATATGAAAGCGAGGCTCAAATGAGTCGTATTACTAATAATATGCTTGACTTAATATTAGTAATTGACACGCAAGGAATAATAAAGTATGCAACACCTTCCCATAAGAAAGTTTTAGGCTATGAACCAGGTGATCTGATAGGTAAGTCTGCTTTAGATATTGTGCACCCAGATGATATGAAAAAAATATCATCTGCCTACAAGAAAGGCTTTAATACATTATCACCTGTAAAAACAGCGTTTCGCTGTAAACAAATAAACGGCCAATATAAATGGATTGAATCTACAGGTAATATTATATTAAATGACTGTAACTTGTTAACTGAAGTTATAATATGTGGCCGCGACATTACTGAGCGTAAACAGGCGGAGGAAACGCTCCGATTATCAGAAGAACGTTTTTATAAGGCTTTCTATTCCAGTCCTAACCCAATGGCCATAAGTTCTCTGCATAATGGCGAATATATTGATATAAACCACAGTTTTATCAATACTACCGGTTATTCTCGTGAAGAGGTAATTGGGCATATATCTACAGAATTAAACATTTGGGAGGTACAGAAACGAACTGAAATCATAAACTTATTACTTAGTCAAGGTTACTTACGCAATGTTGAGAATTCTTTTTTGATCAAATCCGGTAAGGCATGTATAGGTTTATTCTCAGCTGAAATTATTGAGATTAACGGCGAAAAGGTAATGTTAAGTGTTATGAATGATATAACGGATTTAAGATTATTCGAGAAAGAGATGTTGCGCCTGGATAAATTACATCTTGTTGGAGAGATGGCTGCCGGTATAGGTCATGAAATAAGGAATCCTATGACTACCGTACGAGGATTACTACAATTACTTAAGGACAGGGAAAAGCCCAGTAAAATTGAATATTATGATCTTATGATAGATGAACTGGACAGAGCTAATGCCATAATTACATCTTTTTTATCATTGGCTAGGAATAAGCCTGTTGACAAAGCCAGGCAAAATCTTAACACCATTGTAAAAACATTACAGCCATTATTTCAGGCTGATGCTTATAAAAAAGATATGTATGTAGAATTTGAGCTTTATGATATACCTGATTTACTATTGGATGAAAAAGAAATACGCCAGCTATTGCTAAATTTTGTTCGTAACGGATTGGAAGCTATGTCGCCTGGTTGTAAATTGAAAATTGGTACTTATATCGAGCTTAATGAAGTAGTACTAGTTGTTACGGATCAGGGTAGTGGGATACCCTCTGATTTAATGGAAAAGCTGGGAACGCCCTTTTTTACAACTAAAGATAACGGGACGGGTTTAGGTCTTGCCGTATGCTATAGTATTGTCAATAGGCATAACGCCAGGATTGAAGTGGAAACCGGGTCTTCCGGGACCACTTTCTTGGTTAAGTTTAAAGTACCAACCAATTAAATGCTGCGGGTTTTGCTGCAAAGGGGACGAATAATTAAACGGGAGAACCCAATAGGGTTAAAGTAAACAGCAACCTTCTGGTTTTTTTGTGCCAGAGGGTTTTAATGTTTCGCGAAGGCTAAGACTGTCACCATTTTTAACACGGATCGTACCCGATAACCGACCAAATCCCGTTCTCGTCCTGTCGGACAAGTCCGTGTAAGTTGATTTGTTTAACATAAAAAAGACAATGTATTACATTGTACAGTGAGCCTTTGAATGCGATTGAACAAATAGCCAGGGCCAGAAAAAACGGTAGAGTGCCGGGTTTAATTAATGGCTAAAATGCGGGTTTTTAAATGTCCATTTAAAATATTATGAACATTTATCGAACCAGCTGGTTTTATGCTGGGGTTTATTCTATTGTTGCGTAGGCAATAGGAACCCATCCAGAAAGGAAAGCCGATTAAAATCATTACAGATATAACGAAAGTAAGCACTTTTCAAAGGACAGAAGGTTTAACATGTCGAATCGGTAAAAAAACAAGAGAGACGAGATGTTCAATGAGTTTAATCAATCTTTTTATTAATTTACTCAGTGGCGGTGCGACCGGCTATATTACCAATGACTTTGCCGTAAAGATGATATTTAAAAAATATGGTCCCATGGGCGGCGTGATTCTAGATACCAGAGAAGAATTTACAGAAAATATAAGCCGGTTAGTGGAAAGGGATATCATTAATAACCGCACTATTGAAAGTGAATTGGAAAAAGAAGAATTCAGACAAGTGTTTATTAAAATAATTACCGATATGCTGAGCAGGCATTTGCCAGAGCATGCAAGCGGTATCGATATAGGAAATATTCCATTAATTGATCAAACATTTGACTCATTTTTTAAGTATTATCAAGATAACGTTTCTGGATTCATTGAAAAACTGTTACACACCGTATTTAACAACATAAGGTTAAGCGATTTGGTTGGTGAAAAACAGCGAGGGGCACTGTCCAAGAAAATATTTGAACTAAGCCTTGTTGAGATCAAAAACAGTTCACTAATCAAAAATTTATTACTCTATTTTTACCGTGAAAATAAAGAACGGCAAATATCAGAATTTATCGATCCCCAAATAATCATGGCTGTTGCCACAAATCTTGCAGCTGCCGCGGATGGTTTGCATGAAAAGTTAAAGCTGCAGTTTGAGCCACAGATAGACCTGACGATTAGGTCTATCTATGAGAGGCTTGGAATAGACGCTATTTTAATTGACCTGATAAATAACATAAAAGACAAACAGTTAGTGGAGCTATTGGGCAGAGAAAATGCCCAGGACCTAGCCTGTGAGATGCTGGAACAGTCCATAAAGCTTTTAAAATCAAGCGCCGGCAGGCAAATAATCAATGACTTCTCAGCAAATGTTATTCGCATTCTTAAAGGCACAGATGCCACTGTATTTAGCATTCTTGATGACCGGATCGAGAGCAACCTGGAAACGTACCTGCAAGAAAAATTGCCTGACCTGGTGGAAAAGATTATCGTATGGATCAAGGTCAATAAGCACCAGCTTGAAGAGCTGATTAACCAGTCTGTGGATGATGTCCTGAGCGCGGAGGGCGGCATTCAAGCCAAGGTAAAGATGTTTTTAAAAGATACATTTATTAACGATGTAGCCAAACAGTATGGAGTGGTCACCAAAATTATTGAATTTATTGAAACAGATACTGATATCCGAGCGATGAGCGTTCAATTTGCAAATATTTTAATCGCATACTTAAAGGAAAATACACTTAGCCATATTTTTAATGACTTGGAGCAGAAAAAAATATTGAAGCCGGAGTACTTAACCAGCCTTATTCTTAACAACATTAATAACCACCTGGCAAATTTTAACGTGGGTTTAGTAGGTTATTTTTTAGGATGCAGGCTGGGTGACCTAATTAATGACGATTTTGAAATTCATTTCACTGGTTATATTAGAGAGGTTCTGGTAGAGAACTGTAAAACTAAATACTTATTTGCTGCAAAGAGTACCGAGCTTATGCAGGGTGTGTTAGCTGACAATATTATAGCCCTGGCTCAAAGTAAACTTGGCCAGTTAATCAACTCTGGTAAGTTTGAAAACCTGGCCGGGCAATGTGAGCAGGCAATTTTATCAGGGCTAGCCGCACACCAGAGTCAGCTAATTGCCGTTATTACCCAGACTGTTGAGAAAGAAAACACCAATAAAACACTGGGCGATTTCTTTAATGAGACTATGCGCAAAAACATTGGCAATAAGTTTACCGGGCTGTCGCTGAGTAAAATCAAAGAACAGCTGCAGAAAAACCCAAATCTGCAACTGCAAGAGCTTTGCCGCAACCTGAGCTCACGGCAGCAGGTTATTGAAGGTTTGACCAACTTGGTGTTAGAACTAATCAAGAGCAACATGCATATTATTCTTGACGGTAAGATTGAACAGGCTGTGGCCAATAACCTTGAACAACTTCCCGATGCTCAGTTACAGGCAATGGTCGAGGACTTTATGGGCAAAGAGCTTAAACCGATATCTCTGTTCGGGGCCATCCTGGGGACGATGGCTGCACTTGGCATTTATTTTGTGCAGGGGGGCTTGCAGGTTGATGCTGAACCAGCTATTAACCCGGCCATTACGGTTGCGGCCTATGGGTTTATCGGTTATCTTACCAATGTTGTCGCTTTAAAAATGGTTTTTAGGCCTTACAAGCAATGGGATTTATTGGGCATTAAGGTTCCTTTTACACCTGGTGTGGTCGCTAAGCAAAAGTCGCGCTTTGCAGCTTCTATGGGCGTATTTGTTGATCAGGACCTGTTAAACGCAGATGCGGTAGCCGATATCTTTCGCAGTAAGCGTAAAGAGATTGAGAAAAGCTTTAGCTCTAAAATGCAGCAAGATAATTACCATGTTTTACATCAATTACTAAACGGTAACAGTGATTTTATAGCCGGCAAAGTAACCAGTTATGGACTTGCTTACTTGAAAAATAACAGGCTTATAGTTGTTAGTAGATTGCTGCCGGAGCTGGCCAGTATCAGCATGTCCAGCCTTAACTATGACCAGATATTAAGCACAATGCAAGAAAAAAGTAAAAGCTACCTGCAAGGGGCGGGTGATTTCCTTGTTCCGTAC
This sequence comes from Desulfoscipio geothermicus, assembly GCA_016841905.1. Taxonomy (GTDB): domain Bacteria; phylum Bacillota; class Desulfotomaculia; order Desulfotomaculales; family Desulfallaceae; genus Sporotomaculum; species Sporotomaculum geothermicum_C. The sequence goes on along the minus strand of JAENYF010000031.1, from coordinate 28,640 downwards.
ATAGAAGCATTCCTCCGGTCCCCTAAAAGCTTAAATGCTGTGTTACCTCAATTTGCCAAAGATTTATTTTTTAAGCGAGTTAACGGCTTAATAGCGGAAAAACTGCAGGTACTTTTTGATTACCTCAAGGATGACGCCAAAATCGAAGGTTTAGTAGCGAGTTTTGACGGTACTTTTGCCGCCTTGATTGAAAAAAATATTTATAATTTGCTCAGCGAGCAGCAGAGAATATATATTAAGGACACTACCGGCATTTACTTGATTAACAAAATGAAATCACCTGAGGTGAGAAAAAGCCTACTGGAATGGACCGAAGCAAGGTTATCCCGTGAGATTGCACCGGATAAGAGTATAGGAGACCTGTTTGGTGGGTTCTTAATCCGGGTTTTACGGCAAAATATTGATTTTATCCTAAAGAACGTTATCGGTGCCGCAGAGCATCGTCTGCAAGCGGATAGGGAAAACATCAAGGGTAGGATCAATGGAATAATTTTAGACAAAGGTATTTGGGCATGGTTTGCTAGCCTGACGTTAAATTTACAGGATACGATTGGGAACATAGTAGACGATTTGGTTGAGCATAAGCTGCCGGACTTTATTAAGGATAAACAAGCCGAGCTGGAAGAAATGGTCAACGACTTTATTGATGGGGTAGAAAGGACACAGGTTGGCGAGGTCGGAGTAAACTTAAATTACAACGGAATTTTGCACGTCATGGACAGGTTGTTGGCTAGCAGCAGCTCTGCTCGCGTAGTAAAGGGATTATCGGACCAGTTTGTGGAGTCGGTGCTGCACGTGCCGGCAAAGGAGCTGTTCAGGATAGTTGACGTCAGCAGTACCTTGGATGTGTACAAATTGTTTGCCAGTGAAATTAAAACCTGTCGCAACGAGCTGGCGAATACCTTAGCCGGGCATCAAGCTGTTCTTGTAAGTGAAATGAGCACGCTTTTCCAGGAGATTATAGAAAAATTATTTTCGCAGTTGCCCGTTGCTCAGTTTTCCAGGGGGATTGCCGGTGAGGACCTGGCTAGGTCCGTAAAAGTCATAATTTACGATTTGACAGAGAATGATTATTTTGCTGCTCAATCGGAGCGCTATATCAGGACAAGCATCGGCGAAGTAAAAGTCAAGGAACTTAGTGAAATCCTGGATTTTAACCTATTAAAAAAAGATACCTTGGTGGTGCTTGATAGAATTCTAGAAGATGATAAGGCCGTTGCAGCTCTGAAGGGTGTAGTCAAGGATGCAGTAAATGCCTTAGCCAGTGAAATAAATAATATTATTGTCCCCGAAACGAGAGACTATATTTTTACGGTGCTTTTGAAAAGCACTCTGGATGCGGTAGATGTTCGTTTTTACAATTTGGTCAGCGCTGTTAACATCAGGCAGGTAACGGAGAGAGAAATAAACTCCATGAATCCGAGAAAGATCGAAGCGCTCTTTAATTCTTTCGCTAAGCCATACTTTAGAAAAGTTGAAATGTATGGCTGGTTTGGCGGCGGGATTGGCCTGCTGGCCAGTATACCAGGGCAGCTCCTGCAGGCCTTTACAAAATAATGTATAGCTACATGAAAAAAGCGGTCTAGAACAAGCTTTCAAGAAACCAGAAACAAGTTAGGTCGTACGTCTCGCTTGTGGCCTGACTGGTTAATGACAAAAGTTGATGTTATAGGTCAGGTTTTTTTGTATTAAATAAAGCCATGCTGTAGGCAGGAAAGCGATAGCGTTTAATTGAAAAAGTATAATAGAAAATCTCAAAGGTATGTATGTCATAAGTCATATCGAAGTTTGGCAGGTAATGCCTTAAATCCTTTTGCTAAAATTAATTAGAAGGAAGGGAGCAACGTGGAGTATAAAAACTTAAGGCTCGAAAAAGACGGTAATATTGCCTTAATTACATTAAACCGCCCGGAAGTGCGCAATGCCCTGAACCCCCCCATGTGGGAGGAGATACATTATGCCATTCGGGATTGCGACCTTGATAAGGATGTGCGGGTGGTTATCATAACGGGAGCGGGTGGTATCGCCTTTGCCTCCGGTGCGGATATCCGCATCTTAAAGGATTTCGATACCCGGGAAGTATTAGAATTTGAGGTTCTCATCCAGGGGTCGCTAAATGAGGTGGAAGACTTGGATAAGCCTGTTATTGCCGCCATTGATGGCTTTGCTCTGGGCGGTGGTTGTGAATTAGCTCTGGCATGTGATATCAGAATTGCCACCAGCCGTTCCAAGCTGGGTTTCCCGGAGGTTAACTTAGGCTTGATACCCGGAGCTGGTGGTACCCAGAGATTGCAAAGGCTAGTGGGGATTGGCAAGGCCAAGGAATTGATTTTTACCAGTGATGTTATCAGTGCTCAGGAAGCCAAAGAACTTGGCATGCTGAATAAAGTAGTGGAAAAAATTGAAGACTTGCTGCCGGCAGCCAAAGCAATGGCCGAAAAGATCATGACTAAAGGCCCGATGGCGGTTAGTCTGGCAAAAGCGGTCATTAATATGGGTGCCAACACGGATCTTAACTCGGGGCTATTAATAGAAAAATTTGCTTCAACAATTGCTTTTTCCACCGAGGACCGTTATGAGGGTACGACCGCTTTTATTGAAAAACGCAAGCCTAATTTTAAAGGTAAGTAAGCAGAAAACCGTGTTAAAATAATATAGTAGCAGTTACGGTAAGGGGAGGGAATTAAATGGGCATATACCAATTTGAAGGCAAAAAACCGTCCATCGGCAAAGGTACTTATGTACATCCCGATGCTACCATTATCGGCGATGTGACCATTGGAGATGGCTGTTATATTGCTGCCGGGGCCTGCCTCCGGGGTGACTGGGGCGTTATTGAAGTCGGGGCCGGCTCAAATATTCAAGAAAACGCGGTTGTCCACGTTTTTCCTGAGAAGAAAGCCACCTTAGGGCCGCGGAGCCATATTGGGCATGGTGCCATCCTGCACACACCCACGCTGGGGGAACATGTTTACGTGGGCATGGGGACCATTATTATGGATTACGCGGAAATTGGTGAGGGCTGCTGCATCGGTGCCGGGGCGTTGATATTGGAAAAAATGGTCATTCCGCCCTTTAAACTGGTCGTAGGAGCGCCAGCGAAAGTTGTGGCCGATATTAATGAAGCCAAGCGCAAAGCTCTAGACGGCGCTACTGCTTATTACCAAGCCTTGCCGCTCCGCTGCCACCAGGGTATGAACGAGGTGACTCTGGAGGAGTGTATGGCTGAGTAACCGGGGTTGGGGAACGCAAAAGTAATTTAGGCTGCACCTATTAAAATGCTCCATTAACGGGAGCATTTTTTGGAGCTTTTCACTAATGGGCTTACCAGTTTGCCTAATCTAAAATAAATGTGCTAAAATAACACGTGCATTTATTTAGGCTTTGATGGAGGGTAAAATTATGCTGATTAGCGATCTGGCTAAACAAATCGAGGATTGGCTGCATAAATTAGTTAAAGATACAGCGGTTAAGGGCTTTGTGCTCGGGCTGAGCGGTGGTATTGATTCTGCGGTAGCCGCGGCGCTGTGCCGCAACGTTTGCCCCAAGACCACTCTGGGTATCATTATGCCCTGTTATAGTCATCCCGAGGATGAGGAGCACGCCGAGTTGCTGGCTAAAGCTATCGACCTTGAATATACAACGGTGCGGCTAGAGAAACCCTTCGGTGAAATGGTGGAATTGCTGACCGGTGCAGCCTATGACCCGGGGAAAAAGGATATGGCCATCGCTAATCTTAAGCCCCGGCTGCGCATGGCCACCCTTTATTATTATGCCGCCCAGAGACAAAGTTTGGTAGTGGGCACCGGCAATCGCAGTGAACGCACCGTGGGCTATTTCACCAAACACGGAGACGGTGGGGTGGATTTACTGCCCCTGGGCAATTTGGTAAAAAAACAAGTGGTGGAAATGGCCAGGTTTCTCGATATTCCGACTGCGATTATTGATAAGCCGCCTTCTGCAGGTTTATGGGAGGGACAGACTGATGAAAATGAAATGGGTATTTCTTACGAGGAATTAGATAAATATATCTTGAACGGACAGGCTGAGGACCGGGTGAGAAAAATAGTTGATGACCTGGCTATGAAGAGTTTGCATAAAAAACAGCTGCCGGCTATGCCTCCACTATAAAAACATTTTCTGAACATGTATTTTAAGGAGATGAATTAGATGTCAGGGCATTCTAAATGGTCAACTATAAAAAGAAAAAAAGCCAAAGTTGATTCGGCGCGGGGAAAAGTTTTTACCAGAATAGCAAAAGAAATAATTGCCGCTGCCAGGCAGGGCGGTGGTGACCCGGAAGCTAATTTGCGCTTAAAAAACGCCATTGCCAAAGCCAAAGAGGTTAACATACCTAACGATAACATTCAGCGGGCGATAAAGCGGGGCACCGGTGAACTGGGCGGTGCCAATTTTGAAGAATTAACTTATGAAGGTTACGGCCCTGGTGGTGTGGCTGTGATGGTGGACATTATGACTGATAACCGTAACCGCACTGCCGGTGAAATAAGGCATTTGTTTTCCAAATACGGCGGTAATCTCGGTGAAACCGGTTGTGTTTCCTGGATGTTTGATGCCCGTGGGGTACTAATTGTTGATAAGAGTGATATGCAAGTAGATAGTGATGAGCTTTTACTCACTGCCCTTGACGCTGGGGCGTTAGATGTCAAGGAGGAGGACGACACCTTTGAAATCATCACTGAGCCGGATGCTATAGAACAGGTGACAGAAACACTGGCGGTGGAAGGAATAAAAGTCAGTGATTCTGAGGTAACTAAGATCCCCCAAACTATGGTGATGCTAGACGGAAGCCAACAAGAGCAAATGCTTAAGCTCATGGACATACTAGAGGATCATGATGATGTGCAGGAGGTTTTTGCTAATTTTGATATAGTAGATGAGGAATAGGTTGCTATAATAGCAACCTATGTTATTTTTTACATGAATATGGCAATAATCCTTTTAGCAAGCTAAATAGCCAGGAAATACTTAGGCCTTGTTGGCTGAAAGATATAGAGGCTATAAACACTTAATGAAGGGGTATTATTGTGATTAGGAAAATATATGCTATGCTAGCAGCCGCTGTAGCAGTATTTTTAATTGCCACAGCTGTATATGTAACGTTAACTTCAGTGAGTAACCCAGCCATGAAGCCAGTACTCTCCGGTGAAAGGGTAGAGCCATTAATCCATTCTACCACCACCATACGCCAGGAGAATAAATACACCGCTTGTGGTGATGTGGAGGTGTATTATCGGGGTCCGGCCAAGCGTGATTTAATCGGTCTGGATGAAAACCGGTTGCGTCTGAAATACCCCCGACAGGAAGGCTGGACTGTTGCTGTAGAAGGTGACGATGTAGTGATTACCCGACAGATCGACGGCCTGTGTGGTATGCACAGAGAATATAGGCATTTAGGCTTTTATGAAGGGCAGCTGGCAGTTTACCAGGGACCGCTGGGTCATGATGAAGTATTGTTGCGGATAGAGACTGGCATTAATATTAACCGTTTGCCGGAATCGTTTTTAGATAAGCTGAACAAGGCCGATACCTTTGCTAATTTAAATGCTGATGAGCAGCTTGATCTGCATAATGCCATTGAGTTCACAGATGAGCAAGCACTCAACGCCTTGCTGGAAAATTTTGATGAATATGGTGATTCCTAAGCAGAACAAGCGTTGTGATAAACCTAGCGGTGTGTTAATATTTTACTAAACTTCAGATGCGGAGTGATTTAATGCGTGTTTTGGGGGTAGACCCCGGAATCGCCATTGCCGGTTACGGCATTGTTGACTATGCTGGGAATAGTTTTAGCCCGGTGGACTATGGTTGCATAAGGAGTGGGGCGGGTATGCTTCCGCACCTTAGGCTTAGTAAATTATTTAGCGAACTAACTAACTTAATAGTGAAGTATCGTCCCCAGTGTTTGGCTGTGGAGGAGTTGTTTTTTAACCGTAACGTGCGTACGGCCATGTCGGTAAGCCAGGCTAGAGGTGTAATTTTACTTGCAGCCGCTTTGGCGGGTTTAGCAGTATATGAATACACCCCATTACAGGTAAAACAGGCTGTGGTTGGCCGTGGTCGGGCAGATAAACAACAGGTGCAGTATATGATTAAGATTATTCTCAATTTGCCGGCCATTCCCAAGCCTGATGATGTGGCAGATGCGCTGGCTGTGGCGGTTTGCCATATCAATAACTACAGTAATACAGTAATATAGTATAAAATAAATCATGATGATCAGCAGCATAGATAGGTGGCGACACTGTAATGATCGCGTTTTTAAGGGGCGCTTTGACAAGCGTGGAAGCTGAGGCAGTAGTGCTTGATGTGCTCGGTGTGGGCTATAAAGTTAACGTTACAGCTGCTTGTGCCGCTAAATTGTCCGGCCTGGTTAATCAGGAGGTAGTTTTACATACGCATTTGATCGTCCGGGAAGATGACCTGCAGTTATATGGATTCTTTAGCACTGACGAGATCAATGTTTTTCTGCTCTTGCTAGGCGTGAACGGGGTGGGACCGCGGGCCGCTTTAGCTGTTTTGTCTCATTTAACGCCCCAGGGACTGGCACGGGCTGTAACCCTGGAGGAGCTATCGGCACTGACCAAAGTGCCGGGCGTGGGCAAAAAGATTGCCCAGCGCATTGTTCTCGAATTAAAGGATAAATTTAAAAAGTTAACTATGCAACCGGTGGAAACGTTTGCAATATCGAGTGAAGCAGCGGCAGTAGATGTTTTAGATGACACCCTGGCCGGCCTTTTAGCACTGGGCTATGGTGCCGGTGAAGCTCGGGATGCTGTACAGCAGGCGATGGAGTCAACATTGGGCCAACAAGCCGGTGTGGCCGAATTAATCAAGCATGCCCTGCGTTTATTGGATAAAGCCAAGTAGTTATACATATTTTATTAAACATAGCCTATGTTTTAGTAAGCATAAGGGAGGAACGGGCTTTGCACGCTCGGTATATGGTATGGGGGATTTGAATCAAGACAGAATAATAACAGCGGCCATCAGAGAAGAGGACGCGGATACCGAGGTCAGTTTGCGGCCGCGTAAGCTTAGTGAATATATAGGCCAAGATAAGGTAAAAGAAACTATAGGAATATTTATTCAAGCCGCCCTGCAGCGCGGTGAAACCCTGGACCATGTACTCTTATTTGGGCCTCCCGGTTTGGGTAAAACAACGCTGGCTAATATTATTTCCAATGAGCTGGGGGTAAACCTGCGTACCACCTCCGGTCCGGCTATTGAAAGGCCCGGGGACTTAGCGGCTATTTTAACCAATCTGCAGCAGGGCGATGTGTTATTCATAGACGAGGTACACCGGCTCAGCCGTACGGTGGAAGAAATACTGTACCCGGCGATGGAGGACTTTGCCCTGGATATTATCATTGGCAAGGGACCCGGGGCGCGCTCCATAAGAATTGAATTGCCTCGCTTTACCTTGATCGGTGCTACTACCAGGGCAGGTTTGATGACCTCCCCCTTAAGAGACCGGTTTGGCGTGATAAGCAGGCTGGATTATTATCAAACTGCTGACTTGGTGACGATTATCATCAGGGCCGCCAAAATTTTGGGCGTGGTGATCGATAACGGCGGGGCGGAGGAAATCGCTCGCCGGTCCCGGGGCACCCCACGCATTGCCAATCGCTTGCTGAAACGGGTGCGAGATTATGCCCAGGTCAAAGCCGACGGAATAATTACCCTGTCTGTGGCCACCGAGGCACTGGAGTTTTTTGAAGTAGATCCGCTGGGACTGGATCAAGCTGACCGCAGAGTGTTATTGGCTGTGATCACCAAGTTTGCCGGCGGTCCTGTTGGGGTGGAGACCATTGCTGCCTCCACCGGTGAGGAGGCGGGTACGGTGGAGGACGTTTATGAACCATATTTGCTGCAGTTGGGGCTGCTGGCCCGCACCTCGCGCGGTCGGGTGGCCACCCCAGCGGCTTACCAGCACCTGGGGGTAACCATGCCTGTGTCTAAACAGCCTACGTTGTGGTAATAAAGGAGAAAAGGTCATGAAAATTCTTTTGCATACCTGTTGCGGACCATGTACCATTTATCCGCTGCAAAAGTTAAGAGCCGGTAGCCATGAGGTATGTGGCTATTTCAATAATCCCAATATCCATCCTTATACTGAATGGCGAAAAAGAAAAGACACTCTGCTGGGCTATGCCCGGGACAACGATTTCAAGGTCATAGTGCACGAGGCTTATGATTTGGAGGGCTACCTGCGGGAAGTGGTGCACCGGGAAAGCGTGCGCTGCCAGTATTGCTATACCATGCGTCTGCGACAGGCGGCCAAGATAGCGCGGCGGGGTAAATTCGATGCTTTCAGCACTACTTTGCTGGTCAGCCCTTTTCAAAAACATGACTTAATTGCTGAAATCGGAAGGGCGATGGGTAAAGAAGTGGGTGTTCCTTTTTATTACGAGGATTTCAGACCTGGTTACCGGGAGGCTACGGAAATTTCCCGGTCCCTCAGCATGTACAGGCAGCAGTATTGTGGATGTATATACAGCGAAAGGGACCGCTATGACAAGGAATTTAAAACTAAAACTGGAGGGGAACCAGCATGAATTCCCTGGCAGATCTAGGGAAAATTATCTTAATACTAGGCTTATTTATGGTAGTAACCGGTGGCATTTTGATGCTGGTGGGCAAAATCCCCGGACTGGGCAGGCTGCCGGGTGATATATTTATGCAGAGGGGCAATTTTACTTTTTATTTCCCGGTGGTCACCATGATAATTGTTAGTGTTGTGCTAACTCTGCTGCTCAACTTGATCTTTAGAAGGTGAAGTTTTTTGTATCTTGCTCAGGAACAATACCCATGAATGGCAGGAAATAATTTATTTATGTCGAACTTTCCACGATATGGTTAGGCGGGGGAGGTTCTTTTTTTATGGTTGAAGGTATCGGCAATAAACAACGTTGTTCTAGTTTATGGATTATCACAATATTATTGCTGGCGGTTTTATGGCCAAGAGGGCCGGCCTGGTGTTCTGTACAGGTGGTACCCCAGACTGTGCGGGTAGGCCTAATACAAGACGCTCCGCAAGTTACTTTTGTCCTGCAAGGTAATTATCAGTTGAGCAATGATTATACGGAGCAAGTAATTGCCGGGGTGGGAGAAGGCCGCTGGGTGGTGGAAAATGCTGGTGGTCTGTGTCAGGTATCAAAAGACGGTGAATATGTAGGGTTATTCAACGGACCCATTAAAGTTGAAGTCCTTAATAGCGGTGGGGTAAAAGCGATATTATCCTGCGGTGATGCACTGCTGCAAAAGAACTCCCTAGACGGGCTGGCGGTACAGGGTGCTGGTGATGCTATTAATTACCTAGACCAGGAGCAGGCTGGCTGTTATGTGATTGACGTAAGCGACCAGATCAATCACCTGACCCGGGGGGATGGCTTAAACCTAGTCGGCCTGGAAAAGAGTGGCCAGGTAAAACATTATCGGGGGAATTTAGAGATCAGGTCCAATGAAAAAGGTCTGACCGTGATCAACGAACTGCCCATTGAGCAATATTTATATGGTGTAGTGCCAGCAGAGATGCCTGCTTCATTTTCCTCGGAAGCGCTCAAGGCCCAGGCAGTAGCGGCACGCAGCTATTTAATAGCTCAGTTGGGCAGTTACGCAAATTTCGGTTTTGATGTGCTATACAACCAGTCTAACCAGGTGTACCAGGGGTATGATGGAGAAAAACCGGCATCCAGTATGGCTGTAGATGCTACTAATGGTCTAGTACTGGTCAAAGATAACCAGCCTATTGCGGCTTTTTTTCATGCTTGCAGTGGGGGGTATACTGAAAACAGCGAAGATGTCTGGTATGATAAACTTGGTTTTATTCGCACCAAGGAAGACCCTTATGATAGCAACAGCCAACATTATAACTGGTCGGTAACTTATTCGGCCAGTGAACTGGTTACATTGCTTAACCAGCAATTAAGAAGATACATTAAAAGCAGTGAGTTTACCGCACTAGCCGTGATTACAGATATAAATGCCTTGGAGTGGACTGCTTCCGGTCATAGAGTAAAAAAACTATTAATTGAAGGCCTTGATCACCAAGACAACCTGCAATCGTATACTGTGGCCAATGCTGACCGGGTGCGCACCGTCCTCGGACTGAAGAGCTCTTTATTTACCATGGAAAAGCAATATTACTCAGAAGAGCAGGATAACCCCGTAGACCTGGAGGATATTTTAGAACCAACAAAAATTGCTGAACAAGGGCTCAGCAGCATTACTTTTTACGGCAGCGGTTGGGGGCATGGTCTGGGTATGTCACAATATGGCGCAGCCGGGATGGCGAGCCAGGGTTATAGTTTCCAGGATATATTGAAATACTATTATACAGATGTTGAGCTAATTAAATATTAAGGGGTACTGCATGAGGGTAGCGGAATTTGAGTATTATTTGCCCGAGGATTTGATTGCCCAGGAGCCTGCACCGGTGCGGGATGAATCCAGGCTGATGGTACTGTATAAAGATGGCGATGGGCTTGAACACAGGTTGTTTAAAGATATTACGGAATACATTACGCCGCAGGATGTGCTGGTGATCAATGATACAAAGGTAATTCCGGCGCGTCTGTGGGGTAAAAAAGAGGGCTCGGGCACGGTTATTGAAGTGTTGTTATTAACCCGCCGATCCGAGCAAACCTGGGAAACGCTGGTGCGTCCGGGGCGGCGCGTGTCTGTCGGCACTACTATTAGATTCAGTGATGATTTAATTGGTACCGTTGAGGCTGTGGTAGACGATGGCTGTCGCCTGATTAAGTTTCATTACCAGAGTATATTTGAACAGGTATTGGATAGGCTGGGAGTCATGCCCTTGCCGCCATATATCAAAAAACAACCTGATGATCCCGGACGCTATCAGACGATATATGCTAGGGAGTCCGGTTCAGCTGCTGCCCCCACTGCCGGTCTTCATTTTACGCCTGAGCTGCTGCAAAAAATCAAGGACCGGGGTATACCCATTGTTCCCGTGCTGCTGCATGTCGGGCTGGGCACCTTTAGACCGGTTAAAGTGGACGAGGTAACCAGTCACCGGATGCATGCTGAGTATTATGCCGTGCCAGAGGAAACAGCCCGAGTGATTAATGAAACCAAAGCCCGAGGTGGCCGGGTGATTGCTGTGGGTACTACTACTACTCGGTGCTTGGAAACAGCAGCCAGGGAAAATGGTATTATGAAGGCTGGTTCAGGCTGGACTGAAATATTTATTTATCCTGGTTATCATTTTCAAGCAGTAGATGCTCTGGTAACTAATTTTCATTTGCCCCGCAGCACCCTGCTCATGATGGTGAGTGCGCTGGTTGGCCGGGAGCGGTTGCTGTCTGCTTACACTCTTGCTGTTCAACTGCGCTACCGGTTTTTTAGTTTTGGTGATGCCATGTTGATAATATGATTTGCTAAGGAGCATGATATGGCTATCGGTTTTAATATTACCAAAGAAGATGGTCAAAGCAGGGCAAGGTTAGGTTTGCTGCAGACCTCCCACGGCACGGTGCAGACGCCTATTTTTATGCCGGTGGGAACTCAGGCCACTGTGAAAACCATGACCCCTGACGAGGTGCGCAGCTGTGGGGGGGAGCTGATACTGAGTAATACCTATCACCTTTACCTGCGTCCAGGCCACGAGTTGGTGGCAGAGGCAGGTGGCTTAAACAATTTTATGCGCTGGGACGGACCCATTTTAACCGACAGCGGCGGTTTTCAGGTTTTTAGCCTGGGTCCCCTGCGTAAAATAACTGATCAGGGAGTGACTTTTCGCAGTCATATCGATGGCTCGGAGCATTTCTTTAGCCCGGAAAAGTCCATGGAAATACAGATGGCTTTGGGAGCCGATATTGCTATGGCCTTTGACGAGTGTATACCCCACCCTTGCAGTTATGAACAGACAAAGGACGCCATGAAACGCACCACTAGCTGGGCTGAGCGCTGCCGCACGCGCCATGACCTGGAGGACCAGGCGCTGTTTGGCATTATTCAAGGAGGCATGTTCCGCGATTTGCGCCTACAGAGCGCTGCGGAGTTGACAGCCCTGGATTTTCCCGGTTACGGTATTGGTGGGCTAAGCGTGGGAGAACCGAAACCAATGATGTACGAAGTGCTTGATTACCTGGTACCGGCTATGCCTAAGGAAAAGCCTCGCTATTTAATGGGTGTAGGCTCACCGGACTGTTTACTGGAGGGAGTTTACCGAGGGGTAGATATGTTTGATTGTGTGCTGCCCACCCGGATTGCCCGCAACGGCACGGTTTTTACCAAAGAGGGCAAACTTGTGGTACGCAACGCTGAGTATGCCCGCGATTTTCGGCCGCTGGACCCTGGATGTGATTGTTATACCTGTCGCAATTTTTCCCGGGCGTATATTAGGCATTTAATTAAAGCCAACGAGGTTTTAGGGATTAGGCTTACCACACTACATAATTTGCGTTTCGTGCTGAAGTTGATGCAAAATATCCGGACAGCTATTGCCGGTGATTATTTTGTTGAATATAGAGATGAACTTTTGCATCAGTTCAAGTTAGATTAGCTATATCATTATATATTGATTTGCGTGACGAAATAAAAAGGGAATTGCATCATAATCAAGAATTAGTATTATGTTTTGACTAATAACATGAGAAAGGGGGGCGAAAACAAAGTGAATGAAACTACTATCAGCATTTTATATATGGTCGGTTTATTTGCGGTACTCTGGTTTATAATGATTAGACCCCAGCAGCAGCGCCAGAAAAAACATGCGCAAATGGTGGCCAGTCTTAAGGTAAATGACCGTATTATTACAGCTGGTGGCATTTATGGCACGATACTTAAGATTAAAGAAGATAGTCTTATCGTGAAAATAGCTGAAAACGTGCGCATTGAAATAATAAGAAGTGCAGTGTCACAGCTCATAACGAGCAGTGACAGCGATGATAATGACAAGGATTGATTCTTCGGAGTAGACCCGGTCTACTCTTTTTGTTGAGCGACCTTGCAGTTGGGGAGGCATTGGTGTTTGGTAACCCTTGATGATGTCAAAAGTGATCCTATATTAGATAGTTTTATCCGCAAGGGTAATGAATTCCTGGGGGCAATGGGTTATACAGAACATAGCTACCGGCATGTCAATTTGGTGTCCGGCATCGCTAAAAACATACTGGACAAGCTGGGTTATAGTAAACGAGAGGCCGAACTGGCGGCTATTGCAGGATATCTGCATGACCTGGGCAATGTAGTGAGTCGGAACGATCACGGCATCTCAGGTGCCACCATTTGCGGTCCCATACTGCTGCAAATGGGTATGGAGCCTGACGAAGTAGCCACTGTCATCTCAGCTATTGCCAATCATGAGGAACAATACGGGCAGCCCGTCAGCCCGGTGGCGGCAGCTCTGATACTGGCTGACAAGTCCGATGTGCACCGGTCTCGGGTGCGCAACCGTGAATTTGCAACCTTTGATATTCACGACAGGGTTAATTACGCTGTGGAAAATTCCCTTGTGTGGGTGGATGACAAAAAGCGGACTATTACCATGGAGTTGACCATTAATATAAAGATAACACCTGTGATGGAGTATTTCGAAATATTTCTATCTAGAATGCTACTATGTAGAAGGGCGGCGGTATTTTTAGATTGTGTATTTGAGCTGGTGGTCAACGGAGCCAAGTTATTGTAATTGAGCTAAGGGGGAGAGACAAAAAATGAGATGGAGTAAGTTATTAACTATGGCCGCCATCATCCTGGCCATTGCCGCCTTGTGCATAACAGCGGCAGTGCCGCTGCCGATGTTCAAGGATATTACCTGGCTGCCCTGGAGCAATCAAACTATTCTCGGCCTGGACTTGCAGGGCGGTGTGCACGTGGTGTTGGAGGCTAAGGATACGCCTTCTGCCAAAGTTGATGATGAAAGTATGAAAAGGGCCCAGGCTGTGTTAGAAAGAAGAATTAATGAAACCGGGGTGGCTGAGCCCGTTATCCAACGCCAGGGCGAGCGGAGAATAATTGTTGAACTGGCGGGGATCAAGGACCCTGAAAAAGCAGTCATAGATTTAATTCAGCCGGCTTACCTGGAATTTAAAAATGAGTTGGGCCAAACGATAATAACGGGTGCTGATTTGAAGGATGCTTTGGAGGCTAGGGACCCCAACTCTGGTCAGATCGAAGTGGATCTTACTTTTACCAAAGAGGGCACCGGTAAATTTGCCCAGGCAACCACGGCTAATGTGGGCAAACCCATTGGTATTTATCTTGACAATAAGTTGTTACAGAATCCGGTGGTTGAGGAACCCATCACCCATGGCCAGGCTAGAATCACTGGTTATGAAAGCCTGGAAGAGGCACACACTATTGCTATTCTGCTGCGCTCCGGTGCTCTGCCTGTGCAGCTTAATGTAATGGAGAAACGGACCGTAGGCCCGCAGTTGGGCCAGGATTCCCTGGATAGGTCCATTAATGCCGGTATTGTCGGTCTGGTAGCTATTTTAGTTTTTATGATTGTTTATTACCGTATTCCCGGACTAATTGCTGATTTGGCATTAATTTTTTACGCACTGCTGGTGCTGGCTATATTTATCGGCATACATGCTACCATGACACTGCCCGGCATAGCAGGTTTCCTGTTGTCACTGGGTATGGCTGTGGATTCCAACGTGGTAATTTTCGAGCGGATCAAGGAAGAGCTGCGTACCGGTAAAAGTATTCGTTCCGCCATAGACGCCGGTTTTCGCCGGGGCTTTGTAGCCGTTTTCGATTCTAATGCCACTACGCTGATTGCTGCCATTGTGTTGTATTATTTCGGAGCCAGTATGATCCGCGGATTTGCGGTGACGCTTAGCATTGGTATATTAGTCAGTTTGTTCACAGCCATCACTTTAACCAGGTGGTTACTGCATCTGACCGCTGCTACCAATGTAGTTAAAGATCCTCGCTATTATGGCGCTTAAGGGGGGCGGGACAAATGTTTAATTTTATAGAACACAGAAAGATTTGGTATATTATTTCGCTGTTACTTATATTACCGGGCCTGTTCTCCATGGTGACCCAGGGTTTTAACTTGGGCATTGATTTTACCGGCGGTAATCTTGTGGAAGTTAGGCTGGAGCAGGGCGTGAAGATTGAACAGGTGCGTGATGTGGTGGAAGGCTTGGGTTTTGCAGCCTCCAACAACATTCAGAAAAGTGGCACCACCGATTATATCATTAGAACTCGGGAGCTTACCGAGGATGAAAGTGCTACCCTGATTTCCACCCTGGAGCGAAAGGTGGGTGAGGTCAACCTGCTGCGCAATGACCGGGTGGGCCCGGTAATCGGTAGGGAATTGACCGTGAATGCCATTTTATCTTTGCTGATTGCAGCGGTACTGATGCTGGTGTATATAACCTTCCGCTTTGAATTTAAACAAGGCGTGGTAACAATTGTTGCGCTGCTGCACGACTTGCTGGTGGTGCTGGGTGTATTCTCCATATTTCAGATTGAGGTTGATAGCGCCTTTGTAGCAGCCATATTAACAATTATCGGTTATTCTATTAACGACAAAATCGTTATTTTTGACCGGGTCAGGGAAAATTCAAGGATGCGTAAAAAGGGAGAATCCGTGGAAGATTTGGTCAACATCAGTTTATGGCAGACCCTAGTGCGGTCACTAAATACCGGTATGTCGGTACTATTTGTTTTATTAACCCTGTATTTCTTTGGTGGCACCACTTTAAAGACCTTTATTTTGGCTCTATTAATAGGGGTGGTGATTGGTGCTTATTCATCCATGCTTAACGCTAGCCCGTTATGGGTTGATTTAAAGCTTAGGGAAAAAAAGGCAGCAGCTAAATAATAGCCAATCTTCTACATGTGCATAAAGCGTCTTGGATCGTACTAAAAAATGGCCAAGACGCTTTTTTTATTTTGTTGACTACAATAAAATTAAATGAAAGCCAAGTGGAAAAATGGCACGTCAGTTTTGCCGGTGCCATATTTTTGTATGAACCAGGGCAAATTAAAACAAAGTTTGGAGGTTAAGCAATGAGTAATAAGCTAAAACCGCGCAAATACTTTTTAGCCCCTGGGGAGAACGATTCTTGGATGGCTACTAAGCAAAATAAAGTTTTGCAATCGCTGGAGGACAAAGTCAGGGAACTAGCGATTAATACGGAGAAGATGAAGCTGGCTGAATATGTCGATTTATTGGATAAGCCATATAAGCTAATGTACATTAATTTAATTAGCGGTATTGCCAGGGGTTTTGGCATTGCCATCGGCTTTGCTATTTTGGGAGCCATCCTTGTTTTAATATTGCAAAGACTGGTGTCCTTAAACTTGCCTCTTATTGGTGATTTCATTGCTGATCTGGTTAAAATAGTGCAATTACAACTGGGTAAACAATAAACAGGGGGGTAGCACAGATGGAACAAGGATTACTGAAGGATTTAAAAAAACAATTGGAACAGGAAAAATTCAATTTAATGCAAACAATAAACCATATTGATGATGGAGGGTTGGGTGTTTCTCTGTCGGAATCTATGGAGGAGTTATCAACCTATGATCAGCACCCGGCGGATGTGGGTACCGAAGTGTTTGAACGCAGTAAGGATTTTGCTTTGCGTGAGGATGCCATGCTTAAAGTGCAGGCCATTGAGCATGCCCGGCAAAGGATGGTCAAAGGTACTTACGGGATCTGTGAAGTATGCGGTGAAGAAATACCCTTGGAGCGCTTACAGGCGGTTCCTTATACTACCCAGTGCGTCCAATGCCGAGCCCGGGTTGAAGAACCTGGCTATAGAAAGAATGTTCGACCAGTGGAAGAGGACGTTCTGGAGCTGCCCTTTGCACGTACTTTTAATGATGACGCAGATGTTAATGGGTATGACGGTGAAGATGCCTGGCAGGATGTAGCCAGGTGGCAGGAACACTCGCCACTCTCCGGGGCGGGAGCTTATTATGGCAGCGGTGAATCAGGGAACGATGGTGTAAGCGATACAGACTTAATTGACCACATTCCCTATGAGGTGGATAGCGAAGGCAACTTCTATGAAAGTACTAGAGATATAGACGGTGTAATTGACTCTCCAATACACATCGATGAGTAAGATTTTTCTCTTAACAATGGTAAATAAGATCTAGAAATATGCGACTTTCAATTAGAGAATTATTAAAGCGTATTGACCCGTGGGACTTTATCTAAGAGTTGAAGATGAGGGCTCCCGGGTTTAATTTTTGAAGTGAATGTCTGGTTATATATTGGCAAGATACAGGAGGAAGGTGAGCATGTATGTCGAAGATAAGAGTAAAGTGGTGTATCTGTCCAACATTACCAATGCCAGGTACTACTTCAGCGGAGTGACAACTTGAATTAGATTTACGCTATGTTGGCGTGGTATGAGCCATGCTTGGGCTTCCTGCCTGCCCGATGCGGTAGATAGTTATATAGTAAGAGAATCAGTTAATTAGCGTGGAAAGACAGTTAGTATACTTGTACGGTTATTTGAAGAGTTAGACTGTAAAATGTAGCTAGGATTAGGATACCCCTTAAAAGTCTAACTAATCCCGTATAGTAAGTCAAATGATTTACTTCGGGAGGGAGCGATGGAGTAGCACCAGGGGGAGTGTGGCAGTGTGCTATTTGGGGATAAAGTGGATGTTTATCTGCAAAGAATTAGAGAAGGTGACGAATCGTCCAGGGAGAGGTTAATTGCGGATGCCAAACCCTTTATTGCCGGAGTAGTGGGTCGGCTTTGCGGTCGCAGTTTGAGCTGGGATCGGGATGATGAACTTAGTATTGGCCTGATCGCTTTTAATGAGGCTATTGACCGGTTTAAAGATCATATAGGCGTTCCCTTTACTGCTTTTGCCCGGATGGTGATTAGGAGCCGGGTGACCGATTACTTACGCAAAGAATCGAGATGGAACCGGGTTGATCTGCATATGTCAGAAATTCCGCCGGAGAGTACGTTTAGTCAGGCGGAAAACAATGCATCCTGGGATAAATACATCAAAGAAACAGCTAATCGTGAAAGAATAGAGGAAATTCAAGACTATAATTCGAAAATTACCAGGCTAGGTATTACTTTCCAGGAGCTTGTACGATCGTCACCTAAACATAGGGACACCAGGGAAGCACTGATCCGGGCTGCTTGTTATGTCGTGGAACACCAAACATTATATGACGCTTTGCAGGCCAGTAAAAGGCTTCCCATTCGGGAAGTTGAAATGGGTACAGGAATTAGTCGTAAAGTGCTGGAACGTGGGCGTAAATACATAATCGGTATCGCCATATTATTATATAATCGTGAGGAGTATCTCTACTTAAATTCGTATGTCAGGTTACCGCAGGGGAGTGTTGAATAAATGGAACCGGGCCGGGGTTTGGTTTTGGAAGTAAATAAACGAAGCTGTATAATTATAACCGGCGATGGCCAGTTCCTGGAAGTTCCTAAGCCTCGTGGCGGTGCGGAGGTGGGGCGGGAAATAACCTTTAGCCCGACGTCCTCATTTCGTTTTAAATGGCCATATATGGCAGTGGCATCGCTATTGGTCGCTGTTTTAGCCTGGTGGATATTTTATGCCATGTTTCCGCGAGCGGTGGCGTATGTCTCACTGGACATTAACCCCAGTCTTGAGTTGGCCGTTAATGCTAACAGTGAGATTATTTCAGCCAGAGGGGTTAACAAAGATGGACAGAAGCTGTTACAGCAGGTAGATGTGCTGCATGAGCCGCTGGTTAAAGGTGTACGGAAAATTATTGCTGGGTGTATTGAATATCATTATTTAAAGCAGGATAAAGATAATCTTGTTCTTGCTACGGTCACTGATGCCAAGAGAAGTAAATCGAATACGGATAAGCAGGAAAACCAAGAAATTAAACAGGTGTCTAATTACGTATATACATCTATAAATAACACCATCAATGAATCCGGGGTAGGTGCGGAATTAATTATCGCTGATACTGACTTAGATACTTTGGAAAAAGCACATGATACCGGAGTTACCCCAGGTCGCTATCTATTGCAGAAGGAAGCACAGAAAAACGGGGTAGAAATAACTGATCAGGAACTAAGGGAAGAACGTATTCGTGAACTGGAAAAAAAGAAGAACTTCCGGGCTGGGGAACTAATACAACAACGAGTACAAACTGATTTACCTGACAAACAGGTTTATACAAATAATTTCAATATAAACAGAGAATCGGTTAAGGCAAATAAATCTGAACAATACGTTAAGATTAATCAATATGATTATCAAAATTATCTAGACAAGCCTAACTGGTCGTTAGCATTATCTCGAGGTGCAGTTAATGTAAACAAATATCAGCGAGAATTAGATCCAATAAATAATCATGAGTTTTACGCCCGGGGAAATTTATATGTTCCGCGGGATAATGGCTATTTAACAGGAATAACAGCTTATAGTCAGCATTATCATTTTGTCAACAATATAAATGGTTCCAGGAACAATTTATATTATAATAATCTAGGCTATTTCCAGAATGAACAGGTAGTTTCGCGGTCTAGCAATTATAGCCAGAGAAAAACGGGAGACCAACAGCAGTTACAAAACACGGGCAGTGCTAACCAAAGCGCCACCAAAAATAACCTAACAAGAACTATTGAGCGACAGTCAAGCGTCAATGTTAACGGCTCAGTGGTGGAAAAAGCGAAAATTAATCAAGTTTTCAAGCAGTTACAAAACACAGGCAGTGCTAACCAAAGCGCCACCAAAAATAACCTAACAAGAACTATTGAGCGAC
>JAENYF010000031.1:0-8892 GCA_016841905.1 Desulfoscipio geothermicus | reverse complement strand
GGCAGTGCTAACCAAAGCGCCACCAAAAATAACCTAACAAGAACTATTGAGCGACAGTCAAGTGTCAATGTTAACGGCTCAGTGGTGGGAAAAGCGAAAGTTAATCAACGAAATATACAAGTACCATATAATAACAGCGCAAAAATTAATTCAACGAAAGTTAATCAGCAAACCAATACCAGTACTGAACAGTCTGATATACGATATCACGATTATATGCTGCAAAGGAGCAAGCAATTACAGGACGACGACAATGCTCAAGAAGAAAAAGCCAGGCATGCTGAGGGAAAAAACTGAAGGAAAACTGAAGTTCAATAGCCTCCCGTAAGCGGAGGATTTTTTTCTTTTACCCCAAAAGTGCCGCTGAGTTGATTAGGTTGATTTTTTTAATATTATTTAGTATAATTTCCCAAGATACATGAGGATGGGGAAGGAACAATTGCAGTTTTGGTTAAGTATCGTTATCTCGTACATATATCTTAAATATCTAAAGGTTAGCCATGAAGTTACCCGGTCTTTTAAAAGACAGGTGTTCATGGTTTTTTTACAGCATTAAGTTATTGATTGGTTATAGGTAATACATATAATCTACTTGTTTTCAGCTGTGATGATGAAGGCTTGTATACGGTGCAATTGGAAAGCGAAACTGCCAATGGAAGACAGTGTGCACGGCTGCTGATGCTTGTGGGACACGTGCCTAATATTGCCTTGGCTGGACAAGATGGTTAAAAAATTTGCCGGTATAACAGTGGGTGAAGTGACTCTAATTGAACTGGAGCACCGGCCTTAAAGGCCATGCCGAAGGGCGTGATTATTGTTTCGCTTTAGGTATAATGATATACTTTTTAATTGGGGGGCGATAAACTTGCTAGCGGTATATCAAATAATAATTCCAACTCCTTATCCGGTTGGACCGGTAAATGTATATTTAATAAAAAATGATCCGATTACGCTAATTGAAGTTGGTCCTGATACGCCGCAGGCCAGTAAGGCTTTGGAACATATGCTGGAGTTGCTGGGCTGCCGGGTTGAGGATATTAAAAGGATACTTGTTACCCACTCCCATCCCGATCACTGCGGTATGGCAGAGCAAGTTGCGCGTGCGTCTGGCGCAGTGGTGCATATACATCCGCTTGAGGAAAGCAAAATTAAGGGTAAAGAGGATTTTTATAAGGAGCGGATGCCCTTTATCATAGAAACAGGCATTCCGGCGGAGGTGCTAAAGGAAGTAATTGGTGATAAAGATCAACTACCTGAGCCTTCTTTAGAAGACATAAGTATTAAATTATTGAGCGGGGGTGAGCGCATCTCTTTTGACGGAGGAGAATTGCGCATTATGCATTTACCCGGGCATAGTCCCGGGCATCTGTGTGCTTATGATCCCGAGCAAAAATTATTTTTTTCTGGAGACTTCCTGCTGCCCCATATAACCCCTAATCCACTAATGGAGCCAGACCACGAAAAACCCGGCCTGCGTTTACCTTCACTAAAACAATACCTGTCTGGGTTGGAGGTACTGGAGAAGCTGGAGGTAGACCTAGTTTTTCCCGGCCACGGAGGCACCTTTAATGATTACGGCAGCGTGATAAACGTGGCGCGCCAGCATCATCAGGACCAGTTTGCACGTATTAAAGCAAATTTACAGAGTGGGGAACGCAATGCCTATCAATTGTGCATGGCTATATATCCCGGCTTGCAGAAGTTCGGTATTTCTCTGGGGCTTTCGGAAATAGTGGCTCATCTTGATTATTTGGTTGAAAATGGTAAAATAAACTGCTCTAAAAAGCAAGGGGTTAACTATTACAGCCTGTGACTAATTTAATCTAACATGAGGTAGGAGTAATGAAGCTGCAATTAATACTAGCCCTGGTAGTGGCTAAAATCGCCATGTACTTGAGCAAACTATCCGGACGGGGGCGTGGTTCGTCCCTTCCAGGTATGCTGGCGCTGCGCATTTACCCGGATTTATTGAAGCATTACCAGGGCCAGCCTCGCAAGGGTGTAATTATGACCACGGGTACTAACGGCAAAACCACCACTAGTAATATGCTGTCCGACATTCTGGTATACGCCGGACACCAGGTGGTGACCAACCGAGAAGGGGCTAATTTAATTACCGGAGTGGCTACAGCCTTTATTAAAGCCAGTACCTTTACCGCCCGATTAAACTGTGATTATGCCGTACTGGAAGTGGATGAGGCCGCCTTCCCAGGGGTGACACGGTGGATCAAGCCCAATCGGGTAATGGTGACTAATTTTTTTAGGGATCAGCTGGACCGGTATGGGGAATTGGACACTACCGTAAGTAGGGTGCTGGATGCTTTAAAACAGTTACCTGAGAATGTTAAATTGATCTTGAATGCTGATGATCCGCTGGTAGCCCGACTAGCTAGGGAGACTGGACAGGCTGCCATATTCTATGGGGTGCGCCCCGATGGGGCTTTGTCCAGTGCCGCAGCATACAGCCGGGAAGCTAAAGTTTGCCCTTTTTGCGGTGGTACGCTGGTTTATAATATTTATTTATATAGCCAACTGGGCGATTTTATGTGTCCGCAGTGTGGATTTGCCCGGCCGCAGCCTGATATTGAAGCGGTAGGAGTCACCAGCGGTGGGTCGGGCACGCAGGCAACTATATGTGCTAAAGGCTTAGCTAAGGGCATTTGGCCGATGTATATACCGGTTCAGGGTATTTACAATATTTACAATGGGCTGGCTGCTTTTGCTACAGCCTTATCGCTGAGTGTGGTGCCGGAAAAAGCGGCATTATGTTTAACTACCTATACTCCGGCCATGGGTCGCATGGAAGCATTTCGTTATGGTAATAAACAAGTTACCCTGACCCTGGTCAAGAATCCTACGGGCTTTAACCAGGCTCTGACAGCATTGTTAGCGCAAAGGGAACGGCAGGATATTTTAATCGCCATTAACGACAACGATGCGGATGGCCGTGATATTTCCTGGCTTTGGGATGTGGATTTTGAAGTGCTGGCGCAGTATTTGGAGCAATTTAACCGGTTTATTTGCTCCGGCCAGCGGGCCGAGGATATGGCCTTGCGCTTGAAGTACGCCGGCGTGCCCGCTGAGCGGCTGGCTATGGAAAGAGATTATCAACGGGCTGTAGAAGCTGCTCTGCAGGGTGAAGGTGCGGTCGCTGGTATACTGGCTACTTATACAGCGTTATGGCCGGTGGGAAAAATTTTAAGGCAAAAGGCTGAGAGGGTGATTATCGGTGCTAACCGTGTGCCATCTGTATCCTGATCTATTGAATTTGTACGGTGACCGTGGCAATGTGCAGGCCTTTACGCAGCGCTGCAGGTGGCGGGGGTTACCTGTACAGGTCAAGGAGGTCAACCTGGGGCAACCGGTAGAATTTGCTGAGTATGACTTTTTGTTTATTGGCGGCGGCTCGGACCGGGAACAAGCCCTGATGGCCACGGATTTAAAAAACCGGGTTGATGCTTTGCGTATGGCGGTGGATAAAGGTCTGGTGGTACTGGCCATTTGTGGCGGCTACCAGTTACTGGGACGCTATTACCGAACCCCTCAGGGTAATGAAATCCCCGGACTAAGCCTGCTTGATTTTTATACCGAGGCCGGGGAGCAACGATTAATCGGTAACGTTGTTATAGAAGCGGAACTGGCAGGTAAAAAAACTAATATAGTGGGTTTTGAAAATCATGGGGGTAAAACCTTTTTAAACGGGCTTAAGCCATTGGGCAGTGTTTTATCTGGACATGGCAATAACGGTCAGGATGGCCTGGAAGGGGTTCGTTATAAAAATGTTTTTTGTTCCTATTTGCATGGCCCTCTTTTACCTAAAAACCCTGTCTTAACCGACTATTTAATTGCATTAGCTCTGGCCAGGAAAGGTTATGCAGCACAGCTAGTATCACTAGATGACGCAATAGAAACAAAAGCTAATCAGGCGATGGTTGAGCGATTGTCGAGCAAAAAATAATAGTTTATTTTTTTATGGGGACAGGCAGTTCTTTTCTTTGCGAGAACAGCCTGTCCCTGTTATTTTTTTGGCGGCAGTTGAAAAGTTTTAACTTCGAATAACAGCAAAAATAAGAGTTATCATTCAGTTTCAGTCAATAATTGTTAATTACTTCATTTTAGAAGGATACTCATTTAGACGCTGCTGCATATAAATATAGTACTTGTTTGTGTGGAGATGTTGGGTGCACAACCATATGATAGGAAAATAACACAGATGGGGGAGTGTGAAATAGTGGATTTTTTTAAGAGATTGGATGAATTCCGCTCTCTGGGTAAACGACATAGATGGGAAGGCACGTTTTACGACTATTTAGGTAATGTCAAGGAAAATCCCATAGTCGCACAATTGGCTCATGCAAGGATTTACAACATGCTCTATGATGCAGGGGTTGAAGAACTAGAATATGGCGGCAAAGTTTATAAATTTTTCAATCAAGAAATCTTCGGGCTGGATAAAACGCTGGAAAAACTAGTAGAAGAGTATTTTCATCCTGCCGCCCGTCGTTTGGATGTGCGCAAGCGCATTTTACTCCTCATGGGTCCTGTTAGCGGTGGTAAATCCACTCTGGTGGCCATGTTGAAAAGGGGACTGGAGCAGTACAGCAAGCAGGATCGTGGTGCAGTTTACGCAATTAAAAACTGCCCGATGCACGAAGAACCGCTGCACCTGATCCCCAAAGAGCTGCGCGCTGATTTTGAAAAAGAGTATGGTATATACATTGAAGGGGAGTTATGCCCCTCCTGCCGAATGATGTTGGAAACTGAATACCGCGGCAATATTGAAGATGTGCTGGTGGAGAGAATAATTCTTTCTGAAGACCACCGGGTGGGTATTGGTACATTTGCTCCGTCCGATCCCAAATCCCAGGATATTGCGGACCTGACGGGTAGTATTGATTTTAGTACCATTGGTGAATACGGCTCTGAGTCGGACCCCAGAGCTTACCGGTTTGATGGTGAGTTGAATATAGCTAACCGGGGTATTATGGAATTTCAGGAAATGCTCAAATGTGACGAAAAATTCCTTTGGAATTTACTTAGCCTGTCACAGGAGGGAAATTTTAAAGCGGGTCGTTTTGCTCTGATCTACGCTGATGAGATGATCATTGCCCATACCAACGAAAATGAGTATAAGGCGTTCATCAGCAATAAAAAAAACGAGGCACTGCAGTCCCGGATTATTGTCATGAAAATTCCATATAATCTGAAAGTAAGTGAAGAGGTCAAGATATATGATAAGCTAATTAAGCAAAGTGACCTTAAAGATATTCATATTGCACCCCATGCTTTAAAGGTAGCGAGCATTTTCACCGTGCTCAGCAGGTTAAAAGAGAGCAAAAAGCAGGGCATGGACCTGGTCAAAAAAATGAAGCTTTATGATGGGGATGATGTTGAGGGTTTTAAACAAAAGGATTTAACTGAATTGCATAATGAACACACTGATGAAGGCATGAGTGGGGTAGACCCGCGTTATGTAATCAACCGCCTTAGCTCGGCGCTGATCCGCACCTCCACTCGCTGTATCAACCCGTTGGATGTACTGCGGGCCTTAAAGGACGGGCTGGACCAACATCCTTCCATTTCTAAAGAGGAAAAGGAACGGTTACTAAACTTTATCTCTGTGGCCCGTAAGGAGTATGACGAGTTGGCTAAAAAAGAGGTACAGAAAGCTTTTGTGTACTCCTATGAAGAATCAGCCCGGGTGCTGTTTGATAATTACTTGGATAACGTTGAGGCATACTGCAATGGTGTCAAATTAAAGGATCCGATTACAGACGAGGAAATTGACCCAGATGAGAAATTAATGCGCTCCATTGAAGAACAGGTTGGTGTCTCGGAAAGTGCGAAGAAGAGCTTCCGTGAAGAGATACTGATCCGACTATCCAGTTATGCCCGAAAGGAAAAACGCTTTAATTATAAATCACATGAAAGATTACGGGAAGCGGTAGAGAAAAAACTGTTTGCTGATTTGAAGGATGTGGTAAAAATAACTACTTCCACTAAGACACCTGATATGGAGCAACTTAAGCGGATGAACGAAGTTAGTGCTAAATTAATCGATGAATACGGGTACTGCAGTATATGTGCCAATGAATTACTGAAATATGTCGGCAGTTTGCTGAACAGGTAGGTGTTGTTAATGTCCGGCGAATATACGGTTTCCCGGGAAGATTGGTCGCTACACCGTAAAGGTGAAATTGACAGGGAGCGCCACCGGGAAAAAGTCAGAGAAGCGATTAAGAAAAATCTGGCGGATGTAGTCAGTGAGGAAAGCATTATTTTATCCGATGGCCGGAAGATAGTAAAAGTCCCCATTCGTTCACTGGATGAATATCACTTTCGCTTTGATACCGGTAAACGTAAACATAGCGGTCAGGGTCAGGGCGATACCAAAGAAGGGGATGTGCTGGGAAGCGAGCAGAAGAAGTCTGCTGCACCCGGCATAGGTAAGGGTGCTGGAGAAGAACCAGGGGTGGATTATTACGAGGCCGAGATTACTATTGATGAGTTAGCCCAGTTAATTTTTGAGGACCTGGGTTTACCTAATTTGCAACCCAAGAAAAAACTCGAGTTGGCGTCAGAAGCCTTTGAATTCAAGGATATAAGGAAAAAAGGAATTTCCAGCAATATAGACCGTAAAAGGACTATTTTAGAGGCGTTTAAGCGTAATGCTAGACAGGGGCAGCCTGGCTTTGGCAAAATTAGCAGGGAGGATTTGCGCTATAAAACCTGGGACATTACCTATAAATTCGAAAGCAATGCCGTAATATTGGCCATGATGGACACGTCAGGGTCGATGGGACCCTATGAAAAGTACATTGCGCGCAGTTTTTTCTTTTGGATGACCCGGTTTTTGCGTACTAAATATCAAAATGTGCAGATTGTTTTTTTAGCCCACCATGTGGAGGCTAAGGAAACTACAGAGGAGGAATTTTTCACCAAGGGGGCCAGCGGGGGTACACGCTGTTCATCGGTATACCAATTGGCTCTGGAGACAATTGCAAAACGTTATAACCCGCAGGATAATAATATTTATGCTTTTCACTTTTCCGATGGAGACAACTTAACCTCGGATAATGAAAAATGCTTGAAGTTAGTAAATGAACTTTTGCAAGTATGTAATTTGGTTGGTTATGGAGAGATCGAGGGTCCTTACTACTTTACCAGTACCCTGCGGGCAGTCTATAAAAAAATAGTTGATCCCAAGTTTACTAGCGTGGGTATAAAGAGTAAAAGCGATGTATATCCCGCCCTGAAGACTTTTTTTAATCCGCATCCGGAAAACGCAGTGAAGTAGGTGGAGGTAAGACTATGCATCCGCAGGAAGAAATGAGGATACTGGAGAAATCTATTGAGGATATTACTGCGATAGCCCAAAAGTTTAATCTGGATTTTTATAACATGTATTTTGAAATTTGCCCGGCGGATATAATTTATTCCTTTGGTTCCTATGGTATGCCCACCCGTTTTTCGCATTGGACCTTTGGCAAGGCTTACCACAAGATGAAAACGCAATATGACTACAATCTCAGCCGAATCTATGAAATGGTCATCAATACAGATCCTTGCTACGCCTTTTTGCTAGAAGGTAATTCGCTTGTTCAAAATAAAATGGTCATTGCTCACGTGTTGGCGCACTGTGACTTTTTTAAGAACAACTACTACTTTGGCCGAACTTCCAGGAAAATGGTGGAGAGCATGTCGCTGGCGGCAGACCGCATCAGGGGATACGAATTTAAATACGGGCGAGATATGGTGGAAAGCTTTTTGGATGCGGTAATTGCTTTACAGGAAAATATAGACACTGAAAGGCACATCAATCTAGGTGGGGAGCAGGATAAAAAAGATAAAACCAAAGAACAGACTTATTTGAGGCGAAACTGTTCCGGAGGTAAATGTCGCCAGAGTAAGGAAGAAACCCTATATGATGATCTTTGGGATTTGGAAAAACCTGAACGTGATTGTACATGCGCGGAAGCTGAAGACGAAAAAAAGAAGTTTCCCAAGCAGCCAGATAAGGACCTGTTGCTATTTATGATGAATTACGCGCGGGATTTGGATGACTGGCAAAGGGATATAATATCCATTCTTAGGGAGGAAATGTTATATTTCTGGCCCCAGATGCAGACAAAAATTATGAATGAGGGATGGGCTACTTACTGGCATATGCGTATTATGCGGGAAATGGACTTAACCGAGGATGAAGCGGTGGAGTTTGCCAAGACCCACGCCGGGGTTGTGCAAACCTCTAAGTTTCAGCTCAACCCATATTATCTGGGACTGAAGATATTTGAAAATATTGAGAAAAGGTGGGATCATCCCACCGTTGAGGAAATGAAAAGATATGAACGTCCAGGTTGCCAGGGTAAGCAGAAAATTTTCGAAGTGCGAGAAACCGAAAATGACTTGTCTTTTATTCGTAATTATTTAACCAGGGAACTGATTGAAGAAAATGATCTGTATCTTTATAAAAAAGTCGGTTATGATTGGAAGGTTACCGATAAGGATTGGGAAAAAGTACGCGACGGATTGGTAGCTAACTTGTATAACTGCGGGCTGCCGCACATCGTGGTAGAGGAAGGCGATTTTGTGAAACAGGGGGAATTGTACTTGAGGCATGTACATGAGGGAGAGGACTTGGACATTTATTATTTGGAGAGAACTCTGCCCCATGTCCATAGAATTTGGGGGCGGAAGGTGCATCTGGAAACAGTTGTGGATGGTAAGAAAACCTTGTTTACCTATAATGGAGATAAAGTATATAAAAAAATAATCTAAACTGAAAATATACCCCTTAAATGGGGTATATTTTCAGTTTAGATTATTTTTATTTCTAAATCATTTAGTTTCACAATCCGCTTAACATTCGCTACAAACGCCGTAAAATATATC
>JAENYF010000030.1 GCA_016841905.1 Desulfoscipio geothermicus | reverse complement strand
GCCCGGGCGGACCCACCTGCAACCGGATTTCTGCATTAACAGCACAAAGATACAGGAGTAGCGCCACTAGCGGGATAAAACCCTCCGGCCTTGAGCCAACTGCCGGGGCTGGATCTGCTAAATTCAACAAATCCGCCTGCCAGGCTGCTGCACCCGCTGCTTTAGCCAGGGCCTCAGCCAGCGACCGGTGCTCTAAAGAAATGGACACGGTATACAGAGAAGGAAGCGGTATGTCATAATCCAGCATTAGCCATAATTCGCTTCGGCCCGCGACGGCGTCGTAGGCCAGGCAGGCAAAAAAGCCGGCCAGGGTCTGACCATTGCTACGTAAACCCGGAGTTTCCAGATAAACACCCCATTCCGGCAGGTTAAACGTAAAGTGTACCACATCAACCACCAAGCTTCTTGAAAAAATATAACCGAATTTTACGAGGGGATTTGAAAGGTGTGATAAACAAAAAAACGTCGACTATAGACGACGCTTAAATTCGTTTTACATCTGTTTTTTATTCCTATTTGGCAGGTTTTTTATTACCTTTTACTTCTTCGTATGCTTGAAGACAACTTTTAACCCTATTGACATCGACTTCACCGCAAACTATCACAACCAGACTTTCCTCAATTTCTATGTCGCAACCACATGCTTCATTTTCCTCATTTCCAAATCTAATGTAATTTTCTCCTGCAAGCTCACCGTCTTTTTGTTCCCAGCCAATAAAATTCTTTTTGGAATTGTTAGCAGCCGCATCGATTTCACCGCAGAATATCAAAACAACACTCTCTTCAATTTCTATGGAGCAATTGCATTCCCTTTCACATTCGTTTTTTACCGGTGCCATGTTAGCCCTCCCAATGTTAGACCCCTGACCTCTCTGGTCTTAAAACATATTATGCAGTTGGGATAAAATGGCTACAAAATTGAAAATTCTTTATGTTCGCAGGGTGAATCTATTTGCCTTCGACATATAATTGTTTTGACAACAATATATATGAAGCTTTATAATAAATTAAGGTTTATTATCTTAGCCCCAAATGTCCAAACATTCAATCATCTTTTCTCTTCCGGGAGGCACTGTTTTCAGACTTTGCTGCTTATCGTGACCATTTTTATTTAAATCCTGGGGGGGGTGAAAAAATAACCACGCTTTAGTGACAGGCTTTAGTTAGCCGCCCAAAGGCGATAAGAAAACGGAGGTGCTTTTTATATGGATAGTCAACTGGTAAAGGCTTTAAAATTTAAAATGCAGCCGGTAGCGGTAATTCTAACCAACAACAAACCGGCTGAAGGACTGCATTTTAAAGAGGGCAGTATGCGCGGTTGTGTAGCGGCCATGTTGACGGCCGTGAGCAGAAAAAACCGCCTGGGTTATTTCGACCGTAATTCTTTTGGTTGCCCGGGCGGTGGCACAGGTCTGGGGTTTGGGGACCGGTACGGACAATTTCCCATTGATTGCCTGCTTTCCACAGGCAACAAAGAAATGGCCGCTATGATGGGCGCCGCAAGTGCTGAAATGGCTGAGGGGGAAAGGTTCTATAAGAGTCCTGAGCTGGCTAGAAAATGGGTGAATACACTGCCCTTTACCGACGTGCCCACTGAATATGTGGTGTTCAAACCCTGGGCACTGCTAACAGAACAAGATGAGCCCACGTTAATTATATTTTTTGCCAATGGAGATCAGTTATCAGCATTAATCGTGCTGTCCGACTACAACCGGGGCACCAATCAAAGCATCACTGCTCCCTTTGGGGCCGCCTGCCAGTCCATCTTATTTGGCTATGCAGAAGCCGATAAAGATCAGCCCAGGGGTGTAATCGGCTTTTTTGATATTTCCCAGCGTATGGCCGTGGACAGGGAAACCTTATCTTTTACCGTACCCTATAAGATGTTCCAGGAGATGGAAGCAAGTGTGCCGGGAAGTTTCTTAGAGACGCATGCATGGCAAAAAATACAGGAGCGCCTGTGATGTTAAAAGCAGCGTTTATTAACGCTGCTTTTTGTTTGCATTCTTCATTCTTATATTTGTCCGGTTAAGTATGAAACCAAGGCTATTATCCAGATTAACTTTTTTCATCTCTTATCACCAAATCGTTTTATTGCCAGAACAATTATATGATGAAAATTTACATGCCTGCCCCATCGCCCCCGCCGGGACACCATTATGCTCACAGGTTGACCGATACGGATTGTCTGGTTGCCGGAGTTGCCCAGACTAGAAAAAATGGCGAAAAATATTTAATTTGCAAACAGGTTTTTCAAAACTCCGCGTTCTTGGGTGTTCTGGGGAAAGATATCACGTCCCGGATATTACCCATGCCGGTTAAATACATAATCAGCCGTTCAAAGCCCAGCCCATAGCCGGCATGCTTGGTGCCGCCGTATTTTCTTAAATCCAGATACCACCAGTAATCCTCATGGCTTAGCCCCAGCTCCGCCATCCGCTGCTCCAGGTAAGCCGGCCTTTCCTCACGCTGGCTGCCCCCGATGATTTCCCCCACTCCGGGGACCAGCAGGTCCATGGCGGCCACCGTCTTTTGGTCGTCATTCAGACGCATATAAAAGGCCTTGATTTGTTTGGGGTAATCGGTGACGAAAACCGGCTTTTGCATATGCTTTTCGGCCAGGTAGCGCTCATGCTCGGTTTGCAGGTCGGCCCCCCACTCCACCGGATATTCAAACTTTTCCGAAGCGTTTTTTAGGATATCAATGGCTTCGGTGTAGGTAACGTGACCGAAATCAGACTGGAGTACGTTGGCCAGGCGGGCCAGCAGCGACTTATCCACGAATTTATTAAAGAAGTCCATTTCCTCCGGAGCGTTGTCCAGCACGTAGCCGATCACATACTTCATCATATCCTCGGCCAGGTGCATGTCATCCTGTAAATCCGCAAAGGCGATCTCCGGCTCGATCATCCAAAATTCCGCGGCATGTCTGGGGGTATGAGAGTTTTCCGCCCGAAAAGTGGGTCCAAAGGTGTATACCCGGCCAAAGGCCTG
This sequence comes from Desulfoscipio geothermicus, assembly GCA_016841905.1. Taxonomy (GTDB): domain Bacteria; phylum Bacillota; class Desulfotomaculia; order Desulfotomaculales; family Desulfallaceae; genus Sporotomaculum; species Sporotomaculum geothermicum_C. Next base: position 35,143 of record JAENYF010000030.1, on the reverse strand, counting down.
GCAATAGGTCTCCGCCTCCAGCTGCCCGCTCACCGTTAAGCCGGTCTCCCGGCCAAAAAAGTCCCTGGTGAAATCCACCTGGCCGGCCTCGTTGCGGGGAGTCCGGTCAAAGCCCAGGGTGGTCACTCGGAACATTTCCCCGGCCCCCTCGGCATCACTGCCCGTAATCACCGGGGTATGTACATAAACAAAATTTCGCTCCTGGAAAAACTTATGGATTGCGTAAGCAGCCAGCGATCTGACCCGGAAAACAGCGGCGAAGGTATTGGTCCGGGGCCGAAGGTGTGCGATGGTGCGCAAAAACTCAAAGGTGTGCCGTTTCTTCTGCAGCGGGTAATCCGGCGCGCAGCTACCTACGATAACGATGTCTTCCGCCTTTAGCTCAAAGGGCTGCTTGGCCCCGGGGGATTCCACCAGTGTCCCGGTCACGGTTAAGGCTGAACCGGTGACCAGCCTGGCTATTTCGGCAAAATTGTCCAGGCTTTCCTCAAACACAACCTGCAAATTGGTAAAAAAAGTGCCGTCATTAAGCTCAATAAAGCCGAAGCTTTTGGACACCCGCACCGTTCTAACCCAGCCGTGAACTCTTATGCTCTTGCCCAGGTGCTTATCGGACTGTTTGAAAAGCTCTCTTATCACTGCTGTTTGCATCTTAATTACCCCCCCGGCATGGTTATTCTGTATGCTAATGGATACTATAATTTTAGTCTTCCCCCGTTACCATATTACTACAATCTTTCATGCTTGGAATAATTTAAATCAAAAAGCTATGTAAAATAAAAACCGTTAATGTAAAATAGAACATTAACGGTTTTTAAAGAGACTCAAAATGCTGCTATTACTATTTTTCCGGCTTTTTAACTTTTTTCCTCATTTCGTTCAGTTCGCCAAACTCATAAAGGTGCATAAAACCGGGCTCCGCACTTTGTCCTTTTTGTGTTGGAACATTCGCTTGCCTGTTTACGTTGTTGTTTTTATTGTTTTTCAATTGGCTCACCTCCTGGTATTAAATATGCCAATATTTCAGCTTATCTAATCCCGGTAAGTGTTGGTTGGTATGGGCAATGCTTTCGTTCCACATTCCGCGCAGAATTTGGCACCGGGTTCTAATTTAGCCCCACAGTTTTGACAATTGCTTGATTTGTTCAACTTCGCGCCGCATTCCGGACAAAATTTCGCGTTTGAGGCTAATGGAGCTTCACATTCAGGACAAGTGGCCCGAATAGTCTCGCCCCAATTTTTTTCACCCAGTTTCCTGTCTTCATCTGCCATCCGAGCATGGGCCCAAACTTCCTCAACTGAGCGGCTGGCCTGAGCTGCAGACATTTCTACACCAAGATCAGGAGCACATTCTTTACATAAACCTTTTTTTGTATTCCAACAATGCTTTCGACAAACCCAGGAAGAACAACGCGGACATTGCACAAAATCCGGCTTTAATTCCTGCATGGCCTCACTAAAAGCTTCATCATGAGCTTTTTCCCAAGTAGCCGAACGAACTCTTTCACCGATATCCGATGCTCTTCCCAAAAAACCGCCAAAGATACTGCCGGCTGTATCCAGCAAGCTGGTGGCTTTGCCTGTTATTGACGATTTAAACCGCGTACGATAGCCGGTCCCGCACCTGTCACAAATAAACTCAAATTGGAACCCCTGATCAGTACTCAAGTCATTATAATTTCTTGTAAATTCAATTTTAGTTCCCATTAGAGCCCTTCTCCTTATTTCATTTTGTTTATTTATTCGACATAAGAAGGGCCGATCCTTTGCTAATAACTAGAAATATTGCGGCATTTAGGTAAGCCAATACTCTAGCGCGCTTCATCACGCTTATCCGCTTTTGGTTGATTACTCATTTCGTCCAGTCCTTCCGCAAACTCATAGAAAGGGACAAAACCCGGCTCTGCTTTGTCCGTGTGTATTGGTACGGTCATATTGTTTAAGCTTTTATCCTTATTTTTAATTTTTTTCAAGGGAAGCACTACCTTTCTGATGAAATACTTATTTGCCCCGGTAGACTATATGCTCTAAAAACATCACTGCGACAACCCCCACCACAAAACCGTTGCCGATAATTGGCCTGAGCGATACCGGCATTGTATTGAGCACCTCCGCCGGTATAAAAGCTATAATAATCCCCAGCATGACAGGCAAACCTATAACCAGCCCGCCATCAAAATTAAATTTATTGGAAAAAGCCATGAGCAAGCCGGCCGACACCTGGGAGCACATCACATAAACTAGCGTTGCACCAATGATCACAGGGGGTATACTATCCATAAATGCAATGGCCACGGGTAAAAAAGATAGCAATAATAAACACAAGGCAGTGGGTATTAAAGTTAACCGGGAAGCACAACTTGTGGATACTATTATGCCCGGACTTAGAGAAAAATTAACCGGGCCGATAACCCCAAGAAAACCCGATAGCACATTGGCCAAGCCGGTAAAAGATACCCCTCTGGTGATACGTTTGGGCATATCCTCTAATTTTAACAATTCACCCACGGATTGGATTGAACCCAGATCATTAATGGACAAAGCTAAAAAACAAATCAGGAAGGAGATCAATACACCGAATTCCAGTGACAGTTCAAAAGTCATGTCTGTAAAGAAAGATGCCAATACTTTATAATTACCCGCATCCACGGCCACAGATGCCGGTGTCATAACTGAGTACGCCAGCGAACCAATAAGCATAGCCCAAATTATTAAGGTTGATTTCCATATGCCGGTTAAAAACTTGTTGGATACAAACATTAAAAAAACCAGGCTAATGGCAAAGATTATATTAAATAAAGCAGATACTTGACTGCCAGATGAAGGCAGAATCATATTCATAATCGTAGGCGTCAAAGTAAAGGCAATTAACAAAAGAATAGTTGCCACCACCCGGCTGGTGAAAAACTTTTTTAGCTGGGCAAAAAGACCGGTTATACTTAGAAAAGTAAGGACCAGCCCCCCGATGAAAATAGAGGTGTATATGGTGGTTATTCCACTGGCCTGGCCGGCTAATATTCCAATCAGCAGTACCGCGGCCGGGCCGGAAATAAGCGGCAGGCGGTGTCCCCACAGCACCTGGGCCAGCATGACCAGTCCCGTTATGAAAAACAGTTTCTGCACATATATTACTTGCTGCCCGGGGTTATCAAAGTGCAGCACCGCTACCACCTGGCCGATAATAATAATCGTGGGAATAGTCAGCGCCAGCCACTGCAGGCCGAAAAGCAGCAATTCCGGCAAGGGAGGGGCCTCATCTAATTCGTATTTTAAACCTAGCTTGTTCAATACATCACCCTCTCTCCTCAAAAAAATAACCATTAAGTTTATATTACCGTTTTTAGCCGGATATGAAAAGTGCAGCCATAAACAAAGCCCGGCTCCCCGGGTCAGGAGAACGGGCTCTTTGGTGCGGCAGGAACCGCAACCTTTTTAGGTAAAAATATACTAAACCAGACCACGATGCACGGTGGGCAAAAATACCGTAATAATTGCTAAGATGAGCACCAATATATAAAATCCTTTCATGAGACACCTGCCAATCCTGATAAATTTATCATCCTGCTTATTGTAACCTTTGTATATTAAATATACTTTAAGGAAATATTAAATATTTTTTAAATTTCCAGCTAAACTTAACAGATGAGACAATCGATTACAGCAGGACCATCTAATTTTATCAGATTGATCGGATATTGGCACTTGGTAAAATTTTTAAGTTATAATAATTATTAATTCACCGGTGGGAGCAGTGCTGCCGGTCCAGTCAAAATTCACGAAAAAAAATAAATTTTTTTAACTTTTTATTTGCTATAATGCAATCAAGCACTTCCTCATGAAACTGCAAACCGGCGAATTTCTGTAGCGGAGAGGTGAAGCGCATGGCGCAACCAAACAAATTGCGAAAAGTTGGCGTTATCTGTGTAGTATTGTCCTTCGTTTTATATGGCGCCATACTGCTGGTGCCTTTTTTGCCCTATCCCACCAGCAGCAAGGTGGCCATCACCACAGGCCTGGTCGTGCTCGGCGAAGCTTCTTTTTGGATTGGCGGTTTTATCATGGGCAAAGAATTGCTCGCAAAATACAGGCGGTATTTGAGCCCCTGGCTGTGGTTCAAAAAAGCCCAAGCGGCCGACCTGCCCGACCCGGTCAAAGATGAAACCCGCTCACCCCAAAAATAATACTTTCAGTTTCATTGAGCTATGGCGCATCAAAAGGCAGGCCATGCTTGAGAAAACGCCAAAGCCGAACCATGGCCATGGTTGCGGCAAACCTGGTCATGGCCTCCCTCTCGCCGTTCCAGGTTACCTTGCTTAACATTAGCTGTCCATTAAAATCCCCGGCCAGGTAAAAATTGTATTCCGCAACCTTAAACCGGGCAGCCTCGCCGGACTCCACAGCAACGGCCAAACCGATATCGGAGCCGAATTGTTCTCTGACCATGGCGGCCATATGCCCGGCCCTTGCCTCGGCACTCAGCGGTACTTCGCCCAACACCAGGCCGGCTTTTCCCTGCAGCCGCCGGTAGTCTTTGCAAATCAGCCCGGCGACAAAGGTATCTTCCCCGCCAACGGCCGAAGATAAATCATAGGACAAATACCCGCCGGTAAAGTTCTCCGCCACGGCAATGGTTTGGCCCTGCTCCCGCAATAACCGGGTAACCGCCCCGGGCAGAGTATCCTCGTCGGCGCCAAAGATATGCGCACCTATGCGTTCATGAACCCTACTTTCCATGGCCGCAATCATTTCCCCGGCCAGGCTCGCTTCCCGCGTCTTAGCGGTGATGCGCAGGTGTATTTCTGCAAACTTGGCGGTGGGGGCTAACGTGGGATTGGTGCTCTTTAATAAATCCCTTAATTTTTCGTCGAGAAGCGACTCGCCAATGCCACAGCATTTCAGCACCTTGGATTTAATCACCCCCACCTGGTCTGCCAGTTTGCCGCGCAATAAGGGGATAATCTGCTCCTTGACCATCTTATTAAATTCCATAGGCGGCCCCGGCAGCAACAGGTAGGTCTTACCGGCCTGCTCCAGTATAATGCCCGGGGCGGTACCAATGGGGTTGTCAATCGCTTTGCCTCCTGCGGGCACCAGTGCCTGCTTAAGATTGTTCGGTGTATAGGGTATGTCCAGCCGGTCAAAGAAACGCCTGACCACTGTCAAGGCCTTTTCATCCTGCACTAGGTCCAGCCGGCATGCCTTGGCCAGTGCTTCACGGCTGATATCGTCTTCTGTTGGACCCAGCCCGCCGCCGACGATAATTAAATCAGCCCGCCCGGCCGCTTGCTGAATAGCCGCCGCACAGCGCTGCAGGTTATCCCCCACCGTAATCTGGTGATACACGTCGATGCCCAGCGCAGACAATTCCTGCTCGATCACCTGCGCGTTGGTGTTTAATATCTGACCCAGCAGCAATTCTGTGCCGGTAAAAATAAGTTCACAGATCATTTACCTGCCCCCTGTGCTACGGTGTTATTAAGATAGCTTCAAGTAACAAACGCGGGGTTTAGTTACCCTGCGTTTGTTACTTATTATAAATATGACTAGCATCCTTACTCCGGTCATATCTCTGAAAGGCACTAATGCATATACATTAAAGGCCCATCATTTAAAAGAGTCTCTTAATGGCCTCAATTAAATCGGCTTCATTGGGCATATAGAAATCTTCCAACGGCTTGCTACAAGGTACGGGTATATCCGGGGCAGTTACCCGGATCACCGGCGCCTTTAGCGCGTCAAAGGCTTTTTCCGCTGCCAGGGCTGCAATTTCACCGCCAAAGCCACCGGTGCGGGTAGCCTCATGCAGTATCACCAACCGGCCGGTTTTCCGAACCGACTCTAAGATAGTAGCCTCGTCCAGGGGCACCAGGCTCCTCAAATCCACTATCTCCACACTGATCCCCTCCTGCTCCAGCTGACCCGCCGCTTTAAAAGCTGTACCGAGCGCTTTGGACCAGGTAACCACCGTCACATCCGTGCCTGGTTTTTTAATATCCGCCACCCCGATAGGAATTGTATAGTCTTCCTCGGGCACGGGACCGGGGACCCAATGTAAAATTATATCTTCGATAAAAATAACCGGGTTTTCGTCACGAATAGCCGATTTCAACAAACCTTTGGCATCAGCCGGTGTAGCGGGCATGACTACCTTAAGGCCGGGCGAATGGGCTAACCAGGCTTCTAAATTATGCGAGTGCTGGCAGCCGGCTCCAATGCCAGCTCCGGTCTTAATACGCACCACCAGGGGAAACTTGCTTTTGCCGCCGGATAAGTAGCGCAGTTTGGCCGCGTGGTTGACAATTTGATCCGCAGCGATGGTAAAGAAAGGATTAAACATAACTTCCACCACGGGCAACAGCCCCATTACCGACGCGCCCACCGCCAGACCGGCAATACCCGCTTCGGAAACCGGGGTGTCCTTGACCCGGCGGGGGCCGAATTCCTCCAGCAGCCCACTGGTGGCACCGGGACCGCTATGGATACTTACTCCAACACCTTCGCCGGCGATAAAAACCCGCTCATCGCGGCGCATTTCCTCGCGCAAGGCCTGATTAACGGCCTCTCCCAGGGTGATTTGCTGCATTTTCCCTACCTCCCCCCAAGTATTAGACATAAACATCTTCTAGAGCTTCCGCCGGATCAGGCCACGGGCTGGTCTCGGCAAACTGCACGGCCTGGTCCACGATCTGCTCGATTTCAGTTTCCATCTGTTGGTAATCCAGTTCAGTAAGCGCCCCGGTCTGCAGCAAGTCAGCCTTTAATTTATTAATCGGGCACTTTTCTTTCCAGCTAGCAATTTCATCCTGGGGCTGGTAAAGCTGCTCATCGGCAGTGCCGTGGCCGCCCCAGCGATAAGTCTTGCACTCAATTAAAACCGGCCCGGCCCCGGACAGGCACTCCTCACGGGCCCTTTGCACAGCCTCGTAAACCGCCAGGGCATCGTTGCCGTCCACTATCTCCCCACGCATACCATAGGCAATGGCCCTGTCCGCGATATTTTGAACTTTGGTGTGCTCCTCCATACGCTGAGCACCGGCATAAACATTATTCTCACAAAGAAAAATAACCGGTAGATTCCATAACGCCGCCATATTTAACGCTTCATGAAAACTGCCTTCGTCTGAGGAACCATTGCCGAAATAGCAAACCGTGACATAGTCCTTCTGTTGATATTGTGCGGCAAAGGCTGTCCCCATCGCAATAGGTATGCCCCCACCCACCACCGTAGTGGTACACAAGGCGTTCACTTCCGGCGCAGCAATGTGCAGGGTGCCGCTTTTGCCCTTGTTGTAGCCGGTGCGCCGCCCAAAGATTTCAGCCATGATTAAATCCGGCTCCGCGCCTTTGGCCAGCAAATGGCCGTGGCTGCGGTGGTTGGTAATGATTACATCCTCCGGCAACAGAGCAGCCCCGGACCCTGCAGCCGCCGCCTCCTGCCCGGTGCAAACAATCATCATACCGCCAATTTTTTGGGGATCTTTGCTTAAAGCAACCAGTTTTTCTTCAAACCGCCTGATTAACAGCATCATCCGCAGGAGTTTCTTCTTTTCCTGGTTATCCATGGCAAACCCTCCCTATCTTTTAATACCATTACCCACGCACAGCTAATCGCTTAGCTGTATTGTCCTAATTGTATACCATTTATCTATTTTCGGGAATAAAGCTTTCAGATAATAATCAGTCAGGGAATCTATCCTATTTTTAATTGGACAGCGATTCCACTTATTTTTATTCGTAACCCTGTCATTTCAATAGGAAAAGCCCTCGGGAAACCGAAGGCAAGGTTAGCAGACAATTCTGTAGCCGCTCTCATTGTTGGAATTATCGTTCCAAGTCAACGTGACCATGTCGTAGAGGCCAAACCAAGGTGGACCCCATTGTCAAGACAGTTTTTTTATAAATTTAAGAGCCCAACATATATTAGGTTAGCTTGTTAACAGTCAAGTTGTTGGGATTATTAAAACATAACTGTTACCATATCTGTCACTATATCCTTGGTGGTAGCCACCTCTTTTGTATATTTTGGATTTAAGGTTGAAATCGTAATTGTAATTGTGTTAAAGCCAGGGAGGGAAAACTAATTTTATATTCAGGTCAACCCCGTCCAGGCCGGAGGCTTAGTTCAAACACATCACGAAATTATTTTTCGTATCAGTCTACTATCTTTTGATATTAACAAATTGGATTTTATTAGATGGTATATGTTGACATTATCAACTATGTATTATATTTTGTTTATATACTCAACTTTCCCACTTGCAAAACAGCCATTATTTCAACAATTAAGCGGCCTTGCTAGTAAATAAAATAACCCTTGAAATCTTTGCGAAAAACAGAAAAGACACCAATCCTTTTTGGTAAAATGGAATTGCCAAAAACCAAAATTACCAGACCAAGGAAGGTGTCCGTGATCATGATAATCAAAAACTCAGGGGTTAAGCAACTGCCAAAAAGACTTCAATATACGTTTTCAGAGTTAAATATAGCAAGTTATCTACGCAAAGCTGGCATCGTTAAAGGATTGGGATTCTCTTGTCTAACAGTCTTTTGTTTGATATTCTCGATGGTTTTTGAAAATAAAAATTGGTTTAGATTGCTTCAAAGTTCTAAAAAAGAGGATCTGCCCGGTAAAAATGTGGTTTATCGGTTTTTGAATAATCCACGTTTTGGCTGGAGGAACTTTTTATTGGATATTAGCCAGGATGTAATATCCAAAATGGCTCAGCTTACATCTTCGAAAAGAAAACGTGTACTAATCATTGACGATTCTCTTTATAGCCGTGGAAGAAGCAATAAAGTAGAATTACTTGCCAATGTTTTTGATCACACCAGTAGTAAATTTGTTAAAGGCTTTCGGATGTTAACATTAGGTTGGTCGGACGGGCACTCTTTTGTACCAATTGATTTTTCCTTGTTCAGTTCGAGTAAACCCAAAAATCGCTACTGCGAAATATCTTCATCTATAGACAAACGTACACATGGTTACAAACGCCGCCAAGAAGCGATTCAAAGTACTCCGGAGGTTGTATTGTCCCTTGTTAGCCGTGCATTAAAAGCCGGCGTTCAAGCGGATACCATTTTGATGGATAGTTGGTTTATGTTTGCCCCTTTGATTAAATCCCTGCATAACGAAGGTCTTACTGTCATTGGGATGGTAAAGGATCTCAAGCAAAGGTATATTTATGGCGGTAAATGGCTAACTTTAGTGACTTTAAAAGACCTCTATAAAAAATCAAATCCTGACGCTAATTCTTCCGATAAACGTATATTATCTTCGGTTATCGTTGAAATCGAATCCGGCATCAGAGCTAAAATTGTATTTGTAAAAAATATACACCAAAAGCGTCAGTGGTTAGCTTTACTCAGTACTGATTGTACTTTATCTAATGAAGAAATTGTTCGCTGTTACGGAATACGTTGGTATATCGAGACCTTTTTTAAGGTCGCTAAGTCCTACTTGCGGTTGGCTAAAGAATTTCAAGGACGTTCCTATGATATGATGGTGGCCCATACTAGCATTATTTTTACTCGATATATCGTATTATCTTGGGAGTCACGATTAAATACTGACCCTAAGTCATTAGGGGAATTGTTCTTTATAATGTGTGATGAGGTAAAGGAACTTGACTATCAAGCAGCCCTTACCCAATTGCTGATGATAATGAACTCTATCGTGATTGGTAATGTGGTAGAATCCCAAGCAATATCTGTTGCCGAAAAAGTTAATATATGGTTACAACAATTGCCAACATATATAAGGAATAAGATGTTACCTGCTGTTGCTATTGCATCCTAAATTGTCAACATAAGTAATTAAGACTTGATGGTTTCAGGCTGTGCCTAGCTTAAAGGGGTTTTTTGTTCTGTGAAAGTTGAGTATCAAAAAAGAGGTCAATAAACCAATCCATAAATGAAGCTGTCGAATTTTTCTCATAAACTATTCCCCCAGTACAATTCTTTACTCGCTTTTAGTATATAAAGAGAATCCTTTGCTCCCTTTTCCCCCAGTTTCATGATAGCGCCTTTTCCGTATTTCTTTTCAATTTCCCCAGTGCCTTTTCCAGTGCAGATTCCCTGCTGTTTTCTTGTAATTTAGCCTTAGTTAAAATAACCCCCTCCAAACAATTGTTGGTTTATAGTATAACCCAGCTTTCGCACCTTAATAATAATGCTTAAGCCTCGTCATACTTAACGGCTTTGAATTTGAAGGAAGAACTGCTATATGAACTGATTAAGGCCGTGGAGCGCTGTAATTCAAAGATAAGATAGGGAAACTTTGGACTGTGTATACTCGACAAGCGGCCCGCCTCCACCAATTTTAGCCACGTTTTCATCCTTTGATGGGGGCTTGACTAAATTACCCAGCAAATAAACAGGAAGCACGTTGAAGAAAACTTCAACGTGCTCTTTGTGTATTAGGACCTTATTCAAATATAGGTTGATGAGCTGCCTCATTTCATCCAGATTTCCACTTAGGTAAAGCTCCCTGGACTGTTTGTATGCCTTTTATATGGCATGTAGCTGTGCATCGATACTTTCTTCTCTTTGGTTGTCAGAACTAAAACGTGCGTAGACTACCGCTCCGGGCAACTGTCCACGCATCTTCATTTTCTCAACCACTGCTATCTGATGTTCCCTTCTTTCTTTGTATCAGACGGTGCAAAATGCCGAGCATGACATCATCTGCCGGTATTTCACAAGTCTGATCGGTGTTATGAGTTGTAAAGGTGACTGTTGTGTTTAACTTGTACGCTGATTTTAAACCTTGTCTGCCAGCTGTCAGCCTTACTTGAATATGTGTCATGCCCGTGTACCCTTTCTAACAGGCGAGCATGTGATATACCATGTTACCGTAGGTTATGGGATACATCAACTTAAGGCTTAGCTTGGTTGCTCGTCTGCTGTTTTTTTTGAATATAAATAAGGGCCTGCCATAAAGGCAAACCCTTTTAATTATAAAAGTTCAGATAGCGGGCAATTCTTTGTTTCATTTATTCTACTTAAACTTAACAATTAATAAACGGTACCAGTATACAACGAAGCAAAACGAAGAAGTTAACTATTGCGTAACGATGGGGAATGGTTGAGCATTAACCCAAGCCGACTGGCCAGCGCTGCTAAACGCCTGGATTCTGAAGTAATATGGGGTGAAGCGCGGTATGATGGTTCGGAAGATGGTGGTGTTGATATCAACCATACTGGTCACCAGGTTGTTTGTAAAGGTTGCGTTGGTAGCTCCCTGAATTCTGTAGCCGCTCTCATTGTTGGAATTATCGTTCCAGGTCAACGTGACCATGTCGTAGAGGCCAACTGCCAGCCGTTCAGCTACCACATTGGATGGTGCTGCGGGTGCAGCGAACAGATTTATGTTTGCCGTGTTCGAGTAAGCTGAAAATCCCGCGGCATTCATTGCCCCGACCCTGTAAGTATACTGATTGCCGGGCACAACAGTTGTATCGGTGTAGTTGACTCTGCCTGTGAAATTTGTTGGTAGTGTGACGAGCACGAAGAAAGCTTCCCCGTTATCGGAGCGTTCGACCACAAAACCGGTTTCAGTGCTTGAATTGTCCCACCAGGTTAGACGAACGGCGGGTCCGGTTATAAGTGTTGCATTCAAATTGGTTGGAGCCGCCGGCGGCTGATCCTGATTTTGGCCAACCTGCACCACGTTAGAAAAACCAGAGTCCACTGTCATTGTTGGGAAGCCCGGTGTTTCGGTATCACCTACGGTGTTGGAAGCAAATACCCGGTAGTAGTAAGTGCTGCCGGTTCTGCCGATGGGATCAGTGTATGAATTTGAACCGGCCGGCAGCGTGGCCAGAGTAGTCCACGGACCGGCACTACTGGCCGCTCTTTGAACAGTGAAGCTAGTCTCGTTCATGGAACTGTTCATCCAGGTTAAAACTACACGCCTGTTAAGACCAAAACCAAAAACATTGGCCACTAGATTAGAAGGCGCTTTCGCTGAAACGGCAAATACCATCGCGTGCATCATATCCATCTCTTCGTGGGCGAGAATATGACAGTGATACACGTATTCCCAGCCAAAGTTCACGTAGTGGTTGGTAACTTGACTAATTGGATTTCCCAGCGGATCGAACCACCCCGCGGGTGGTGGTGGAGTTAGAGCAACACCCTCGGGCATTGTCGGGTCAATCAGGCGAACGCTGTTGGGCACCTCGAAAGGTACCTGTGCAGGGGTAGGGACACTCGGTCTTAGTGCAATAACTGTATGCTCAAGTGGGTTCACCCTGAAGGTCTCTTTCCAGCCCAATTCATTAGGCTCAGGTGGTAGCATAGCTCCGTCCCAGGCAACCCGGTTGATAAGCTGTGCGGAAAACAGGTGGGTGTGAATGGTATGTGTATCCACACCGTTATGAGTGATCTTCCAGATTTGCGTCCCATCATCAAGAGAACCAATGGGTGTCGCAGTAAGATTTGCTGTGCCTTTTACAATCTCAACAGGCGGGCTGGCATAGCCGTAGACTATAAATTGACTGAAGTTGGAACTGGAGATCGGGAATTCAAGTCCCAGCATGCCGCTCATCCGTCCATACCCGGTGTCATAGACTTCACCCATTTCGTCCTGCAAAGCCTTCGGTTCGATCTGCAGGGTAACGGGCGGCAGCAGAGTTCCATTCGCGTCAATCGGCCGAAAGGTCTTGGAAAACTCATGAAGTTGTACATAGGCTCCGGCGGCATCGGCAGGTAAATTCGTTACATTGTAGGCGGAGTTGTAAGCGGCCTGTGGTATAATAATCCGCTCATGGGACGCTTCAAAGACACCTCTTTTGGTGTCTGTTTTAGCAAACACTGCTTCTAAAGCGGTTATGTCGTACGCGGGAGCGGGAGCAGAATCCGCTACCCTGATCTGCATAACTGTGCGAATGTTGGGGCCGTAACCCGGCTGCGTAGACGGGGCACCACCCTCATCAGTCAGGTCCGGATTACCCGTGTAATAATCGTAGCGCGGGTCAGACGCTGGGAAAGCTGCCGGGGCATCGTTGTAGAGTATGAGGGTCTTCCCTGCAAACTGGGAGAAGTCAACAATAACATCTACCCGTTCCGCGGTTCCCAGTAAGAGCGAGTGCTGATCGACATTCCCGGCGTTAAAGGTTGTCGCATTCAAGTTCCAGGTAATCGGCTGGCTGGGGATCACTACAGGTGCCGGTAGGAAACCGCCTTCGGTGCCGATCTGAATCCAGTCCGGTCCTTTTAAGGACGCATCGGGCACACCACTTGGCCAGTCGGCAGGAAGGCCCGGTGTCCCGGCAGCTGACACCATCTTAACTTCTGTTGGTAAGCCTGTATCCGGTGAAATGTGGCCATCGGGATCCGCTACATATAGCTGCAGGTTAAAGAAGCGATCATCGGCAGCATTTAAGATACGGAAGCGGTAAGCCTTGGGTTCCACTTCCAGGTAAGGGTAGGCCGTACCGTTAACAATAGGTGTGTCCATAAAGGCCTCACCAGGCATGGAAGGAAAAGGCATTGCCGGGATCATTAGCGGTTGCTCGGGTGCATTTTCGGGATCATAATACGGGTTCGGAATCGGCGGATGATCTATATTCGTTGGCGGCCAGAACCACGGGCCATACATCCAGCGGCCATACGGGTTGACTCCGGTGGGATCCCAGGGATTCTGGGCGGGGCTATAGACGTGGGGATACCAAAGATCGCCGGTATTGGGTATGCCCGGTGTTGTCCCCCAGACCCAGGTGGGGTCCGTATTGAGAATGGTATTGGCATCAACAAAAGTCTTATCCTGGATGACCAGGGGAATGCCGAGTTCGGGTAAAAATTTTTCCAGGCCCGGATTGATGCCGGAAACGTTTGTGCCGTTGATCAAATCCTGTTCGACCTGGTCTGTTAATAAATAAGCGGCGGCTTCTCCGACATAGACATTAAGACGAGTGATACCATATGAGTGATCATGATAGAACATCAGCCTGGCACTTTGTGCGTTGGTATAGTACAAGGTCTGCATCCCATCCCGGGGGTCGTCTACATCATCCATATCAGGGACGTTCACGACACTCACGCCTTCAGGATAAGGGGTGTCTTCTCCCGCCGGGGTAATCCACTGATGCGGCGTCCCATCACTTATCCAGACGGTGTTATTTCCATGCAGATGTACGTTTGCGCGGTTTTGCGTATAATTCATCGGCATGGCATGATGTCCTAGCGGCCCATGCCCCGCCCCCATGACTGTTGTATCCACCGGTATGAAAAGGTCACCGCCGGCACCGGTAGGCAGTAAATTGTAGAACTTGATCCGCACCGGCACATCGCGGGAGGCAATAATAGCAGGCCCCATGTAGTGGGGCGCATCCACACCGTAAGCCTGTGTACCGTCACCTTTTAGAATGGGCGTACCATTATGGGTCAGAGCAATTTGCTCACCGGGAACAACTAAAGTAGATAATTGCACGTAACCCCGAAGCGTGGTGGGCGGCAGGTCCGAGTGCATCTGCTCAGTAAACTCAACCACGGCGATTTCGTAGTAATCGGAGCCGGGATAGGTCGTCTTATCGGGCACAGCAACCGGGATGTACTGACCCAAAGCGTTGGCGCCCTCAGGTCCCAGCCCCGGCACGGCATCGACGAATTTTCTCAGCGGCGGGCTATAGGCCCAGTTGGCGGCACCGAAATAGTCCGGTACCGGGTATCCAGTGTCCGGGTCGATCACGAGATTTGCCCGAACCGCGGATTTTTTCTTCTGCATTTTTATCCTCCTCATAAATTATTATTTATGCAGCAATTTTCCACACTTTTACATCCAAAATCATATTTTTTATATTATTCATTAGGCAGGCAATTGGTAAGTATGTGCATGACTTTGAACTGCTTTAGTTTCCGTTTAGCACCGGGGTGGAATGATCTATAAAACCCAGATTAGTACTAATAATTGATAGTGGGAATTTCCTCACTTTGGTAATTCATTGGCTTATGGGTCTGAAATACCCTATGCAGCTTTGAAAAACAAACATAATACTTTGATTTACCGATAAAATTGTTTGAACAATAAGTAAAAATATGGTTAAATGCACTTAAAAGACTGCGCTGCAAAACGAATGCAGGCCGGGAGGTGCAGAATGGTAGCAATTCACATATTGAGAAAGGAGTTTCAAAGACGAGGAGGAATCCTAAAAACTACGGAGCTTAATGAACTAGGGCTTTCAAGCCGCCAGATAAAAAGGCTTTTGGATGATGGAGTTATTACAAGGATTAAACGTGGTTTTTACGAGCTGACGGATTATGTTAGTCGGGAAGAGGTGATTATAGCACGACTATTCCCACAAGCGGTTATATTTCTTGAAAGTGCTCTGTTGCACTATAGTTATACAGATCGCATACCGTTAGCATGGCAAATAGCTGTGGACAGATATAGTAAAACAACCCAATATAATATAGATTATCCTTTAATAGAACCTTACTATCTTGAACCAAAGTTTATAGATATTGGTGTAGATATAATACAGGTAGATGGTGTAAAAATTAGAATATATGACAGAGACCGCACAATTTGTGATGTCCTTCGTTATGAGAAAAAGCTAGAGAAAGAAGTATTTAATAATGCAATTGGGCGTTATGTAAAGGACCCAAAAAAAAATATAAGAAAGCTGTTTGAGTATGCAGAAATATTTAATATAAAGAATAAGGTGCAGACATATGTAGGAGTGTGGTTGTAATGGAAAATATTGAAGCTTCAGTCTTAGCGAGACTAAAAAACAAATCAAAAGAACAAGGTATCCCATTACAGCAACTCTTAAATTTATTTTGCCAAGAGGAATTTATACGAAGGCTTTCCATAAGTAACTACAAAGAAAAACTCATTCTTAAAGGCGGTCTTTTATTATATTCAATTAGTGGATTTACCGCAAGACCAACAGTCGATGCAGATTACCTATTAAAAAATTATCCTAGCAACTTGAATGCAGTGGGAAAACTTGTTAAGGAAGTTATTTCCTCGCCTAGCAAAAACGATTTTATACAATTTGAGGTTAGAAGGTTAGAAACTATCAGTGAGAATAAGGAGTATCATGGTATTAGAGTTAATCTTATTGGGTTTATTGGAAAGACAAAGACCCCTTTTAGTATAGATTTTGGAGTTGGTGATGTTATAATACCTTCACCAGTTGAAAGAACTTTGCCGGTATTACTTCCAGGATTTGAAGAACCTAAAATATTAACTTATTCTTTAGAGTCTACTGTGGCAGAAAAACTAGATGCTATCATATCGCTAATGGAAGCTACAAGTAGGATGAAGGATTTTTTTGATATATATTATTTGGCAACAACATTTGATTTTGATGGAAGGAAGCTACAGGAAGCAATTTTTGAAACCCTTACTAATCGGGGCACACCCTATGAAAAGGACTCTGTTATCATAATTTCAAGGTTGGCGAATGACTCTAATATCTTAGAGCGATGGGATAATTTTTGTAAAAAAATATTGCAATACAAACTTGACTTTAACAACGTTGTCAAAGTAATAATTGATTTTCTTAAGCCACCATATGAAGCACTGATTCAGGAGGATGAACTATTTAAAAATTGGAACCATGGGGAAAGAAGATATGTTTAATTACGATGTATAGCAGAAATGAATTTATTAGCTTTACAGATGCCTACAGGGTCATCAGCCGAATACATGGATTATTACAATAATCGTCGTAGGCATGGCAGCATTGGGTACATGGCACCTGCTAAATATTATAAAGCTATCATGAACAGCCAGATATCAGGAAGAAGATAGTTGCCCAGCGGCCATTCATCGAAGGCCCTTTACATGGGGGAGGTGTCCGTGTTAGCCTGTCTTTTGGCAAAGGGCCGCAAAAGCATTAGCTACAGCGGGCCCTGGGCTGGCCCTAAGAAATACGGACACCAGACAAAGACCATTTTCAGATCTACAGAGTAATGAAACGGCATGGCTAGCTTAAGGCAGTGCTTAAGAACAGGGCAGTGAGCGACAAGACAGCAATAGCCTCAAAAACATTGACATAACCTACAAAGAGCTAGCTAGTAATTCAGATTCATATTTAAAAAACAATTCTATAACGAAGAACATTATTAGGGAGGCATCGTTGCAGTGAAGAAATTCAAAAACTATTTAGTCTGCATAATCGCACCTTTATTTGCGTTTACATTTTTTTTCGGGATACCCTCATTGGTTTTTTTCAACGAAGTAAATTCTGACGAACAGATATCTTCATCGTCTTCTTCCAGCGCAATAAAGTCTGCTGAACAATGCGTGTATGATTTTTTTGAAGCAGTCCAAAAAAATGATTATGATACTTTGAAGAAAGTTTCCACAGACAAAAGGATGAGCGAAGATATACGAAGAAATACTCTCAAGATGCAACATGAAGATGGATTGCTTCCAGAAAAACCACCAACTATACTATCTAGTGAGAAGCGTGGCGAAGACATGGTTATCGTTAAAGTTAGTTATGTTTTGGATGGTGAAGAGCGCATAATGATCTACCCCGTGATATTGGTTAACAACGAATGGGTAATAGATCTTGCTAATGCTCTGCCAGAGGGGGCAGTTGTTCTGTCAGACAATGTAAGCGTAAAATAAGCCCCACCTTGCAAACATGGTGGGGCAGGATATAAACTACTTTTTATTCACCCGACAAGTCAGAGGCAAAGAATCCGACCAGGGAAGTAGCTCATCTAATGCGTTTTGGTCTTGGATATCTAGGTTGGGAAGCCTTTCAAAAAGATACTGAAGGTAGCTAAATGGATTTAGGCCATTTTCCTTAGCTGTTTCAACAATGCTGTAAATCGTTGCACTGGCATTGGCGCCACGCGGGGTATTGGCAAATAACCAATTCTTGCGATTATGTTCTTGCGCACATAAAAGAAATTATGTGCTGACTTTGTTTATGTGCTCATTAAACTAATTGTAAGGATAAGTAGCAGCAATTTATACTTCAAATAAAGAGGTGTTGCTACTTTGCCGTACGTTTTTTTAACATCACCAATCAGACAGAAATTGAATCAGTTTAGGATATTTTTAGCTGAACATGAATATCGCGAGAGTACAATTATTGGATATCACACCTATGTTTCTAGATTTTTGCGATCAAATTACTATGATGAGAATTTCGACTTAAGAGACCAAATAAATATATTTCTTCAAAATGAAGCCTTAAAAGCTCCACAAACATTTAAAGATTGCCGGGCCGCATTATACGCTTATTTTAAATCTTTAATAGGTTCACCCTATTCTAAGAAAGAAAAAGAAAATAGTATTAATACAATCAAAGAACTATTGGATGGTTTCCAACAATACCAAGAAAACGTTAAACATCTAACGGAAACAAGTGTCATTTCTGAAGTTAGCTGGGTAAAGAAGTTCCTTAATTTTATCTATCAACAGTCACCCGTAAATTTTAATGTGTCTAAAATTTACGCTCTGGACATCCGGAATTATTTTACCGATGAAGTGGCCCATTTAAAACCAAGTACAAAAGGAAGGATAGCAACAGCAATACGTAACTTTTTCCTTTACCTCAAATTTTCCTGTGTAAATGTTGATGAGTCTATCTTTAAGATCCCACTTTCACCGGCGGTATGGAAATTAAATTCTATTCCGACTGTGCTAACCGACGAAGAATTCGAATCATTGCCGAATTGTTTTGATAAAAGCAGACCTGTAGGAATACGGGATTATGCAATTACCTTATCTTTCATAGAACTGGGCCTTAGATGCACAGAAGTTGCCAGCCTAACTTTGGATGATTTTGACTGGAAAAATAGCATTATTAACATTAAAAACACCAAAACCCATGCTGATAGGTCCCTACCTATATCCTCCACGTTTGGAAAAGCCATTGTTGATTATCTTAAAAATTCTCGGCCTGCATCGAAAAGCCGGGTCCTTTTTATCCGTTTTTCCCATACTCAGGGTGAACCTATGGGTAGAGAACAGATAAGGGGTGTTATGCGCCGTGCATACAAAAGATCTGGTATTAGTGAATCCATTACCGGTACTCATATATTACGTAGGACAGTAGCCAGTAAAATATATAAAAAAGGCTGCACACTTAAAATGGTGGCAGATATCCTTGGCCATGAATCTCTGGATAGCACTGCAATTTATACAAAAATAGATACTGAAACGCTGTTGCAACAAGCTGCCGGTATATGGCCCGGAGGTGGCAGCTTATGTTAGCAGATAATAAAATAACCAAACAAATAGAAGCATATATTGAATACAAGCAAAGCCTGGGCTATAAATTAAAAATTGAGTCACAGGAATTACGACGTTTTACCAAATATACACGCGAAATTGAACATAGCGGCTCCATCACTGTTGATCTGGCCATGCAATGGGCTTCTCTCGATGGCAGCCTCAGCAGGTGGTATATGGCTAGAAGGCTGGAAACATTACATACATTTGCAAAATATGCCGCCTCTATCGATCCTCAGGCCCAAGTTCCCCAAACAGGAGTCTTTGGGAAATGTCATGGACGTGTGACACCTTATATTTACACAGAAGAAGAAATCCTTAGGCTGATGAAAGAATCCGCTAATTTATTTTCCCCGGATGGCATCAGGTGCCTGACAGTGTCTATTGCGCTAGGTTTGTTGTGGTCAACAGGGATTCGTGTTTCCGAGCTGGTAAATCTTAAAGTTAAAGATGTCAATTTTAGGGAAAGACATCTTTATATCAAAAATACAAAATTTCATAAGGACAGGCTGGTCCCTATGCATCAAACCGTCTTGGAACAGCTTAAAAACTATAACCTGAAACTAAAAGATAAACTTCCCGGTCGATCAGAAGATCATTTCTTCTTTGTAACGTCATACGGAAGGCAATTTAATTTGAGAGCTTTTGAATATGCATTCCAGCAACTGCGCCCCTGTTTGATGCCGGTTGGTGAAAGCAATTGGTATAGGAGACCACCACGTTTATATGATGTTCGGCACAGTTTTGCCTGCCGTACTATTCTTAAATGGCTAGAAAGCGGAGAAGATGTCAACCAAAAGATTTATTTGCTTTCGGTTTATATGGGGCACGTGAAACCAGCTGATACCTATTGGTATCTAACATCCACTCCAGAACTTCTTTCCCTCGCTAGCGGAAAGTTTGAGATCCGTTACGGAAAGGAGTTGCAACCAGATGAATAACCTTTTCCAAGATTTGCTCCAGAAGTTCTTTCTTAAGAGGATGCTCAATCAAAAACAGGCCTCCCCGGAAACCATTAAATCCTACCGGGACACTTTCCGAATTTATATTGAGTATTTAGATACAGTTCATAAATGTCCACCGCACAAAATAGGTTTGGAACACATGGAAGCAGAATGGATACTTGGTTTTCTAGAGTATCTTAATCAAAAAAGAGGGAATCAAGCGAAAACCATCAATAATCGCCTGGCCGCAATCCATGCCTTTCTTCATTTCATGTCTTTTGAAAAACCGGAATACAGCGCTACTATTCAAAGAAGCCTCATGATTCCCTTCCAGAAGGCAGAAAAACGGCAACTGGGTTTCTTGACAAAAGAAGAAATAGATGCTTTTCTGGGTGCCTGTTCTATGAAAGAAGCTCTTGGCCGCCGCGACAGGATGATGATATTGATTCTTTATAATACAGGTATAAGGGTATCCGAGCTTATTTCCCTAAGATGTAAAGATGTTATATTTGACGGTTCGGGAACGGCTGGTTATATCAATGTAATGGGTAAAGGACGAAAAGAAAGAAATATTCCTCTTTGGAAGACAACAGCAACCTATATTAAAAAGTATATTGAAGAGCATGGCCTAAAGCCAGATGAAAAATTGTTTATAAATCATACAGGCGATGAACTCACCCGATCAGGTGTCCGTTACCGTATTGATTGTTTAAAGAAAAAAGCACAGAAAATTATCCCAAGATTAGAAAGCAAAAAAATTAGCCCGCATACTTTTCGACATTCAACCGCGCTTCATTTGCTGCAGTCAGGAGTCGACATCTCAACAATTGCTATTTGGCTTGGACATGAGAGCATAAATACAACACATAAATATATGGAAGCAGACATTGAGATGAAGCAGAGAATACTGGAGAAAATAGCTGAACCCTCAGTAAGTAGATACCGTTATAAACCATCTAAGGATATTCTGTCATTCCTAGCATCTTTGTAATTATGTGCTTATAAAGAAGCACATAATTGCTCTGAAATGAGTATTCTAAGCGGTTTTACCCACAGTGGAAATGGGTATGAACATAAACAAAGTCAGCACATAATTGCTGCCGATCACGAACGGTTAATGCATTTTGCGCTGATAATCATCCTCCAGCCCTCCCAAAAGCGCAGGTTCAACTCTTAATCCTTTCCGGCTCTATACGGCTTAAAATGCGCATGCGTACCGTTTAAAAAAACGTTAATCTGCCAGTACAAGATGTGATGTTAGATGTAATATAGAATTGCCGGACACTGTTAAATTAAAATTAACTTATTAGATCTAAGATATTACCAACTAGTTGTTTAATTGACCTAGATGCTAGCTCATAATTTCTTTTAAATTTTTCTCTTGAGACATTGCTATTACAAATTGGGGCAGCACCAAATTTCAAGGCTAACATGCCAATAAGCAATGATTCAATTTGGTCAACTTCGTTAAGACATGTCGAAAATATTCTAATATAAATGAATGCTTTTTTGATAACATGAATGTGTATGCAGGAGCTGTTTTATAAGTCGTCGGTTTGGTCATGGCAATTTTCGGTAAACGCAGATAGAACTTTAAGCGAATAATTGATGGTGGTAATTTCCTCACTTTGGTAATTCGTTGGCTTATGGGTCTGAAAATCCGGGAAATTATATTTTTTAAAGGTTTAAGATGAGCCGTGGCTCACTGCCCATAATTTTATATTTAGCTTCCTGGACGACAGTTCCGTCTGCCCTGGTTTTCTTAAAAACAACCAGGTCGTGGCCATCACTTGTTTTACTTTGAGAGGTTTCGTAAATATATCTCACGCCATCTTCAATTTGTTCTCTACTACCAATCCAGTATGGGCAGCTATTTAGAAACGAATCATACTTAGTTAACTCTGAGAATAGCTTATTCGAAGCCTCCACGTTAATGTCAACTAGTTGCTTGGCCACATGACCTGCGTTAACCTTCGCAGACCGGCCAATACCGGTTAAATATTTCGTCGCCTGCTCTTCCTGCTGCCTGATTAAGTCGGGATAGTACTTTCCGTTAGCCAGCACTTGTGCGTGCAGTTTGGCGGGAAACATCTTCTTAACGGAATCGGTATAACCGGCCCCGTCCACCGGCTCTTTATATTCACGTATGGAGTAGATTCCCTGTTCATTTCTAGAAAAGGTCATCACGGTTGGGATTGCCCCGCTGCCGCTTATTTTGGTAAAAACCCCGTTTTCAAAGCCGAACCACCCCATACTGGCAACGGTATATGCCTTAACCGTTCCATCCCGCTCTTCTGTGTCTAAAATGACATGGCCCTCAGTGATACACTCCCCTTCAAGGTAGCCTTTACCCTGGTCCTTGATGGCAGCACTGACCGCCTGCTCAAGATTCCCGGGCTCCGCAGCTTGTCTTTGTACGCCGATTACAATACCGGGCGCAGGCTGAACTTGATATATCGAATCGGCGCACCTGATGGTGACGAGCTTTTCACCCGCATTGTTCCCCTGGGGATCAAATATTGTTACAGTTACCTTAGTGTTCTTAGCGCCATTAATTTGCCCGTCCTTACTAACTGGTGACCAGTAGACTGAATTGCCATAAGAAAGCTCAACTGTTTTAGCACCACTGGACATTTTACCGGTGGATGAGTCCCATTTAAGCAGCACCCCATTATCCGCTGCATAACGAACCTTCCCCACAGGATTCCGGTATTCCGCCGCAATACGTATGCCCGGGGTACTGGACATGGCCGGTGTATATTGCTCCGGGAAAACCAACAGCTTAAAGGCAAGCCGGTTTAAAAAATCACTGAACACCTTGATATCCCTGGAGTATTCCCATGGGTCTTGCTGGTAGCTTTGTTGAACCCCGGTTCTCGTATATTGGTATTGCAACTGATTGTTTGCTCCGGCGGTGTCACTGGCTATATTAAAGGAAATTTGCTCCACATTTTTAATCAGCGCAAAAATTATCACCGCATTATCGCGTAGGGATACATCTATTAGATCTGTGTATATATCAGCGTTGCTAATAACATAATTAACCGTTAAACCATAGGGTTTATGTTCCGTGGCCAGTGATATCCCTTTTTTATACTCACCCAGGGGCAGTTTACTTAAAAGGTTACCAATATTACCGGCATCCCCGATATACTGAGATCTATGGGCAAATAAATCACCCGGGTGATATTCTGAATACGTATTGGCCTCTATATCATGGCGGCCATTACCGTAACTGATTACGTTAGTTAATAAAATACCGCCCAGTATCAATATACACAGCATCCCGATAATTAAGATAAAGTTCCTTTTGCCTGTAAAAAAACCTGACCCCTTAGTCATCTTAACCCGCCTCCCTAACATATTTTAACACAGAATATCATGGGCACCTTTGGTTATATTCAAACATTTGGACAGGAATTACTCTAGCTAGGCTCTGATGTGATATAATGCAAGGTGATTTGCGTTAAAAATATGATCAGGGCGGTATAAGAATTGATAAGCACACACAATGTAAGTTTGAGATATGGTGGTAGAAAGCTTTTTGACAATGTGGAAATAACCTTTTCTCCCGGCAACTGTTATGGATTAATCGGTGCAAATGGTGCAGGCAAATCTACATTTTTACGGATACTGTCAGGGGATTTAGAATCCAGCACGGGGTATATCAGCATTACGCCCGGTGAACGGCTGGCCGTATTAAAACAAGACCAGTTTGCCTATGACCAGTACGAGGTGCTCAACACGGTGATCATGGGGCACGCCAGGCTTTACGAAATTATGTTAGAAAAGGAAGCGTTATATGCCAAAGAAGATTTTTCAGATGCCGATGGTATGAAAGCTTCAGAATTAGAGGGCGAATTTGGCGAACTAAACGGCTGGGATGCCGAATACGAGGCGGCAGCTCTGCTTTCGGGCTTAGGCATCAGCGAAGATCTGCATCATAAATTAATGCGGGAATTAAAGGGCACCGAAAAGGTGAAGGTGCTACTAGCCCAGGCCTTGTTCGGACACCCTCACATATTGCTGCTGGACGAGCCCACCAACAATCTGGATGTTAAATCCATTACCTGGCTGGAAAATTTTTTAAAGGGCTTCGAAGGCACAGTCATTGTGGTCTCCCATGATAGGCATTTTCTCAATCAGGTATGTACCCATATTGCCGATATCGACTATGGCAAAATTAAAATATTTGTAGGCAACTACGATTTCTGGTACGAATCCAGCCAGTTAATCCTCCAACTGGCCAGGGATAAGAATAAGCGCCTGGAAGAGAAGGCCAATGAGTTAAAGGAATTTATCAGGCGCTTCAGCGCCAATGCTTCTAAATCCAAACAAGCCACTTCCCGGAAAAAGCAGCTGGAAAAACTAACCCTGGAGGATATCCAGCCCTCTTCCAGAAAATATCCCTTTGTGGCCTTTAAACCGGAACGGGAGGCAGGCAATGATCTGTTAGCGGTGGATAGCTTGTGCAAAACCATCAACGGCCAGCCGGTATTAGACAAGATTAGTTTTATCGTCGACAAGGGAGATAAAATAGCCTTTGTGGGCCAGAATGAAGCGGCCAAAACCACGCTGTTTAAGATTTTAATGGGTGAGCTGGAACCGGACAGCGGGACATACAAATGGGGTGTAACCACTACCCAGGCCTATTTCCCCAAGGATAACTCCCAATACTTTAATGAGGTTCAATTAAACTTAATCGACTGGCTGCGCCAGTACTCTACAGATTTAACTGAAACCTTTATCCGGGGCATGCTGGGCAGAATGCTGTTTTCCGGGGAGGAAGCGCTTAAAGAGGTGCGCGTGCTATCGGGCGGAGAAAAGGTGCGCTTAATGTTCACCAGGATGATGTTAAGCCAGGCCAACGTTCTCATCCTGGACGAGCCCACCAACCACCTGGACCTGGAGTCGATCACCGCGGTGAATAATGGACTTACCGCCTATCCCGGCACCGTGCTATTCGCCTCCCGCGACCACCAGTTCGTGCAAACCATTGCCAACCGCATCATCGAAATCACTCCCCACGGGTTAATCGACCAGCGGCTCACCTACGATGAGTATCTGGAGAAGATGGGTTAAGGAGAGAGGGAACCTTTATCCAAAAGGTTCCCTTTTAACGAGCTTAAATTCTCTTAACCACTTCCCCGGCTATCTTAGATCTCCCGCCGATCCACAATGCGCTTGGCTTTGCCTTCACTGCGCGGAATGGTCCGCGGCTCCACCAGCTTAATGCGAGCTGAAATACCCAGCACACTGTTGATGCGTGAATACAACCGCCGCTCCAAATTCTCCAGTTTGCGCACCTCATCGTTAAACATTTCCGCAGACAACTCAACCCATATTTCCATGTCGTCCAGAGTACCCTTCCGGTCCACCACCAGCTGGTAATGGGGCTCGGTTTCCCCGAACTCCAGCAGCACGCTTTCAATTTGCGTTGGAAATACATTGACTCCCCGGATAATGAGCATGTCATCACTGCGTCCGGTTATTCGCTGCATACGCACGTGGGTGCGCCCACACGGGCAGGGTTCCGGATTTAGGACGGTTATATCCCTGGTTCTGTAGCGTATCACCGGGAATGCTTCTTTGGTCAATGATGTGAGCACCAGTTCACCCGGTGTACCGTGTGGGACTGGTTCTTCCGTTTCAGGATCGATAATTTCAGCAATGAAATGATCTTCATGAATGTGCATGCCATGTTTGTCCTGGCATTCCATAGCCACCCCTGGCCCCATCACTTCACTGAGCCCATAAATATCCAACGCGGTAATATCAAGCTTTTGTTCCAACTGTTCCCGCATGCGTTCCGACCAGGGTT
Source organism: Desulfoscipio geothermicus (assembly GCA_016841905.1). Taxonomy (GTDB): domain Bacteria; phylum Bacillota; class Desulfotomaculia; order Desulfotomaculales; family Desulfallaceae; genus Sporotomaculum; species Sporotomaculum geothermicum_C. The sequence continues at coordinate 9,177 of JAENYF010000030.1, read as the reverse complement.
CAGCCCCGAAGATTCCCGCTCTTAAAGGCAGCTTGGTGAAGTCGATCCCCCGGTTAATGCCTTCTTCAGCCAGGTATAAGGCATAAGAAGGCGTGCAGGCCAGCATAGTTGAACCGAAATCCTGCATGAGCATGAGCTGCCTGCTGGTGTTACCGCCTGAAGCAGGCACAGCCGTAGCTCCGAGGCACTCGACACCGTAGTGAGCGCCCAGACCGCCGGTAAACAGGCCATAGCCGTAACCCACCTGCACGATATCCTTATCCGATCCCCCGGCCATAACCAGCGCCCTGGCTATCAGGTTTGCCCAGGTATCGATATCGCTTTTGGTGTAACCCACAACGATTGGTTTACCGGTGGTACCGGAGGAAGCGTGCAGCCGCACTACTTGTTCTCTGGGTACGGCAAAAAGCCCGTAAGGGTAATTATCCCGCAGATCAGTCTTTTTAGTAAAAGGCAGTTTGCGCAAATCATCCAGTGAATGTATATCTTCTGGGGTAATGCTCTTTTCCTTAAATGCCTGTTGATAAAAAGGTACATTTTCATACGTTCTGGCCACGGTGGCCTTTAATCTGGTTAACTGCAGATCCGCCAATTGATCGCGAGACATAGTTTCACATTCAGAATTCCAGTACAACATGCTTATCATTCTCCTTTAGACTATTTTAGCCAACCGGTCATCATTACATTAATTTATCTAATAAAAAGGCCACAGCTTCCGTTAGGGACGAAAGCTGTGGCCTTCCGCGGTACCACCCCTATTGGTTATACAAAATAACCCACTCTAAGAGTACGGATATATAACCCCCTGCTAACAGGTATACCAAATAAAAAAACTTTTCATCCTCAATAAGGGACGAAAAGTAGTTCGCGGTACCACCCTTGTTGGCCCAAAAGGCCCACTTATCAGCAGAGTACAGGCAATATTAGTCGTACTCCCTTCCTTTTAACGGTGAAAGTTCCGTCCGAGCCTACTTGCCACTAAGTTTCAACCCGGCAGTTCAGGGGAGAACTTCAGCGCAGCATACTGTAGAAGCGTTCGCAGTCCATGACGCTTCCTCCCTGAAAAGCTGTGTTACGCTTACTTTGCCCCTTCATTACTTTTATCAGCAACACTTTGCAAATATTGTATCATATTCTTGGCACAGGTCAACATATTTTTTCGCGCCCAGCACGCAATTGATGGGAGTAAAGGGTAGGGCCGGTCTTAAATATGATTATGAAAACAGCATCTCCACAGCTACGCTCTTGTCCGGCTTAAGATCCGCTATCCTGTGCACCACCCGGGCTCCGTCCGGTAGAGCACCTAGCGCAACCCGCTCCCAGGGCATACCCAGCACCGGCTCCAATACCGCTATCGCACCCCGGTCATCACTAGTGCGGATTAGCCTGCCACAGCCCTGTTTTAATTTTAAGCCCATTTCCGGATAATCCACCATCGAAACTGGATCAAGTTCTTGTTCCAACACCTGACGCCTGCGGGCCTCGATCAGGGGCTCCCGTGGCGGGAATGGCAGCTGCCAAATCACCAGCAGTGACAGCGCTTCACCAGGCACGTCAATTCCCTCCCAAAATCCCGACCCAACTAGTACAGATGATGTTTCTTCCCGGAATTTTCGGATTAGGTAGCCACGCTCCCCGCTATCCTCCCAAAGAAATGCAAAGGGCAGCCGGTACTCTTGCAAAGCCTTTCTAATTCTGCGCACCTCGGATGGAGCGTTGGTCAGCACTAGGGCCCGGCCTGACCAAAGGCGCAGCAACGCCACCAAACGCCCCAGGGCTAAAGGAAACCGGGATTTTTGCTGCTGCTCCGGAAATCGCCTGGGCAAATACACCTGCACCTGTTGATCATACTTAAAGGAAGTGGCCACAGAGGAGCTGGACGGTCTTAACACTCCAACCATGCGGGCAAAGTAACTAAAGTCCCCTGCTGTGCTCAAGGTAGCGGAGGAAAACACTACGGGCAGCCCCTTAGCAAAGAGGTGTTTGGTCAGTAGTTCGCCGAGGTCCCTAGGTACCACCCAAAAGCTTCCATCGCCCCGCTCAACCCAAACAATGACATCTTTGCCCCCTTGCCGGCCAAACCGGCGCAAAGCCGCAATTGACCGATCCACCCGGGCCTCATAGGACTGCAGCCTGGTTTCAGAAAGGGATTGCAGGTGCAGCTCTTGCTCGTTTTGCAGCTCAAAATACAAGGCCTCCAGGGCACGCCGCATGGTATGAGCTGCCTTCAGCAGCAACTCACTTATCCGGACGATAAACCGGTCGGCTCTCTCATCCTCAATGGTAGAGTTATGTAAAATGTTAAAGAAACGAACAGTGGCCGCATCAGTGGCCACAACAGCCGCCAGCAAGGATGTCCTGGCCCCCTGGATCTTTTCTAGGGCTAAGAGCATACTGTTAATATCCTCCTCGACAACCTGCCGGCCTGCCCGCATGGCGGCGGGGAGCATCACCTTGTGGCCCTCATCAAAGATCACTGCTGCATAATCAGGCAGCAGGGGCAGCTTGCCATCGGCAATTCTTTCTTCCCTCGTCCACAGGTCATCAAAAAAAATCCCGTGGTCACAGACGATCAAATCCTTGGCAGCCCGGTAATGCTCCCTGGCCTTGACGGGCTTACAGTACCCCCGGGTAGGACATGTCTCACAGGACATATCCTCATCCCAGGCCACCTGCGCCCAGATACGGTCCGGTACCTGGGGCAGCTCGGAGCGCTCCCCCCGGCCGGTCTCCCCGGCCCAGCTAAGCACATTATCCAACGTTTTACCCGGCTGTTCCCAAAGCGGGTCATTAAGCTGGTCAACCTTGGCATCGCAAATATACTGCCGTGGATCTTTGGCCATCCGGGCGTCGATATCCAGGCCGAGCAAGCTCGATAGCTTTTCGATATCGCCCCCTGGCCCAGCTAGCTGTTCCTGCAGGACCGTTGAAGCACAGGCAATCACGGCTGGCTTTCCTTTATACCTGGCGTAAGCAACTGCGGTAAGCAGGTAGGCAAAAGTCTTCCCGGTACCCAGACCCGCCTCGGCAAAATGCACCTTTCCCTTGCACACGGCATCCGCCAGCTGAAAAGCAGTAAAGATTTGTTCCTCACGGATTTCATACCCGTGCGCCGGCAGCACATCATAAAACACATCGCCAATCCACTGGGCCAGCTTGGCCTGAAAATCATCTTTGCCCCGGTACGCAAAGGGTACCTGAGGTCTTACCGGGGAAGACATACTGATCACCGCTTTCAACAATTTACTATAAGTGTAGCGTATTTACCAAAGGATTTGTTTATTATTTTTAACATTATTACCATAAATCATAACCTGGCCTTACCAATAAATACACCGACTCATTATAACCACGTTTCGACTTGGATGCTGACACCAAGGGGACGGGTTTGTTGGCATGCACATGCTCAACAGCCCGCCCCCTTACATAATATATTTTTATAAATTAAACTATTGCCTGTTAATCACAGGCACATCATCTGAAATTACGGCGCTAACCTGCCCATAGCTTTGGTTAGCAATTTTTTTCACCTTGACCAGCGCATTAACGTAAGCTCTAGCACTGGCTTCGATGATATCGGTGCTGATGCCCCTGCCCACGATCAGGCCTCCATCTGAAGATCGCACCTTGACCGTGGCCTCGCCCAGAGCCTTTTTATCCCGGCTGACGGACTGCAAAGTATAATCTTCCAGAGTCACCGGCTCACCCACCAGGCGGTCAACCGCCCTGAACACAGCGTCTACCGGGCCGTTGCCGCAAGCGGCATCTGTCACTATCTCACCGTCCAGCTCCAAGGTCACAGTCGCCGTTGCCCTGGCCGCCCCGGCAGTGGTTACGGAAATCTGCCGGATACTGATCTCGTTGTCTTCTACAATGTTGCCCCCCACCAAAGCATGTAAATCCTGGTCAAAAATCTCCCCTTTTTGATCGGCCAGCTGCAGAAAACTTTGATACAGGGTTTCCAACCGTTCCGCCTCTACCTGGTAGCCCAGTTCAGCCAGCCGGTGCTTGAAGGCATGCCTGCCTGAACGGGCGCTGAGCACAATTCTGTTCTTGGGCACCCCCACCAATTCCGGGTTGATTATTTCATAAGTAGTTCTTTCTTTTAATACACCGTCCTGGTGAATACCGGAAGCATGCATAAAGGCATTGGACCCCACTATGGCCTTGTGGGCAGGCACCGGCACGCCGGTTATCCTGGCCACCAGCCGGCTGGTGGCGGAAATTTCGCGGGTATGAACTCCGGTTTCGATCCCGTAACGGCTGCGCTGGGTATAAACCGCCATGATTACTTCTTCCAGGGAGGTGTTGCCTGCCCGTTCCCCAATGCCGTTGATGGTGCCCTCCACCTGACCCGCTCCGGCCATAATCCCGGCCAGGGAATTGGCGGTGGCCATGCCCAGGTCATTATGGCAGTGGATGCTCAGCACCGCCCGGTCGATATTGGGGACATGCTCCCGGACATAAGTCACCATTTCACCATATTCCCAGGGGGTGGCGTAGCCCACGGTATCCGGGATGTTGACCACCGTCGCCCCGGCCTCAATCACCTGCTCCAGCACCCGGGCTAAAAAGGGCAGCTCGCTGCGAAAGGCATCCTCGGCATAAAACTCTACATCACCTACGTATTTTTTGGCATGTTTTACTGCCGCCACCGCCGTTTCCACCACCTGGTCGGGGGATAGTTTCAGCTTTTGCGCCATATGCACAGGGGATACCGCTATGCCGGTGTGAATCCTGGGGTACTCGGCCTCCCTCAGTGCCTCGGCACAACTATCTATATCACCCTCCACCGCCCGGGACAGGCCGCAGACAATCACACCCTGCAGTTCTCTGGCCAGCGTGCGCACTGAAGCTAAATCCCCGGGTGAAGAAGCCGGAAAACCGGCCTCGATTACATCCACGCCCAATTTCACCAGCTGCCTGGCTATCTCAATTTTTTCCTGCACATTTAAGGTTATACCCAGTGACTGTTCTCCATCCCTGAGGGTGGTATCGAATATATAGAGCTTGCGCACTTAAAATCTCCTCCTCGATTAAATTGGTTTTGTTGACTAACGCCGTAAGGTCACTAAGGTCGGGTTCCATCGCATACCACCCCCTTGTAAAAAATTAAAAACCCTTCGTCTCAACAATGAGACGAAGGGTTAATCTCCGTGGTACCACTCAAATTAACGGCACTGGGCCGTTCACTCAAAGGATACGGGACGCCATACATCCGATATCCCCTTCCTTTTAACGGCGGAAGACTCCGTCCGGACCTACTTTACCAAAGGATTTCGACCGGCTACTCCAGGGAGAGTTCAGCCGCCTGCCTCGACTGCCTCGCACCAACCGGCAGCTCTCTGAACCAGCAAAACCGCTTACTATTCCCTATCATTATCATTTTGCTATATTATTGTTGATTCTACCAGCTATACACGTGTATGTCAATAGGTTATGCAGCACATGTGTTACAGTGCGTCGCATCAACTCTATTTTATTTTGAGCAAAATGAAAAATAATTAATTAGCAAGCTCCAGATGCAGGCTTGATCAATAAACTCACTGCAAAGGAGGAACTTTTTTCATTTAACTAAGTCAATTTAATTAAACATTAGCAGGTAGCTGGGCAAAATGCCGGAAAGGATGTCTTTTTATGAACAGTGGATTCTGACCCTTGCTTCCCCAAACCGCATCCCTATTCCTCTTCCCATAAGGGCATTACTACGGTAACCTTGAATAAGTCACCATCAGTTTCGATCTTAAACCTGCCTCCCTGTATACCGGTTAAGCTTTGTGCAATGGAGAGACCCAGGCCTGCTCCCTCCGTCGTCCTAGCCAGATCCCCCCGGACGAAGCGCTCGGTTAGCTGCTCAGGCGAAATATCGAGGGGGTTAGCGGATATGTTCTTTACTATTAATACGCCGCAGGACTCGCTTTTAGCCACGTTAATGTATACCCTGGTACGGGACAGCGAATACTTCACTGTATTGGACAACAGATTTTCAACTATCCGCCACATATGTTTACCATCAGCTGCAATAAATGTTTTATCGGCAGTAATATGCACATCCAGCTCAGCCTTTTGAAATTTTTCCTCATACTCACCGCACGCCTGCATAACCAGCTCGTGCAAGTCAACCTTTTCAACACTTACCGCAAGATTACCGCTGGAAGCCTTGCTGGCTTCAATTAAATCTTCAATCAGCTGCTTTAATCTGGCAGACTTTTCTTCCAATATATCTAGGTATTGACTGGCTTTTTCATTGTTTAAATCCTCCTGCTTAAGCAAGTCAACATAATTAATCACCGAAGTCAGCGGCGTTTTTAAATCATGTGACACATTGGTTATCAGTTCGGTTTTCATCCGTTCCCCTTTTATGGCTTCAGCTACGGCTTTTTTTAATCCTCCCTGGATGCTTTGGATATCTTTAGCAAATGACGCAAATGCAACAGCTACTTTAGTGTTATCCAGGGCATAGTCCAGGTTGCCAACCGAAATTTCTTTAGCGGCCTCCATAATCTGCGACAAAGATAAAAGGGCTTTAGCTGCAAAATATACCGCCGCAATATTAAAGGGGACAATTAAAAAGAGAAAGAAAAAAAATCCCGCCCCGCCGGAATGTGCAGCTATCGCAAATAACACACCGTTTGTTGCCCCATACCCCAAAAGCAGCAGCAAGGTCCATGTTTTAAAAGTTTTACCGTTAAAGCATATTGCAAAAATTTTATAGACCAACGTATTCCTTAAAAGCTGCCCGCTTTTAATCTGCCTGATCATGGATAATAAGTAGGACAAACCGATTAACACGTCTATTCCAAAAACTAGGGCGATGATAATTATTTCTACCCGTTCAGGAAATGAATAGGAAATCTGCGCTGCAATGGCTATTGAGATTATTGCAGCAAAAAAAACCAACATAGAGTACACATCGGTATACAGCCTATCTATAAATGAAAGGTTTATTTCTCCCTCCGGCTTACGACGTCCGGTAACCATAACCAGATAAATAAAGGCTACGATTGTTAAAATTGTTGATAACACTAATATGATGGTTGCATTATTGGATAGTGCTTTATTTTTAGAATAACTCATATTATCATCATAAAACACGTCACCCGGCCTTAACGGTTCAATAACAGCGGCATAAATCTCATACGGTGCATCCTCCAACATTTGCATTATACCGGTGTTAAACGGGAAATCAGATACGAATGTCCCCTGGTTATAATATACAAGAGAAGGTTGTTTTTGTATTAAGGCCAGCGCGTCTTCAGCCTCAACTTTAATATTGGTAACTGTTTCTCCCGTATTGGTATTCTTAAAACAGTAAGCAAAATTAACTGATTCGGAAAGCTTCTTTTTAATAAGGTAATAACGCTGCAAATTTTTATTTATAGTCTCTGCTGTATCGCCCGAAGATTTAATGTTGGCCTCACTTTTAAATTTAACATTATATTCCACGGCATTACTAACCAGCATACTAAATTCGTTCTTAAACTGATGGGTATCATAATAACTTTTACTATTTACAGTTTCATGATAATACAAAAGAAACACAGCGCTGCCCACAGCGCACATTACGCAAAGCCATACAACGATAAAAGCAGCAGTTTTTGCCCCCGCTGAATATTTAATACTTTTCAATTTTGTATCCAATTCCCCATACCACCTTTAAATACTTTGGTTCCTTTGGATTTATTTCAATTTTTTCCCTAATACGCCGTATGTGTACCGGAACGGTATTCTCCGCTGAATAGGAGGGTTCATTCCACACCTGCTCATATATTTGCTCTGTGGAAAATACATGGCCCATATTTTTCATAAGGAACAGCATAATACCATACTCAGTCGCCGTCAGTTTGATAGCTTCTCCATCTACCCGCAATTCTTTGGCTTCCGGGTCAAGTTCCAAACCGCCGGTTTTTATAATAACGCTACTGGTGGCTAAGCTGCCCAACGCTGTATAACGGCGCATTTGTGACTTGACCCTGGCCATCAGTTCCAGCAGGTTAAAGGGTTTGGTCACATAATCATCGGCGCCAAAATTAAGCCCGGTAATTTTATCCGTATCTTCAGATTTAGCGGATAATATAATGATGGGTACATTAAGCTCCTCGCGAATCTTGATGGTGGTTAAAAGGCCGTCCAATTCCGGCATCATGATATCCAGCAAAACCAGGTGAATTTTTTGTTCTGACAAAGCCTTCAAAGCCTGCCTGCCGGTATAGGCTTTTACCACCCCGTAATCCTCCTGCTTCAGGTATATTTCTAAAGCATCAACTATGGCGGTATCGTCGTCACATACTAAAACACTGAGTTTGTCCATCTCAAATCACCCCATTAACTGTTTTATTCTATAACACAAAATCACCTGCCTTTAGAATAATTTTGGCAGGTTATCTTTACAAAACACTTGATCAAAATATTAAGAATTTCTTAATATTTTGGAAGCATGGGGATAGTCCCACTCATTGCGGTGTTGTTAGTGCAATGTGATATACTTAGTCATAACCCACTTCACACCAAACGAGGTGCTATCATGAACCGAGATGTCATCATTGAGGTTGTAGTCACTGAACCGCTAGGCACCAACTGCCGCAAACTTATCTACAATGTCGGCCTAGCTGCCGAAAAACTAGGCCTGCAGATGAAAATAACCCAAGGTGAGAGCATCAAAGAAGAATTAGGCGAACAAATTGTTCCACCCTGTATTTTAATTGGTGATCTGGTACTGGGCAAAGATTACGACCTGGAAAAACTGGAGCAGCTTATTAAGGACCAGGAAAAGCTAAATCAACTTAAGTAGAAAAAGAAATTTGGTGCGTGTGAAAAATAATCAATGCTGATAGGAGGGTTCTCCATGCAAGCGCAGATAGATTGTTTTTACTGTTACTTTAAACAGATTGCCAACTGTATGGATATCGCAGGTATCGAAAAGGACAAGCAGTACCAGATTCTTTTCGACCTTATGGATGATGTTAAAAAAATGGACCGGACCAGGACGCCGGCGGAAAACACAACTGAAATGCTATTTAAATTATACCGGGAAATTGATAACCACGACCCGTTTAAAGCAAGCAAGGAGGAATCAAACACCCTTGCCCTGGAACTTTATCCGGCATTAAAAGACTACCTGCAAAAATCCACCAATAAGCTTTATGACGCTTTAAAAATATCCGTTGCCGGCAACAT
>JAENYF010000029.1 GCA_016841905.1 Desulfoscipio geothermicus | reverse complement strand
TATTGATTATGATCTTCATGCGCAGATACTCCTGGCAATCCTACTTTTGGCAAGCTCAATTTCTTCAGGTTTATGGATACACGAATACAGAAAATCAAAAATTGCGCGGCTCATCATGGAAAATCCGATTCTGCACATCCGCACTGCCGTCATCAGCGGCATATCCGGTGCAGATATGGAATCGAAGGACATCGACAATTCCGAGGTGTTCATTTCCTACTTCGGGATCCTGCTGGATTCGAAAATCATCAAATTCAATCAGGACGGTATTCATTTAAAGGCTGTGGAGATCGGACATAGTTTTATTGCTCTCACCTATGGAACTGAAAAATGGGTGCAAACCACGCGACTGCTCCGCGAGGCGATTGACAAAGCAGATTTGGAAGAAATCTACGAAAAATTCCGCTACGAAACCGGCATTGCGCCGACGTTTACAAATTGATGGAATAATAGAATCGGTACTGTAGTTAGCAGGAGTCCATGAATAATTGGCGAATTATTCGGATAAGTACAAGAAATTTGCAGAAATTTGTCAAATTACGTTCATTAGCCTAACCGTAGTTCGCTATAGCCATTTTGTGGAAACCTTACTTTGCCAAATAACTATATGAAGGTGAGCATATGATCGAAACCCATTTTCGTAAGGGCACTCAAACTCTTAAATTGGGAGTCGCTAAAGTCATGCATGATCTGTTTCCCAATGAAGCTTTTAAAAACTCTTATTCAATAGGTGAAGGGGTTTTTGGCAACTTGGTCGGTTCTATGCTATCTGTAAGAGAGGTAAAACAAATTGAGATGAGACTCAGGGAATGGGTTGAACAGGACAGCCCGATCCAGTTTATTGAAAGTAAAGATGGTTATTATCACTACCAATTAAGCGATATGAGAGTGAAAATAATCTATCCTGCCCACACCACCACTTCCCTGGCTAATCAGTTTACCATTACTCCTTTTTCTTACGGTTTTATAATCGACTTCAGTGAAGCCAACATAAAAAGCAATAAGCCAATTGAACCGCCTTTTCTGTTAGCAAGTACCTATGAATGGAGCCAGCACTGGTTAAACCAAGTCGGTATTGAATTCTTTTCCGATATAAATAACTATATTACCTCTGGCCGGAGCCTGCAGTTGCTTGATCTGGCAGAAGCGGTACAGGAAAAGACAATCTCCGATATTGCGGATTTGATAATTAAACAACGCCGCGCCTTGCGTGTGCTGCTTATTGCCGGTCCATCGTCTTCCGGCAAAACATGCTTTGCCCAGAGAATTGCCACGCAATTGCAGGTACTTGGCATGAAGACAGTTTCCCTTTCTCTGAATGACTACTATTTAAGCAGGGATCAAATGCCGCGTGATGCAGATGGAAAATATAATTTTGACTGTTTGGAAGCATTGGACATACCGCTATTGCAGCAACATCTTGAACAGTTAATTGCCGGAGAAACTGTTGAGGTGCCCGTTTATGATTTTATCCACGGCCGGCGGACTAAGCAACCTGAGACTATGCATGTTGGACCTGCGGAAATTCTGGTTGTTGAAGGAATGCATGCCTTAAATCCCAGTTTGGTGCCCGACATTAATAGGAATCTGCTTTTTAAAGTCTATGTCAGTGCACTTGGCGGGCTTAATTTTGACCTAATCAACAGAATGCCCACCACTGAAGTTAGATTGCTGCGCAGATTGGTTAAGGATGATTGGTACAGAGGTTCCCACCCCGAAACAACATTAAGCCTGTGGGCTAGCGTGCGCAGAGGTGAAGAAGAGAACATTTTTAGATTCCAGGAAGAGGCAGATGTTATGTTTAATTCAAATATCCTTTATGAAATGAACGTCTTACGTCCTTTTGCAGAGTCTATCTTAAGTAAAATCAGCGATGATAGTCCTTTTCGCGATACAAAAGAGCGCCTTATGAATCTATTGACGTTTTTCGAACCTATGGATTATGCAAAAGTTCCTTTCAATTCTATTTTAAGGGAATTTATTGGAGGCGGTTTATATTTCAGCCGTTAGGATATAATTATCAAAACAAAATATTTATGCCAAATTTAATGTCCGGAGCCGAGCTGAGCTGATCGACATCATTTTGACGACGGACGAGGACACCGCTAGATAAAGTAGTCGCAGGGCGCATAAACAAAGGATTTTTAAGTCCCTACCCGAAAAAGGGTGGGGGCTTTTTGACAAAGACTACCCGGTTTGGGTGAAGACACCTGGAGCGGAAAATTCTATAATTGACAAAAATGTCAGGAGGGAATAACAAATGTTCAAAAAAAGTATGTATGTTTTAATTTGCACCCTAATTTTTACAGTAGTCTTGTTGGCGCCAAACGGCTTTGCAACGGAAAAAGCCCTGGCAGCCACTTCAACCGAAGGCTGGCATCTGATTAAAACTAATTATCACGTATCATCATTGGATGTAAAAGTTAAGGGTGGTGGATTAGGGGACACATTTACCTGTGAGGGTAACGAGGGAAATATGACTCTCTCATGTACGCGTAAAGACAACAATGGTAAAGTCATAGCTTTTTATAACTATCAGGTTAAGTGGGACACTCCGCCGGCCTTTATTGCCCCCAATCAAAAAACCGGCTTCAATATTGAGGTGCAGACCATTGGTAATAAATCCTGGTCATCACCCCCGATAGATGCCAAGTTTGACCTAGCCAATTTGGGAAGCCCCAGTTATGCCACTGCAGGTCTGATAAGATTCCAATCCACCAAAGGTGAAACCCATATTACGAACCAGGCCACTTATTTTGAGTCCGGTAAAGTTATCCCGGCAGGCAAAAAGGGAGACAAAAAAGCCATCTGGCTGCAATTAGGTAATTCTTACGGTTATTCTTATGTGTACGAGTGGAAGGAAGCGAGCCCGGCGACCCCGGCGACGCCTTCCATGCAAAACCTGCGTGCCACTGCCGGCAATAAACAGGTATGCCTGACGTGGAGTGCTGCTGCAGATAAGAAGGGCCTGATTGGATATCACCTTTTCAGAGGTACGGGCAGCGGCAAGGAAACTACAACACCGGTTACCGATTTCCCCATTAAAGATACTTCCTATAATGATCCTAACGTTTTAAATGGTACCACTTATTGCTATACCATGAGGCCTGTTTACAGCAGCGGAATGGGCACTGTATCAAACGAAGCCTGCGCTACCCCCAGCGCCACAGCTGCGTGCGGCGGACAAAAGGCATCCGGTTCAGGCAATCCCATCCTTCCGAACGGCATAGGCACAATTATTCTGAGCATTAACAACCCGTATATGACCGTAAACGGCGCACAAAGGGAAATTGATCCGGGCCGGGGCACAGTACCGATTGTTTACAACGGCAGAACACTTCTGCCCATCGCCGCCGTCATCGAAGCGGCCGGCGGCACCGTCAAATGGCTGGCAGCGGAAAAGAAAGTGACCATTGAGCAAAAGGGCACCATCATAGATCTTTGGATCGACAAAAATGAAACCTTGATCAATGGAAAGCCCGGCATGACCGACGTCGCGCCGATCATTAAGAACAGCCGCACCATGCTGCCCCTGCGTTTTATTGCAGACAATCTGGGTGCAAAGGTTGACTGGGATGGCGTAAGTTATAAGGTGACGATCCAATTCAAATAAGATGAGCGTTGTGAAAGTATAAGAGTTAATCAGGCTGCTTGCTTGACAGGAAAGCCCCTGCCTAAAAAGGTAGGGGCTTTTTTGAAAATAAGATTAGAGAATGAGAGAAATTACTAAGGGAGTGATAGGATTGCAGGCCATAAAAAAAAGAATCTGCCTTTTCGCGTGTTTGACAGGCGTGGGCCTGACAGTCTGTGTTGTGATTTTTATGTACGATGATATTGATTATGATCTTCATGCGCAGATACTCCTGGCAATCCTACTTTTGGCAAGCGCAAGTTAACCCGTCGCTTGTCGGGTATATAAAAGTAAGTAAGCAAGCTTCACTTTGTAATCAAGGTGGGGCTTCTTTTACGCTCACCTATTTATGTTGTCTATTAAATACGCTGATTGTAATATATTTTAAAGAGAATTTTCCACAAGTAAATTGATATTGGCCTGATCAAAGCCAAGACAGACATGTTTATCTTCATGCAGCCCCAGTTCAAAGTACCTGTTAGGTGTAAGGTATGCAGTAAAGTTGAGTTTTCCTGCTTGGATTGTAACTTCAGTAAATATTCCGTTATTAGACACTGATATGATTTTGCCATCAAGTTGATAATCGGTTAGTAGCGTATCATTGCCGATTACTAAATCCTCCGGCCTTAAGCCAACAAAGTATCCCGTACCATCGGAGTGTTTATTTGTGAGCTGTAGTTCTGTTAAGTGATGTTTATTCAATTGAATTTTACTGCCAAAGCTTAATATATTGTTTTCCCAAGATAACGGAAAAATATTTTTCATGCCAACAAAGTTTGCCACAAACGTAGAGTTGGGCATTTTAAAAACTTGCTCTGTCAATCCTACTTGCTGGATATGACCGCCTTTAATGATTGCAACTTTTTCGGCCAAGGAGAAAACTTCACTAAAGTTATGAGTGACCATCAAAGTTGTTGTCTTGAGCGTATTGTGCAGTTTTTTTAGCTCCACCTGGATAACTTCTTTAGTATTAGTATCGAGGGCACTAAAAGGTTCATCCAATAAAAGAATATTTGGTTCGACAATCAGCGCCCTGGCCAGGGAAACACGTTGCTTCTCGCCCCCGCTGAGGTTTTGAGGAGAACGTTTGATTAGCTTTTGAATACCAAGCATCTCAACTAGTAAATCAAATTTTCTTTTATAATTAACAGAACTTTGCTTCTTTCTGAACCTTAAACCGTAGTTAATATTCTGCTCAACCGACATATTGGGAAACAAAGCGTAATCCTGGTAAACAATTGAAATGTTCCTTTGTTCTGGTTTCATGGTAGTGACATCTTGGCCATTTAGCAATATACTGCCGGTATTCGGGTATTTTATGCCTGCAATAATTTCAAGTAATAAAGTTTTGCCTGAGCCAGTTGGACCAAGCAGGGCAAAAAATTCTGCACTATTAATTGTTAAATTAATATCAGACAGGGCAAACCCCGGCAGGTGAAAGTTTAAATCTTTTATCTCTATCAATTTCGAACACCCCTTTGGGCAACTAATCTTAAGATTATAAAAATAATTAGGGAGACAGTAATTAAAATCGCAGATACAGGTTTGGAATATTCCAGCCCAAAAGCATTAAACCGGTCAAATATCAGAGTGGGCGCGATCATAGGATGGTAGGTAATCATTACGACAGCACCGAATTCACTAATACTGCGGGCCCAGGTTAGAATCATGCCGGTTAGGATGCCTGGCCAACCGATGGCAAATGTAACATAAAAAAATGTTTGGAAATGGTTGGCTCCAAGTGTTCGGGAAACATTTTCCAGTTTGGGAGAAATGGATATAAAAGCGTCCTTGGCAGCATTTATGAGCAGGGGCATACTGACAAAAATCATCGCAATTACAATACCAACCCTGGTACCTATAACTTCTAGCCCTGTGCTTTCCAGAAATCTACCTAACCAGCATTGCCTACCTAAAACCGTTAGCAAAATGATGCCGGCTACAGTATGGGGGATTACAACAGGTATGTCAACAATACTTTCTATTATTTTTTTGCCCTTAAAATCGTTTCTGGCCAGAAAGTAAGCAAAAGGCACTCCAAAAACAAATATAATCAGTGTGGTAATTGTAGCTGTAAAAAAACTTGTCCAAATGGCATTAATAACGTCCTTATCCCTGATTGTTTCCAGCATAATTTTGCCATCTGTACTTAATAACAAGTTAATTATAGGGTACATGATAAATGAAATAATTAATAAGCCAGAGAACTTTGATAATAGATATAATCTGTCAGGTTTTGTTTTTGACACAGTTTAACCTTCCTTAATCAATTATTTCACAGCCGGGGCGTTGCTGCCCCGGCTTAAGCTATTTATCCTACTGTAATAATAACGTTTTAAGCTCTTCAGGCAGATTTTCTTCTCCTTTTGTGACGAGAGGATAATCAACCGGTTGACCGTTTTCCTCCATGATCTTAAGCCCTTTTTCCTTATCCAACAAGTATTTTAAAAACGCAATAGCATTTTCTTGATTAGGTGCATCTTTGATTAGGGTAACTCCGTATACTATCGGCATGCCGACCTGGGTTGTAAACTCACCGGGGTTTTTGCCGGTTGTTTGTACGGTCGCTTGTTTATAAAACTCTTTCTGGTTGATATCGCTAAGGTTAACTTCGGGCGGTAATTCAACGTAAGGCAGTTTGTGCTGCTCTGCCACGGAGCGATAAATAAATAAATAATCTAGGGCGCCGGACTCTAACATGGCAATGCAATCAACTTCCTTGGGCCTGATATTCCTTTCCGGCCGCTTTTCATCAAGCTTTTGGTACAGATCAGCTATTTGATAGTGCTTTTCTGCAAGCTGCCAGACCATCAAAGCACGGTAACCGCAAGGGTCGGCGTTAGGATCGCTATGGCCGTATTGAACATCTTCCTTGAGCAATATCTCCGGCCAATTTTCCGAATTTATTTCATCCTTGTACTTACTATGCTCGGTATACATTATAACCATCTCGTTTTTAGCAAAAAGAGTATTCCAATCAGCAAAATCCGGTATTAACAGTTCATCTATGACTGCGTAATCGGCAGAAGCAACTATATCTGCTTTCTTACCAAGCTCGGTAACTTTTTTGGCACATTCCCTGCTCCCTGCAGCTTCCCTTTTAACATCGACATTGGTATAAAGCTGTTCAAATTCCTTTTCCATTTGATCAAATGGGACCGCTAAACTTCCGGCGTGGAAAATAATTAGTTCTCCTGAAAGTTCCTTGGCAGCCGTCTGTTCATTGCCGGCGTTATTATTGGTATCAGTGCCGCCTGAACAACCGGCCATGAAAGCCGCCATAATTAAAACAACAACAATAATAAAAGCTTTTTTGTTAAACTTTAGCAATGCATTTCTCCCCTTTCAGTATTAAAAATAAAATAACCGGAGTGTTTTAGAATAGGCTTAACCACTCCGGTTATGTGAACCGTTACCAAACATATAGCACCCTCCTTTCCACACTGGGAGGCACCGTGGTTTCCCACTGTACCTTATCGGCCCACTTGCCATGACTTTTAAGACTTAGGCAAAAAGGCTCGGAGAAAAATTGGTAATATAGTTCGATATAAACTGACAAAATACCTTTATTCTTGCGAATAAAAATTACTATATAGTTTAAATAGCCAACTGAAAAGCAGCCTAATTAGGCATCAAATCCCTGATATTTGAAAGCTGAGTGGCAATCCATTGCTTAACTTGACACGCTATTAGTTATTGACATTTGCCGAAAATGGCATATAATAAAATCAATAAATGACATATGTCACAAATAAGTGGAGGTGTTTTATATGCCGGGAAGAGATGGAACAGGACCGCTTGGTTCAGGTGGCGGCAGGATGGGACGTCAAGGCGGGCGTGGAGCAGGCAGAGGTAAAGCAGCGGGGGTAGGTCCGGCGGGATTTTGCAAATGTCCTAATTGCGGTACCCAAACGCCACACCAAGCTGGGCAGCCCTGTTATAAAGTTATGTGTCCTCAGTGTGGCACGGCTATGGTAAGAGCCTAATCATATAAGCTATAGAAAGGATAAGATTAATATGCCAAGAAGAGATGGAACTGGTCCGAAGGGAATGGGCACAATGACAGGAAGAGGACTTGGTGTTTGCACAGGAGCTAGTACATCTGTTTTCGGAGGTGGCTTTGGAAGAAGCTGCGGAAGATTCCTTGGACGGGGATATGCAAGAGGTCTGGGACTTAGATTTGGACAAAGCTTTGGCTTGCGGAGCAAACGCTAATTATTACTACAGTCTAATAGTATCCAAAGAAGCCTTAGAGGCGTAAAGTAACATTTGAAAGCTGCGATGGATGCTTATGATAAACGCTAAAAGCGGCAGGAGGATGCCCCTGCTGCTTTTGCTGTGGGATGAGGTGAAAGTAAGAGACTGGGAAAAATAGGTCGCGCCTTGTACTGGAATTATGGTAATATAAAGTTATTCAAACAACAAATCGTGGTGATGAGTTTGTATCGTTTTAAAAAGATAGAACATAACGTAATGGAATATATTCCGTTGTTAATTAAAAAATTAAGCATTGACGGGGATATTGTGGCCATTTATCTATTTGGGTCATACGCGGAGGGAAGACAGACTCCCATTAGCGATATTGACTTCGCGGTTCTTCTCAACGGTGACTTTCCCCCGAGCCGGTATTTTGAAAAAAAATTAGAATTACTTGCAATGATAACATCATTACTTAAGACAGACGAAGTGGATCTGATAATTCTAAATCATGCACCACCAGCCCTTTCTTACCGGATATTAAGTAAGGGGCGACTTATTTTTGAAAAGGAGGATGGAAAAGGTCAACGAGTGAACTTTCAAGTACGCACTTATGACCGGTATTTTGACTTCAAACCCATTGAAAAGATATTACGTGAGGGGTTAGTAAGGCGAATTAAGGAGGACCGATTTGGTGGTTGATAGGCAAACGATCGAGAGGCGCCTTTTTAAGCTGGAGCAATCCCTGCGCAAGCTAAAAGAATTGTCGAAAGTAAGCTTGGAAGAGTATAAAAAGGATGAAGGCATCCAAGACCGCGTTGAAAGGAATTTACACATAGCCGCGCAAGTTTGTATTGATATTGGCAGCCATGTTATTGCTGACCGGGAGTATCGTCCTCCGCTCGGCTATGGAGATATTTTTGCGGTTTTAATGGAAGAGGGTTTGCTGCCCGCAGACCTGGCCAATACCATGAAGCAAATAGCAGGTTTTCGAAATATTCTCGTCCATGATTATCTGGATGTCGACCCAAAGATAGTTTATGATAGCTTAAGGAAGATAGATGACTTTAAAAAGTTTGCCAACTATGTCTTAACATGGCTATAAAGCCGTTGGTGTTTTCTATGGCTCCAGCTTTACAGATGATGGACCAGATTGCTCGAAAAACTCAGCTCGTAGCACAAAATGAAAACGGTGCCAGGCACTTAACTTATTAACTTGTTGTTAAACAAGCCAGGGGGGCAATACAAATCGCCCGGCTTGTTTTTGTTTACACCTTCGATGCTACCCCCTGGGAGGCGATCCAACACAACAGAACAGAACGCCTAATGAATGACTATTTCTCTGTTGATAGAAAATCTTCTGCTTGATTATCTATGCGAATAATCGCTTTTTCAATCCGTTTATCCGTCACCTCTACAGCTTGAATAAGCAAACGTTTAAACCTTACCTCACTGATTTGACCTTTAGGCGGAATATTCCCAAATAAACTAATAAAAAACCCATTTAAAGTTTCATAATCTTCAACCGGCAATTCAACATCAAGATATTCTTCAAGTTCATAAAGACTAATCATACCGCTTGCCTCAAAAGTCAATTCATCAATTTGTTTGAGTTCTTTGTCCTCTTCTTCATCGTACTCGTCAAAGATGTTTCCAACTATTTCCTCAACAAGGTCTTCTATTGTTACAATTCCAGCTGTTCCACCATATTCATCTATTACAATTGCGATATGTGTTTTAGCAACTTGAAGATCAATAAATAACTCATCGATTTTCTTGTGTATTGGAATAAAAAATGGTTTCCTAATAAATGGTTCCAATTTGAAGTCCTTCTCCGCATTCTCGGCAATTAATGTAAGAAGATCTTTAACATGTAGTATTCCTATGACATTATCAATGTTTTCTTCGTAAATTGGAATTCTAGAGTACTGCTCTTCCTTAATAATACTAAGCAATTTTCTCAATTCAATATTAGCCGGTATTCCTACAAGCTCCATTCTATGGGTCATAATATCTTCTGCTGTTTTATTATTGAACTCGAAGATATTGTTAATCATTATTTTTTCACGCTCGTCAATGGCGCCTTTTTCTTCTCCAACATCTACCATCATTCTAATTTCTTCCTCGGTTACATCATCATCTATTGAATGTGGATCAATGCCAAACAATCTTACAAAGAAATTTGTTGAAGCTGTAAGGAGCTTAACGAATGGGCTAGTAACTTTCGATAGTACAGTTAGGGGTGTTACAACAAAAAATGCTATCTTCTCCGACTTTTTCATTGCAACACGTTTAGGCACTAATTCACCAAGTACCAAGGTAAAGTAAGATAAAATAATTGTGATCACAATTACTGTAGTCACTTTTAGTAGAGATTCCGATATTGGCAGATTTAAACCCTTTAAGATATTGACAAGGGGATCCGCAAAAGATTCAGCGGCAAATGCACTTGCCAGAAAACCCGCTAAGGTTATACCAATTTGAATAGTTGCCAAAAATCTGCTTGGCTCGCCCAGTAACTTAATCAACTGTTTAGCTTTTTTATCCCCTTCTTCTGCCATTATCTTTATCTTATTGTCATTTAACGATATTAACGCTATTTCCGATGCAGCGAAGAAAGAATTCACTGCTATTAAAACAAATAAAAATAAAATTGCAGTAATCAAAACCTACATCCTCCTATAATTTTAAGAAACAAAAAAAGACCACAAAAAACAGCATAAGCATACTGCATCACGGCCTGCGATGATAAAATGAAGTTTTGATTTTTATGTAAAATACTCGGCTTTCCACCAAGTTCATCGTCCATTTTTTCCTTTGTCACTCCCTTTTAATAAAAACACTTTATATTCTACCTTAAACCGCAGGTATCGTCAATTCTGCAAGCATAAGGGGCACAAGGGGACGGTTCTTTTGTGTCAGTTGAAAGGCATGGTTCGTTTAGCGTGTAGAATACCGTAAATACTGTGTAGCCTTAGGAAGTAGGACAGGAATCTTTCGTTGAGTGCATGGTTGTAATTAAAAAAATAAAAACATTTGCACCTGTGTCAAATATGGTACAACTGATTTGCTAAAATACAATTGTAGGAAAGAAGTGCTAAATACCAGTGACGTGAGAAGGAGGATTTAAATGACTGTCCATATTTATACATCCGGCCCGGATGACCGTTCGGCGGCGACAAAAGTGGCTGAAAGCAAGCTGTTTGCCGATATGGAAACCTCTCGTGATGACCATTAAAGAGTATCCCAATAATGAAATCATCGAAAAAGGTGAGCGGCCTAAATTTTCTTGGAGCAAAGGCCTGGTTGGTGAAACTACACCTGATAAGGTGATCAAGGCGAAAGTTGAAGCAGTATCATTAACTGAGTTAGTTAAAGAACTCCAAGATAATACTTAGTAATTATATCCAAACTTTTGTTAACTTTAGGGCAGCTAATTTGATAGAATATAATTGCAGTTATGGGAATTTCAGCACATGTTTAAAGACCTGGTGCAATAGGTGAGAGGGAAGTGATCGCATAGGTCTGGATAGCCGTGAAAGGCTGCTTAAAGTGATGAGAATTTTAGAGGAGCACTGCCACGGTCCTAAAGGTATCACAAAGATGGATCTGAGCATTTTATTATGAACACCATGGTGCTGCTCAATAAAAAATTTACCAAATGGATCTTAGGGTTCGGTGCCGGGGCAGAAGTTCAGAAACCGGATGCTCTAAGACAGGAAATTATTAAAACCATTGAGAAGCAGTTGGAGTCTTACAAAAGATAAATGTTCGGTAATAAGGGAGAAAAGAAAATGATCAATAAGGCAATTGCATTTGCCAATATCGCACACGCCAACCAGAAACGAAAGGGCACAAACATTCCTTATATTTTACATCCCCTGGAGGCCGGCATTGTTGTGGCCCAGATGAAATTTGATCCAGATTTAATCTGTGCTGCGATTCTGCATGATACAGTTGAGGATGCTTATATTCCATATAAATCCATTCGGGAGATGTTCAACGATAGGGTTTCCTTCCTCGTTGAAACACAGAGCGAGGATAAGACAAAATCATGGCATGAAAGAAAATCACATACTATCGAGTATCTTAAGTCTATAGATGATGAAGATATAAAAATCGTCAGCCTGGGAGATAAGCTATCGAACATCAGGGCTTTGCATAGGGATTATTTAGAGATTGGGGATAAACTGTGGGAAAGGTTTAATGTTACTGAAAAAAATAAGCAGGGGTGGTACTACAAGGGTTTGGTGGACGGCCTCTGCAGCCTTAATAAATATAAGGAGTTTGAAGAGTTCGAGCGTCTCGTAACTCGTGTGTTTTGTTAATAATAAGCAGAGCCAAACGAGGGTATAGACTGTTTGCTATACTTCAGGAAGGGAGTTGTTTGAAAGGAAGTAGGGTCATGGGGAAAGTATTGAAAAAGCTAAAGATAAGCAAAAAAGTGCTTGAATAACAGACATCTTTAAAGCAGGAATTTCCAAGAAAGTATGGAAGTTAATAATTAGTAACGCGGTCATGAACACCATGTTCTGCGTTTTTTATTTATCAGGAGAGTTGTTATCTATGATGCCTAGAGCTTTTGGTAAATTCTTATATGTAAACGGCTTCATATTTAGAACAGAAGCCTATCTTCAATGGGGTAATATAGATAAGTTTCTGGGTCTAATTATTATGTTAAATCCAGGTAAATCACAATTAAAAGACAACGTCCAATGGAATAAACTCGAACAAGGACTGGTTAATTGTGTTACTGGAGAATTAAAATTAGACGATACAATGGAAACTGTTGCCGATATTTTGATTAAATCTAGTCACCCTGATCTACAGGGTAAGCTTGTTATTAGTAACTTGTTTAATTTGCGTAATTCTAAGTCTAATGATGCTATAGATACATATCAAAATATATTTGCAGATAAAATTTACAAAAATGCGTTATATTCAACTTTTGCATTTGATAAGTATCCTTGGGTATGGTTAGCCTGGGGTGTAGATCCCAATAAAGAATTAAGGAGTCTCAAACAAGAGGTTTTTAAAATGATTCCATTAAATATGCACCGTTTTTATATACCATCGCGCCAGAAAGAGCATGAAAGAATAAAAGACATTCTCGTATATCATCCATTACCACGTATACATAGGCAAAGAATTGAATATGCAAATACAATGATTAAACAAATGAAAAACTTTTGGGAAGCCAAAATATGACGAGTGGATTGGATTAAACTTTCTGGCAGAACCAGCGTTAGACATGAGTCTGTCAATGCCAATGATATAATAGATACGTGTTCGGATTAATTAGCTCTATTTTAGACATCGTGGTTAAGCATAAACGGCCGCGATGTTTTTTATTATTGGAGTGCGTGAAATATTGATTCGTGATATCCGTCATTTTGAAAAGCATAAGAATGCTCTTCAAGGCATTTATCTTGCTGTTAAATTAAGCTAAATAAGTTATAATAAAACAAGATTATACAAATAGGTGATAATTATGCAATTATCGGCGCAAGCCAAGTCTTTATGGGCTAAAATGACCAAAGTTAACAGCGGCGATGCCTGGTTGCCGCTATATATCCATATGTCGGACGCGGCGGAAATGGCGAAAAGGATATGGTACGCCTGGTTACCGCCGGGTTCAAGGGAGGTAATCAGCTGCGGTGTTTCGTTAAACGATGGGCTTGATCCCTGGTCTGATTTAGCTATGCAAAGGTCGTTTAAGCTGTTCGTTTTCTTGGCGGCAGCCCACGACGTGGGAAAAGCGATCCCTGTTTTTCAGGCACAGCAGCCTTTTAGAAATCCAGGCTTAGGCGAGCAATTGTTTAACCGGATTAAAGATACGGGTTTACCTTTAAAGCCGCATAAAGATTATTTTGCACCCCATGCCGTGCACCATTCATTAGCTTCGCAAATGATCTTGGAACGCAAGGGGCTGCCTAGAACTTGTGCGGTAATACTGGGCGGACATCACGGCAAACCGCCGTCTAATATGCAGCTTAATAATTTCCCCGGTTATTGCGACAACGCAGGATTTAATAACATGAGCTGGGCGGCGGTTCAAGATGAGCTTCTTATGTACGCTCTTAAACTGGCCGGCCTAATAGATATTGATGAAACGAGCAAGATGGAAGTTGATATACCGGGGCAAGCGTTGCTGACCGGGTTGGTGATTATGGTTGATTGGCTGGTTAGTGACGAATATCGCTTTAAGTATTTACAGCCCAACTTAAAAATGAAATCTTCTGAACAGCGGGTCGAAGATGCCTGGGATGATTTGGCTCTGCCGCCTTATTGGGAAGCGTCGGATGCCTGGGAAATGTATGATCTATTCGAGGATAGGTTTGGCTTAAATCCCAGACCGGTGCAAGAAGCAGTTATTGACATCATACGGGAAACGACTTCGCCGGGGATTATGGTTATTGAAGCGCCTATGGGAGCAGGGAAAACCGAGGCGGCGCTTGCGGCAGCGGAGATGTTAGCGCAAAAAACCGGCAGAGGCGGAGTATTCTTTGCCTTGCCGACTCAAGCAACCGCGGACGGTATTTTTAATCGCGTACATAATTGGATAACTAAATTGAGTGCTGACGGAGAAGCGCATTCTTTGTTCCTGGCGCATGGTAAATCACGCTTTAATAAAGAATATCAGAAAATCATATATAACTCCAACGTTGGCGGCCTAGACGGGGAATTGGACAATGTATTGGTTCATGATTGGTTTGACGGCCGGAAAAAAGGGATCTTATCCGACTTTGTGGTGGGCACTGTCGATCAGGTGCTGATGGGTGGCCTTAAGCAAAAGCATTTAGCTTTGCGTCATTTAGGATTGGCCAACAAGGTAGTGATTATTGACGAATGCCATGCTTATGATGCTTACATGAGTCAATATTTATTTAAAATTTTGCGTTGGCTGGGCGCTTATCATGTGCCGGTGCTTGTGCTTTCCGCCACTTTGCCGGGGGACAAGCGTTTCAAATTAATTAACGCCTACCTGGGCATCGATTCAACGCCGCAGCATGGGGCGGTTCCCTGGCTGAATGTTGCCGCAGAAAAGGCAGAACTGCCTGCATGGGCAACTAATTATTATTACCCGATAATTACTTATTCTGACGACGGTGAGGTGAAACAGTGTAAAGTTTCGACTACCACACATTCATACGATGTGACTGTGGCTTACTTAAAAGATGAGGACATGATCGCTAAACTGGAGGAACTGCTCAGCAGCGGGGGATGCGCCGGAATTATCATGAACACGGTTAAACGTGCGCAAATGCTGGCTAAACAGTTAGCCGACCATTTTGGCCAAGACGTGGTTCACTTGCTTCATTCGCGGTTTATCAGCACTGACCGGGTAACCAAGGAGTTAAGGGTTAGGGATATGCTTGGGCCTGCGGCCAAAGAAAGACCGGATAAGGTCATAGTAGTCGGTACGCAGGTGATGGAACAATCTCTTGATGTGGATTTTGATGTTTTGCTAACTGATATTTGTCCTATGGATTTGCTAATACAGCGTATAGGCCGTCTGCACAGGCATGATAGACTAAGGCCCGACAAGCTAAAAACTCCTTTGTGCTTTGTTACCGGAGTAAAAGAAGATGGTTTTGATAAAGGCGCTAAAGCAGTATATGGCGAGTATCTGTTGATGAATAGTCAAGCGTTACTCGAATCAAAAATCTCTTTACCTGCCGATATACCGTTATTAGTGCAAAAAGCATATGCTCCCCAAGGCGTGGAAGTTAAGCCCGAACTGGCGGAAAAATACGCCAAAGCTAAGCTTGACCAGGAAAAAAAGATCAAGGGAAAAGAACAAAAAGCGAGCGTATTTCAAATTTTCAGCCCCGATCTCCGTCATAATTCAGGCACCCTGATCGGGTGGCTGGATACCGGCGTTAATGATCATACCGGGAAAAAGGCGGAAGCAACCGTACGCGACATTGATAGTTCCCTGGAAGTCATTTTAATTCAGAAAAAACGCAATGGCAGCTTTTATTTGCTGCCTTGGCTGGAAACCAGAGGAGGAGAAAAAATACCAACTGATTATACGCCTGATGATGAAATGGCGGCGCTGATGTCCTCGTGTACAGTTAACTTACCCCGTAGTCTTGCCGCCTCGTGGATGATCAATAAAACAATAGATGCGCTGGAAAAAAGTAATATTGCTGAACTCCCGGGCTGCTGGCAAGATTCATCCTGGCTCAAAGGTGAGCTGTTTATTGTTTTAGATGAAGGTTACTGTGCAGAAATAAGCATTGCCCAGACAATTTATACCTTAAAGTACGATGAGAAATATGGTTTATTAACGGAAAGCATGGAGGTCGTTGATGACTGAAAAAGAGTTTAATTTAATTGACGAACCGTGGATAAAAGTCATAAATATGCAGGGCAGAGAAGAAGAAGTATCATTACTGGATTTCTACAAGCGCGCTCATCAATTCAAGACATTAGCCGGCGAGCTGCCAACTCAGGATGTAGCCGTGCTGCGCTTATTACTGGCTATTCTTTATGCCGTCTTTACCAGGGTCGATACGGAGGGCAATGCTGCAGGTATTACAAGTACAGGTGAAGCTTTAGAACGCTGGAAGCAGCTGTGGGAAATGGGTGTTTTCCTTGATCAGGCCATTGAGCAATACCTCAGGTATTATGAAGAACGCTTTTATTTATTTCACCCCGAAACACCTTTTTATCAGGTGGCCGGACTGACTAAAGGAACTGCCTATACAACAGCCAAATTTGTTGGAGATTTATCTGAGAGCAATAATAAAGTCAGGCTTTTTCCGGTTAGAAGCGGCAAAGCTAAAAAGTATGTGGATAACGCTGAAGCTATCAGGTGGCTGCTTTATTTGAATGCTTATGATGACACTTCCAGCAAACCTTCAGTGCGGGGCAAGGGGATGCCGTCTGTTGGCGCCGGCTGGCTTGGTAAACTTGGCTTAATATTTGCCAGTGGGAAAAGCTTATTTGAGACTCTGATGCTTAATTTTGTGCTAATTAGAGATAGCACAGAGCTTTTCGAAAAAGGTGTTCCAGTCTGGGAGTGTGTAGAAGTTAATGGCAATGAAAGAGTTGTCATAACACAGCCCAGTAGCCCTGTGGAATTGCTAACCATCCAATCAAGAAGGATACTATTACAAAAAGATGGTTGCGGTAACATTATTGGTTACAAGCTTTTAGGCGGCGATGTGTTCGCAAGAGAAAATGCATTCACTGAACAAATGACTTTATGGCGCAATGAGGGCAAAAAAAGAGAAGTCGTATTTATACCAAAAAGGCATAACTCTGCCAGACAAATTTGGAGAGATTTTGCTTCATTAATTTTAAACAGTGAATCGGATAGACCGCCGGGAGTAGTGAATTGGATTGCCTATTTAAAAGGGCAGACTCTAATTAAAAATAATGAAGTTAGATTTCAAATAGCGAGTGTAAAATATGGTGATAAAGATTTTTTTGTAGAAGATGTGTTTAGCGACAGCATTTCTATGAATATTAATTTACTAACTAAAATAGGTACCGATTGGATTCCTAAGATTATAAAGGTACTTGAAATAACTGATCAATGTGTGTGGCAGCTTGGAACACTTGCTTATGAACTTGCAGCCGCATCAGGCAATGATGATACTTCGAGCAAAAAGGGCATCAGTGCAACTGCGCGGGAGCAAGCGTACTTTAGTTTAGATATCCCCTTTCGCAATTGGCTGGCCAGGATTAATCCGGAGACGGATGATATGGATAAAACAATGTTTGCCTGGCTAGAACAAATGAAAAAAATTATTCTGCAGCAGGGCGAGCAGTTGGTTAAAGATGCCGGGGAAAAAGCCTTTACCGGTATCTATAAGAAAGACGCCGATAGAGGTGTGACAACAATTAAGACTGCACCAAAGGCTTATCTGAAATTTAAAGCGAGCATTAATAAAATAATAAGGGGGTAGGTGTAGATTAATAAAACTGAGATGGTGTACGCTTTTGTGCGAAGCAAGACTAATGTTTTGGATCAAGATTCCCCTTGGGCAAAAGCGGCGCTGGCTAAACTGCGCCGGGGCATCGGCAAAACACCCGGAGAGAACCCGGAAATCTGGGAGGTTACGTTGGGCGATTTGCCGGAACAGCTCACGTTTAAAGGGAAAGATGATAACTACAAACCCACAGCTGCAGAATGGGCTATCCATACCGCTTTAACCCTATATGCTTTGCACCGGCAAGGTAAAAGTGCCTCGATGAGTGCAGCCGGCAATTCTTTAGGGGCGGCGGCCAGAAAGCTTAAATCTCCCGACGGGAATAATGAACAGTCACTTAAAAGAAGGTTTGATGCTGTTACAACAGCCAAAGATTTACCCGAATTAGCGCATCACGCCAGAGGGCTGGTGCAGCTCTTTAAGGCGGCGGAACCGCCGGTTACCTTGGATTATCCCCGTTTCGCCGCAGATTTGTATCGATATCAGTTTACTGATGCGCGTGATCAGGTTAGATTGCGCTGGGGGCAGGACTTTTGGGCTTCAGCTAGGGATAGCGCTGAGAAAACCGAAAATGGACAAGGATAATGGTCTAGAGACAAGTAAAGGAGATAGAAAATGGAAAAAACATTTGTAGATTTTCATGTTATTCAAACCGTACCGCCCAGTTGCGTGAACCGTGACGATACCGGCAGCCCCAAAACCGCTGTGTACGGTGGAGTGAGGCGGGCTCGGGTTTCATCACAGAGTTGGAAGCGGGCCATGAGAATGATGTTCCGTGAGAATTTTGACGAGTCGGAATTAGGCGTCAGAACCAAGAAGATTATTGACTTGGTAGCTCAATGCATTAGAGTTCAAGATGATTCGAAAACAGAAGAAGAAGCGTTATCTTTGGCTGAAAAGGTGATCAACACAGCGGGAGTAAGTACCAAGGACAAAGCAGCAAAAGCGTTATTTTTTATGAGTACCAAGCAAGCGCAGAACTTAGCGGAGCTGATTTTGCGGGATGGGGCGCCCAATAAAAAAGACGCTCAATTAGCACTGAATAAGAATCATGGCATTGACGTAGCCTTATTCGGCCGTATGGTGGCGGATGAGCCCGCACTCAATACCGACGCTTCATCCCAAGTTGCGCATAGCATATCAACTCATCGCGTAGACAACGAATATGACTATTACACCGCCATGGATGACATGTCTCCGGAAGACTCCGCCGGCGCCGGTATGATAGGTACGGTGGAGTTTAATTCAGCCACCTTATATCGCTATGCAACGGTAGCAGCCCATGAACTGTTTAAACAGTTATCTGAGGATCCGGCTGCTTTGGCCCGCACAATAAAAGAATTTGCCCGCGCTTTTGTAACATCTATGCCCACCGGCAAACAAAACACCTTTGCCAATCGTACTTTGCCCGACGCGGTTATGGTATCCATCCGCAAAGATCAGCCCCTTAATTTAGTGGGTGCTTTTGAGGAGCCGGTACAAAATGAAGACGGGTTTGTTAATAAGTCAGTAAGCAAACTAGCCGCATATGCCATGAATACATATGGTAGTTTTTCGTGCCCGCCCGAAAAAGAATATGCTGTTGGAGAAAACATCGCAAAATTAACCGGTGCGGAAAATGTATCATTTAAGGAACTGTTGGATGCACTGGAAAAGGACATGCTAGCGAGGTTTTAAAATGAGTACTTTATTGCTTAGGCTGGCCGCCCCATTGCAAGCTTGGGGCTCTTCCAGCAAATTTAATAAAAGAATGACCGAGCGCGAGCCGACTAAAAGCGGTGTTATAGGCATGATAGCTGCAGCCCTGGGCAGAAGCCGCACCGATGATATCAGTGATTTGCAAAGCTTAAAATATGGCGTGCGGATAGATCAAGAAGGACAGCTGATAAAGGATTTTCATACCGCCCATACTTTCGATAATAAGCAGTCATTTATTTCCAGCCGTTATTATCTGGCCGATGCTTTATTCGTTGTGGGTCTGGAAGGTGAAGAAGATTTATTGCAAAAAATTGAGCAAGCCGTCAAGAACCCGGTATTCCCTTTGTATTTAGGCCGTCGCGCCTGCCCGCCCGTCGGTCCGGTATCGTTAGGGATTAAAGAAGGGGTGTGCTTGCTGGACGCGTTGAAAGATTTAGCCGTTACACCCTGGCAAGCTGCAGATTGGTATAAAAAACAATTGCAAAGGAATAAACGGCATCCTGCTTATCTCGAAATTGTATACGACGCAGGGGCAGATGATATTGGCGTATATACAATCCGCGATTATCCGGTCTCTTTTAACCAGGAGCATAGAAAATATGCTTTTCGCAATGTGGTTAGCGATTTAAACGCCGTGCCGCTTAGTATGCCAGCCGAGCAGCCTACCGCGCACGACCCCCTAGCCGAATTGGAGGTGTAGCATTTGTATCTATCGCGTATAGAAGTAAATCCGCGCCGCAGGCAAACCATGCTGGCGCTTAGCTCGCCTCAGATTATGCATGCGGCGCTGGAAAGCAGCTTCCCCAATACGGCGGGTGAGACTAAACGTAATCTATGGCGCGTCGATCAATTAAACCAGTCGCTTTATGTATTGCTGCAAAGCCGGCAAAAGCCTGATTTTACACATATTGTAGAGCAATTCGGCTGGCCGGCGGCGGAGCAAACATGGGAGACCAAAGAATACGACGCATTTTTAGCGCGATTAAAAGATGGCCAGACATGGCGTTTCCGCTTGCGCGCTAATCCGGTGCATAGTGTGAAAGAAAAAGACGCCCCCGGACGCGGCCGAGTTTTAGGCCATATAACCGTAGAACAGCAAAAACAATGGCTATCCGGCAGAGCCACAGCTAATGGTTTTAATCTGGACAATTCAGCAGGATTCGATGTTGTACAGCGGGAGACGAAAAAATTTACCCGCAGCGGTAAACCGGTAACTCTCAGCGTTGCTGCATTTGAAGGAGTTTTATTAATCGAAAACGTTGAAACGTTTGTGCAATCACTGTTAGCCGGCATTGGCCGCGCTAAAGCTTACGGTTGCGGTTTAATGACCTTAGCGAGGTTATGATGGGCAAGTTTGAAGGAATCGATAAGCCAAAGCTGAAAGAACTGCCGCAAATAAAAGAACGGATATCATTTCTGTACCTGGAACGCTGTCTGATCAACCGGCATGACAGCGCAATTACTGTTACTGACGAGCGGGGAACCGTTCATGTACCGGCGGCTACTTTGGGCGTGATACTGCTGGGTCCGGGCGCTAATATTTCCCATCGGGCCATGGAGCTTATCGGTGACGCGGGGTCCAGCGTTATTTGGGTAGGCGAGCGGGGCGTTCGCTATTATGCACATGGACGCCCGCTGACGCATTCCTCAAGGCTGCTGGAAATCCAATCAGCGCTGGTCTCCAATACCAGAACGAGACTTGCCGTTGCCCGGCAGATGTATCAAATGCGTTTTCCCAATGAAGATGTTTCCCAAATGACCATGCAGCAGCTGCGGGGCAGAGAAGGCGCCAGAATACGCGCGGTGTATCGGCTCGCATCCAAGAAAACCGGTGTGCCTTGGAACGGCCGGGAGTATAACCCGGACGATTATTCGGACAGCGACCCGGTAAACAAGGCGCTTTCCGCCGCTCACGCCTGTTTGTACGGAGTGGCCCATAGCGTGATCGTAGCCATGGGTTGTGCGCCGGGGCTGGGTTTTGTGCATACCGGCCACGAGCGCTCTTTTGTATATGACATTGCTGACTTATACAAAGCCGAAATTACCATCCCGATTGCTTTTGACGTAGCGTCTCAAAACCCGGATGATATTGGGGCTGTTACCAGGCGCGCTGTGCGCGACGCTATTGCAGACGGTAAGATCATGGTGCGGACAGCCACCGATATCCGCAATTTGCTTTTGACTGATGTGAGAGATGAAGATTTTATAACCAATACTGTGAATCTGTGGGATGAAAAAAACGGTTTTGTTAAAAATGCGGTTTCTTACGGCAAAGAGCTGGATGAGCCCGACCCGGCAGACGGCGAATTTACTTTAACAGAAGGGTATGGGACCATACTGGAGGATGAATAGTGGTTGTCATCACTTTAACTGATTGCCCGGCAGCGTTGCGCGGCGATTTAACCAAATGGCTGTTGGAAATAAACCCCGGTGTTTTCGTAGGCCGGGTGAACGCCCGGGTGCGCGAGAATATCTGGGCCTTTGTAAAAAAGTTTGCCAAGAACGGACGGGCTACAATGGTGTTTAACGCCAGTAATGAGCAGCGTCTGGATTTTAAAGTACATAACAGCGAATGGGAGCCTATCGATTTCGACGGGATTAAACTAATCCTGCATCCAAGTCCCGCCCGGGTTAAAAAGCTGTCCAAACTCCGGCTGGGTTATAGTAAGGCCAGCAAACGCCGCTTGGCTAAGCAAGCGGCTAACTGTACAAATAGCCGGCCGGCTGCAAAATATCCGTCTTCATATGCTGTTATCGATATTGAAACCACCGGTTTAGCGCCGGAGAAAAATGAAATAATTGAAATCGGCGCTGTTAAAATAGCCGAACACGAAGTGATAGATACTTTTAAGGTGCTGGTGGCCAGCCAAAGCGTTATTCCGCCAAATATAGAGAGACTAACGGGCATTACCGGCCAGTTGATTGAAAAAGAAGGCCAAGAGCCGGTGACAGCTTTAAAATCTTTCATTGAGTTTATCGGACTGTATCCATTGGTAGCCCACAATATGTCCTTTGACATGGGCTTTTTAAATGCTGCGTGCGCCAAACATGGAGTTGGATTGATAGCCAACGAACTGATTGATACGCTGGAGTTATCGAAAAAACATGTTCAGGGTGTAAAAAACTATTCGTTAAAAAACTTAGCTGAAAAATTTCAGATAGAAACAAACACATCACATCGAAGTCTGGCGGATTGTTTGACAACTCATGTGTTGTACGAGAAACTGATAAAAATAGTATAATTTAGCAGCGAATATCAACGCTGAGCAGACCAAAACAAAAATTCCTTAACGTGTTCGGTCGTTATGAAAACAAAGCTCAATTTGCTGCGCATGAAACTGACAAAAATGATATACTTTGGTTTGAAGGAATGTCCGTTTTATAAGGGATTCCTTAGTGTGCTCCCCGCGCGTGCGGGGATGATCCCTTTGGCCGGATGCTACCGCATAGTCATCATATGTGCTCCCCGCGCGTGCGGGGATGATCCTGGATTTGAGGATATGTGAAGGTATGGAAAAGAGTGCTCCCCGCGCGTGCGGGGATGATCCTTATGCTCAAAAATTATTTTAAATCAGCTAAATGTGCTCCCCGCGCGTGCGGGGATGATCCTAGTAAACATAGTAAATAAATTATATAGTGCCAGTGCTCCCCGCGCGTGCGGGGATGATCCCAGGCTGTAAGCAGTGTCGGCCAGGAGAGGATAGTGCTCCCCGCGCGTGCGGGGATGATCCCAATTTAAAAAAGCTAAAAGGGAAACAAAAAGGGTGCTCCCCGCGCGTGCGGGGATGATCCCATAATTAAATGTAGTGATAGATATGGAAAGTGTGCTCCCCGCGCGTGCGGGGATGATCCTAGGCCGGGACCGTTAAGCCTGCAAATGCATATGTGCTCCCCGCGCGTGCGGGGATGATCCTTGCTGCTTGTTTGTCGTCGGCTGGGGTGGGGAGTGCTCCCCGCGCGTGCGGGGATGATCCTAGGGTATGCATATGTACATAAGTATAATTAATGTGCTCCCCGCGCGTGCGGGGATGATCCTATATATTATTGGTGTATGTGACCTAAAAATAAGTGCTCCCCGCGCGTGCGGGGATGATCCCCCTCTGATGAGTCGCTGAAAATTGCGACGAAAGTGCTCCCCGCGCGTGCGGGGATGATCCCTGGCTAAAATGTGCTAATTGACAAAATAATTTGTGCTCCCCGCGCGTGCGGGGATGATCCCTAAGTACATTCTATCAAATTATAGATAGTATGGTGCTCCCCGCGCGTGCGGGGATGATCCTGTAGGATGCGGCTTAAACATACCACCATTATCGTGCTCCCCGCGCGTGCGGGGATGATCCCAAGTCGGGCATCGTGCCAATATCACTAAACTGGTGCTCCCCGCGCGTGCGGGGATGATCCCACAGCCGACAAAAACTTACGACTCTTAAGCCGGTGCTCCCCGCGCGTGCGGGGATGATCCTAAAAATGGAAAAATCCTGGGAACTATTTAAAGGTGCTCCCCGCGCGTGCGGGGATGATCCCCAACAGAGTTTATTTTATCAGTACAAGTTTTAGTGCTCCCCGCGCGTGCGGGGATGATCCTGTTGCGCTATATCGCCAATGGTTACCTTATTGGTGCTCCCCGCGCGTGCGGGGATGATCCCAAATCGCGTTTCACATGAACTTCAAAATCGCTGTGCTCCCCGCGCGTGCGGGGATGATCCCAGCTAATTGATTGGCAACTTTCACATTTATCAGTGCTCCCCGCGCGTGCGGGGATGATCCCGGTAAAAAAATTACTGATTTAACCGGGGCTGAGTGCTCCCCGCGCGTGCGGGGATGATCCTAAAGAAGGTATTTTAAATGCCCAGAAAGAAACGTGCTCCCCGCGCGTGCGGGGATGATCCTATAAAAATGTGTGCACCATAAAGCGTTTAAAAGTGCTCCCCGCGCGTGCGGGGATGATCCTACTTGTGATCAATACGAAAATTTATGGAACCGGTGCTCCCCGCGCGTGCGGGGATGATCCTAGGGTATGCAAAAATGCATAAGTTAAGACTTCGTGCTCCCCGCGCGTGCGGGGATGATCCCACTTGGACAAATCGAAAATTTAATCTGTCAAGGTGCTCCCCGCGCGTGCGGGGATGATCCTATTTATTATGCAGAATACAAATATAATAGCATGTGCTCCCCGCGCGTGCGGGGATGATCCCATGATTATGCAGACAAAAAATGAAAAGAGGGAGTGCTCCCCGCGCGTGCGGGGATGATCCCTGGGAAAAGGAAATTTTACTCATAGATAGTCAGTGCTCCCCGCGCGTGCGGGGATGATCCCGATGTCAGACAGTCTAAGACAGACCTACTCAAGTGCTCCCCGCGCGTGCGGGGATGATCCCTGACTGTCTGGAGTCAGTGCCCGTCTGTAAAGGTGCTCCCCGCGCGTGCGGGGATGATCCCATTAGCGCAATTGAACTATGTAAATAAAGGAGGTGCTCCCCGCGCGTGCGGGGATGATCCTATTTACATTGTTTTCCAAATCACTGTAATACGGTGCTCCCCGCGCGTGCGGGGATGATCCCGTGAGCCTCCGCCATTAGACTACCGAAAGTGGTGCTCCCCGCGCGTGCGGGGATGATCCTCAAAAGAGGTGATTAAATTGCAGATTACGGTTGTGCTCCCCGCGCGTGCGGGGATGATCCCCTCGGTATATGCACCTACCACATGGGCATTGGGTGCTCCCCGCGCGTGCGGGGATGATCCTGATCAGCTTACAATTAGAAGCCTTGAATTTTTGTGCTCCCCGCGCGTGCGGGGATGATCCCCAAAGAACCCGAACAAACTACTAAAATAATTTGTGCTCCCCGCGCGTGCGGGGATGATCCCATATGACAAAAGATCAGGCCAAATATTATATCGTGCTCCCCGCGCGTGCGGGGATGATCCCATTTCCATGTATTCGGCGTAGGCGTTTGGATTGTGCTCCCCGCGCGTGCGGGGATGATCCTCATCAACGGAAAGACAATCCAGGACTTAACAGGTGCTCCCCGCGCGTGCGGGGATGATCCTGGAACTGCAAATAGGCAATACCGTGGTGGTAAGTGCTCCCCGCGCGTGCGGGGATGATCCCGTAAAGCAGAAGAAGCGGCGGAGCGGGAAGCCGTGCTCCCCGCGCGTGCGGGGATGATCCTTCGTGATGTGGTGTATTTAAATTATGAAAACGGTGCTCCCCGCGCGTGCGGGGATGATCCCATTAGCCGAGTGCGGCTTAACCTGGACAAAGAGTGCTCCCCGCGCGTGCGGGGATGATCCTTCAATTCATCACCCCATCAACAAAAGTAATCGGTGCTCCCCGCGCGTGCGGGGATGATCCCCCTTGCCCTTCGCCGATGGGATCCGACCAGTCGTGCTCCCCGCGCGTGCGGGGATGATCCCCAAGGAACGCGAATGGCGTTTAGAGAATGTCGGTGCTCCCCGCGCGTGCGGGGATGATCCTACTGTTCGGCTCCTTTGGTCGCATCCACCTGTGTGCTCCCCGCGCGTGCGGGGATGATCCTATGATCCCGCAGATTTTTCCTTAAAGGATTTTATGGCCCACAGCTGGGGCGTGATCAATGACGGGGAAGTCTGCCGGGTCAGGTTAAGCTTTAACCCGGCGGTGGCGAACCGGGTTAAAAACCTGATCTACCACCCTTCGCAGGTTATTGAAGAGGAGCTGCCTGACGGCGGGGTGGTGATATCCTTCCAGGTTAGCGGTATGGCTGAGTTAAAAACCTGGATCATGCAGTGGGGCGAGATGGTGGAGGTGCCGGAACCGGACTGGTTGAGAGTTAATATTTGCGAATATGCCAGACGGGTGTTGGCGGTATATGGGAAATGACTGTGCGTCATTTGGAACAAGTATCTTTTGTTGTTGAAAATTGCGCCAAGCCTAACTTTTCCAGTCCTACAAACTTATAAATAAATTTTTTACCAACCTTTGTCTTATTGAATAATCCGATTGTTTCAAGGCTGTTTAAATCTTTTCTTGCAGTTTCATAAGCTATTTTAAACTTTTTTTGATACTCATCAATTGTTATATAATTTTTTTCAGTTTTAATAAAATATGACAAGCATCTTTTTTGCCTAAACGTTAATAATATCCCATTTTTCTCAAGATTATGGAATATTAGTACCTTTCCAAACTCTTTTCCCAGCCTGCTTAAAACATTAATAATTGAGTCTAGTATCATTCTAATGTTAAAATCAATAAAATATGTTAAGTCACCTAAGTGGTCTTCACTACTTTGAATAGCTTTGTAATACTTATTCTTTTGTTCCTTTATTACTGTTGAAATTGAAAAAAATCTAAAAAAGTCATAACCTTTTTGTAGCAGATACATATAAGAGAGGACACGAGCGGTTCTGCCATTCCCGTCAAAAAATGGATGGACATAAACAAAATAGAAATGAATTATTGATGCTTTGATGACGGGATGCAAATTATCTTCGTTATTAATAAAATCTATTAAATCAGCCATCATTCTAGGTACTTCGGTGTATTTGGGGCCTTCATAAACTTCTTTTTGATTTGCATAATCCCATACTATTACACTGTCATTCCTATAACCATCCGTTTTATCCTCTTCATTCAGCGTGTTATGCGTTATTATTTTATAAACTTGTAATATGAGCTGATCATTTATTTTATAGTGTAAATTATCCATTATATATTCTAATGCCTGATAATTGTTATAGATCATTTGCTCACTAATGTTAACAGGTTTAATGCCCTTTTCAATGATTTCTTTTGATCTCTTTTTCGTTGAAAAAGCACCTTCTATGACGCTTGAATTTAATGCTTCATCTATTAATGCATCCATGATAAGAAATTTTTCTTGTTTAGAAGATTGCTTGGAGATAATATTTATATGATCATTAACCGTTTGTTTTGCATTAGTATCTATTAGATCTAATTTGTCTGAAAAAGGCAAAGTGCAAAACCAAAAATAATTTCCTTTTTGGTCAAGCAATGGTACTTTGTATCCATTACTCATTCTGTATTCCAATAGCTTGGACCAAAAGTCATTGATTTGTATCCCGGTAGGTAAGCGATACTTAATTTCTTTTTTACTAAGATAACGTAAAGTAAAAAGTTCATACAATGTATTTAAGTCAATATCTCCCTTCGCATCTTTAGAGTTACTGAGTTTTACCATTATTAATCACCCTTGCCTAGATTTTTTCAGGGTATTATATCTACTACTTTACTACTAGTTAAATACTAGCGCAACCCCACGCAGCCCTTTATTCATAAGGGCCGGACATTCAAATACCCGGCTTGCCGACCAAATTCATGGATGCCATCATTACCAAAAACACCCACCAGTTTACCCGGCTCTTCCCGGTCAGATTTAGCACCCCCTCGCCTTACGTATTTTTTTAGCGAAATTTTCATCTTTATCCTTCCTTTCCTGCTATGACAACCTTATGTAAACCTCACTAACTACATTTTTATATTGACATGAGTTCACTGTTCTGGTAAATTATAAGTGCAGTAAGTGAGGCATTATTGATTATATGGGGCTAAACTTCACTTTTCAACGGGTTGTTTACAATATAAAAACTGCGTATTTTAAGCGTCCGGAGGTGTTTTGATATCTGAATATTCCAAACCGGACGGGGAGATCCAGCAAGGCACAGTTAGGCTTTGCTGCCCGGAGCTTTATGGAGGAAGCGGGAGGTGTTTAACGCGGTGCTGATGGGGGACTAGGTACGTTAGATTACAAGAGGAGGGAAAACTATGACTGAATCCACAAGTATCAAGGGCATTATCAACTGCCCGCTCTGCAGTAAACAGAAATTCTATGTTTATAATAATGCGCGGGGCTTATTATCGGTGCGTTGTGCAAATTGCGGAAGACCGATCCTGCTGGATAGCGATAACCTGACCGCCAAGGTGACTAGGCCAATGCACTTGCCAAGAGTGCCGCTCCTTCAGCCCAAGCGCTGGTTGGAGTAGCCTGCAGCCGGTGGACAAGCCTAATGTAATCTTATTTTGCTAATTAACTAACAACTAAATAAGCGCGTTTTTACTGACTGAGCACATCGGGGCCTTATCTAGAGCCACCACATAGCCGGGGTAAAGCGGAAATCTGAGGATTTTTCGCACCCCGGCTTTTTTTGTGCTTTAGGGAATTATGGCGCGCGCAGAGGGAACGAAAAAGGGGACGCCCCAAGAAAGGAGTGCGCAACTGAATATGAACGAGGTTAGGAATCTCGACGGCAAACTTGTCTGCAGCATCCGGAGTGATGTCGGAATAGTGGAAATCGTCAAAAAAGACTGCGTGACCCTTATACAGCTAGGTTCGGACGGGACGATGAAAGTTACCCATACGCGCAAGACCGGCGCGGTTTAGTTGCAGTAAATAAAAAGTAGATAGCTAAAAATCCGCAAGAGCGCCAGACGACAGTGCGGATACCCGATAAGGGTATTCACCTGCCGTCTTTTTCTTTGCGGATTTAGGCCGGCGGCTCCTGCGGATTTTCAAAGCCAAATTTTGAAAACCGAAGGAGCCAAACAATGAAAATCAGATTCACGGATGTCAACGGAACAATTACAGAACTAGAAATTTCAACCGACTACGAGAAAAGCCTCGTCGTCGATGTCAGTACGGAAATTGGGACTTTCTACCAGGAATCCTACAGATACGAAAGGAGCAACGAACGGAAGAACTCTCGTATCGACCGCCGTTCTTCTTTGAGCAAGCTGGAAGACTTTCTGTTTCATGATGCTGACGGCAAACCAAGCCACGCCAAACGTTATGTAGCCCAGGAGACCCAATTTGAAAAGCAACTGATGCAAGCGGAAAGCATCGCCCAAATCATGACCTGCCTGAACGATAGACAAAAATACCTCATCACCAGGTGCGTTCTGGAACAGTGTTCTTATGCGGAGATTGCTCAAGAAGAGGGTACGGATGAATCGGCGATACGCCATGCCATGGAACGCGCCAGGAAAAAACTTAAAAAATTTTTGAAATAGACCGTCCGGATCTGCCCTTTCTCCTGGTATATAGTGAGGGCAAAAAAAATCGGCCTTCGGAAAGGCAAGGTGCTCCATATGAAGCACACGCTCAAGATTAGTGTGGCCAGTGAACCGCAGAACGGCGGAATTATCGGCTGCCGCCATGTCACCGTACGGGAAAGGCTGCTGCGTCGCCTGTTTGGTGAGCAGCGCAGGCTGACGGTGATTTTTCCGGGCGACAGCGTAAAGACGCTGTCCATCGTTGAGGAGGGGGGTGAAAATCGTGGATAAAACCAAACTGCTGCTTGATGTGGCCGACAGTCTCCTCACCCTTGCGGCCGGCGTGCGGGCCGTGGCGGAAGCGCTGGCGGTAAGCGAAGCTGCTTCAGGGGTAGAACCTGACCGGCCGGCAACAGCCACGGAAGAGCAGCCTGCTGCAAAGACGATAACGCTGGAGCAAGTTAGAGCGGTACTGGCCGACAAGAGCCGGCAAGGATTTACGGCTGATGTGCGGGCTTTGCTGGCCAAGTACGGCGCGCCGAAACTCAGCCGGATTGACCCGGCGAACTATGCGGCGCTCCTGGCGGAGGCGGAGGAGCTGCAATGAGCGCAAGTTTAAAGCATGCCCTGCTGTCGGCGTCCGGCGCACACCGTTGGCTGAACTGCACCCCGTCGGCGCGGCTGGAGCGTGAGTTTGAGGACAACAGCGGGTCATATGCAGCCGAGGGCACTGCCGCACACGCCCTCGCGGAACATAAGCTGCGCCGGGCGCTGAAGATGCGCTCCAAAAAGCCCGTCTCCCAGTACGATTCCGACGAGATGGACGCGTGTTCCGAAGGTTATGTGGAGTTTATCCGGGAGCTCATTGCCCGGACCAAGCAGGAATGCAGTGACCCGGTGGTGCTGGTCGAGCAGCGCCTGGACTTCTCCAAGTATGTACCGGACGGCTTCGGTACCGGCGACTGCTTGATTATCGCGGATGGGCTGCTTCACATAATTGACTTCAAGTACGGCCGGGGCGTTTTAGTGGCAGCGGAGGATAACCCCCAAATGAAGCTGTACGCCCTCGGTGCGCTGGAACTCTTCGACGGCATCTACGACATTAGCACGGTGTCCATGACGGTTTATCAGCCCCGGCGTGAAAACGTCGGCACCCACACGGTAGGCAAGGAAGAGCTGTGCCGGTGGGCGGAGGAAATCCTCAAACCAACGGCGGCACTCGCCTTCGCTGGAGAAGGTGCCTATGTTCCCGGCGAGCATTGCCGGTTTTGCCGCGCGGCGGTGCCGTGCCGTGCCCGGGCGGAGGCAATGCTGAGCCTGGCCCGCTTCGAATTCGCCATGCCGCCGTTGCTTACGGACGAGGACATCGAGTCAATTCTCGCCCGGCTGGATGAGCTAACCTTATGGGCGAACGGCATCAAGGCTTACGCTTTGGAGGCGGCGGTCAGCCACGGCAAGGAGTGGCACGGCTTTAAACTTGTCGAGGGGCGCTCCAACCGCAGGTACTTAAGTGAAGAGGCCGTCGCTAAAGCCGCCCAAGAAGCGGGCTACCGTGACATTTACCGCCGGAGCCTGATTACCCTCACCGACATGGAGCGGCTGATGGGTAAGAGTAAATTTCAGTCAATCCTTGGCGGCCTCATCGAAAAGCCGCCCGGCAAGCCGGCGCTGGTTCCGCTCTCGGACAAGCGCGAGGCCATCGATACATCTGCAAAACATGATTTTAAGGAGGATATGTAGCAATGCCAAATAATGCAAATAGTCCTACCAAGGTTGTCACGGGTGTTGTGCGTTTGTCTTACGCCAACGTGTGGGAACCGAAATCGATTAACGGCGGCCCGGAGAAATTCAGCGTCAGTGTCATTATCCCCAAGAGCGACACCAAGACCATCGCTGCCATCAATGCTGCCGTGGAGGCCGCCATTGAGGAAGGGCGCGGTAAATTTGGCGGTAAGATTCCAGGCAGGGACGCTCTGAAGCTCCCGCTGCGTGATGGAGACATCGACCGTCCGGATGATGAAGCCTATGCGGATAGCTGGTTCGTCAATGCCAACAGCAACTCCGCCCCGGAGATCGTGGACCAGGCACTCTGCCCCATTACGAGCCGCTCGGAGGTTTATTCCGGAGTGTATGCCAGGGTTAGCATGAACTTTTATGCTTTTAACTCCAACGGCAAACGTGGTATCGCCTGCGGGCTGGGCAATATCCAGAAAATCCGCGACGGCGAGCCGTTGGGCGTAAGGAGCAGTGCAGCCGAAGATTTCACCCCGGATGATGATAGTGAAGATTTTCTGGAATAACAGTTCAAAACAACCTGGGCTAGGGCGGTAGGGTTCCTGTCGTTCTTTTCCGCAATGGAGTAATGATGAGAAATCTCAGTATCGATATTGAAACCTACAGTAGCCGGGATCTGGCCAGGTGCGGCGTGTACAAATACGCTGAAGCACCGGATTTTGAGATCCTGCTGGTCAGCTATGCGGCCGACGGCGGGGAGGTATGGTGCATAGATTTGGCGGGCGGTGAAGCATTGCCGGAGGAGTTCAAGCTGGCTTTGACCGATGAAGCAGTCACCAAATGGGCGTTTAACGCTCAGTTTGAGCGGGTTTGCCTGTCCCGGT
Source organism: Desulfoscipio geothermicus (assembly GCA_016841905.1). Classification (GTDB taxonomy): domain Bacteria; phylum Bacillota; class Desulfotomaculia; order Desulfotomaculales; family Desulfallaceae; genus Sporotomaculum; species Sporotomaculum geothermicum_C. The sequence goes on along the minus strand of JAENYF010000029.1, from coordinate 9,130 downwards.
ATCTGGGCCAATGGCTGGAGCCGGAGTCTTGGCGCTGCACGATGGTTTGGGCGGCGTACCTGGGGCTGCCGCTAACTCTTGAGGGCGCAGGCGCGGTGCTCGGGCTAGCCAAGCAGAAGTTGAAGGAAGGCAAAGATCTCGTCCGCTTTTTCTCTGTGCCCTGCAAGCCCACCAGGGCCAACGGCGGCCGTACACGCAACCTGCCCGCCGATGCGCCGGACAAGTGGGAGCAATTTAAAGCCTATAATATCCGTGACGTGGAAACCGAACTGGCGCTGCAGGCCCGGCTCCGGAAGTTCCCCGTACCGGGGGACGAGTGGCGCAGCTATATTCTTGACCAGCAAATCAACGACCGGGGCATCCGGCTGGATATGGAGCTGGTCACAGAAGCCATCCGCTGCGACGAGCAATCGAGGGCTGCAAACACCAGGCGCATGAAGTCAATAACCGCACTGGACAATCCGAACTCAGTCACTCAGCTGAAGGCGTGGCTGGCCGATCACGGTCTGGCCACCGACACGCTGGGAAAGGCGGCGGTTAAGGAATTGCTGAAAATCGCGCCGGAACCCCTCGGACAGGTACTGGAACTGCGGCAGTCATTGGCCAGGAGCAGCGTAAAAAAATACACGGCTATGCATAGCGCCGTCTGCCGGGACGGCAGAGCCAGAGGGCTTTTGCAGTTTTACGGTGCCAACCGGACCGGGCGCTGGGCGGGCAGGCTGATTCAGGTGCAAAACCTGCCCCAAAACCATCTGCTGGATTTGGAGCAGGCGCGCAGCCTGGTCAAAAGCGGCGACTTCGCCATGCTGGAAGCTCTTTACGATTCTGTCCCCGGCGTGCTGTCCGAACTCATCCGCACCGCCTTTGTGCCCAAGCCGGGCTGCGCTTTTCTGGTGGCCGACTTCTCGGCGATTGAAGCTCGTGTTATTGCCTGGCTGGCCGGCGAAACGTGGCGCAATGAGGTGTTCGCCACCCACGGCAAGATTTACGAAGCGTCGGCCGGCCGGATGTTCCATGTCCCCATGGAGTCAATTACCAGGGGCAGCCTGCTCCGGCAGAAGGGTAAAATTGCGGAACTTGCTCTCGGGTACGGCGGCTCGGTGGGTGCCTTAAAGGCGCTGGGCGCGCTGGAGATGGGTGTTGCCGTGGAGGAACTCCAGCCGCTGGTGAGTGCCTGGCGAACCGCCAATCCCAAAATCGTGCGGCTCTGGTGGGATGTGGACAAGGCGGCAATGAAGGCGGTTAAAGAACGAACCGCGACACAGACCCACGGCATCCGCTTTTCCTGCCAAAGTGGGATGCTGTTTATAACCCTGCCATCCGGCAGGCAGCTGGCCTACGTAAAACCGCAAATTGGCCGGAATCGCTTTGGCGGCGATTCGGTTACCTACGAAGGTGTAGACGCCGCGAAAAAATGGGGACGCCTTGAGTCTTACGGTCCCAAGTTTGTGGAGAACATCGTGCAGGCCATTGCCCGCGACATCCTCTGCTACGCCATGCGGCGGCTGGACAGTATGGGCTGTGCCATCGTGATGAGCGTCCACGACGAGGTAGTCATTGAAGCAAGGGCAGCGTCCTGTGACGATGCGCTGGAGGCCGTCTGCCGCTGCATGAGCGAGACTCCGCCCTGGGCCAAAGGGCTGCTGCTGCGTGCCGACGGGTATGTGTGCCGGCGGTTTTATAAAAAAGATTAGTAGGAAAATTAAATTTTTATTTCATAGGTGGTTGTGTCTACGGAACATGGACGGTTAACATTTTCTGTCATTTAAGAGGTAAGCGTAAAATAAGCCCCACCTTGTAAACAGGGTGAGGCAAGATTAAGCTATTTATTATTTACCCGACAAATCGGCGGCAAAGCGACCGACCAGGGAAGTAGCTCTCCAAAGTGTATTGATCTTTGATAGCTATGTTAGGAAGTTAATCAAAAAGATACTGAAGGTAGCTAAATGCCTGCCAGGAGGTGCAAGGTACATGAAAATCGCAGTCGGCAATAGCCGGATGGATAAACGCTGGAAAAACAAGGACCTCTCCTGGGAGGACTTTAAAAAAATTGCCCGCACCACCAAGCGCACAACAGAGACGGTAGCGGAATATCGCCAAATGAGCAAATCCCGGCAGGACGCCATCAAAGATGTCGGTGGTTTCGTGGGCGGGGCCCTGCGTGAGGGCAAGCGCAGGCGTGGCTATGTGCTCTGCCGCTCCATGCTTACGCTGGATATGGACTATGCCACGCCCGGCATCTGGGAGCAGGTCGCCTCCCTCTATGACTGGGCCTGCTGCATTTACTCGACCCACAAACATACACCCGAGGCCCCGCGTTTCAGGCTAATCATCCCCCTGGCCCGCGAGGTGAGTGAGGACGAGTATCCCGCTCTGGGCCGTATGGTAGCCGGGTCAATCGACATCGACATGTTTGACGACACCACTTATGAACCCACGCGGCTGATGTACTGGCCATCCACGTCGTCAGACGGGGAGTTTGTGTTTCACGAGAAAGAAGGCCGGCTGCTTGACCCCGACGTGTATCTTGGCCAATACGCCGACTGGCGGGACACCTCCCTGTGGCCGACCTCCAAACGGCAGTCGGAGGTGCTTGAGCGCAGACTGACCCGGCAGCAGGACCCGCATAGCAAAAGCGGGGTAATCGGCGCGTTTTGCCGGGCTTACCCCATAGAGGAGGCCATCGCAGCGTTTCTTTCGAACGTGTACGAGCCTTCCGCTATGGCCGGCCGCTACGATTACATCCCCGCCGACAGCTCGGCGGGCGTGGTGCTCTACGACAGCAAGTTCGCTTACAGCCACCACGCCACCGACCCGGTCTGCGGGAAGCTGCTCAATGCCTTCGACCTGGTGCGGTTGCATAAATTCGGTGACCTCGATAAAAAGGCTTCCTTTAAAGCCATGATTGATTTAGCTGTTCGAGATGAGCAAGTAAAGGTGCAGCTTGCCGGGGAACGCCTGGCCCAGGCCCAAACCGACTTTGCCGATGAGGACAACTGGCAAAGCCGGCTGGAACTGGATAAATCGGGCGCGGTGAAAGACACGCTCACCAACATCTCCATTATTCTGCGTTTTGACCCTCAGCTGCAGCCCATTGTGTTCAACCAGTTCAAGAACATGCTCGACGTAATCGGCGAACTCCCGTGGCCGCAGGTAAAACCTGGCTGGAGCGACACCGACCTGGCCTGTGCCAAGCTGTACTTTGAGCGCGTCTACGGCATTTGGTCGCCGACCAAGTTTAAAGACGCACTGCTGGGAGTGGTTTCCGCAGAGCGGCTGTACCATCCCGTTAAGGAGTACCTCTCCGGGCTGGCCTGGGACGGCACCGAGCGGCTGGATACCCTGCTCATCGACTATCTCGGCGCGGACGATACACCGTATGTCCGGGCCGTAACCAGGAAAACGCTGGTGGCGGCGGTGGCGCGCATTTACCGGCCGGGTGTCAAGTTCGACTCCATCCTCGTGCTGAACGGTGCGCAGGGTATCGGTAAATCCACGCTCTTTGCCCGGTTAGGGGGGCAGTGGTACTCCGATTCGCTGGCCATCTCCGACATGAAGGACAAGACCGCGCCTGAGAAGCTGCAGGGTTACTGGATACTGGAACTTGGCGAACTCGCGGGCATTAAGAAAATCGACGTGGAGACGGTGAAATCCTTTATCACCCGCACTGACGACAAATACCGCCAGTCCTACGGGGCGACCGTGGAAAGCCATCCCCGCTCCTGCATCATTGTCGGCACCACCAACAGTGACGGCGGCTTTCTGCGTGATATTACGGGCAACCGGCGTTTTTGGCCGGTACGGGTTACGGGAAAAGGCCACTACCGCGCCTGGGGGCTGACCGAGGTGGACCAAATCTGGGCTGAGGCCGTGGCACGCTACCACGCCGGGGAGGAACTATTCCTCAAAGGCAATCTAGCCGAGGAAGCCGTCACCCGGCAGCGCGAGGCCATGGAAGGCGACGACCGGGAAGGTCTGGTGGCCGAATACCTCGATACTTTGCTGCCGGAAGGCTGGGATGGCATGGACTTATACGCCCGCCGGAGTTTCCTAAACGGCGGTGAATTTGGCGGGGTCACACCCAGAGGAACACGGCAGCGCCAACAGGTTTGCATCATGGAAATCTGGTGCGAGTGCTTTGATAAGCATCGCGAGGCTATCAAAAAGGGCGATTCCTACGAAATTGAGGGCATCTTGAACAAAATCGGCGGCTGGGAGAAGTTCACGGGCAACAAGACGGGCAAAAAGAATCTCCCGCTTTACGGTCCACAACGAGTGTTTGTCCGTGCCGATGAGCAAGCTTAGGTGGGTTTGGGCACGTGCCCATTGTGCCTTCGGCGCCGGTCAGCACACCGTGAGCACGAGCGCAAAGCCTTGATTTACCGGCCTGGCTGCCTGGTTGTGCCTATGTGCCGATAAATCATCTATTAAATGTTGTAGATATAGTAATAAGGGTATATAAGCACATATACGCGTGTATACGCGCGTAAGAGTTTGCCATGCTTGGGCACGGATGATCGGCACAGGAGTGACAGGGACACAAGGGGACGGTTCTCCTGTGTCTTCTAAGACACAGGAGAACCGTCCCCTTGTGTCTGGCTGCGGCTTTGGCAGGAGGTGATGCCCGGTGAAGTTCATACCACACGATTATCAGCAATATGCGCTGGACTATCTGCTGGCCCGGCCTGTTGCGGCGATATTCCTGGATATGGGCCTGGGTTAGCAAAACTGTGATCACCCTGTCCGCGATATTTGACCTGACTCTGGACAGCTTCCAGATCCGTAAAGTTTTAGTTATCGCCCCGCTGCGGGTAGCCAGGGACACCTGGCCTGCCGAGATAGAGAAATGGGATCACCTGCGTGGGCTGACTTACGCCGTGGCTGTCGGGAACGAGCGGGAACGCAAAGCCGCCCTGCTGCAGAAGGTCCAGATCTATCTCATCAACCGGGAGAACGTGGCCTGGCTGGTCGAGAAAAGCGGGCTGCCTTTCGACTACGACATGGTGGTGATTGATGAGCTCTCCTCCTTCAAATCCCATCAAGCCAAACGGTTTAAAAGCCTTTTGCTGGTAAGGCCGGGCGTTAAGAGGATAGTGGGACTAACCGGCACCCCTGCCGCCAATGGTTTGCTGGATTTATGGGCCCAGTTCCGGCTCCTCGACATGGGACAGCGGCTGGGGCGCTTCGTCGGGCAGTACCGCAGCGCGTACTTCGAACCGGATAAGCGTAAACAGCAAGTGGTGTTCAGCTACAAACTGAAGCCCGGCGCGAAGGAAGCCATCTACCGCCTGATTTCCGACATCACCATCGGCATGAAAGGCTCGGATTATCTCCAACTGCCGGAACTTGTGGAAAACGAGGTTGTGGTGAGGATGTCCCCGGACGAGGAACAGCGCTATCGGAACATGCGGGACGGAATGGTGCTGGCCCTGAAGGACAGGGAAATCACTGCCGCCAATGCTGCCGCATTGAGCGGGAAGCTCCTGCAGATGGCCAACGGCGCAATTTACGACGAGCACGGCAGCGTCGCCAATATCCACGACCGCAAGCTTACCGCCCTCGGGGATCTTATCGAAGCAGCCAACGGTAAGCCGGTACTGATCGCCTATTGGTTCAGGCATGACCTTGAGCGCATCCAAAAACGGTTTACCGCGACAAAGCTTAATAGCGCCGATTCCATCCGGCGCTGGAACGCCGGCGCCATCCCGGTGGCCGTGATCCACCCTGCTTCTGCCGGGCATGGCCTGAACCTGCAAGCCGGCGGCTCAACTCTGGTGTGGTTCGGCCTAACGTGGAGCCTGGAGCTCTACCAGCAAACCAACGCCCGCCTCTGGCGGCAGGGGCAGCAAGACACCGTGGTGATACACCACATTGTCACCAAAGGAACTATAGACGAAGACGTCCTGCGCGCACTAAGGCGCAAGGAAATGAGTCAGTCTGCCCTCATAAAAGCGGTTGACAGACACAAGGGGACGGTTCTCCTGTGTCATCAATGACACAGGAGAACCGTCCCCTTGTGTCTGTCAAAGTTAGTTTGGTTTAGGGACGTGGTTAACAACCCATTGTTTCTCGGAACCCAGCTTACCTGCTGTTTGGCTTATTCTCCAGCCATATTTGTTTGGACCATCCGGTTTTGGCTTATTCGTGGCTATATAATAGAAGCATTTTTTATAGCCAATTTAAAGCGGGAGGTTAGCGATTAGCTATTGGAGACGGGAAGGAGGTACACCATGACTAGTCAATTGGTTAGTTGGTTGGGGGGTATTTTAACAACCCTGAGGAGGGATTAAGTATGCAGTCACAAACATGTTTTGCCTACCGGTGGGGCGGACGCTGCCAAGCCCTGGCGGTGGCCAAATGCCCGGGGCCAGCCGGTTGCAGCTTCTTTAAAACCACCGCCCGGCTGGAACAGGAAAGGCACAAGGTTTGGCAGTATATCCTGGCGCTGGACGAGCCCAGGCGACGGCACATTATCAAAGTTTATTACAGCGGGCAAATGCAGCTGCTTCAGCAAAAGGGGGAATGTCCTTGATTGGCTGGTTCTATTTGGACAAAACCAGAGCCGCCTTGGCCGCTCTAAGAGATTACAGCGCCATGAAAAACATCCTGGCCACTACCCCGCAGGCGGTAAAGGAAGCATATGAGGCTGACCCGGGCGGTGCAGACAAGGCAACTCTTAAGCAGCGCTACCAACAGGCAAGGGAATTTATGGATTGGTTTGAACCTGCCTGGCGCTATCTCAGTGCTACCGAGCGGCAGGTATTAAGGGAATTTTACCTGCGGGACTCCCTGCGCTCGGGAGCAACGGCCCGGCTGCAGGTTAACCTAGGGTACAGTGAGCGGTATGTAGATAAGATCCGCGGCCGGGCACTGGACAAATTGGCCAAGCAGCTATATGGTGGTTAACATAATAAGATCTTCCCATTGAATCGTTGAACATAACGGCCCCGCTCCCACACCCCCGGCTGCCCGCACAGACCGGCTCTCGGGCTGGTGACCCACCAGCCCGAGAGCCGGGCATCTTGTTCAGGCCGTTCCGGATGTGTTTGTTGTCCAAATCGACTATTGTAGTGGGCTATACAGCGGCACAGCGTTGATCCACCCTTTCAACTTCCCCAATAGCAAAAGTTTATCCAAGACATTAACTTCATCGATCAATAAATTCCTGAAAATATCCCTAATCCGGTCATTGGTGGTGCATTGTTTCAACGCCAGGGTATGCAGCCACAACGCTCCCATAATCCCAATGTTTAAAGTGCGAAACATGTAGTCGTCGTCAAGTAAAGTAGTGTCTCCCGCGGATTTCACCACATCCGACGGCTGTTTGGGCAGCGGGATGCCGAACTTGATTAATTCCTTTTCCAACATCTCAGCTTGTTTTCTTAAGACGTTCTGCAGGCCATTTTTCAATAGGAACTTAAAATCGGTATCGTGGGCATGCTCATACCATATTTGGGTCGCTTGAATGTTATCGTAGCGAAAGGTTAAATGATCCCATAGGTGAAAAGCTTCGCCAGCATCTATTTTCTCTTGGGTGGCCACGGGGACGTTGGGGTAGATGGGCGGTTCATTAAACCCATTCTTTCATCGGTAAGCACTTCGGGGTTAACTGATGTAGAGATACCCGCCAAAGGTTTATCCGGCCCGGCAATGGAATATTTTTTTAGCTGTGTTTCCAAAGTATTAACATCTTTTTGAAAAGCTTTTAATTGTTTTTGCAGTAGCAATTTAAAATCAAGGTCATGGGCAAAAGCCAAATAAATTTGTATAACATCAATGGTCGCATACTTAGTGTTCAACAAATCCCATAAGTTATAGGTTTCTTCTACATTTAACATAGCCTGGCCGGCTTCCTCTTTACGAAATGGAACGTTAAAGGGAATAGTTAAATTCATATCCCATGCTTCCTCCCCTCATTGATTACTTTTATATCTTTAATTATTGTTAATTTAGCGTTAATTAGTCATGTTTTTAATGTAAATACGGGAATTGATATGTAAAATTATAGCCGGAATAATGCCAACATTAAGTGAGGTCGGCATTTCTAGTTATAAAAGGGCCTAAAACATCCCTCCATGGTAAATTTGTTAATTCCAGCCTGCGCTGCTTCTTCTACCCCGGAGTTTTGCGGATTAGTTATTCTTAACCAACTACTTAAAAGTGGACGGTTTGCGTGCAGTTTATCTGGTTTTGGCGATGTTACAATATGGTAAAGAATGAGTACGCCTGGAGAGGAGGTGAACTAAATGGCAGTTGAAAAAGTACCCAGCGGCACATCCTTGAAGATCCAGTTCCAAACCGGACTGGACGGCGACGGCGATCCCGTTTATCGCACCAAGAGCCTGAGCAACGTTAAAACCACCGCTTTAGATCAGGACATTTACGATGTCGCCCAGGCCCTGGTCGCACTGCAGGAATACAGCGTAACGGCGGTATTGCGTGTGGACAGCGCGGTATTGGAAGAAGAAATCTAGTTAGCCACCAAAAGCTTACCGGCTCCCGGCCGGCCGGTAAGGACTTGGATTAATTAATTAAGCCGGGGAAAGGAGGCGCTAAAAATGGCTGTAACCCAAACTTTACAGATGAGCTTTGTCAACGCGGCGGGTACCAGGACCACTATTTCGCTGGACAACCCCAAAGACACCCTGACCCAGGCCGAAGTGACCGCCGCGATGGATCAGATCATTGCCAAAAACATTTTCAATTCCGCCGGCGGCGACCTGGTGTCCAAGTACAGCGCGGAAATCATTGATACCACAACCACTGTGCTTTATGAACAGGAATAAGGTAGTTGGTTAGTTGGTTAGGTATCGTTTTCCTAACCAACTAACCAACATGATCCCAAGGAATTACCCGGCCAACCAGCCGGCAGCCAAACCAACAAATCAATTAAAAAGGAGTGTGAAGCCTGCTGGAAGAGATCATGAAACTGGCCGCTAATTACGGGTTTCCCATGGCAGTGGCAGGCTACCTGCTGGTGCGGCTGGAACCGTTAATCAGAGATTTAGAAAAGTCCATCACCCTGCTGACCATGGTCGTGGCTAAGCAGTCGAATATAGATGTGGAGCAAATGCAGCAAATTGTAGAGGGTGGCCGGGCACGTTACCCATAACCGGAGGTAAAATAAATG
>JAENYF010000028.1 GCA_016841905.1 Desulfoscipio geothermicus | reverse complement strand
AAAAATCCACCAATAAGCTTTATGACGCTTTAAAAATATCCGTTGCCGGCAACATCATCGATTTGGGTATTAAGAAAGATTATGACATTGACGCCAGCCTGAAATACAGTTTAAAAGAAGGTTTCTCCAGAGACGATTATCCTAGATTCGTGAAAAAACTGGCTGCCACAGACAGTGTGCTCATCATCGGGGACAATGCCGGTGAGATAGTTTTTGACCGGCTACTGGCAGAAGAATTAACCGGCCGGGGTAAAAAAGTTACTTATCTGGTTAAGGATAGCCCCATATTAAACGATGCCACTATGGATGATGCCAGGCAGGCAGGTATGGACCAATTTGCCACGGTGCTCACCACAGGTTCCCCGTACCTGGGCCTGCCCCTGACCAAAATCCCCAACGAGGTAAGGGAACTGCTTGAGCAGTCAAACCTGGTCATCTCCAAAGGCCAAGCTAACTTCGAAACCCTAGAGCATGAAGAACTGGCCAAAGACAAAATCTTTTTTCTGTTAAAGATTAAATGCTCCTGCATTGCCCAAGTGGCCAACGCCAAACTGGAGGACATTGTATTTTTTACCAGGTAATCAGCATTTTTATTGCTTATCTGTCATCTCAAAACTTGCATATTTTAAAAGTGCTTACCAGATTAGCAAGGAATATCGGGAAATATGTCGAATTTATAATGGTCAACCTTTACTGCAACTAGAAAGGAGCTACTCCTTTGCACACCATACCGACCGGGATAAATGGCTTTGATAAACTTGTTTACGGCGGAATTGTCCAGGGAAATTCAGTTTTAATCGAAGGAGTACCCGGAGCAGGTAAAACTACCTTCGGCATCGAGTTCGTCTATCACGGCATTACTGAGTTTAACGAGCCGGGGGTAATTGTTACCTGTGAGGAATTACCCGAGTCTCTATATCGCGATGCCCTTAACTTTGGCTGGGACCTTCAGGCCCTTGAGGCGGCTAACCAGCTGCGTATTTTATGTACCTCTCCCGAAGTGCTCAATGACCCGGAAGTTAACCTAATTGAAGAGGTTGTGCGCGAGGTTGGCGCTAAGCGCATTTTGGTGGACAGCATCAGCCATTTCCGCAATGTAATTAGCGATCCGATCTTGCTGCGCAGGTCAGTTTATAGCTTTTGCAATGGGCTACGCCGTTTAGGATTAACCTCATTTTTAATCAAAGAGCGTGAAAGTGACGGGCAAAGAGATTACGCCTTTGAAGAATATGTAGTGGATGCCGCAATTCGCCTGGAAAACAAGGAAACACCGGGTCTGCACCGACTCCGGGTGCTGGAAATCTGTAAAACCCGTGGCCAGGAGCATATCCCCGGCAAGCACACCTTCCGTATTACTGAGAAAGGCATCAAGGTTTTTGCCTTGGGAGCCATTGATATAAATAATGCAGTTACAGAGGATGCTAGTATTGTGCACACCGGTGTGCCCGGACTGGATGATTTATTGCGGGGCGGGCTGCCAAGGGGCGTCAGTGTGGCAGTAGCCGGCGGCTCAGGCACCGGTAAAACTGTAATGAGCCTGCAGTACCTGATCAAGGGAGCCCTGGATTACGGGGAGAAGGGCATATTTTTATCCCTTGAAGAATCCCCGCCCCAGTTATTGGACAACGCCCGGCACTTTGGCTGGGATCTGGACGCACTACAGCAACAGAACTTAATCAAGGTTTTATACTCGTCTCTTGCAGAGATGGAAATTGACGAGACCATCATCAGACTGGGCGAGCAAATCAAAGCTTTTGGCGCCCGGCGTGTGGTGCTGGACTCTATTTATTCATTCATTTCTCGTATCGATAACATATCCGTGCTGCATGAAAAAATTTATTTTCTGGTCTCCCTGCTCAACAAGCTCAACTGTACCACTTTATTGATCAGCCCAGCCTGGGAAGTTGAAAGCGGCGGGAAATTAGAGGTCATTCATTCGATAGTGCAGGGCACCATCCTGCTCAAGTCAAAAATGTTACAAAACCGCCGGGTGAGACAGATGGAAATTTATAAAATGCGGGGAGTAAACCATGCCATGGGCTATCACCTGTTTGAGATCAACTCTTCGGGTACACAGGCTTTCCCCAGGTTAGGAGGATAGTTAACATGCATAGAGCCTATTTTGGGGTTGAGGGGTTGGATCGCAGCCTGGAACAAGGGCTGTCTTATGGCTCCCAAATTATGATTGAAGGTGATTCCGGTGTCGGTAAGACGGTACTGGCAGGGGAATTTATTAAAGAGGGGCTGCGCTGCGGCGATACCTGTGTCTATGTGGCCTGCGATGAACCTCCCGCGGTAATGCGTGAGCACCTGTTAAGCTTTAAAGTAGGCACTCCAGCCTATGAAGAAACAGGCCGGCTGGTATTTATAGATGCTTACGAAGAAGAGGAGAGTAAAGAAAAATTTTTCCTCACCGATCTTCGCCACCTTGAGAAGTACTTGGCCCTGGAATCGGAGGTACTAAGTAGCTTTGCGGGGCGCAGGGTTAGGTTAGTGGTGGACAGCTTAAGTACTCTGTTAACCAATTTAGTGATTCCGGAGGTTATCGATTTTCACCGGACCCGCATCAAACAGCTGAAGAAAAAAGAAATTCTTACCATGGATATCTTTGTCAACGGAGTATTAGATCCCCGGCTGATTACCATCGCCAGCCACCTGTACAATTTTATCCTGAAAATGAGCTTTACAGGCTCCAGATATAATCCCGTACGGCAAATGAAGATAGGTAAGATAAAAAGCCAGCAATATATCTCATCCACCCATACGTTTACCATTAGCCCCATCTATGGTATTTTGGTGGCTGCTGATACGGGGGTGTACGAATGAGTGATAACGAGATTGCCAAGAAAATAATGAATTATATGTTCTTAAGCATGGGTAATACCATGAATCAGGTGCCCTTTAGCGGCCATCACTGGATGGAACAGTTTGTCATCGGATCCGTCCAATACTTTATCGACGAGTACTGGGATGATTCCAAGCTGTCTTCCAAAAAGCCCCTAGATATCTGCGGAACTTATCTGAAGGTCATGGACAGCGTAGGTTTCTTACATGCCGGGGATTACTCTTTAGAGGAAGCCAAGGAAAGCCTGCTCATGTCTGTTCAAACTAATAAGTGCGTTTATCGGGAGTACTGCCAGCGCACCCGGGAAGAAGGCTTGTCTCTCAAGAATTGTATCCGTCTCAGTACTTTTCAGGCTATTTTACGCCATGTACTTGGAGAAAATAAATATTTTGCAGCAGTAGATATGGCTGCGGACGGGTTCTGCTACGGCAAGCTTATACCCAGCACCCGGCCGAAGGAAGAAATCGTTACCAGAGAAAGTCATATCATTAAAATGGCAGGACACCGGGCGTTTCTGCTCCGCCAAAAAACCTATGCTTCCCTGATGGCTTCCATTAGAGAGCACGCACCTCAAGTTTTAAAACACGTACTTTATGATGCCGGGTACCAGTCGGGACTTAGCCTGGCCGGCAAGGCCCAGGAGTCATCTCTCAGCCAGCAGGAATGTCTGCAACGACTTCTTGAGGAACTAACCAATCTAGGTTTAGGCAAATTAGAGATGGTTTCATACAGTCAATCCCAGGCTAGAGTACAGATCCGGTGTCACGATTCCTTTTGGGCCGACACCGCCAACGAATACGGGCATCTCTACCGTACTCCACAGGTGGAATGTGATATGCTGCGGGGAGTTTTAGCCGGCTCTCTTAGTGTCATCTTCCAAAAAGATATCATTTGCGAAGAAATGGCCTGCCAGTCAATGGGTGCAGATTACTGTGAATTCCTTGCTTTACCTCTGCCGCAGCATTCGCCAGAAGAAGGTGGCGCCTCATGACCTCTGAATTGGATCAAGCACCAAACGCAATTACCATTAGTATACTCCGGATTGAGTTACTAACTTTTTTTCAAGCCAACCCACATACTCGGGATACAGCAGACGGTTTAGCCCTCCGCTTGCACCGCCCCAAGCATGAGGTCGAAATGGCTCTTACTACCCTGAGCGCTCTGGGCATTGTAGAGATAGGCGGTACTGAAAAGATGACCATTTACCGCCTGCGCAACGGTGACCTGATAAACAATTACTTTAAGGATGAGTATCCTAAAAACCATTCTAAAACACCTTTATGGTAGCTTGGAATGGTTTTAGCCGAGTGGAGGATAAGTTTAATGGTGGAAATAGCAGAAAGCTGGTCTAGCCTAGCCATTGCTAACTTAAACATTGGATTACTAATGATTGATAAAAATGGCCAGATATGCCTGTTCAACCAGGCACTGTCCAGGTTGACCGGGCTAAAAGAGAACGAGGTTATCGGCCAGCCGCTGAACACCCCCAATAAATTACGGCAAACCCTCGCCACAGGCAAGGAATTTAAAGACTTGAACCCCAGGGCAGTGCTTCCGTTTACTGGCCTTGCTAACTGTTTAACCAGCACCTATCTCATCAGGGACAAAAGTGGTTACCCGGTTGGTGCCGCAGCAGTATTCATACCGGCGGGACGACAGCATGAATTGGAAGGAGCGGTTATTAAAGCTGAGAAACTGGCCATATTAGGACAGATGGCAGCGGAAATGGTGCACGAAATTCGCAACCCCCTTACCGTTATCAGCGGCTTTATGACCTTATTACAGGAGGACTTGACGGGAACCCCAAAAGAAAAATATGTAAGCATAATCAGAGCTGAGTTAGAACATGTTAACAACCTCATCTCAGATTTTCTACAGCTTTCCAGACCGGGATATGCCAAACGCACCCCGTGTTCCATTGTGGAAATAATCACCGATGTGACCATGTTGGTTGAAAATGAAGCATCTCTCCGCAAGCTGGAGATCAACTTGGACCTGGCCAGGGACATCCCGGACATTTTCGGCGATAGTGACCAGCTTAAACAGGTATTCCTTAATATCTTGAAAAATGCCTTTGAGGCTCTTTCCTTTAGCGGCAAGATATTTGTGCAAGCTTCCTGGAACAGCAATGAAAAAATCGTGCAAGTTATCACTAGAGATACCGGCATGGGTATGGATGAGAAAACTATGACCAGCATGTTTAACCCTTTTTTCACCACCAAGGAAAACGGCACCGGCCTGGGCATGTTCATCATCAAAAAAATTATTGAAAATCACGGCGGCCGGATCGAGATTCAGAGTGAACCGGGAAAAGGTACAATAGTGACGGTGTTATTGCCGGCTGGTTAAGGCGCGACAATGCTCACATGATCCCGCCTTTGTCATATCTAAACCACAAGCATCCCCACTCCTTCATTGTAAACAAGAATTTACCAAAAAATAATTACACACCAATAGGCATAATGCATGCAACTTTTTATAGTCGAAAAACGTCTATTTAAGAAGAAATATGCCATTGGAGGTTAATTATGAAATTTAGGAAATTTTGCACCCTCTTAACCATATCTGCCCTGCTGGCGGCCCCCGGCCTCTGTTTTGCAGAGGACGCCACAGCAGTGACCTCTACCAAGTTGCAATTAACCCTGGGCAGCAGCACTGCGCTGTTGAACAATGTACCGTACCAGCTGGAGATACCGCCGGTAGTTGCGGATGGAGTATCCTTTTTGCCCATCCGCTTCGTAACGGAACAGGCCCTGGGTGCCGCGGTGCAATGGGAAGCAGCAACTAATCTGGTGCAAATAAACAAAGGTGCGACACAAATCAAACTTTCCCTGGCCACGGGGCAGGCCCTGGTCAATGACCAGGAAGTAGAACTAAGCAGCCCGCCTTTTGTCAAAGACGGGCGCACTCTGGTGCCCCTGCGTTTCTTGGCCGAAAATTTTAACGTGCAGGTTGTCTTTGATCCAACGACCAAGACCATAACCATCACTGAGCAAAAGACAGAGGAAGCAGAAGAAGAACCCATTAACCTGCCACCCGTGATCACTTCTCTGGGACTGCAAAGTAATGTGCTTAAAATCGGAGAAGAGGCCAAATACAATTTTTCTTATGATAATGAAGTCGGGGAAACCATCACGGTACAGGAGTGGAGCTATCGGCTTTTGGATGACACGCAGGTAAGGACCGGACAAGCCCGCGCCTTTTTCCGGCCCGGTACATATACTTTATCTTTAAGGATCCAGGACGCTGCAGGAAATTGGAGTGAAACTGCCACTACAAACTTTACTGTAGCCAATGAAAAGCTGATAAGCGAGATGGTTTTTAAATTATCTCAGCCGGTTTACGGTGAATTATTCGAAAACCTTGACAATGTTAAATTCAATACCTTTACTGCCAATACCAACACCACCTTTGAGCGGACCGGGACAGTCCTGCATATGAGTAACAGCCCGGAGGTAGTCGCCCAGCCTGGTATCCTTTACCAAAGTGAGGCATCCGGGAACTTTAGATTTTTCTATCACCACGTGAATGGCGCCAACGAAAAACAGTATTTATATGTCATAGCCGAAAACAATAATCTCGTGCCCGTAACCTTGAAAACAATTAAGTCCGGTGAAGGCGGCCCGGTAAATGATTACATGAACCTAGGGCAGGTTGTATCAATGCGCTACTTGAGCTCCCAGGCAGCACCAGATATCACGATTAACCCCGGTGAAAAGCTTATCTTGAACCAAGGCGTGCGCTTCCTGAATAAAGGCGAAGCGGTCACCGGCATGCAGGACTACCAGGTAGATGGTACCATTACCCTCAGTGTGATCATGGGTCCGGAGAAAGCGCCTGAGCCGGATCCAGAGACTGACCCGTTACCATACACAACCGATACCCCGGCCACCAACGTATCATCAATGGATGATAACGGGACAAGCTCAAGCAACGCCGGTGAGTCACCCACAAACAACGGTGTCGGCCAAGCCAACCGGACTTCCGGAGCTACGGACAGCTCAGGTGCAGCAGCGGAATCTGCTTCAATTACCGGCTTTAATCCAGCAGACAGCATGGTCCTTCCGGAACCGGATAATGCTGAAGCCGGCCCAACGCTTCCGGTCAAAACACCGGCGGAAACATTAAGGGAAAAGATTGATTACCTGTTATCCTTACCTGTTCTGCCCCGTAATCAACAGCAGGTGCGCGGCGTTTTCCCCACTTCCGACTGCCTGGTGAACATCCAAGCCGGCAGCAATGCTGAAAAAATCACCCTGGGGCTGGAAGAACCCGGCCACGACAGCTGGGTGGAAGGAACAGACCCCTTGACCGGGGAAACGATCCGGAACATCGGCAATTACGGTGTAGTTTACCGGGTTAAAATCACCGCCCCGGAAAAAACCGGCGTGTTGTTAAATCCACGGGGCAGCATATTTAAAGCAGCCTTTCAAGCAGCTGGCGGTCAGGTTTACAAAGTCCCGGAAACCGGCCACTTTACCGGCCTGCAAAAAGCCGCCACACTGGGCGTACTTGAAGCCGGCCAGACTAAGGAATTTATCTATACCCCTCCCAGCGGCTCCGACACTCCGCTGATTATCGCTCTGCTGCCGGAAAGCACCTGGTCAACTTTCGATCAATAAACACCGGCGCACAGGTCTAATCTCAGGCCTGTGCGCCGGCGTTTATTTAATGACTCCTCTCATAACACATTAACATGAATAATTTGAATAAGTTGCTCAAACTATTTAACTGTACACCAATCTGATACCATTAAGTATTGCTTTTCAATTAATAATATAAATGCTAGAATTAACGATGGCAACCAAGATAACTAAGTTTTTTATCCTAAGGAACAAACATAAATCACCAGGCTAATTACTTGCTGACTTCTTAGACAGGAGGGGAAATATGCCAAAGCGGACTGATATTAACAAAATATTAATTATTGGCTCCGGTCCAATCATCATTGGACAAGCTTGTGAATTTGATTATTCCGGAACCCAAGCCTGTAAATCACTCAGGAAATTAGGTTACCAGGTTGTTTTAGTCAATTCAAACCCAGCTACCATCATGACCGACCCGGAAATCGCCGATGTAATTTACATTGAGCCGCTAAATGTCAAGAGATTGACGGACATTATCGCTAAAGAACGGCCCGACGCCCTGCTGCCCAATTTAGGCGGCCAGTCGGCCTTAAACCTGTGTTCTGAACTAGCCAAGGATGGAGTTTTAGAACAATACCATGTCAAAGTTATCGGCGTGCAAATAGATGCTATTGAACGCGGCGAGGACCGCATTGCCTTTAAGGAAACTATGAACCGGCTGGGCATCGAAATGCCCAGCAGCAAACCTGCCTATAGTGTAAAAGAAGCAGAGCAAATCGCCCAGGAGCTTGGCTACCCGGTGGTGATCCGCCCTGCTTACACCATGGGAGGCACCGGCGGCGGCCTGGTTTATAATGTTGAAGAGCTGAGAACCGTAGCCAACAGGGGCATCGCTGCTAGTTTGGTGGGCCAAATCCTGGTTGAGGAATCCGTGCTCGGCTGGGAGGAGCTTGAGCTGGAAGTAGTGCGGGACGCTAAAAATCAAATGCTGACGGTGTGTTTTATCGAAAACATCGACCCCATGGGCGTGCATACCGGCGACTCCTTCTGTGCAGCTCCCATGCTGACCATAAGCCCGGAGTTGCAACAGCGCCTGCAAAAATATGCCTATGCGGTTGTAGAGGCCATTGAAGTCATTGGCGGAACCAATGTCCAGTTTGCCCATGACCCGAAAACCGACCGGGTGGTAATTATTGAAATTAACCCCCGCACTTCCCGTTCCTCGGCACTTGCTTCCAAAGCCACCGGCTTCCCCATCGCATTAATTTCATCCATGCTGGCTTCCGGCTTAACCTTGGATGAAATTCCCTACTGGCGGGAAGGTACTCTGGATAAATACACCCCTTCCGGCGATTACGTAGTAATCAAATTTGCCCGCTGGGCTTTTGAAAAGTTCCCCGGTTCCCAGGACAAACTTGGAACCCAGATGCGGGCCGTCGGTGAAGTAATGAGCATCGGCAAAAACTATAAAGAAGCTATGCAAAAGGCCATCCGCTCCCTGGAAATTGGCCGCTACGGGTTAGGCTTTGCGAAAAATTTCAACCAGTGCTCCCTGGAGGAGTTACTGGCCTTAATCGCTGAGCCCACCAGTGAACGCCAGTTTATTATGTATGAAGCGCTGCGCAAGGGGGCAGATATCGACCAGCTTCACCGGCTGACCCATATTAAGCCCTGGTTTATCCAGCAAATGAAGGAACTGGTTATACTGGAAGAGGAGATACTTAAGTATAAGCATGGGCACCTGCCCGGCGAATTGCTGATTCAGGCTAAAAAGGATGGTTTTGCCGACCGTTATTTAGCCATGCTGTTACAGCTGCCCGAACAGGAAATTCGCCGGCACCGCACTGGCTTAGGGATGGTGGAAGGCTGGGAGGCTGTCCCGGTAAGTGGTGTCGAAAACGCAGCTTACTATTTCTCCACCTACAATGCTCCTGATCAAACCAGCGCTAGCGACCGGCCGAAGGTTATGATCCTGGGTGGCGGTCCAAATCGCATCGGCCAGGGCATTGAGTTTGACTATTGCTGCGTGCATGCAGCCTTTGCCCTGCGGGATATGGGCTTTGAAACAGTGATTGTCAACTGCAACCCGGAAACGGTATCCACCGATTATGACACCTCCGATAAGCTGTACTTCGAGCCATTAACAGTGGAGGATGTACTGAGCATCTACGAAAAGGAAAAGCCGCTGGGGGTAATTGTGCAGTTCGGGGGGCAAACACCCTTAAATATTGCCGGTGAACTGGCCGAAGCCGGGGTGCATATTTTTGGCACTACCCCTGATACTATAGATTTAGCCGAAGACCGGGACCGGTTCCGCCAGATCATGGAGAAACTGCACATTCCCATGCCGGAATCCGGGATGGCGGTGACCCTGGAAGAAGCCCTGGCTATTGCCAAACGAATTGGTTATCCGTTAATGGTCCGCCCTTCTTATGTATTAGGGGGCCGGGGAATGGAAGTTGTTTACGATGAGGAAATGCTCCGCAACTACCTGGCAGCCGCGGTGGAGGTGACTCCGGAAAGACCGATTTTAATTGACCGTTTCCTTGCTCATGCTATTGAATCGGAAGCCGATGCCATCGCAGACGGCACCGAAACCTTTGTACCAACAGTCATGCAGCATATTGAACTGGCCGGCATCCACTCCGGGGACTCCGCCTGTGTAATTCCGCCGGTGAGCATCCCGGCCAAGCATGTGGAAACCATCGTAGAATACACGCAAAAGATCGCTAAGGAAATGAACGTGGTCGGACTGATGAATATGCAGTACGCCATTGCCGATGACCGGGTTTATGTGCTGGAAGCCAACCCGCGGGCCTCACGGACCGTGCCTTTGGTTTCCAAGGTCTGCAACATCCAGATGGCCAGGATTGCCACGGAAATAATGCTGGCCGGCCAAACCGGCAAAGAGTCCCCTGTGAAAACCCTGACCCGGAAAAATATCCCCCATTTTGGCGTCAAAGAGGCGGTTTTCCCCTTTAATATGTTCCAGGAGGTGGATCCCTTACTGGGGCCGGAAATGCGCTCCACAGGGGAAGTGCTAGGCATCGCTGATTCCTTCGAATTAGCTTATTACAAAGCACAGGAGGCGACCCAGTCCTTATTGCCCACTTCGGGCACCGTGCTGATCAGCGTCACCGACCAGGATAAGCCGGAAGCTTTGAAAACGGCCAGGTTGTTTACCCAGCTGGGTTTTCGCATTAAAGCAACAGAAGGCACACACAAATATCTTAAAGCCAACGGGATTGCCTCCGAAGAAATTAAAAAATTAGCTCAAGGGCGACCTAACATCCCCGACGGCATAAAAAATAAGGAGATTAACCTGGTGATCAACACCCCATCCGGGAAACACAGCCAGCATGACGACTCCTATATCCGCAAGACAGCCATTAAATATAAAGTACCGTATATAACCACCATGGAAGCGGCTCTGGCCAGTGCCAGGGGCATTGCGGCTTATAAAGAAAATAACCAAGCTAATTTAAAATCACTGCAGGAGTATCATGCGGATATTAAATAAGGGAATTTGCGCAAGGGCATCTCAAACCGAGATGCCTTTTGATTACCCCCGAAAGGTGCTACTATGACAAATACGCCCGGCGGCATTACAGCTAAGCGCAGACTGATAAAAGCGCCCCTGTTGAGGCGCTTTTGCACTATCTATATTTAACTAGCTGGCTAAGCTATTTAGATTATATAAGCAAGCCCATTTTCTTAGCTTCAAATGTCAGCCAATCCCGGAAATTAGGATGGGCAACGCTAATCAGCAATTTGGCCCTTTCCTGCATGGATTTATCACGCAGTCTAACACAACCGTACTCTGTAACGATATGGTCAACCAGAGTCCTAGTGGTAGACACTACGGCACCAGGACTCAAAACGGGCACGATTTTGGAGATGGTATCATTCTTGGTCGTCGAGTTTAGAACAATAAATCCTTGACCCTCTGGGTTCATAGTGACGCCTCTGGCAAAGTCCAGCTGGCCGCCAATACCGCCCCAGATTTTAGTGCCAATGTTTTCTGAGCAGCACTGGCCCCACAAGTCAACCTCGATGGTGCTGTTGATGCTGACCTGCTTATAGTTTTGCGCGATGACGAAGGGATTGTTAGTGTAATCCACCGGGTGGAATTCAATAGCCGGGTGATTGGCAATGTAATCGAAGCAAGCCTTCTTGCCCTCAACGATGGTAGCAATTACTTTGCCCTTATGAATGGACTTTCTGCTCCCGTTCATGCAGCCGCTTTCCATCATATCTTTTATATAGTCAGTGACAAGTTCAGTATGCATACCAAGATCTTTTTTGTGCTGCATGTACCCGCATACCGCAGCGGGAACTCCGCCTATACCTACCTGCAGCGTCGAACCATCGGTAATGCGCTCAGCGATCGGGGCAGCGATTTTTTCGTCCAATGAAGAGATGGTGGGCTGTTCCAGTTCAAATATCGGCACATCATTAGCCTCAATAATATAATCCACTTGAGAAATGTGAATTTTGTTATAACCGTTGGTCCAAGGTATATTAGGGTTTACTTCTACAATTAATGTCTTGGCCACTTCAACGCAAGCCGGGGTATAGTCGCAGCCTAAACCATAACAAAAATAACCATGTTCATCCATTGGAGTAACAGCACACATCAATACGTCACAGCCACCCTGCCTGATCAAGGCGGGCATGTCGCTGAAGTTCCAGGGCAGATAGGTGGCATAGCCATCGTGAACCATCTTTCTGATTGGTGTGGTAACAAAAAGAGATTCTATGAACATATGCGGAGCAAAAGATGGATCTACATATCTGTGCTTGCGCCTAGTCAAGAATTGCCTAACTCTCACACCTTCTAATTCTTCCTTCCTATCGGCTAAAGCCTCCCATATAAGAGTGGGTTCATTAGCTTCCGAAGGCGTGTAAATCATGTCACCAGACTTTACTGATTTAGCTGCTATCTCCGGGGTAGTCAGCTTATTACGATACATTTCTTGTACGTTCATCATATATATACCTCCCTTTTACCTTACCTATTAGTTTGCTTAACAATCACTTAATAAGTAAATTTTCCCACCTTTCTTGATTTATAATTAATAATATTCAGAAATTTATAAATTATGTATGGGATACTCAAAGAAGGACATATTGATGAAAAATAAAACGTCCCATTTTTACCTTCAACCCAGAAACTGCCTAAAAAAAAGCGCCTCAAACGAGGCGCTTTCCGCTTTTTTAACTAAATGAGAAGACCCATTTTCTTGGCTTCAAAAGTAAGCATATCCCGGAAATTAGGATGGGCAACGCTGATCAGCAGCTTGGCCCTTTCCTGCATGGATTTATCACGCAATTTAACACAACCGTACTCAGTAACGATATGGTCAACCAGGGTCCTAGGGGTGGACACAACAGCACCAGGAGTCAAAGTTGGTACAATCTTAGAAATGGTATCATTCTTCGTAGTAGACGTCAAAACGATAAACCCTTGACCCTCTGGGTTCATAGTAACGCCTCTGGCAAAGTCCAGCTGGCCGCCAATTCCTCCCCAGATTCTAGTACCCATACTTTCCGAGCAGCACTGGCCAAATAAGTCAACCTCAATAGTACCATTGATACTAACCTGCTTATGGTTTTGGGCGATGACGAAAGGATTATTTGTATAATCAACCGGGTGGAATTCAATAGCCGGGTGATTGGCAATATAATCGAAACATGGCTTGGTGCCCTCGACGATAGTAGCGATAACCTTGCCCTTATGAATTGATTTTTTGCTCCCGTTCATGCAGCCGCTTTCCATCATATCTTTAATATAGTCAGTGACAAGTTCAGTATGCATACCAAGATCTTTTTTATGTTGCATGTACCCGCATACCGCAGCGGGGATACCGCCTATACCTACTTGAAGCGTGGAACCGTCCGTAATACGCTCAGCGATTGGGGCAGCAATCTTTTCATCCATGGCTGATATCGTCGGCTGTTCCAGTTCAAATATCGGCACATCATTAGCCTCAATAATATGACTCACCTGGGAAATGTGGATTTTGTTATAACCATTAGTCCAGGGTATATTAGGGTTAACTTCCACGATAATTGTTTTTGCAACTTCAACAGCAGCTGGGGTATAGTCGCAGCCTAAACCATAACAAAAATAACCATGTTCATCCATTGGAGTAACAGCACACATCAATACGTCACAGCCACCCTGCCTGATCAAGGCGGGCATGTCGCTGAAGTTCCAGGGCAGATAGGTGGCATAGCCATCGTGAACCATCTTTCTGATTGGTGTGGTAACAAAAAGAGATTCTATGAACATATGCGGAGCAAAAGACTCATCTACATATCTGTGCTTGCGCCTAGTCAGGAATTGCCTAACTCTCACACCTTCTAATTCTTCCTTCCTATCAGCTAAAGCTTCCCATATAAGAGTAGGTTCATTAGCTTCCGAAGGTGTGTAAATCATGTCACCAGACTTAACTGCCTTTGCTGCTTCGGCTGGGGAAAACAGCTTGTCCTTATACATTTGCTGTACGTTCATTAATTTACCTCCCTTTTATCTATTGAAATAATTTAAGTTTATTAAGTGATTTTACACCACTTAAAACTTGTCTACACGAATCGCCATCTTTCCCGAAAAATCGCCACCTTTCGACTCACTATTAACAATATTCTGAAAGTAGTTAATTATATGATATAATAAAGGAAATCAAAAAACAATGACCATTTAGCTAAAGTTGCTAAACGGTCTAATTTTAGGCGTTAACAGTAGGAATATACATGTTAACAGCTTTGTTAATTGTTGCATACAAAAATTGCCACTGTGTACCAAAAGGGACAGGCTTTGGGTATACTTAAAAGTATGCTTTTTCCCCGGAACAAAATAAAAGCGCCCCAAACGAGGCGCTTTGAGTGTTAACTAATTAAACTAGCAGACCCATTTTCTTGGCTTCGAAAGTGAGCATATCCCGGAAGTTAGGATGAGCAACGCTGATCAGCAGCTTGGCCCTTTCCTGCATGGATTTATCACGCAGTCTAACACAACCGTACTCAGTTACGACATGGTCAACCAGGGTCCTGGTGGTGGATACAACAGCACCAGGAGTCAGAGTGGGCACAATCTTGGAGATGGTATCATTCTTGGTGGTCGAAGTCAAAACGATAAACCCTTGGCCATCCGGACACATGGTGCAGCCTCTGGCAAAGTCAAGCTGGCCGCCAATACCTCCATAAACTTTGGGGCCCATAGATTCCGAGCAGCACTGGCCAAATAAGTCAACCTCAATAGTACCGTTGATACTAACCTGCTTAGAGTTTTGAGCGATGACGAAAGGATTATTTGTATAATCCACCGGGTGGAATTCAATAGCCGGGTGATTCGCGATATAATCGAAACAATGCTTAGTGCCCTCGACGATAGTAGCGATAACCTTGCCCTTATGAATTGTTTTTTTGCTCCCGTTTAAGCAACCGCTTTCCATCATTTCTTGAATATAGTCAGTGACCAATTCAGTATGCATACCAAGATCTTTTTTGAATGCCATGTACTTACATACCGCAGAAGGAATACCGCCGATACCTACTTGAAGTGTGGAACCGTTTTGAATGCGCTCAGCGATCGGAGCAGCGATCTTTTCATCCATGGCCGAGATCGTAGGTTGTTCTAGCTCAAATAACGGTGCATTGCTCTCACAAACGGCATCCACCTGGGATATGTGGATTTTGTTATAACCATTAGTCCAGGGTATATTAGGGTTAACTTCCACAATAATTTTCTTGGCAACTTCAACAGCAGCAGGAGTATAGTCACAGCCTAAGCCATAACAAAAATAGCCGTACTCATCCATTGGAGTAGTTGCCATCATCAGTACGTCACAACCACTCTGTCTGACCATAGCAGGCATGTCGCTGAAGTTCCAAGGCATATAGGTGGCATGGCCTTCATGGATCTGTTTTCTAATCGGCCCGGTAACAAACATAGATTCTACAAAAAGATGCTTAGCAAAAGATGGATCTAAATATCTGTGTGCGCGCCTGGTCAAGAATTGCCTGACTCGCACACCTTCCAATTCTTCCGCCCGGTCAGCAATAGCCTCCCATAAATCAGCGGGTTCATTAGAAGCCGACGGTGTGTAAATTAAGTCACCAGACTTAATTAACTTAGCCGCTTCTGCCGTGGGAATCATTTTTTCTTTTAACATTTGTTGTGCGTTCACAATCATGCTCCTCCCTTTAATGGGTTAATTATATTTGTTTGAATAAGCGTAGAATAGCAAGTTATAATGAAATAGTATTAAATTGTTTATTATCGTAAAAAATTGTTGCAAAACTTCGACCATTCACACAGGTAATTGTCAAATGGCATCATTTTAACCTTAAACGGTTGATTAACAGCATCAAACGGTTTTATTATACGCAAAAAACGTCGAAAAAATGTCTTATTCAATTTTAAACTGGTGCAATACTGCACCAGTTTAATCAAATTTGGACCACCTGGCTTCTTATATTATTCCATGTGTTAAGTTGCTAATTAAAATAAAAGCTAGCTGCAAGCTTTCTAGTGCGTGGTAAATTACCGCGAATATGATATGATATATTTGTTTTACCACAACACATGGGGAAGTGATCAATTGGACACAAAAAATGGAAATGTACACCGTCTAGAGTTAGGCAGCAGGGAAATCCTTCTCATCGGGACCGCCCATGTTTCCCCAAAAAGCGCCGCAGAGGTTAAAGAGGTCATCCAAGCGGAAAGACCCGATACAGTTTGTGTGGAATTATGCGAATCCCGCTATCAATCTATTATCGATGTCGATAAATGGAAGAACACGGATATTGTAAAAATAATTAAAAATGGCCAATCACTGCTGCTGTTAATTAATTTAATCTTGTCCTCCTACCAGAAAAGATTAGCCCGCCAGTTTGGCATTCAACCGGGCCAGGAAATGCTCCAGGGTATCACCTCCGCCAATGAAACCGGTGCTAACCTGTGCTTAGCCGACCGAGATATTCAAGCTACCATGCTGCGGCTGTGGCGTGGTTCCGGTTTTTGGGAAAAAATTAAATTATTCTTCCAAATTATTTTAAGTATGTTTAACACTGAAGACCTCAGTGAAGAAGAAATCGATAAAATGAAAAGCCAGGATATGTTAACCGCGGCCCTGGACGAGTTATCCCAGGTTTCACCTAAATTTAAGTCCGTGCTCATCGACGAAAGAGACCAGTACCTGGCGGAAAAAATAAAAACTGCCCCCGGTAACAAAATCGTGGCAGTATTGGGAGCCGGACACGTGCCCGGCATTAAAAGGGAACTTGCTCGTGAGCACGATCTAACCCAACTGTCCAGCGTGCCACCAACTTCCCGCAGCTTTAAAATCATCACCTGGGCTATACCGCTGCTGATCATAGCACTTATTGCTTCTACCTTTACTGTGGACAGGACTACAGGATTTGAGCAGCTAACCAGCTGGGTTGCCTGGACAGGCACCCTGTCCGCACTGGGGGCTTTAATCGCTCTTGCTCACCCCCTGACGGTACTGACAGCATTTATCGCTTCACCGTTCACCACCCTGCATCCCCTGCTGGCAGCGGGCTGGTTTGCCGGTCTCACCGAGGCAGTGATTAGAAAACCTAATGTGCAAGATTTTGAAAATTTGTCCGATGATGTTTATTCCCTTAAGGGCTTCTGGCGTAATAAGGTTACCCATGTCCTGCTGGTAGTAGTGCTGGCCAACTTTGGCAGCAGCATGGGCGTGTTGCTCGGGGGAGCAGATGTGCTCAGGCGGTTTTTTCATACTTTCTTTTAACCAGGCCATTCCTTTATCTTCTGACCTTAAGTCGTTTTACCGCCTGCTCCAGCCCGTTTACCGACAGCTCATACATGGGAAATAATTGACGGATCATGTTAATGGAACGAGCCCGGTAGTTCATTCGCTCATTCCATCCCCCGGCTGGTATCGGATTAAGCCAAACATTATGGCTGAAATGTTTGGCAAACCGCTCCAGCCAAACCACCCCAGGATCACTATTCAGTTGATCATAATCAATAGCCCCGTTGACCGCCATTAGTTCACTCTCGGCCATACTGGCGTCACCGATAATGATTAGCCGATAACTATCATCAAATTTACGCAAAAAATCATACGTAGTCAGCGCCTGTTCCTCGCTGCAAATGGGTTTCTCATAAATGTAATCATAAATACAATTATGAAAGTAATAAATCTTGAGCTCCTTTAAATGGCTGGAGCGTTTAAAAGCTGTAAAGAGCCGACTGCAGAGATTGATATGCATATCCATGGAGCCGCCGGAATCCATCAGCAGCAATATTTTCAAGTTATTTTTACGCGGTCGGTCCCAAACTATCTCCAACCGACCGGCGTTCCGGCAGGTTGTATCAATCGTCAGGTTGATATCCAGCTCATTCCTCAAGCCTTCATGTTGATTGGTCAGCTGGCGTAAGACCCGCAAAGCTGCTTCAAACTTCCTGACGCCAAGAATCATATCACCCCGAAAGCCCCGGTAGTTCCTCCTGGCTGCTACTTGCATAGCCGTAAAATTGCCGGGCGCACCGTCCAGGCGCACCCCTTTTGGGTTAGAACCACCGCGCCTCGAACCGCCGCCTTTAGTTGCCTTATTGCCATCCTGGCGAAAGTTAGTGTTAACGCTCTTCCTTGTTTCAGCCGGATTGCTCTCCAGGGGCAGCGCCTGAGACTCATGTGCGGCTACCTGGGGCGGCAACCCATTGTACAGCCAATCTAAAGCCTCGTTAACCAGATCAGCCGGCGTTTCAATGCCGCTGAAGTAATTTTGGAAGGCCAGGTCATAATTATCAAACTGCGTTTCACTTTTGACCAGAATGGAACGAGCTACCAGGTAAAATTCGTCCAGGTTGGCGATCCCTATGCCCTGGTTTAGGGCTTCCATCAAAGTCAGCCACTCGTTCAAAGATACCGGCACACCCACATTTCTCAGTTCATAAAAAAAATTAACAAACACGGGGCAACACCTCCATCAGCATCGATGATCAACAACATAAGATAAGCAGTCACGGGATGCACGCAACCTCACAATCTCATATAATATCCGGCTTTCTTTCTTGCCCCATCAGCTACTGGCTTGCCGAGTAAACGCACCCTGGCGCATTTAGCCGTTATTATTAATTCGACAAAATAATGGCTATTCCTCCTCCTGTGACATTACTCTGACCGGCTAAACAGCAGTTTTAAGCATGCATTGCAGCGCCAATAAAAAAGCAACGTAATATTGTTTATGCAGACGGTGCTTAAATAGTTTGAAATATTGCCTTGTTTATAATCCTTGCCGAAACTTATTTAGCTTTTGCGTTTTTTATATACCTTTTATGGATCACCAATTTTCACATTATTACTAATTTTGCCGCTAATATTAACCAATACCATCTTATCATAATAACTCTTGTATAATCCCTCAATGTGCAACCTCATAAGTATGCTTATTTTCACCACGAAAAATTTCGAAGAAAAAGCTACTAGTATGATTAGCTCATAATAGTAGCCGGTAAACAACTTTATTTCAAGTTAAGACTTTTTCCTATGAATCAGATACGCTTTGTTGCCCTCGCACCCCTACTCCACCGTTACGCTCTTGGCTAGGTTTCTGGGCTGGTCAACATCACAGTCCCGAGCTACCGCCATATGGTAAGCCAGAAGCTGCAGCGGCATCACTGCCAGCACCGGGGCCAGCACCTGGTGGGTGTCGGGCACATACATGACATGGTCGGCTTCCTTGGCCACCTCTTCCAGCCCGCGCATAGCCACCGCCAGTACTGTGGCATCCCGGGCCTTGACCTCTTTGATATTGCTGAGCATTTTATCAAACAGTGTCGCCTGGGTGTTCAGGGCAATAACCAGGACATCCTGAACAATTAGCGCCAGGGTGCCATGTTTAAGCTCACCGGCAGCGTAGGCCTCAGCATGAATGTATGAGATTTCCTTGAGCTTTAAGGAACCTTCCATAGCCACGGCGTGGTCCAGTCCCCGGCCAATAAAGAAGACGTCGGCACAATCGCGGTATTGCCGGACAAAAGCTTCAATATCATGACTATCTTCTAAAATGGCGCTCACTTTGTCAGGCAGCTCGCGCAGGCCGGTGACAATCCTGGTCAGCTCCTCCGGCTTTAAATTGCCGCGACCCTGGGCCAGGTACAGTCCAATGAGGTACATAGCAACCAGCTGGGTAGTGTAAGCTTTAGTGGAGGCTACGGCAATTTCCGGGCCGGCCCAAGTGTAAAGCACATCATCAGCTTCTCTGGCTACCGAGCTATCCACCACATTGGTCACCGCCAGCACCCGGGCACCTTTGCGCCTGGCTTCCCGCAGTGCTGCCAGGGTATCGGCGGTTTCACCGCTCTGGCTGACCACTATTACCAGGCAATGCCGGTCCAGTAGCGGGTTGCGATAGCGAAATTCTGAAGCGATATCCACTTCCACCTGAATACGAGCCAGTGATTCAATAATATGTTTGCCCACCAGCCCGGCGTGGTAAGCAGTACCACAGGCAGTGATGAAGATTTTATTAATGTCCCGCAGCTGTGCTTCCGTTATATTTATTTCATGTAAAGTTATACTGCCGCCGTCTGCGGCAATGCGCCCGCTCAGGGTATCTTTGATAGCCCGGGGCTGTTCGTGAATTTCCTTGAGCATAAAATGGGCATAACCATCTTTTTCAGCCTGTTTGGCCTCCCAATTAACGGTAAATACTTGCTTAGCCACCGGTTGGCCGGTCTGGTCAAATACCCGCACCTGCTCCCGGGTGAGTACCGCTATTTCCCCGTCCTCCAGGATATAAGTCTGGCGGGTATGGGCCAGCAGGGCCGGCAAATCAGAAGCCAAAAAGTTTTCCCCGTCCCCCAGTCCAACCACCAGCGGGCTGTCATTGCGAATCGCCACCAGCTGGCTTGGTTCGTCCAAGGCCAGCACCACCATCGCGTAGGAGCCGACCACTTGCTTGAGCACCTGCTGCATAGTTTCCACCAAATTGCCCGTGTAAAACTCCTCAATTAAATGGGGCAGCACTTCGGTATCGGTTTCCGAGCGGAACACATGCCCCTGGGTAATAAGCCACTCCCGCAGGGAAAGATAATTTTCGATGATACCATTGTGCACCACCGCAAACCGCCCCGAGCAGTCCAGGTGAGGATGTGAATTGGCATCGCTGGGGCGGCCGTGAGTAGCCCAGCGGGTATGCCCAATGCCCACTGTTGCTGTGGGCATGGAGACGCTCATTTGTTCACGAAGTTTAGCAAGTTTGCCCACTTTCTTCTGCAGCTCGATAGCACTATTCTGTATTACTGCAATGCCGGCAGAATCATAGCCCCGGTATTCCAGCTTCTGTAAACCGTCCAGCAATATGGATGCCGCCTGACGGCCACCGATGTATCCTACAATGCCACACATATAAATATAACCTCCGTTAACTCGCAATTAATTAATCGCCTTTAATCAGCCGTCCAAAGATATATCTTCGTGACGGCTCGGAAGGTCGGTATTTCTGCCTTTCCCAAGTCACCCGGTACCCTTTGTCCCCGCAGTTACCCGCAAGTTTTGTAGTACCTTTGACGGTCGTGACCGGACCGGGGAGTACCCGCCGAAATTTCGATTAGCTCCCACCTCGTCAACCCAGGCAATCCGGGTTCTGGCGCTGTTATATGATTGTTAAACCGCCCGTCCGGGCAGCGGCTGCAATGCCATTACAGCCGCTTAACTAACCCTACCAGCTCATCCACAATCGCCTGCAGCTGCTCCATATCCCGCCCCTCGGCCATTACCCGCACCAGCGACTCGGTGCCGGAGGGACGCACCAATATCCGGCCCTGACCGGCCAAACGCTTTTCCATTGCCGCAATGCTCTTCTCCAGCAACGGACTGGTCATGACTAGATGTTTATCTGCTACCTGGACATTTTCCAGTAACTGTGGCAGGCGTTCCATTTGCCCGGCCAGCTCGGCCAGGCTACGCCCGGTAGATTTTACCACCGTCAGCAATTGCAGCGCGGTAAGCAAGCCATCACCCGTGGTACTGTGCTCAAGGAAGATGATATGCCCGGACTGCTCGCCACCCAAAGCAGCTCCGCTGCGCAGCAGTTCTTCCAACACATAACGGTCCCCCACTTTGGTCTCCAGTACCTCGATGCCCGCTTCCTGCATAGCTAGTTTCAAACCCAGGTTGCTCATCACTGTGACAGCCACAGCATTTTTAGGCAACTGATTTTGGTCTTTCAAGTGCCGGGCGCAGATAACAATAATCTGATCGCCATCGACCAGGTTACCCTGATGATCCACGGCAATCAACCGATCGGCATCCCCATCGTGGGCCAGGCCAAGATCGGCGCCGTGCTGCACCACCGCCGTTTGGAGTTTTTCCGGGTGGGTAGAGCCGCACCCGGCATTGATGTTCACCCCGTCGGGGCTGTTATAAATAGATATAATCTCGGCACCTAGTTCTTCCAGCAAACGGGGGGCCACCCGGTAGGCCGCGCCATTGGAGCAGTCGAGCACTATTCTCAGACCGCTTAAATCACCGGAAATGCTTGTTTTCAGATAAGCAACATAACGGTCATCAGCGTCTGCCACCTGTTTTATCCGGCCAACGCCGGCCCCTACTGGAGAAGGTAATTCGGCTTTACCACTGAGCAGCAGTTCCTCAATCTGATCTTCTTCTTCGTCGGTCAGTTTATAACCGCCTGGCCCGAAGAATTTAATGCCGTTATCTTCCACCGGGTTGTGCGAGGCTGATATCACCACGCCCGCAGCAGCGTTTAGTTCCCTGGTCAACATGGCTATGGCCGGGGTAGGGATCACCCCAACGGATAAGACATCCGCCCCTGTGGAGCAGATACCGGCGGACAGGGCAGCTTGCAGCATGTCCCCGGATACCCGGGTGTCTCGGCCTACCACCAGACGTACCGGACTGTGGTCTTTCGCCAGCACAAATGCCCCGGCACGGCCCAACTTATAGGCCAATTCAGGGGTAAGATCTTTATTGGCTACTCCACGCACACCATCGGTACCAAACAACCGTGTCATTAATACAACTACCTCCTTAAATAAAAATAATAAATTAAAGCCCTGGCTTGTTTATATCATGCTGACATAATACGGTTATTGACCAAGCTTCAATTTATTTATTTTAAACCATATATTTGTCCTTAGAAGCAACAATTATTATAACTTTCACGTTATCCTTATGTCAATTTATTATATGAATGAATACATTATTCAGATACAGGGATAGTAACTTAAATATTGCCCAAAGGAGGACTGCTTATGTCCGATAAGCTGCGACAACCTTAGCTTTTACTTAGGCCGGCCATGGGCCCTACATATATTATTTTTACCCAAGTTTAGATATTCATTGTAATAATCTCCTAATAAATTTTTTTCAACACATTATCACACTTATGGTATTAAAATCTAGAAGTAACGGCCGAAAAAGCTTACAATGGAAACAAAAAACATTGACCTTAATTTAGTGCTTTGCTATCCTTTAAATGGAAGGTACACTAGCTAATTTCGTAATGATTGCAGCAACGTTTACCTACTCATCCAGGCTTCTTGATGTTAGTATAGCGGCCGGGGATATACCCCTTGGAATTCAACTAATTGGCATAACGGCTACCCCACTAAACAGCGAAGCACAGATTTACTTGGCGGAAGGCACACGGGAGGCGAAACAATGATAAAGTGGCTATGTTTGGGTATGTTTTTTAAGCGATGGCTGTTCCTGGCGCTGTTGGGGTGCGGGCTGTTATTGACTGGTGTGGCGCTGGTGGTTTATTACTACACTCCTGACACAGGATTTTTTTTGGAAAAATCGATCAATAATATGACTGTCCAGAGCGGAACGCTGCTGCCAAGTATGGTTATTATGGTCGCAGGCGCAGCGTTAATGGTTTACGGATTATGTAAGGCCATGTATTCAGTAATCGGCGCAGTCACGCCAAGCGGAGACAAACTGGTGGATGTTATTTATCATCGGCGTCGACGGGAGAAGGGACCACAGGTAGTGGTCATCGGCGGCGGCACGGGAACTCCGGTTTTATTGCGCGGTCTTAAACAATATACTGACAATCTGACTGCCATTGTTACGATGGCCGATGACGGCGGCAGCTCCGGTCGGTTAAGGGATGATTTGGACATGTTGCCCCCTGGCGATATCCGCAACTGTCTGGTCGCTTTGTCTGACCGGGAACCTCTGACTGAGGAACTGATGCAGTATCGTTTTGCAGCGGGGGAACTTAAAGGGCATAGTTTAGGCAATCTTGTGCTGGCGGCCATGTGCGATATTACCGGCGGCTTTGACCAGGCAGTGCGCAGACTCAGCCGGATGCTGGCGGTGCGAGGCCAGGTAATCCCTGCTACTTTGGCCAATGTCCGGCTGTGCGCGGAAATGGAAGACGGCTCTGTAGTTTGCGGGCAATCCAAAATCCCGCAAAGCGGCAAAAAAATTAGGCGTGTATTTTTAGAGCCTTGTAACTGCTATCCTATCGAGAGTGCCTTGCAAGCTATCGGAGAGGCCGATGCTATTATTATGGGGCCGGGGAGCCTTTATAGCAGCGTTATGCCCGGGCTGATGGTACAAGGTATTTCCGAGGCAATAGCCCGGGCCAGGGCCGTTAAAATTTATATTTGCAATGTTATGACCCAGCCCGGTGAAACCGACGGTTACTCTGCTTCCCAGCACTTACAGGCTATCTTTAAACACGCCGGTGCAATAGTGGATTATGCTATTGTAAATACAGAAACCGTACCGACCCAGTTGGTGGACTGGTATCGCAAGGATGGTGCCACGCCAGTTGTGGCGGATCTCGAAGCCATTGACGATTTGGGGGTAACTCCTATTTCCGGTGAGCTGCTGCAGGAGGGTGGAGTGGTGCGTCATCACCCCGACAGGCTGGCTCATTTGCTGATCAGGCTTATCAATGGTTATCACCGCCAACCGGAGCAGGTGGTGTATATAAACAATTATCTCCAGCCCAAACAGGCTGCTGGTGAGTAGAAAACTAGGTGTGGGGGATAAGGCACCGTACAAATATTCGGTGCCTTTTTTGCAGCAAGCTCGCCATAAGATATAACCAAGAGGGTAAAATAGTTAGTGTCGGCTGGGCATTGCTTGCTATATATAATACAAGGAAGTGGGCAGAATGGATAATATTGTTGAGCTATTGGACACGCAAGGACCTTTAACTGGAAGGGTGCTGCTGGAAAAAACAAAAATGGATGAGTTTAGTTTATGGAAAATCTGTAATAACAGCGAAAGAATAATAACTAAAACAATTGGCCGGAAATACCTGAGGCTTGATAAGCATGTTAAAGGGTACGCCAGACTTTCACCATCCATCATCAGGGAGTTTTATGATTATACTATTATTGGTACCGCCAAAACCTTATCGGAAATGTCCTCCAGGGCAGAATTACTACATCAAGAGATCATAAAAATAAGTAAAAATAAGCTCAAACTTGCCCAAGAGGTTATTAAAAAAATTTGTGAATCACATAAGGATTCACAAATTATCAAAAATCTTGCTTGTTTCATCATGGCAGGTGATGTAGCGTATGACATGGCCCACTTGGAACCCAGGCCTGAATCATCCACGGGAGAGCTAGTCAACGGTTCTGATCTAGATATTGTTGTCGTAACCCAGGACCTGTCCGACAGCACAATTCAAAGCCTTGATTTAGCTATCTATAGCCAAAAAAACTATCTTTTGAAAAATCCCAGTTATAAAGAAGAAATTGATTATGTCATCAAAGACATGGCCAAGGTGCATGAGCAATTAAAATTCGACTGCTTTGAATCCATGGTAGCGGCAAAAATTCTTGATGAAGGAAAATTTCTTTATGGTAACCGGGATATTTTCCAAAAGGTTAAGCAATTGCTCTTTGAGCAGGGCATACCGGAAAAAATAGCAGACTTAGAGGAAAATGCTTTTGTTAGTCGAAATAACGCCATAACCTATCTCTTAAAATATGAAGGAACACTTTCCGATGAAGAGAATATGCAACTGTTTTATACTAAGGAAGAAAAAGAAGAGTTTTTTTAATCTAGCAAAAACCGTAATCACGCTTTAACTTTTCCATGCATATAATGCTCTAAGTTGTTAAGGCTTGAGGCAGCATCCCTATCTAGCACAACGGTAACTCCCCCGCTGTGCAGTTGAATTGCCGAAGCCGTGATTTGAGAAGTTAAGGGACCTTCAATGCTTTTGGCCACCACATCCGCCTTCTTTTTCCCATTGGCCAGCATGATGATATTCCTCGCCTCAAGAATCGTACCGATCCCCATGGTGAGAGCGAAATGTGGCATATCCTCCATGGCTATGCCGGCTTTTTGATAAAAGCTTTCATAATTGTCATCAAGGGTTTGTTGGGTTAAGGCCTGTAATCTTGTCCTTGAAGCCAGCGATGATCCTGGTTCGTTAAAGGCCCAATGACCGTCACCGCCTATGCCCACAACTTGTAAATCAATTCCCCCGGCCTTGACAATTTCATTTTCATACCAATGGCAATACTTTTCAGGTTCTTTGGTCAGCCCGTCGGGAACATGTACGTTTTCCGGCTTAATATTAATATGCTTAAAAAGGTTCTCGTACATAAATCTGGCATAACTCTGATCTAAATCGAAGGGTTTATTCAGATCAATACCCACTCCATAGTACTCATCCAGATTGAAAGTTATAACGTTGGAAAAGTCGAGCCCTTCCTTATACATTCTGACCAGTTCCTGGTAGGTTCCGATAGGTGTGCTGCCAGTCGCTAGTCCAAGTATGCAATTGGGCTTGGCTTTTACATAACTGGCAATTACCTCAGCAGCATACCTGCTCATTTCAGCATAATTTTCTCTTACTATAATATCCATGTCCATTTCCTCCTCAATTAGGCAATTAAATATGTAAAATGTACTCTTTTAATGGCCCTGGCTAACATAATTACAAGGTCATGCTCTCGCCACCTTTTAACTATTTAATTGTTTATAGTTTAACGATATATTTTACCATAATAATTCAACTTTCGCCTAGCCTGTTATTAATAGATGTGCTTAAATTTACCGGACACGTTTCTACTCATCCATTATAGTATGACACGGTCAATTTATTACGGATCATGGCATTTTCTTGTAAAAAAACACCGTGGGATCGCCTGGTACGGGTTTACGCTTCTGCTTGAAACAGTTGCGCTGCCGTTCATTTTAAGATTAAGCAAAAAAAAGCGCACGGGGCTACTTTGGCAAGTCCCGAAACGCATTTTACCGCTCAGTTACATTTTCTGGGTTTTCTTCTTCCTCCGGTTCTTCATCCGGACTGGGCTGCTGCGGTTCTGTCGCCTGCAGTGCAATGTCCACAGCAATATGCACCTGTTTGGGCTGTAACGAGATAACCCCGTTCGGCAGAACCAGCCCCACTTCCCTTACCACATCTTCAGTGACCCCAGAGATATCTACAGCCTGCACGTTTACTTCGGTAAGAGCGTCAATTACCTGCTTGGGACCGGTTGCCCGCACCGCAGCGGGCTGCACCACTACCTCGCCCGCCAAATATCCTTCTGCTGGTAAGCCAACAAGCTCGACCCGTACCGGCAGCTCTTTGACCGGCAATGAGGTCACCGGCACAGTCACCAAAACCCGTGTAGGGCTGACGGTAACGCCTTTAACCCCGGTCTGCACAGTTACCTCTCTGACTAGTTCGTCCTCCACATCGGATAGGTTTACTGCTACACCAACGTGATTAATTCCCGCCAGCAGTTTACCCGGCCCCTCCAGTGTTACTGCCTGGGGCTGCAATACAGGCTTACCCCGGACCAGGCCCTGAGCAACTTCACCCTTCAGATTAAGCGTCACCGGTACACTTTTTTGGGTTATTTTGTCCGCAGCAACTTGTACCACCTGAGGGGTGACTTGAATCATCTCAACCCCTGGAGGGGCAGTAACCTGTACCGGCAGTTGTTGTTCACCTTCCGTAATACCGCTCAGGTTGACCTGGGCAGTGAAATCGCTCACCCTCAAGGTAGCACTGAGATTTTTGGGGCTCTTAACTTTTATACTTACTTTTCCGGGCAACCCGCTAAACACATAACCTTCAGGTTCTCCCTGGACAGTTAAAGGTATTTGATAGGTATGGCTACTCATCGGATTTTGCTCGTTAGCCACATACACCCAAAGCAGCACAGCCATAAAAATTGCAATTAGGCGAATGGAATTATCCCGCCAGCGGATCATCATGAGCACATCACCTTTTCTGCCAGAGTGAGGAAAGCGCACTGCGTGTTGTGGCAGGCTTGAGAAACTTAACCAGCAGGTCATGCAGTTCCACTTCAGTTAAACGTCGGTAAAGGGTCCCTTCCAGGGTCAAAGACACAGAACCCGTCTCTTCGGATACGACTACCGCTACAGCATCTGACTGTTCTGATAGCCCCACTGCAGCCCGGTGTCTGGTGCCTAAATCCCTGCTTAAATGCCGGCTTTCTGATAACGGCAAAACGCAGGCCGCCGCAGCCAGCCTGTCTCCCCGGATAATTACGGCACCATCGTGCAGCGGTGACTTGTTAATAAATATATTCATCAGCAGTTCAGCGGAGACAAGGCTATCCACCTTGATACCGGTATCAATAAATTCCTGCAGGCCGGTTACGCGTTCCAGCACAATCAGCGCCCCGGTCCGGCTTGCAGACATATTCTGGGTACCCCGAACCACTTCATTTATTAAGGCGCTCCGGTCGTCTTCAGCCATCTGGGTCAGCGGGCGGACAAAGAAATCGCCGCCGCCCAGTTTTTCCAGAGCACGGCGCAGCTCCGGCTGAAACACAATGGGCAGCGCCACCACTAAAACCGTCATCGCCTGTCTGAGCAACCAATGCACGGTATTTAGATTCAGCAGACTGCTCACCGCGGTGGCCACTAGCAGCACCGCCAAGCCCTTGATTAACTGCACTGCCCGGGTACCCTGAATCAACATCATCAGCCGGTATAAGACAAAGGCCACTATTAGAATATCAATAATGCTGACAATATTAAATAAGTCTAAATTAAGATTCAGGTTCTCCTTTAGCCCCCTGAGGTATTCCATGCCATTGCCCCCGATTTATTCACTTGCTTAACTATTTTAACACATGGCCTGGATAAAAACGAGTGTTCTAGGATTATTCAGCTAATACTGTACTCCAATATCTCCATGTACAGCCTTAAGGCTGTTTCTCTAACCAACTCTCCGCAGCCAGCAGGGCCGCCCGGTACACATTTTGCAACGGCACCTGTTGCTCCCGTGCCCTGGCCAGGCAATCTTCAAATTCCGGGGCACAGCGCAACGGCTGCCCCCCCGGCTCCTCCAGGGCTAGTTTAACCCGTACCGCGCCATAGCTAGTCTGCACAGTGACAAGTTCCCGGTGCAGACACCTGCGCCGCTCGGTGCGCAGGCGCACCCCCAGAGTAGAGGTTTCGGAGAAAATTACCTGCAATAGGGGCTCCTGCCGGTCTTCCCGGGCTACTACTATAAGCATTACCCCGGGTCGCCCCTTTTTCATAATGATGTGTTTCAGGTAGACATCCAGTGCCCCGGCCTCTAGCAGCCGGGCCACCAGGTAGGGATAGAACTCCGGGTTCATATCATCAATAGAGGTTTCCATGAGCAGCACTTCTTCGCCAATTTTCCCTGCCTGTGCACTGCCCGAGACAGGCTCACCGAGCACGGCATTAACCAGAGCTTTAAATACTGGTTCAGCTAAGCTAAAGCCGGGCTTCCCATCGGTCTGACCTCCCTCTGCCAGCTCTGCCCCACAGCCTGTTGCCCGCAAAGTAAGCCCGGGCATTTGCACGTCAGGTTGGGCTAGACCCTTTAGCATGGCAGCTCCTGCGGGGGTAATTATCGTTGCCTGGCCTGCTGCCGGGCCAACGACAAAACCATTGAGCAGGGTAAAGACATTGAAAGACTGGCCAGCCAGCCCGCCATTGGCACTATCCAGGGGCAGCGGCGCAACAAATAGCTTAGCGGCCTGAAGCGACTCTAGTGCCAGCACCGTACCCAATATTTCCACCAGCAGCCTGTCCGACAGGTAAACCGGTCCGGCCAACCTGGCCTGGTAATAACTGCTCAGCTGCTCCATTACTTGAGCAAACCGCTCCGACGCACCAGCATCCAACCCTCTGGCCTTGAGCTCCTTGGCCAACCCTTCAGCCGGGTATTGCTCACCGGCGGTGGGCTGTACTTGGACTCCGGTATACAGCAGCCCGTGCCCGCTGCGCCCGGTAAAAGCGCTCAACCGCCCCGGCATCAGCTTTAAGTCTGCTAACCGGCTGTTCATCTCCTCAACATCGGCACCCGCACCAATTAAGGCAGCCAGAGCAGCCCCGGAGCTAAAACCATATCTGCAGTTAAAATGGGCCACCGTCATTGGCTCACACTCCCCGCTTATGAAAATTTTCGTCTTGTACATCAGAAACTCCTGCGCAAGCTAACCAGCCAATGTACCGGTAAAGCAGATGAAAAAAAGCAATGCACGCCACCACCTGCATTTAGGCCGGGGCATGATTGCCGGAGTTTCTTGCATCTTAAAGTACTTCATTAAAACTGCCGCTCCGCAAACCGTGCAAGTCCAAAGTTAAATATTGAAAACCTAGGTCCCGCAGGCAGCTTTGCACCTTAGACAGCACCGGCGGGTGCAAGATTTCAGCCATTTGCTCAGCAGGGATTTCAATCCGGGCTAAACTGCCATGGTGCCGCAGCCGGACTTCAGGAAAGCCGGCCTCCTGTAAAAACCTTTCCCCGGCTTCGATCTGCCACAGTATAGTAGCTGTAATCGGGCTACCGTAGGGAATGCGCGAGCACAGGCAGGGCGAGGAAGGCTTGTTCCAAACGGGTAGCCCCAGCTCCCTGGCCAGCTGCCGGATTTCCCGCTTGGTTAACCCGGCGTCGAGCAGGGGGCTGAGCACCTGCAATTCCCGCACCGCTTGCATACCAGGGCGGTAATCACCTGCATCGTCGGCGTTGGAGCCTTCGGCTACCGCAGCCAGCCCCTGTTGTTCTGCCAGGGCTTGCAGTTGACCCAAAATAATCCGTTTACAGATATAGCAGCGGTTGGGGGGATTGGCACAAAAAGCAGGGTTATCCAGCAAGCCTTCATCCCCAAGGACCGCTAATCGGCAGTTTAGGCGGGCAGCTAATTCCTGCACCTCGGTTAATTCGCTGGCTACGTGGATAGCGGCATGGAAGTTAACGGCCAGCACGTTACCCGATCCCAGGGCGTCAATGGCCGCACCAAGAAGCAGAGCACTGTCCACACCACCGGAAAGGGCTACCAAAATACTTGAATAGCCCCGCAAATTATCCTTTAACTGCCGATATTTTTGTTTGGCCAGCAAATTGCATTCACCTTAGCTTAACATTTATTACGGATAAACCCGTTAATGATTTGGTCGGTGGCAAAATCATCTTTATTTTCAAGCCGCAGCAAACCATAGGCAATGCTATCTACCAGCGCTTCCCAGCTGGCCTCGATGATATTGGGGCTCACCCCTACCGTACCCCAGGAGCAATGGCCGTCACCGGATTCCACCAGCACCCGTACTACTGCCCCGGTACCGTCTTTTTCATCCAGCACCCGCACCTTATAGTCATTGAGCTGGAAGCTGGAGATTTCCGGGTAGAACCCTTCCAGCGCTTTGCGCAACGCGTTATCCAGGGCGTTTACCGGGCCGTTGCCCTCGGCGGCAGTGTGCATCACCTGACCGTTGACCATAATTTTGATGATCGCCTCGGAATAAACCGTTCCTTCACGCAATTCAATTAATACCTTGAGGCTTTCCAGAGTAAACGGCTCCTGGTAGCCATAAAAGGCCTTGCGCACCCGCAGTTCGAAGGACCCCTCGGCACCTTCGAATTGATAACCCTGATTTTCCAATTCCTTTAACTCATCGAGTAGCTTACGGTTATCTTCTTTCTCTAAACCTAGCCCCAAGCCCAAGTCAGACTCCTGGTATTTGTACGCCAGGTTGCTTAAGCCGCTCAGCTCGGAAACCAGCACCCGGCGCCGGTTGCCCACCTTTTCGGGCTCGAGATGCTCATAGGTCTGGGGGTTTTTCAGCAACGCGTTCACATGTACCCCGGCTTTGTGGGCAAAAGCACTGCCCCCCACAAAAGGCTGGTTATTCATTGGGTGCATATTGGCCAGCTCGCTGACAAACCGGGACAGATCGGTGAGCTCCGCAAGACTCTCCTCCGGCAGGCTAGGTATATGACACTTAAAGGCCAGGTTGGGTATGATGGAGATCAGGTTAGCATTACCACAGCGCTCCCCATAACCGTTAATAGTGCCCTGCACCTGGATGACCCCGGCTTGGACTGCAGTTACTGAGTTAGCTACCGCCAGCTCACTATCGTTATGACAGTGTATCCCCAGGGGCAGATCAATCACCTGTTTCACTGCAGACACCAGCTCAAAAATCTCATTGGGCAGGTGGCCGCCGTTGGTATCACAGAGGATTATCCTGGAAGCACCGCCTTTTTTAGCCGCCTGCAATGTAGCCAAGGCGTATTCCCGGTTGGCGATAAAACCATCAAAAAAGTGTTCGGCATCATAAAATACTTCCATACCCTGCTGTTTCAAATAAGCCACGGACTCTTCAATCATGTTCAGATTATCTTCCAGGGTGGTCATCAGGGCATGTAGTACATGGAAATCCCACGTTTTTCCAAATATTGTGGCAACCGGGACTTTGGAACGGACAATTTGCAGCAAATTCTCATCCTGGTCGGCGGCCATACCCGATTTTCTGGTGCTGCCAAAAGCACAGATGCGCGCGTTTTTTAGTTGGTGCTCCCTAATCAGTTCAAAAAAACGCAAATCTTTAGGATTGGAACCAGGCCAGCCTCCTTCGATGTAATGAAAGCCCAGTTCATCAAGCTTGAGGGCTATTTTAACTTTATCCTTGGCAGATAAGGATATACCCTCTCCTTGGGTTCCGTCCCGCAAGGTTGTATCGTATATTTCCACTCTTGGCAAGTCTATCTCCGTTCCTTTCATCTAAAAAAATTTATGATTATTAACACAGGGCGGGAAGCGACACATTTTCCCGCCCTATGCGCTGAAATTTTGTTATACAAATTATAATAGCACTATATATTGATAAAAATAAGTTTAAGAAAGTTAAAGCCTGACCCCGATTAGCTCGGCCATCTCTTTGGTACCCACCTGCTTCATCCCTGGCTGCATAATATCTTTAGTACGGTAGCCTTCCTCCAGTACACCAGCAACGGCTTGTTCCACCAGGTCGGCGGCTTGGGGCAAATCAAAGGAGTAGCGCAACATCATGGCTGCCGACATAATCGTGGCGATGGGGTTGGCAAGATTTTGTCCCGATATATCCGGGGCGGAGCCGTGAATGGGCTCATATAGACCAACTTTCCCCCCCAGGCTAGCCGAGGGCAGCATGCCAATAGAACCTGTCAATTGCGAAGCCAAATCGCTTAGGATGTCGCCAAACATATTTTCGGTGAGCATAACGTCAAACTGTTGGGGATAACGCACCAGCTGCATGGCACAGTTATCCACCAGAATGTGGTTCAGTTCCACATCGGGATATTCCCCCGCCACAGACGTCACTACCTCCCGCCACAAGCGCGAACTTTCCAGTACATTGGCTTTATCCACTGAAGTAACTCTGCTGCTTCTTTTACGGGCCAGATCAAAGGCCACCCGGGCCACCCGCTCGATTTCATTAGTGCTGTACTCCATAACATCCACCGCTTTAAC
Source organism: Desulfoscipio geothermicus (assembly GCA_016841905.1). Classification (GTDB taxonomy): domain Bacteria; phylum Bacillota; class Desulfotomaculia; order Desulfotomaculales; family Desulfallaceae; genus Sporotomaculum; species Sporotomaculum geothermicum_C. The sequence goes on along the minus strand of JAENYF010000028.1, from coordinate 8,179 downwards.
ACTGCCGTCCGGCAGCGTTTCCCGGTGCTTAGGGCCGAAATAAACACCGCCGGTGAGTTCCCGTACCACCATAATATCCAGACCTTCCACCACTTCCCGCTTCAGGGTACTGGCATCAGACAGGGCCGAAAAAATCAGCGAAGGCCGCAGGTTTGCAAAGGCACCTAGCTGTTTACGCAATGGCAGCAGCGCACCCGCTTCGGGGCGCTGCTCGACCGGCAGGGCATCCCACTTAGGGCCGCCCACCGCACCCAGCAACACAGCATCTCCCTCCTGGCAGAGCTTTTGGGTTTCTTTAGGAAACGGGCTGCCTGTGGCATCGTAGGCGCAGCCACCAAAAAGCGCCTCCCGGGTAACAAACTGTACACCGGTGCGCTCCTGTACCGCCTGCAGCACCTGCATGGCACCGGCCACTACCTCGGGGCCGATACCGTCACCAGGCAATAGCGTGATTGTATACATTTACTTCACTCCTTGTCACTGCAGCGTTGCTAGACCGCGCCGGATGTGCTTTGGCAATGTCCAACAGGCGTTTAAGCCTGATCTGCTTACCGCAGTCTCTTAGATACGTAGTCGATCAGCCCCCCGGCATCGATGATTTGCTGCATAAATTCAGGCACCGGGGTGGCCTGGTAGGTTTCGTTTTTCGTGAGATTCTTAATAATTCCCTGAGCCGAATCAACCGCTAGTTCATCGCCTTCCTCGCTAGCTGACACAGCATCAGTGCATTCGAAAATCGGCAACCCAATATTAAAAGCGTTGCGGTAAAAGATCCGGGCATAGGACTTGGCAATCACACAGCTTACACCCGCCGCCTTGATGGCGATGGGAGCATGCTCCCGGGAACTGCCACAGCCAAAGTTCTTATCGGCCACAATGATGTCGCCGGGCTGCATTTTATTGGGGAATTCCGAGTCGGCATCCTCCATGCAGTGCTTAGCTAGCTCAGCCGGGTCCGAGGTATTCAGGTAGCGGGCTGGGATAATCGCATCGGTATCCACGTCAGCGCCAAACTTCCATACTTTGCCCTGCAGTGCCATACTATTCCACCTCCCAGGGAGCTGCAATGCGGCCCAGCACCGCCGAAGCGGCAGCTACGGCCGGGTTGCACAGGTAAACTTCACTTTCCGGATGACCCATCCGACCCACGAAATTGCGGTTAGTGGTAGCCAGGGCCCGCTCGCCCTTGGCTAAAATGCCCATGTGCCCGCCCAAGCAGGGCCCGCAGGTGGGTGTGCTCACTGCCGCGCCGGCATTAATGAACTGTTCCACTAATCCTTCCTTCACGGCCTGCAGGTAAATCTCCTGGGTGCCGGGGATGACCAGCAAACGCAGGTTATCGCTGACCCGGTGACCTTTAAGCACCTCGGCAGCCAACTGCAAATCCGACAACCGGCCGTTGGTGCAGGACCCAATCACCACCTGGTCAATGGCGACATCAGTGGCCTCACTAACCGGGCGTGTGTTCTCCGGCAGGTGCGGAAAAGCTACCTGCGGCTCCAGCTTGCTGACGTCAATCTCGATCACCTGGGTGTAGTTGGCATCCGGGTCGCTTTGGTAGAAGGTATACGGCCGCTTGGCTCTGTTTTCCACATAGCGCCGGGTGATCTCATCCGGCGCCACGATCCCGTTTTTAGCCCCGGCCTCAATAGCCATGTTAGCCATGGTCATCCGCCCATCAATACTTAGAGCCGCAATAGACGGGCCGGTAAATTCCATTGCCATGTACAGCGCCCCGTCCACGCCAATTTGCCCAATGATGTAAAGGATTAAATCCTTGCCGCCCACCCACTTGGGCAGCTCGCCGTTAAATATAAATTTAATGCTTTCCGGCACCTTGAGCCAGGTTTCCCCCAGCGCCATGGCCGCCGCTAAATCAGTGCTTCCCACACCGGTGGAGAAGGCCCCCAGGCCGCCGTAGGTGCAGGTATGGCTGTCGGCACCGATGACCAGATCTCCCGGGCCCACCAGGCCCTGCTCGGGGAGCAGGCAGTGCTCCACGCCCATCCGGCCCACTTCGAAATAGTTAGTAAGCCGGTGTTTATGGGCAAATTCCCTTAATTGCTTGGCCTGTTCAGCGGACATGATGTCCTTGTTGGGCACAAAATGGTCGGGCACCAGCACTACCCGATCCCGGTCCCAAACTGACTCTACACCAATGCGGTCAAATTCGCGAATGGCCACGGGGGCGGTTATGTCATTGCCCAGCACCAGGTCAACTTTCACATTGATTAGCTGCCCGGGTTCCACCCGGTCCATCCCGGCATGGGCGGCCAGTATCTTTTCAGTGATGGTCATGCCCATCATTTGTCACCCCTATTTTTCTCGTAAATCATTTTATTTACCGCGTCCACATAAGCCCGGGCACTGGCCTCCAATACATCGGTGCTGATGCCCCTGCCCATGTACTGTTTATCCTGGTTATCTTCGGCGATGCGCAGGGTCACCTCACCTAAGGCGTCCTTGCCGGATGTGATGGCGCTAATGCTCCAGCTAGTCAGGCTACAGCTATAGCCCGTAATTTTATCTACCGCCTTGCAGATGGCGTCCACCGGGCCATTGCCGCAGGCCGCTTCCTCAAGGATTTCCTCACCCTTGGCCAGGCCTACTGTGGCTGTAGGCACCACGGTAGTGCCGCTGCTAATGTGCAGGTAGGACATTTCATAGGCCGCCGGAACCTTGTTAATCTCATCTTCCACAATAGCTTCAATATCCTGGTTAGTAATATCCTTCTTGCGGTCGGCTAGATCCTTGAAACGCTTAAAGGCCTTGTTAAGCTCTGCATCACTTAACTCAAAACCCAGCTCGACCAGCCGGTTACTAAAAGCATGCCGACCGCTGAGCTTGCCCAGCACCAGGTTGGTGTGCAAGCCAACCATGGCAGGGTTCATAATTTCATAGGTGGTGCGCTCCTTGAGCACCCCGTCCTGGTGGATGCCCGATTCATGGGCAAAAGCGTTCCTGCCCACCACCGCCTTGTTGGGCTGCACCTCCATGCCGGTGAGCTTGCTCACCAACCGGCTGGTGCGGATGATTTCCCCAGCTCTGATGCCGGTCTCCATACCATAGCCGTCCCGCCTGGTATACAAGGCCATGGCAATTTCCTCAATTGAGGCATTGCCGGCCCGTTCACCGATACCGTTGATGGCCCCTTCAATTTGACGAGCCCCGGCTACTACCGCCGCCAGAGAGTTGGCTACTGCCATGCCCAGATCGTCATGGCAGTGCACGCTAAATATAACCTTTTCAGCGTCCTTGGTATGGGTGACCACCGTGCGAATGAACTCAGCATACTCTTCAGGAGTGGCGTAACCCACGGTGTCGGGTAAATTAATGGTGGTAGCCCCGGCATCTACCACGGCCTGCACCACCTGACACAGAAAATCCACATTGCTGCGGGAAGCGTCCTCAGCGGAAAACTCCACGTCGGCAGTGTAACCCTTGGCCCGTTTCACACCGGCCACCGCGGCTTCGATAACCTGCTCCCTGGTCATGCGCAGCTTATACTGCAAGTGGATGTCCGAGGTGGCGATAAAAGTGTGAATGCGCGGCTGTTCAGCTTCTTTAACGGCTTCCCAGGTCCGATCAATATCCTCGAAATGAGTGCGAGATAGTCCAGCTACAGTTACTCCCCGCACCTCCCGGGCAATGTTCCTTACCGCTTCAAAATCGCCCTGGGAACTGATGGGAAAACCCGCCTCAATGATGTCCACACCCAGCCGGGCAAGTTGTCTGGCAATCTCCAACTTTTCGCTGGCATTTAAACTCACCCCCGGGGATTGTTCCCCGTCCCGCAGGGTTGTATCAAAAATATACACCCGGTTGTTCATGTGGATCCCCCCATATTAACAATCGATAGCTTCACTGATAGCTTTACCGGCCGGCACCATGGGGTTAACCCATTCCTCGGCGCTAACCAGACAATTAACCAAAACCGTGCCCGGCTCAGCCAGCGCCTGGGGAAGCAGTGTATCCACTTCTTCTTTGGTACGCATGATATAATCTTTAATACCATAGGCCTGGGCCAGCATGGCAAAATCAGGTAAAAACTGGAATTCTACCGCCATATACCGGCTATTGTAATATACCTTTTGCAATTGGCGCACCATGCCCAGCACTGAATTGTTTAAAATAATAATCTTCAAGGGCAGCTGATGTTCAACAATGGTGCCCAACTCCTGCATGGTCATCTGGAACCCTCCGTCGCCCACCACCAAGATCACCTGTTCACCTGGCAAGCCTATTTGGGCCCCCATGGCTGCAGGCAATCCAAAACCCATAGCGCCCAGACCGCCCGATGTAATTAAACCGCCGGCACGCCTGAACCGGTAATACTGGGCTACCCACATTTGGTGCTGGCCCACATCGGTAGCCACCACAGCCTTGCCCCCGGTGATTTCATCAAGCTTTTCCACCACATATTGAGGTTTCAGATTACCTTCCACCTCGTAATGCAGGGGATATTCCTTCCGCCAAACATCGACCTGTTCCAGCCAACGGGAATCAGTTCTTATTTCCAGGCGGGGCAATAGTTCCTGCAGCACCTGCTTCACGTCGCCTACAATGGGAATGTGCACCGGCAGGTTCTTGCCTATCTCCGCAGGATCAACATCCACATGGATAACCCCGGCCTGGGGCGCAAACCCGCTTATCTTGCCGGTTACCCGGTCGTCAAACCGGGCTCCCAAGGCAATCAGCAAATCACAGTTAGTCACCGCAAGATTGGCGGCCCGGGTGCCGTGCAAGCCCAGCATGCCCAAAAACAACGGGTGGTCACCGGGAAAGCTGCTCAGCCCCTGCAGAGTGTTGGTCACCGGTGCATTGATGGTTTCAGCCAAAGCCCGCAGCTCGGCACTGGACCGGCTGCTGTTGATGCCGCCACCAGCGTAAATAACCGGCCTTTCGGACTGAGCAATCAGCTTCGCAGCCTCGGCAATCTGATTGGGATGCCCGCGGAAAGTAGGCTTATAGCCGCGCAAATACACTGTTTCAGAATACTGGAACTTAATCTTGGTCTCGGCTATATCCTTGGGCAGGTCAATCAGCACCGGACCTGGCCGACCAGTGGAAGCAATATAAAAAGCGTTCCTAAGCATTCTGGGTAACTGGGCAGCATCCTTAACCAGATAATTATGTTTGGTGATCGGCATGGTAATGCCGGTGGTATCCACTTCCTGAAAAGCATCGGTACCCACCATGCCGGTGGAAACCTGGCCGGTGATTATTACCAGCGGTACCGAGTCCATATATGCGTTAGCTATCCCGGTGACCAGGTTAGTGGCACCAGGTCCCGAGGTGGCCATTACTACCCCCACTTTCCCAGTGACCCGGGCATAGCCATCCGCTGCATGCACCGCACCCTGCTCGTGCCGCGCCAGCACATGCTTGATGGTTGAATCATGCAGGGCATCGTAGACTGGTGCAATTGTCGCACCAGGATAGCCGAAAATTAATTCCACTTGTTCTTTTTCCAGGCACTGCACCAGGGCTTGGGCAGCCGTTATTTCCATGGCTAATCCCCCTCAAGCTTAATATTTCAAAGTTATAATCGTAACTCTCTATCTCCTGCTCTTTTTTAACCAGGGCATCAACGAACGGATCTCTTCGCCTACCTCTTCAATGAGACTTTCTTTTTCCTGCTTGCGAATGGCGTTCATAAATGGTTTGTTGGTCTGGTTCTCCAGTAGAAATTCCTTAGCAAACACGCCGGTTTGAATCTCAGACAGCACCGCCCGCATTTCCTCCCGAGTTTCCTCGGTGATAATGCGTGGGCCAACCATATAGTCGCCGTACTCGGCAGTGTTGCTGACCGAGTAACGCATCAAGCTCAGTCCACCCTCGTTAATCAGGTCGACGATTAATTTCATTTCGTGCAGGCACTCAAAGTAAGCCATCTCAGGAGCATAACCGGCATCCACCAGCGTGTCAAAGCCGGCTTTAATCAGCTCGGTGACCCCGCCGCACAGCACGGCTTGCTCGCCAAATAAATCGGTTTCGGTTTCCTCCTGGAAGGTGGTTTCAAACACCCCGGCTCTGGTACAACCGATGCCCTTGGCATAAGCCATAGCGATGTCCCGGGCTTTCCCGGTGTAATCCTGCTGCACCGCGACCAGACCCGGCACACCTGCGCCTTCAGTGTACATCTGGCGCACCATGTGGCCGGGGCTCTTGGGGGCTACCATGATTACATCCACATTGGCCGGCGGTACAATTTGGCCAAAATGAATATTAAAACCGTGGGAAAACATCAAGGCCTTGCCTTCGGTCATATAAGGCGCAATTTCCTCAGCGTAAACCCGGGCCTGTAATTCATCGGGCAGCAGGATTTGGATCAAATCTCCCTGGTTAGCCGCCTCGGCCACAGTCATTACCGTCATGCCGGCTTCTTCCGCCTTTTCCCAGCTGTCGTCAATTCCCTTGGCCAGGCCCACCACTACATCCAGGCCGCTGTCCTTCAAGTTCTGGGCCTGGGCATGCCCCTGGCTGCCGTAACCCATCACAGCAATCTTTTTCCCCTTGAGCACCGCTAAATCTGCATCCTGATCATGAAATACCTGTACCATAATTATAAACTCTCCTCCTTGGCACCATTATCCTGGTAACCTGTATTTTTTGTACCTCTAACCATAGCAATTTTTCCTGTGCGCACTAATTCTTTAATGCCATAAGGGCGCAGTGTTTCTTCCAAAGCATTTATTTTACCGTGATTGCCTGTACATTCCAGGGTTAAGGTCTTGCGGCCCATATCCACGATACGTGCCCGGAAGACATCACAAATTTGGATTACTTCGACCCGCTGAGTATGATCCGCATTTACTTTTATTAACACCAGTTCCCGGTCAACATATTCATCATCGGTAATATCATTTATTTTAATCACATCCACCAGCTTGTGCAATTGCTTGGTGACCTGTTCCAGCACCCGGTCGTCGCCATCCACCACAATGGTCATCCGGGATACTTCGGGATCTTCGGTACGTCCCACCGCTAAACTATCAATATTAAAGCCGCGCCGGCTGAATAGGCCGGCCACCCTGGTCAGAACGCCCGGGCTGTTTTCTACCAGCACTGCAAGGGTATGCAGCATAATCTACCCCTCCTATCCCAACATTTTATGAATGGGTTCACCGGGAGCAACCATGGGATATACATTTTCCTCCCGCTCTACCGGGATATCCAGCACCACCGGTTTGTTCACCGACAGGGCTGCCTCCAAGACATCCCGCAATTCAGATTTATTGTTCACCCGCATGCCCACAGCGCCATAGGCCTCAGCCAGCTTGACAAAGTCGGGATTGGTTAGCTCGGTATAAGAATAACGGCGGTTATAGAACAGCTCCTGCCATTGCCGAACCATACCCAAAAAACCGTTATTGATAATTGCTATCTTTACGGGCAAATTATAGTTCACCGCGGTGGCCAGTTCCTGGATGTTCATTTGGATACTGCCGTCCCCGGCAATATCGATCACCGTTTCATCCGGGCAGGCCACCTGCACGCCAATGGCCGCCGGGAAGCCAAACCCCATGGTGCCCAAACCGCCCGAGGAAATGAACGTCCGCGGCTTGGTGAAGGTGTAATACTGGGCGGTAAACATCTGGTGTTGGCCTACTTCCGTGGTAATCCGGGCATTGCTCTTGGTAACGTTGCAAATCTCCCGGACAACCTCCTGGGGCTTCAGCTGCCCATTGGTCACAAAGTCCAGGGGATGTTCCTTTTTCCACACCGTGATTTTATCTCGCCACTGAGTGGCAACCCGGGGCTTTAAGCGGTCAATGATCTGGCGCAGCGCCAGCCGGACTTCGCCAACTACGGGTATATCCACGCCCATATTCTTACCTATTTCGGCCGGATCTATGTCAATATGCATAATGGTAGCGTCGGGAGCAAATTCCTCCAGCTTACTGGTTACACGATCATCAAAACGCACCCCAATGCCAATTAACAAATCGCTTTCACTGACTGCGTAATTGGCGTATTTGCTGCCGTGCATTCCCAGCATACCCACCGACAGCGGGTGGTCACCTGGAAAGCCGCCCAAGCCCATCAGCGTAGTGGCCACCGGTATGAGCAGCATTTCAGCCAACTCCAGCAGTTCTCTGTAAGCCCCACCGCTGACCACACCGCCACCGGCATAAATAACGGGCCGCTCGGATTCTTCAATTGCCCTGACGGCCCT
>JAENYF010000089.1 GCA_016841905.1 Desulfoscipio geothermicus | reverse complement strand
TTTTGGTGGACGAGAGGGGATTCGAACCCCCGACCCCTGCGTTGCGAACGCAATGCTCTCCCGCTGAGCTACACGCCCCTATGTATTTTAATGAACAAAATTTATAATAGCATAAAATCTTCCGGCTAGCAAGGGGTAACATGCACCAGTTACGTGAGCGGTGCCCGGTTACCATAAACTTGCCGGTATTTTCCCATTGGATTGATAATGATAGACCAGTTCTGAAAGGTGCCGGATTACTTCCCGCGCTGCACTGTAACCGGGGGTGTCTTCGCTGGTCACGACTAGTATATACGGCTTATCCGGGTGAACAACATAAGCTGCGTCGTTATAGGTATTAGTTGGTGGCCAGGTGCCAATTTTATTAGCTACTTTAACTTCTGGTGGCAGGGGAGCGGGAATGCGGTCTTTGAGCAGGTTGTCGAATAGGTTGTCCAGTAGCTTTTCACCTGACGGCTTTTTTTCAGCTAGTTGCAGCACTTCTTGCATATATAACGCCAAATCATAGGGGCAGGTAATATTCTGTTCATTGTCCACTACCTGGCCACCCAGGGAACGCATGTACTCCTTGACGTTTTCCTTGCCCAGGCGGCTCAATAAGATATTGGTTGCTACATTATCGCTGTATAATATGGAGTAGTCGGCCAGCTGGGCTATGCTGTAGCTGCTTCCGGGCGACTGGCTCTTTAATATGCCGGTGCCCCCTTCCAGGTGTGATTCAGTTAAAAACAGCTGTTCTGAAAGCTTAATTTGGCCGTGTTCCGCCGCGCGGTAGAGGTAGAGGTTCATGGGTATCTTAAAAGTGCTGGCGGCATGAAAGAGCGTTCGGGAGTGATAGCCAAATTCCTGGCCGGATTCTAGATCAACGAAATAAAGCCCGTAGACACCGGGTTGCTGAGCTAGATAGTCGGTAATTTGCCTTTGCAGCGTTGTATAGTCAGTGGTAGCTTGCATATTTTTTTTAAACGGCTCACTAATTGCCGAAGCGCTGGATAACAAAAAAACAGATAACAGCATATAGAAAACGATTTTTTTCAAGCGAAGATAAGGCCTCCTGTAAGTATATGGAATATATAAATAAACTACCATAGAATGTAAAAATTGTCCAGATGTTGGCTATCGCCCGGCTAAATATTTATATTAAAGTATGGTGTAGAATATGATATTTAACCCCTTAATGATGATAAACAAAGAAGAAGTGCGCCGCAGAGTGGAAACAATGCGTAAGCAGCACCCGGATTTATCCAACCGGGAGCTAAGTGAGCTGATTATTGTCCAAAAAAGCAGGCTTTGCGCGGCCAGTGGCGCAGTTACTGCTCTCCCGGCGGCACTGCCGGTTATTGGCACGCTGGTTACGCTGGTGGGTGGCACAGTGCTTGATATGACTGCTGTGGGGTATTTCACCGCGGGATTGGTGCTGGAAATGTCCGCCGTTTACGGACGTGATCTGTATATGCCCGGGGTGTCTCGGGAAGCGTTATGGGTCATGGCTTCCGCTGTGGGCTCTGATGCGGCCAGCAAGTCCATTGGCAAGCTGGCGATGCAGCAGATGGAAAACCAGTTTTTTACCCGCATGGCCCGCGAGCTGCTGCTCTCACTGGGTATACGGGCCTCCCAGCGGACAGTGCTCAAAATAATCCCGTTATTGGGTGCGGCCATCTCAGGTTCAGTGAATTATTTTTTTTGCCGTCAGCTCGGACGCCTGGCCGCAAGTTATTATGAGAAAAATAGTTATGAAAACTGGTTGGGTGATACTATTGACGTTGAGGGAAAGATTGTTGAATAAAGATAGGCATTAAAAAAAGCCCTGGTTAAAAATAACCGGGGCTTATAAAGCTATGTACTCGACTGATATATTAGGGTGCTGCCATAAATACCTGATGACCTGTCTGACCAGGTTTACATCGCCGCTGGTATAAAAAGTTTCGGTGGCTTCCCCGGGGGGGTTATCCGCCAGCAGGTTTTCCTCCTGCAGCACCTGGTACACCCTTTTGGCCACGGCGCAGCCGGTATCAATAACCGTTACCCCTGTTCCCATGATTGCTTCCACAAGTGGGCGCAGGAAGGGGTAATGCGTGCAACCCAGTACCACCGTATCCACGCCCCCGGTGATGAGCGGGTGTAAAAATTTGCGCAACAATTCAGCCGTCTCCGGGGCGTCCAACTGCCCCGTTTCAACTTGTTCCACTAGACCCCGGCAGGGCACATTAATAACTTCTATGTCATCAGCGAAACGTGTTAACAGGGAATTAAACCGGTCACCGTTAAGGGTCACTCCGGTGGCCAGCACACCTACTTTACCGTTGCGGGTTATCTGGGCGGCCGGTTTTATAGCGGGCTCCATGCCTACAATGGGTATCTGAAACTCATGGCGCAGGTAATCCAAGCTGGCTATAGATGCCGTGTTGCAGGCCGCGACAATTAATTTAGCTCCGGCGTCGATTAAAAAGCGAGTGATGGCAGTTGTCCTTCGGCAAATGTCTTCTGGCGGTTGTGCTCCATATGGACAATGGGCGGAATCGGCATAATAAAGAATGTCTTCACCAGTCATCAGGAGGCGAATTTCCTTCAACACCGATATACCTCCCACACCCGAATCAAAAATCCCAATGGGATTCGGGTTGGGCAAGGCTGCCTCACCTCCATCCTATAATATATTCCATCTCAGGATATCATTTTAGCCAGTTGTATGCAATATTCAGCGCGTTATTGTATTATTTTCTACCCAGTTTGCCGTGATACAGCATGTGGGTGGCGACCAGTATCGCTACCAGGGTCAGCAGTCCGGCGATCAGGTGGTATTTAGCTGCGCCGTCAACACCAAGGTAAGCAACCAGCCCCAGCACGACGGTGGTAATAGTGATGATAGCTGTAAGGACAGCCAGTATTTTAGGCAAAGCGTTCACTCCTTTTTTCCACTCCTATTAATGATATTTATATTTAACACTCAGCATAACTTTCCTTCTTCAATTATTTTATTTGGCTAGAAACACATTTCCCGGGGCAATATTCTAATTGACATCTGGCTGAACATAAAATATAATAATACATGCTACTGAACTGCCGGAGTGGCGGAACTGGCAGACGCAAGGGACTTAAAATCCCTCGTTCGTTAA
>JAENYF010000027.1 GCA_016841905.1 Desulfoscipio geothermicus | reverse complement strand
TTTTAAGTGTTTTTCAAGCTTGACGTTTATAAATTCTATTTATACAACGCTAGTGGTTTGTGTTATTACTTAAACTTAAGACAGTTTACGAGATGGAATTCTATATTTAAAAAGGAGGATGTTATATGTCAGGTCCAGCGTGGGGGGCAATGGCGGTTATTCTAGCCTATCTAGCATTTACCCTTGGTATAGGGATATATACAGGCAGACAATCAGCGAAATCATCTGAAGGTTATTTTTTAGCAGCAAGAGAACTCGGTCCTTATGTTATGTTCTTTACTTTATTTGCAACAAATATTAGCGCATTTGCTTATATGGGTGCTCCCGGCGGAGCTTACCACTTGGGGGTGGGCTTCTTTGGTTATCTGGCCACTACTACAAGTTTAGCAGCTGTATTCTTTTATGCAATTGGTTATCGCACCTGGCTGCTTGGCAGGCAGTATGGGTTTATGACAGCACCTCAACTTTTAGGGGCTATATACAACAGCAAGGGTGTAACCCTTGTTATGTTATTAGCGTTTGCTGTCTTTACCGTAGCCTACATGTTGGTGCAACCTATCGGGGCCGGTTATGTAATCAACGCAATAACCGGTGGTGCCGTACCTGCCTTTGTAGGGGTATTAATGGTTTTAATATTTATTACGGTTTATGTTTATATGGGCGGATTAAAGGCCACTGCCTACGCGGACTTATTTCAAGGGTCTGTAATGATAGTTTGTGTTGTAGCAGCGTTTCTCTTAATTATTTTTAAGATCGGCGGTCCTACAGAAGCAGCTCATAATTTAATGTCTATCCGACCGGAGCTTTTTGGGAGGGGTAATTTCTCACTTGAGCAATGGATTAGCTTCGGTATTGTTATTGGCTTGGGCGTACCTGTTTTTCCGCAGCTTTTTACAAAGTACCTGGCAGCTAAGAACCCGGATTCTTTAAAAACTACCATGACTCTTTATCCAATTGCCATGATTATTATTTATGTACCTGTTTTATTCCTCGGTGCGTTTGGAACTTTAGTTTTCCCTGGTCTTGTGGGTAAGGAATCAGACGCAATAATTCCGATGTTGTTACAGAATTATTACGCGCCATGGATTGGGGCATGTGTTTTAGCAGCTGTATTAGCTGCTATTATGTCAACGACGGCTTCTCAATTAATTACCATTAGCACAATGATACTAAAAGACTTTTACATTCCATATGTCAACAAGAATCTGAGCCCGGACAAAGAAGTGTTTGTTGGACGTGTTTTTATCTTTGCTTTAGCAATTTTGGCCTGTGTCATCGCTCTTAAGCCGCCGGCGGCAATATTGGCTATTGTAACCTGGGCCTTTACCGGATATGCCGTACTTGTTCCGGGAGTTTTGGCCGCTCTGTATTGGCGGAGAAGTACCGCAGCCGGTGTTATTTGCTCGGTATTGGCAGGCGAGGCAACTGTGGCGCTATTTGCATTCGGTATTATTCCGGCGTCGGTTCTTGGCAATTGGCAAGCTTGTGTCCCGTCAATTATTATTAGTACAGTAGTATTAATAGTTGTAAGTTTCATGACAAAACATAGCGAAAATGAACAAAGAGCAATCGATGAAAAACACGGTTTCATGGATACGATTTTCAAAAATCAAAATGCATAATTTTTAAGGGATTATAACTAGCTGATTAGAAAATGTTTAATGCGTGCCAAAAATTGTTTTAAAGGAGGTTATTCTTTATGACAGGGAAAGTAATGTTTTGGTTTATAATGTTGTTCCTTCCCTTTGTATTATATGTTGACTTTTGGCAGTGGGACACAGTTTACCCTATAGTATTTGGCTGGATCCCCTGGCATGTATTTTATCAAATACTCCTTAACCTTTTGATGGTTGTGATTTTTGGATTATTTTGCAAGTTTCATTGGCCCAAAAATCCATTTAATGATTAATAGTATAACCATTGATTTTAAAAACAGGACTACTGCTTAAGTGGTCCTGTTTTCTTTGTGGTGCGCCCCGCATGGGCGTAGTTTTATTGGGTGAAAATCTAGTGCGGGTTGACAGTACCAAGCACATAGCCAAGGGCAAGGGTCCGTCGTGAGGCGGAGTCTGAACGATGCCGGCGGCAAATGCTTTGACTGCTAGATACACGAACCTAATTTGAGGCTGTATAAGCCGGATGAGTCTGCAGCAAATAACAAAGTCCAAAGTCACCAAGGAGGATCCAGGCAGTAAACTTGTGTGGATACATGAGCGGAATCTGGGGATACCTACAGGAGTCAGTCAGCGGAGGTCCTAATACGGCAGTAGGGTGTGCCCGAAAAACCCCGAGCCCGGAAGGAACGAACTCAAAGGAGAGAGGAACATGACACGTTCGTACAAAGCACAACGACAGCAGCAATTCATTGTTTATTTTGCATAGTAACTTTCTTTGCCAAAGGTGGACCATTAAGCCCGCTAATGGCGAGCCTGCTCCTTATGACCTGACAGGAACTTGTCAGCGCTTCAAAGGACACTGCAAAACGTTGGCAATGGACTAGCCGGTGCCTGTGCATGTTCATATGGAAGCACCGGTAGCGTGTCTGAACCAGGATTAGGTAGTTATGTGCTCAGCCATGAAATGGAGTATTGTCTGCAAAGGCAGATGTAATTCCTGAAAATTTCAAGCAATAGACAAATAAGCACTGTTTAAGAAACTCTATTTATACGAAAATAAATAAACAAAGCACTCTTTTTTCGGGGGTAATATTGGCGATTATGCCATGACCACGAAAAAGAGGTGCTTTGCTTGGTTATTAGGGTTTATCATTAAAATCTTGGATAAGTTAAATTTCTCCGACAAGAAAAATTTTGCGCATATTATTTGTCATCGAAAGTTTAATGAGTTGTCTAAACTGTTACGTTAACGCTGTAATAAACGCACCGGCCGCTACAGCCGTACCGATAACACCGGCCACGTTGGGCCCCATGGCATGCATCAGCAGGTAGTTTTGCGGATTGGCCTCCATGCCCATGTTCTGGACCACCCGGGCCGCCATAGGTACAGCGGATACGCCCGCAGCACCGATTAGCGGATTGACCTTGTTTTTGACAACCAGGTTCATTAGTTTGGCTAACAACACACCGCCGGCCGTAGCAAAGGCAAAGGCCACTACGCCCATGATGAATACGCCGATGGTTTTAGGAGTCAAGAAAACTGCCGCAGTCATAGTGGAACCAACTGCTACACCGAGAATAATGGTGACAATGTTCATTAAGGCATTACGGCTAACATCGGTCAACCGCTCTACTGCACCACTCTCCATGAACAAGTTACCCAGCATAAACATAGCAATGAGCGGGGCTGACGCAGGTACCAGTAATATAATAATGAGCGCCCCCAAAATGGGGAATAGAATTTTTTCCGCCTTGCTGGGCCAGCGATTCATTTGCATAACCATGGCCCGTTCTTCTTTGGTGGTTAACATCTTGGCAATAGGTGGAATTATAATCGGAACCAATGCCATGTAAGAATATGCCGCTACCGCAACCGAACCCATCATGTGCGGCGCCAAGTTGGCGGATAGGAAAATGGAAGTCGGGCCGTCGGCACCGCCGATAATACCAATACAGGCTGCTTCGTATACGGTGAAGCCCAGCAATAAGGCACCAAGGAAAGCACCGTAAACACCAATTTGAGCTGCCGCGCCAAGAAGTAGTGTTTTAGGATTCGCAAGCACCGGCCCAAAGTCGGTCATTGCACCCAGCCCTAGAAAAATAAGTGGCGGAATTAATTCATTAGCAATTCCGTAGTGGTAAAAGATATAAAAAAGCCCACCCTCTTCTAAAAGGCCGGTCAAAGGTAAGTTAGCCATAAATATCCCAAAGCCGATGGGCAATAGGAGTAATGGCTCAACCCCTTTTTTGATGGCCAGATATAAAAGGACAAATGCAATCAGCCACATGGCAATTTGGCCTATAGTCACCTGCCATAAACCCCAACTACTTATAACCTCAGCTAATTGTTCCATACAAAATCCTCCTAATTATTTTAACTATAGTATTCTTTTTAACCTGACTCCTATTTTGTCATCAATTGTTAGAGCTTTTACTGTCGTGGGAGCCCAACTTGAACCATTTTAACCTTGCTCTTCTAAAAATTTACCCGGTTTGTTTATCTGTTTGTTTTTTAGCCAGGCTTTCTGTCACACTGCCGGTAATTGTTACGGCAATTTGCAAAACGAGCAGTACCGCGAAAACAGATACTACTCCCGATAAAGCCACCATTGTGGCTTGACCCCAGTCAACCATAAATATATTCCTCCCTTCCATATATTTAAAAATTGAATTTTTTCAACATGGATACTCTCAAAAAACCAAATTCCGATTGTATGCTTCAATTGTTGACTAAGCATCCATATTAGGGCTCCCAAAGCCCATAACAAAAATTGTCGTTATGCCTATACACCAGCAGAGGTTATCATAATGAATTCTGAATTCAATTTCATTTTGTAATGTAATTTAATTCACAAGCGCACATAAGTTGATTTCTCGATGTCAAGCAGATTAAAAACTGTTGTTAAGAAAATAAAAAAGCAGAGAACCTCTTATGAAGCTCTCCACCCATTAAGCTCAAAATCTTGAAGCAGTTGCCTGCCCAACCGGAAACTTTATTATATTAATTTATATTAATTTTAGCTTGTTTTCGATTAAAAATCAATAACCCTTGAGTTTCGGTTTCGCGTTCTGTTTTTTTTTACGCTAATATTTAAAGGTTTTAGTGTTTCCTAGAATTCACCCTTAACCCTAGTACTTGTTGTCTTTTGTTTGCTCACTTTAACGTAAATTGCTAGTTTTTTTTGGATTTTTTTGTTCTCACGCTAAAGCAGTGGCAGATGATGAAGCAATGGAAGATAATTCACTAATCTTTGATAACCAAAACCGGACATTTAGCGTGCTGTAGTACGTAATTAGATACGCTGCCTAACCCTAGAAGTACCCTTTCGAGCTTTCCCCGGTTTGCTGAACCAATGGCTATTAGGTCAAATTCTTCCTGATCGGCATAGCGGACCAGCGCCGGCCCAGGTCTTTCATTAAGGATTACCGAATTTACCGGGACGCCTGCTTGAATAACCTGTGCTTCAGCTTCTTTAAGGATATCTGCAAAAAACCGACGGGTCTGCTCTTCCAGATCCTTACTCATATCGGGGCTAGCGACGGATGAGACAAAACCCGGTATTTCTACTGAAGTCAGAAGGCATATTTCTGCTCGGCAACCTTGGGCAATTTCAATTGCAGTTTCCAATGCTTTTTGTGCTTTTACCCCGTTGTCATAAGCAACCAGTATTTTTTTCAGCATCGCTCTCGTCTCCTTTGATATTTAACTCTTTGCCGGTAGCCCGGCTATTCGCGTGTATTTCTTTTGAAAGTTTACCGGCAACATTTTACCTTGTTATGCTTGTACATGAAATTATATAGTATATAAATGTGTGGGGCAAGCCTTAAACTAGGCTTGTTTGCAAGGTACACAGGCTTCTGGGGTGGGAAGTCGGATTTTTGACTTAGCCAGCCTTCTTTTTAAAAAAAATTGGCAATAATAGCTTTACGCTTTGTTTTTTTTAAATAAGGAGTGGTGCTAATGAACGGTAATTATCAGGCTATCTTAGCTATTGCCGTCTTTTTAATTACTTATGCGGTCATTGTGTCCGAGCGATTTCACCGCACGGTAGCTGCCCTAATAGGGGCAGTGGTGGTTGTTTTAACGGGATTAACTACATGGGAAAATGCAATACACGCAATCGACTTCAACACCATCGCATTACTGATTGGCATGATGATTATTGTTGGCGTCACCAGAAAAACCGGAATTTTTGAATACATGGCCATTAAGGCTGCTAAAATGGCCGGTGGGGAACCGCTAAGAATTCTAGCCTCGCTCTCGCTGATCACGGCTATCCTTTCGGCTTTACTGGATAACGTAACCACAGTCCTCCTGATTGTACCCGTTACTTTTGCGATTACCAACCAGCTCAAGATAAACCCGCTGCCTATCCTTATTGCCGAAATAATAGCTTCCAATATCGGAGGCACAGCCACGCTTATCGGGGACCCACCCAATATTATGATCGGCAGCGCAACCGATCTGGGTTTTATGGACTTTGTGCTCACCCTGACCCCGGTCGTAGTGGTTATCTATATTATAACCATCTTCTGGCTCCAATTTATTTACCAGGGGCAGCTGAGCACAACCAAGGCTAGGCAAGCTGAAATCATGCAGCTGAACGAACGAGATCAGATTAAAGACCCAATTTTATTGCGCAAATGCCTATCAGTATTAGCATTAACTATTTTAGGCTTTGTTTTACACCAATATGTGCATCTGGAATCTTCGTTAATCGCCCTGGCGGGAGCCAGTCTACTGCTTCTGATTACCGAAGAGGATGTTGAACATGCTTTACAAACGGTGGAGTGGCCGGTAATTTTCTTCTTCGCCGGGCTTTTTGTGGTGGTCGGAGGGCTGGAGGAAGTTGGCGTGATTGAAGCGGTAGCCCAATGGGCTTTAGAGGCGACCGACGGCAATTTATTAACGACCGGCTTGCTAATTCTCTGGTTATCTGCAGTAGCCTCGGCTTTTGTCGATAATATACCCTTTGTGGCAACAATGATCCCGCTCATCTATGATATGGGGCGTCTGGGTGGGATTACCGATCTAAATCTGCTCTGGTGGTCCTTATATTAGGCGCCTGTCTTGGGGGCAATGGCACCATCATTGGTGCCTCAGCCAACATAATTGTTGTTGGTATGGCGGAAAAAAGAGGAGTTTTAATTAGCTTCATAGGCTTCTTGAGAATAGCTTTCCCCATGATGCTGATGTCCATAGTAATTTCTACCGGCTACCTGATGATCTGGTACCTGCACGGCCATTTGCCGGCAGCCGTTGTTGCTCTTGGTGTTGGTGCTGTTTTGGCAGTGCTCACCAAGCCATTAAAAAACCGGCTCGTCAGAACTGCCGAAAAGGAATCTGATAATGAATACTAGCAAGCACTATACAGCAGTAACCAAATGAGATTTAAATTTCATAAATAGTATAGATATAAATATAAATAGAAAGAACGTTATTAAGATGGCCGGCTAAGACCAGACAGCTTGAAATGTGCATGAGGTCATTAGGCATAGGATCGTTATGAGGCTTTGGGGCGATATAGCCGTTAATGGTTGTAACGGGAGGGCGGCAGTGCATGAATTATCTTTAATTCAATCCCTTATTAATATGGTCGTCAAAAGCGCTATAGAAAACAATATAAAAAAAGTCACCAAAGTTCAGCTGGTTGTTGGTGAATACCACGGAGTGCTGCCCGAGTCGTTGGAATTCGCTTTTGGGATATTAACCGAAGGTACCGTTTGTGCTGGCTCGGAACTGGCCATAGAAAAAAGTGCCCTTCTTTTAAAGTGCCGGAAATGCGCTCATGAGTTTCACCCTGATGGTTACTTATACACCTGTCCCATCTGTACCGCAGTAAATGCCGAGCTAGTCAAAGGCAGGGAATTGTATGTGCATTACTACGAGGGTGAATGACGAGCTTTAAGAAAGGAAAGGTTGTCAATTGAAGATAATTGTAGGTCAAGATTTGCTGAGCGCCAATGCCAGCCAGGCCGGGGAAAATCGGGTTTTGTTCAAAAATCATCGATTAGCGGTAATTAATTTAATCAGTGCTCCCGGTTCAGGTAAAACTGCCCTGCTGGAAAAAACCGCGTCTTTATTGAAGGGTAAATTAAAATTAGGCGTAGTGGTCGGGGATTTATATACCGCTCGGGACGCCGAGCGGATCGAGAGGGCAGGTGTGACGGCTGTACAAATTAATACCGAAGGAGTGTGCCATCTTACTGCCGACATGGTAGCCCGTGCTCTGCAGGAAGTATCACTTGACCAACTGAATCTGTTATTCATTGAAAACGTGGGTAATTTAGTCTGCCCGGTATCCTTCGACCTGGGTGAGCGTGCCAAAGTAGCTCTGTTGAGTGTTGCCGAAGGTAGTGATAAACCGGCCAAATACCCTGGTATATTCAGGGAAGCTATGGCCACGGTGATCAGTAAAGTTGATTTATTGCCGTATACTGATTTTGACCTGCCTGCCTGTCTTGAGGAAATACAGCAAATTAACGGCAATCAGCAATTTTTTATAACTTCGGCCCACTCCGGGCAGGGTCTTAGTCAGTGGTGCGCCTGGCTGGAGCAGTTAGCCGCCGGGAAATTCAATGGTAACAGCATAGCGAGCAGATCTTAAGAAAGGAACGACTGCGATGTGCTTAGGGATACCTGCACTGGTTATTGAAGTAACCGACAAACAGTGGGCCTTAATTGAGGTTGAGGGCATCAGGCGTCAAGTGGGTGTGCATTTGGTGGGGGAAGTGGCTCCCGGGGATTACCTTATGGTACACGCCGGCTTTGCCGTGGAAAAACTTGAGCTGGCGGAAGCTGAAGCCAGACTTGCCCTATGGAAGGAGTTACTGGATTTTGAGCGTACTGAAAAGGCTTAACGATCCGCAGTTGGGCCGGGAAATGATTAAGAAAATCAAGAAGCAGGCGGCCCAGCTGGCCGGGTACTTGGGTCGAGCGGTAACGTTGATGGAAGTTTGCGGCACCCATACTATGGCTATTTCCAGCATCGGTCTGCGCAGCCTGTTGACGGGGCTGGTGGAGCTGCGCAGCGGCCCGGGCTGCCCGGTGTGTGTAACTGCGGCCTGGGATATTGAGCAAATGATCGCCCTGGCTAGGGTGCCCGGTGTAACAGTGGCTACCTTTGGTGACCTGGTGCGGGTACCCGGCGCGTTATCTTCGCTGGAGAGAGAGCGAGCTGGCGGTGCCAGGGTGCAAATTGTTTATTCGCCGGCAGATGCCGTTACCCTGGCCAGGGATAACCCTGACCAGGAGGTGGTTTTTCTAGGGGTGGGGTTTGAAACAACTGCGCCAATGGTAGCCCTCAGTATCAACCAGGCGGATAACCTGCGCCTAACTAATTTCAGTGTTTATGCGGTACATAAACTGGTCCCCCCCGTGCTGCGGGCTTTGCTTGGCGCCGGGGAGGTTAAGGTGGACGGGCTGATTCTCCCCGGGCACGTTTGTGCGGTAACGGGTAGCAAGGCGTTTACTTTCATTGGGGAAGAATACGGCATACCGGCAGTGGTGACGGGTTTTACCCCGGTGGACATATTGGATGCCCTGTATGTTTTGCTGCATAAGATACAGACCGGAGATAACCGGGTAGTTAATGGCTACCGCTGGGTAGTTCGGGACGAAGGCAATTTGCAAGCCCAGCAAGCAATTAACGACTGCTTTTACATAGGTGACGCCATTTGGCGAGGTTTTGGCATGGTTGGCGGCAGTGGGTTGTTGATAGGTGAAAAATTTGCCCGTTACGATGCCATGCGCAAATTCTCAGAAGAAAGGCTGAATGACCCCGCCGAACCGCAGGGCTGCCGGTGCGGCGAGCTGCTCAGTGGGCTAATCACCCCAGTGGACTGCCCCCTGTTTGGACACTTATGCACACCAGCTAGCCCGGCAGGCCCCTGCATGGTTTCAGCGGAAGGAGCTTGCGTTGCCTACTACCGTTATAGATAGTTTAAGTCTGACCTGAGGTGATTGTAATGTCAGTTGTTTTGTTGGCCCACGGTGACGGGGGGCTATTAACCAGGGAACTTATTGAGGGTTTATTTCTCAAGTATTTCACCAACCCACTGCTACGGCAGCTTTCCGACGCTGCAGTGTTTAACTCGTCGGCGAGCAGGCTGGCCATGACTACCGATGCCTTTGTGGTGGACCCTATCTTTTTTCCCGGCGGGGATATCGGCAAACTGGCGGTCTGCGGTACCGTAAACGATCTGGCGGTGAGCGGCGCGCGGCCACGCTATATAACTGCCTCTTTTAACATTGAAGAAGGCTTTGCCCTGGCTGATTTGGAAAAAGTAGTGGATTCTATGGCGGCGGTTTGCGCTGAGGCCGGGGTGGACGTGGTAGCCGGCGATACCAAAGTGGTGCCCAGGGGACACCTGGATAAACTGTTCATCACCACGACGGGATTGGGCATGGTGCCGGAAAACCTTGATTGGGGCTATCACCGCCCGGAGCCCGGAGATGCTGTACTGGTCAACGGGAGCCTGGGCAATCACGGTTTAACCATCCTGGCGGCCAGGGAAAATTTGGGTCTTACCGGTGCCTTGGCCAGTGACTGCGCACCGCTGAACAATGTCATCAATTTGCTGCAGGAGCAGTGCTCCGGTATTAAAATGATGCGTGACTTGACCAGAGGCGGGCTGGCCACCGCCGCCAAGGAAATAGCCGAAGCCTGCGGGCTGGATATATGCCTGCGGGAAGAAGCGCTGCAGGTGGACCCGGCAGTGCAGGGGGCATCGGATATTCTGGGCTTGGACCCGCTGTATCTGGCTAATGAAGGCAAGTTTTTAGTTATTATCGACCCTGCCCAGGCTCCCAGGGCAGTGGATATTTTAAGGCAAAACCCCTATGGGCGTGGCGCACAGGTAATCGGTGAGGTAAATGCGGGTAAGGGCAACGTATATTTACAAATTCCTTTAGGCGGCACTAAGCTATTAGACTTGCAGGCGGGTCAGCCTCTGCCCAGGATATGCTGAAAACGGTCCAGTAGTATGTGGTTACGCAAGTGGTGCAATTTTGAGGAAAGGAACAGCTGTGCCCGTGGGTCAAATTGTAGCCAGACAGATTTTCATAACCGGTGTTGTACAGGGCGTGGGCTTTAGGCCATTTGTATATAAGCTGGCCCGGTCTTTTAATTTAGCCGGAACAGTATGTAACACTGGCCGTGGCGTGCTGGTACAGGTGGAAGGCTTGCCGCCTAACGTGGAACGTTTTATTGTTGCACTCCAGGCCGGTCCTCCCGCTTTAGCCCGGGTTGAACATTGCGAGATAACCAGCTGCCCGCCTCGGGGATGGGCGGATTTTACTATTATGCACACACGGGGGGATGCCACGGGGGAATCGATGGTGCCCCCGGATACAGCCACCTGCCCGAATTGTTGCCGGGAGATTATGGAGCCGTCCGACCGGCATTATAGTTACCCCTTTACCAACTGCACAAACTGTGGTCCCCGGTTTACCATAGTAAAAAGTTTACCCTATGACCGGCCAGGCACAGCTATGTCTGCTTTTACGATGTGCTCTGCCTGCACGACTGAATACCATGACCCGGCAAACAGGCGTTATCACGCCCAGCCCATAGCTTGCCCAGACTGCGGACCCTCGATAAGGCTGATGGACCGGCATGGGGTAGTCCTTGAAGGTAATTGGCTTGTCGAAACCAAGCGACTGCTGGGGGCGGGTAAAATAGTCGCCGTAAAGGGATTAGGTGGTTTTCATCTGGCCTGCAGTGGAGTAGATACCGTTGCTGTGCAGCTCCTGCGTCAACGCAAGCGGCGGCCAGCCAGACCGCTGGCGGTGATGTGCCGGAATATGGCGGTGGTACGGAAGCATTGTCACGTATCGGCTGAGGAGGAGGCGTTGCTTTGTTCACCGGCAGCGCCTATTGTGGTGCTGCAGAGGAAAGCCTCCTCTACCCTGCCTTGGTTATTGGCTCCGGGCTTAAATACCATCGGGGTGATGCTGCCTTATACCCCGCTGCACCTTTTACTAATGCAAAACGGCCCGGCAGTACTGGTCATGACCAGCGCCAATCGAAGCGATTTGCCGCTGGTCAAGGACAACGAAGCAGCACTCATTGAGCTGTATGACGTGGCGGATTATTTCCTGCTGCATGACCGGGATATTATCAATCGATGCGATGATTCGGTGGTTCAACTGGCCGACGGGCAAACTCAGTTTTTGCGGCGCTCCCGTGGTTATGTGCCGCAGCCCATAGCGGTTTGGCGGGGTTCTGCAGGGGCGGCCTGGCAGGAGATAACGGTCCTGGGGGCAGGCGGGGATATGAAGAATAACTTTTGCCTGATAAAAGCGGGCCGGGCCTATCTAAGCCAGCATATCGGTTCAGTGGACGTGCGAGAAGGGGCGGAAAATTACCAGGCCAGCCTGGCCGGCTTCAGCCGTCTGATTAAGGCGCAGCCACTGGTGGCGGGTTATGATTTACACCCGGGTTACCACAGTTCCAGAATGGCCCGGGCATTGGTGCCTAACGCTATTGCCGTGCAGCACCACCATGCCCACATGGCTTCGTGCATGGCCGAGCACGGGCTGGAGGGGCAGGTTATCAGCGTTATTTTGGACGGCACAGGGTACGGAACGGATGGCTGCATCTGGGGTTTTGAGGTGCTGCGGGGTGGTTATCTGGATTATGCCAGGGAGTGGCACCTGCAGTATATTCCTTTGCCCGGCGGAGAGCAGGCCGTACGCAACCCGTGGGTGACTGCCGTGGCATACCTGGTGACGGCACTGGGTGAGCGGGGCAGCGCGGTAGCGAAAAAGCTATTTCCAGCCCTTTTAAGCGAAATAGCCATTATCGATAAAATGCTGCAAGCGGGTATCAACTCACCGCTTGCTTCCAGCTGTGGCCGTTTCTTTGATGCCGTGTCCGCCCTGTTAGGGGTTTGCCGGGTAAATACATACGATGGTCAGGCGGCAGTTGAGTTGGGAGAATTAGTGTCCGCCTCGTCTCAGGCCTGCTGCCCCCGGCCTGCACTCAACCCTTACCCTTTCACCTTACACAGAGGCACCATCGAAACCGGCGCTACCATGGCAGCGCTGGTCGAGGATCTTGAACAGGGCCTTGCCCCGGCGGTTATTGCCCAGCACTTTCATGATACGATAATTAGCATGGTTTTGCAGGCAGTTGAGCAGGTGCGGTCACAAAGCGGCCTGGAGCGGGTGGTGCTAAGCGGCGGATGCTGGTATAACCGGTACCTGCTTACTGCGGTTAACAAAATACTTGGTGAAAAAGGCTACCAAGTTTACCGGCAGATTAAAATACCCACCGGCGACGGTGGCATTAGTTTGGGGCAGGCAATGATCGTTCTATCTCAACAGCTAGCTGTCTCACAACCTGGGGCAGCCTTTTTTTAAGTACCGGAGAGAGTGTATTACCAAAACTCAAATCGCCGGGCTCCACACCATAAATCAATATATAAGTGGGATAGCCGCTTAATTTTCTGGCCAGTGCGATTACATCCGGAAAGGTGAAGCCGTGTGCACTCCGCCGACAATCCGGCAGGTGCCATAGGTCGGTTTCATACAATCGGTAAATAGTGCCGGGCGTTCCCCCTGCCCGCAGTGCATCTACTGCGATAACAAAATGGGATATGCGAATCTCATCTAGAAAAGAAAACATCGCGATACCGGCATCCCTTATCGCTACCCCGGGCGGCCATTCTCTTTGTTGCAGCATTTGCGCGGCCAGTACGCCAAAACCGTCGTCGGACATTAGCAAGTTGCCCATTCCCAGCACCAAAATTTTATAGCTCAGTTTTTCCATGTTATTTAATATTCTTCTGGTAGCAGAAAAATGCAAATGTCGACCTTTTTTCCTGGTAAGTGCATACAATAAATTGGGATGCAATCGGCGACACTTTCGCAAGTAGTGTCCCTTCACCGATGAAGGGAGTTATTTTCATGCAGCAAAAAGATTTTATTGAGCTCTGCCGGGAACTGGCGTTGGTTGATGATCACGCTGTAAACAGAACCGTTCTGCCGCTGGTTAAAGAACACCTGGCTAAAAACAGCCAAAACAAGCTGCCGGTGATCTGGATCGAAACCAATGGCAGTGGTGACGACAATATCGCCTTTATGAATACCACTTTTCCCTACCTGGGCCAGGTTTTTAGCGAAATGATTGATCTTTTATACAGCAATACTTTTATGGCCGCCCAGGGCCAAGATGCCTTAACAGTCCTGGAACAGACCGCCGTGCTGTACCGGGGCAGATTTACCCTGGTTGTGGAGGGGGCCGTACCGGTAAAAGACAACGGTATCTATAACATCATTGCCCGCACGGCAAATCGTGATATCACTGCTCTGGATGCGGTTATCCGGCTGGGCAAGCTGGCGCAATACGTGGTGGCCAACGGTACCTGTGCCAGCTTTGGCGGACCCACAGCGGCCCGGCCTAATCTCAGCGGCAGTGTTGGCGTCCGGGATGTATTGGATAGAGAGGTGATTAATGTCAGCGGCTGCCCTACAAATCCCGACTGGTTCGTGGGCACCCTGGCTCACTTGCTGCTGTACGGCCTGCCGGAGCTTGATAACCTGGGACGCCCCACTTTATTTTATGGTTTTACGGTACACCGGCACTGCCAGCGCCGTTCATATTTTGACCGTGGAGATTTCGCGGAAAAGCTGGGGGACATTGAATGCATGTTTTCCCAGGGGTGCATGGGACCCCGGACTTCCTCTGACTGTCCTTACCGGCAGTGGATTAATTACGTAAACTGGCCGGTTAGAGCCAACACGCCCTGTATCGGCTGCACCAATGAGGATTTTCCGGACGGGTCGACGCCGTTTTTTACCCCCCTGCCGGAGAAAAGCGGCCAGGATGCAGCGCCCGGCGGAGCTCAAACGCTGCCCGCCGGTTTGCCAATAACCGTTAGGGAGGGCCAAGATGAGTAAACAGAGGATTATGTTTAGCCCCGTTACCCGCTTGAGCGGCCTGCTGTCCGTGGAGGTAATGGTTGAGCAGGGCCGGGTGGTGGAAGCTAACGCCAGCGGCACTATGTTCCGGGGTTACGAGTGGATTATGCGGAACCGTCATGTTACCGACGCTGTCTATCTGACCCAGCGTATTTGCGGGATTTGCTCCCTGGCCCACGGCGCTATGGCCAGTTATCTGCTTGATGAGTTGTTTGCCAACGAGCTTTCCGAAAATGCCCAGTATTTGCGTAATGTGATGTTTGGGGCAGACTTTTTGCAAAATCACATTCGGCACTTTTATTTGTTCAGCCTGCCGGATTTTGTGCGTATGCCGGATTCCCCGCCATATCACGGGCAGAACCTAACGGATTCAAGGCTAAATCCGGAAGATAACCGGCGCCTGGTGGGCAATTACTTTGAGGCTATTAAAGCCGGCCAGCACAGCCATGAAATCCTGGCCTTATTTGGCGGTAAGGCTCCCCACCAGCACAGTTTAGTCCACGGGGGCGTGGCGGTGGCCCCAACGGCGGATAAAATTAACCGGGCCCTGGCTTTGCTGGATAGTATCAATGATTTTGTAACCACCCGCTTGATGCCCGATACTGAACTTATTGCCCGGGTGTACAGTGATTATTTCCATATTGGCGTCACCCCCAGGCGTTTGTTATCCTTTGGTTTGTTTAAGTTTGGCCCGCATAACGAGCAAGATTTATGGCGCGGCGGGGTGTTGAACGACAATCAGTTTAACGCTCCCCGGCTGGAGCTAATTAAAGAAGAGATTACCAGTTCCTGGTATGCTACGCAAGCCGACCCAGGCGCGGATACCCAGGAGCTTGAGCCTGCCCCCCATAAGCCGGGTGCCTATACCTGGATTAAGTCAGTCAGCTACGCTGGGCAGCCTTACGAGACGGGGCCGCTGGCCCGCATGATCATGAACGGTTTTTATCAGGGCGGCACCTCCACGATGGACCGTATCTACGCCCGTTCCCTGGAAACGCTGTTAATTACACGTTTGATGCGGGAATGGCTGCTCAAATTACAGCCCGGCCCGGCGCCCTTAAAACAAAATGCCGAACCGGTGAAAAATGAGGTTGTTGTCACCACGGACGCCATGAGGGGGGCTCTTCTGCACAGCGCTCGCATAGCTAACGAACAGGTGGAACGATATAACATTATCACGCCCACGGTGTGGAATTTTTCGCCGAAAGACCAACATGGCTGGCGGGGTCCCGTGGAATATGCCCTAGTGGATACATCAATACCACGGGCAGATATGCTGTTCACCATACTGGGGCGCACAGTGCGTTCCTATGACCCTTGCATCTCCTGCGCCACCCACGTACTCGATGCCCGTGGCAATGTGCAGGATAAAATACTTTTATAAATATTTCATAAATAAATTATTCCGCAGAACTTTTCAACCAGATAATGCAGAAATATTGCCGTCCCCAATTGCCGCAGCGGGAGGCCACTTTGCCGGTGCCGGACTTGCCAACCCAGCACCGCCTATACCAGGCCAATGAAACAATAAAAAAAACTCCTCCTAAATTTTATAGGTGGAGTTTCTAATAAGAGTCAGCAAAGGATGACTGACCCGGGGGAGGCAGTCAAGTTTAACAATACTATCCAAAGTCGTCTGGCTATATAAGCTGGAGACGGGGCCTGCTAATGCGGAATCAGGGCATAAGCTTAGACAAAGGCTATGGTTTGGGTATGCAAAGGTCTACCTATTATCAGTTGTAATTAGATGCATTCCTATATCAAGGTATTTTTTAGCGAGATCAATATATAGCTGCTTACCATAATTCCATAATTCGGTATCCTTTTCTTTTACTTCGCGAACCATACAGGCAGGATTGCCGGCCACTACGATTTTTTCAGGGACCACTTGACCCATTTTAACAACCGCACCTTCCGCCACGATAGTTCCTGCGCCAATTACTGAACGAATGCTAGATATCGAACCCATGCCCAGTACAACTAAATCGCCAACTTCAGCAGCATGCACTACCGCTCCGTGGCCAATGGTTACTTTTTCCCCTATTTTGCATGTTTCCCTTGGTGGGGCGTGGACCACGACACCTTCTTCAACAGCAGTCCCGGAACCTATCTCAATAGTTCCGTAATCACCGCGCAAGATAGCCCCATGACCAATGTAACAGTTGTCCCCAATTTTGACGTCTCCAATTACCAACGCCTGCTCACTAACATAAGTATCTTTACCGATTTCAGGCTGCTTCCCGTCAAATGAATAAAGCAATATTTTCACCTCTTTTTAAGCAACAGACCTTTCTCCATTTCCTTGGCCTGGGCATAAATCTTTCACCTCAATCTACCAGAGAAATAGCCAGAGAGTCCTCCGGCTACTTTATAGCTTTTCATAAATTTTCCAATTTACTGTTCAATAACTTCAAGCGCCTTTGCAGCGCAGCTTTTATTCTTGCAGCAGTTCTTTTGGTGTTATAGATGCAGTCTGGTCTATGTAATTATTGCATAGCTCTGCACCTTTACCAGACATTTACCCCGTCCCATCTGGCCAGTTACAGCTCCTCTAGGCATATGACGCACCTCTTTATGGTTTATGACATATGCCTCTAACAGTTTTTATTATACAATGTTTATCACATATGTCAATAATCTTTGGAGTCATTTTTTTCAACTCAGCCACCGCCCGGATACTCTTTCATTCTGGCAAGCCTGCTGTTAGAAAACTTAGACTTTGAAATGGTTTGATAAAAACCGCTTGTAATAAATATTCTTAATAATATTAATTAATGGTATTGAGGGGTTTAAAAATAATGAGTATAATTATATTATTGTGATAACTTTATTAGGAATATAAATATTGAATTCTCTTATATCTTGCTAAAACAATGATTTAAATGCGAACATCCTGTCGGATAACTAACAGGTGCCGAAACTTATAAACCCTGCGTTCACGTCGCTCCCGAGTTTTTTCTGAACCTAATATTTCATTTCGTCACAGCGGTGTTCGCAAATATTCTCGATAATTCCGTGGCTGCTGTTCTGATGGTTCCCGTAGCTGTGTTGCTGTGGAGAGCGGGCGCTGTCCCGTTTATCACGACTCCCTTCTGATGGCTGTTGCCGCGGGTGCTAGTCTAGAATTAGTGATACCGACACATCAAGCAACAATCGTCGTGATGAACAGCATGGATTTACCGCGCAAGAGCTATATAAAAACCGGCGCCGCTATCGCTGCAATTGCCGGCAATTCTGCAGTATTAGTCATCTACACCATCTGGTGTTGAAAATTTAATGAAAATAAAGGAGGTTTTTACGCATGGAGTTTAAACAGATTTACACTCCGGGACTTGCGCACTGCTCGTATGTTGTTGGTGGAAGTAATGCCTGTGTTGTGATAGACCCGGCCAGAGAGGTTTCACAATACATGGCAATTGCGGACTCGTTGGGTCTCCCCATCAAGGGGATAATAGAAACACATTTGCACGCAGACTTTGTGTCGGGGCATATGGAACTGAGAGAACTTACGAGCGCAACCATATATATTACCGAAAAGGCCAATGCTGAGTTCGAACATTACGCCGTTAAGGATGAGGAAGAAATCCAAATCGACACGTTACTCATCAAGATGCTTGATACACCGGGACACACACCTGAATGTTCGGTATTTATTGTTTCTGATCTGGAAAGGGGCAGGGAACCCGCCTTGGCTTTCACTGGAGATACCCTTCTGGTGGGTGATGCGGGAAGGCCGGATCTGTTTCCGGACCTCAAGGAGGAACTAGCTGCAAAACTTTACAAGAGCCTGCGCAGGCTGGAAAAACTCGAGGACAATATCGAGTTGTATCCGGCACACGGTGCAGGATCCCTTTGCGGCAAAGCCCTCTCTTCCAAGCTATCTTCCACAATCGGCACAGAAAAGATGCATAATTCAGCTATGGTAAAACACCCGGAGGAAGAATTCATCAGGAACTTCTTAGAAGAAATGCCTGAGGCCCCCGATCATTTTTCCCGCTGCTCCGCGTTAAACAGAAAAGGTGCGCCTGCGGTTTCCAGGCTGAATAAACCGGTCGGATACACGCCAAAGGAGTTTTTAAAACTCAGCCGTACAAGCTATGTAGTTGTCGATACACGTGATCAACTTGCGTTTGGAGCGGCTCATGTTCCTGGAGCCTACGGTTTGAGCCTGAAAGGTAATTTTGCGACTTTTTCCGGTTGGGTCTTGCCTCCCGATAAACCTATCCTGCTGGTTCTTGAGGATATGAGGGATATGCCTGTTGCCCTTAAAGGTCTTTACAGTGTTGGCCTTGACAATGTAGTGGGTTATCTTGACGGCGGTATGTCCGCATATGCAGCAAGCGGTCTGGAAACCGCAAGGTTAGAAAGCATTTCGGTCACTGAAGCCAGGGAGAGGTATGAAAAAGGAGAAATACTGCTTATCGACACTAGGCTTAAAAGTGAATGGGATAGTGGGCATATCAAATGTACATCCCACATCTCCGCGCCTGATGTAAGAAAGATGTTTCATGTTCTGGAGGGCGACAAGCCCGTAGCCTTTATTTGCAACTCAGGCAACAGGTCACTTCTTGCAGCCAGCTTGATGCTTAACATGAGCAGTATAAAAAACGTCATCAATGTAATCGGCGGCACGACAGCTTGGGAGGCCCTCGGTTATCCCATGGTTACGGGAGTAGAAGAGATTTGTGAACTTCCTGTTCGGTGATCTCTGGCCTTGGTGGGTTGGCGGAATAGCTCTAGGGTTGCTAGCAAATTTGATGTATTATTATTTAAACACAGCGATGGGTGTGTCCAGAATACGGTATCTCCTTAAAATAATAGCTCCGTCACAAAGTTGAAGTGGCTGAATTCAGAAACATATCAAGCTCGATTTAACTGGCGCTCGTCCGGCCAACGGCTGCACATCAGGACACAGTATACATGGAATAGCCACGTTACAAAAATCAAGTCTTGTGGCAAAAGTGTTTTTTAATCGTTTTTGGTACGATTAATGCGTTACTAACCAGGCTTATCGTGTTTGGAGGCGGCTAAATGCTAAAGAAAATTGGATTGATGGCCGGTGTCTACTTTGGTTTTGTATTGAGCCGTACCGTGCTTCAGATTATCATAAATGAAGATTACTAGTCGAAAAGAGGTATGTCGTAGTGATTGAGGAAAAGATCCTGATTGCTGACGATGAAGAGCTCCTCCGCAATATGCTTAAAGAGTATCTGAGCCCGGCCGGTTATGTGGTTGACGAGGCCGCGGATGGAGCCGAAGCAATGGTGTTGTTCAAACAAAATAAGTATGCCCTGGTGGTTCTGGATGTGATGATGCCAAAAATGGACGGCTGGAGCGTGTGCCGTGAAATTAGGCAAATATCCAATGTACCGGTGATTATGTTGACTGCGCGGGGGGAGGAGTATGACAAGCTTTTCGGCTTTGAGCTGGGTGTGGACGACTACCTGGTCAAGCCTTTTAGTCCCCGGGAATTGCGCGCCCGCATCAAGGCTATTATCAAGAGAAGTGCCGGCGCGCCTGTGTCGAAAGCGCTGTATAATAAAGTAAGCTTTGATGGCTTGGAGATCGACTTTGACGCTCACAATGTTTATGTCGATGGCATGGTTATCAACATAACGCCTAAGGAATATGATTTGCTAAATTTTTTTGTTCGGCATCCCAACCGGGTTTTTTCCCGAGAGCAACTGCTGGAAAATGTATGGGGCTATGATTTTACCGGGCATGACCGGACTGTGGACACCCACGTGAAAATGCTCCGGGAAAGTATCCAGCATTACCGGAAATTCATTGTCACCGTCTGGGGGACAGGCTACAAATTTGAAGCGGGAGTCAAGAAATGAAAAGCATCGGCTTTAAGCTCTGGGCGACTATGATGGCACTGGTGATGGTAGTCTTGTTCCTTTTATGGCTATTTCAAATCGTCTTTCTGGAAAATTTTTATACCCGCATGCGTATAGCAGCCGTTAAAAATGAAGGTACCGCCATCGCCGGGCTGCTGGTGGACGGAAACAGAACTGAGTTCGAAGATAGGCTGGATGCCTTTGCTTATAATAACAACCTGAGCGCTGAGATGCTGGACGGCAGTGGCAAGGATGTCTACTCCACCGGTCCAACCGATGCAGGCGGACATATGCCCATGCAAAGAAATGCGGCTCGGAGGGAAGTCTTCCAGGCAGCTTTGGCTGGCCAGGAAGTAGTAGTTCCAATGACTCACCCACGCTTCGGCAATGAATTCATGCTGATCGGCCTGCCGGCAAAACAGTCCGGCGGAATGTACGGGGTGCTTTTGCTCAATATGCCTCTGGCCCCGGTTGAGGATACCGCACTGATTTTAAAACGGCAGCTATTTTACATCACCTTAATGCTTTTGGCTGCCGCTCTGCTGCTCTCCTTGCTCCTCTCCCGCAGCTTTACCAGGCCAATTTTAGCCATTAAAAAGACGGCCGAGGAGATGGCCACCGGGAACTTTACCTCTCGGGTCGACTTGAAACAACAGGATGAAATTGGCCGGCTGGCCGGGACAATCAATCACCTGGGGCAGCAACTGGCTCAAATCGAACAATTGCGCAAGGACTTGATTGCTAACATTTCCCATGAACTGCGCACGCCCTTGAGCATTATCAGAGGTTATGCTGAAACCATCCGGGACGTGACCGGCGATACCCCGGCCAAAAGGGAAAAACAGTTGGAGATTATCATTTTAGAGACAGAGCGGCTCAGTAAAATTGTGGACGATATCCTAAACCTTTCTCAGTTCCAGTCAGGTTTTATTAAGCTAAATCTGCAGTGTTTCGACCTGCAGCAGATACTTGCTGCAGTGGTTAAGCGGTATGCTGTCTTAAGCGAAAAAACCGGGGTGCAAATCATCCAGCCGGAGGCGGTTAAGGCGAGCGTGGAGGCAGACCGGGAAAGGATTGAGCAGGTGCTTTATAATTTAATTAATAACGGACTTGGCCATACCCCTCCCGGCGGCAAAATTACAATCAAAGCCATTGACCGCGCCCAAGCGGTCCGGGTTGAGGTGGTGGATACGGGTACAGGCATCCCGGCGGAGGACCTGCCCCATATTTGGGACCGCTATTATAAAGGGGATAAAACTGCCGCCCGGAGTTCCCTGGGTACCGGCCTGGGGCTGGCCATTGTCAAGAGTATCTTGGAAGCACACGGGGCAGTTTATGGGGTGACCAGCCGGGACGGAGCCGGCACCACCTTCTGGTTTGAACTGAGCAAAACTTAAGCAAACCCAAAGTTATCCTTAAAAGAGCGCCAATAGAGCGTTGCAACCCCAAGAGGCCATCCATAAAATTTAGAAATTTTTCACTCATCTATCATACTTTTATCACAATTGCCCTTTAAAATGTAAATGTAAGCAAAAACAAATTTGAGAGGAGCGTGCGGGATTCATGAAAAATTTGAAAAAGCTGCTGGTAGTGGCCATAGTGGTGGGGCTTATTGGCGCAACCGGCGCCGCCTATGCGGCAGTGGCAAAAACACCGGCCGAAATCACAGCCGAATTAACCGGAAAAACAGTAAGTGAGCTTTACCAGGAGCGCTCAGAGGGAAAGACATACGGAGCAATCGCTAACGAGGATGGCAAGTTGGAAGAGTTTAAGGCCCAAATGTTGGAGCAAAATAAAATTATTCTCGAGCAGAGAGTTAGCGAAGGAAGTCTGACCCAGGAGCAGGCAGACAATATTTACAACACTATCCAAAGCCGGCAAGCTAATTGTGCTGGAGACGGCATCGGCACACGCGGAAATTGCGGTTTAGGTTTAAGTAAAGGCAATGGTTTAGGCATGGGGAACGGCAATTATAATGGAAGTGGCAACGGCCAGGGTATGAAAAACGGCGCCGGTAATGGATTTGGAAACGGTTTATGCAGGCAATAACACATTAATAAACAAGACGGCCTTTGAGCCGTCTTGTTTATTATTCTCTGAAACTTTTCGCCCTTTTTGGGGCAGGCGAGTGTAGTATTATCCGATTAAACATTGGTTTGGTTTAAGGAAATTGCCCAGTTTAGCTACGAAAAAACAACTTAATTGTTTTATTATTGGAAATTTGACAAAACGATAATATCATGATCTTTTACTTTTTAAGTTAAGATTAAAGTTTTTTTTCGGCGCTGCCCTAATTAAAAGAACGAATGAACCCAAATTTGAACAATTGAATCTCTAAACTGTTCACTCTGATAACAAATTGCTTCAGACAATTGATCAAGTCTATTCTGTTTGTGTTTCATAGCAAAGGATTCCACCGTTAAGAATTTCCAACAATGACTGGCTTTTTGCATCAACTCTAACGGTATAGGCGCCCGGTTCAGCCAGAGTAACCTTAAACGTTGAGGTTGGAATGTTATGTCCTTGGTAGCGATAATTATTTACTTTATCTTATATTACATTGCAGCACATTTAAAAAATTAAGCATAACAAAAACCAATTCAAAACGGCTTGTTTTATTGTAGCCTGTAATCGTGGGCTCATGATTTCAAAGAAATTTTAACGTGCTCTTTCTTCTCGCGGACGGCATGGTTACGATAGGCATTGTGCTAGCTTTGACCATAAATTATCAGAATGCAGCCGCAACTAGGCCCGGGTTTAACCTAATCGAAAAAGTTGCCTTGCGTCCAACTATAGTTATACGATGACGTATGGGCTGTCGTTGCATTTATTGCCTTGTATGCCGCTCAGCAGGGTGTCGGTAATATTGGTTCCATATCGGGGGGCCTAAAGTATGTTTCAAAT
Source organism: Desulfoscipio geothermicus (assembly GCA_016841905.1). Taxonomy (GTDB): domain Bacteria; phylum Bacillota; class Desulfotomaculia; order Desulfotomaculales; family Desulfallaceae; genus Sporotomaculum; species Sporotomaculum geothermicum_C. Next base: position 22,257 of record JAENYF010000027.1, on the reverse strand, counting down.
AAAGTCAAGGTCGATTTAATCCTCGCTATTCGACTCGATACTCTATAATACGCTTTTCAATGGACTCAGGTTTTTCTCCAGCACACAAATGCTTGTGGAAAATTATCGAATGAGGTACGGAATACGTAACTCTATATGAATAACTAGTTAACCACCAACCCGCAAATTATTGCATAAATCTTTGCATTCTGGCAATTCTAGCATTATAATGTAAGCACTGGAGGTGATGATCATGGCTAATGCCAAAATTTTTGTTCGTGAGCGGCGCAAAGTAGGAGAACAAGAAAAGAAACCGCGTTATTTCGTAGTAGCAGTGGCAGGATTAGAGCTCCATATCAAGGCGAAGCATATCAGAAAGATGGAGATAGAAGAGATTGCCAGTGCCGTCGGAGCTGAAGTTGTTTACCTGCAGGCCGGTAAAGAAAACCATGAAGATGACCTTAATAATGACGATGATGAATAGAAAAAGAGGTTAGTGTATGGCATTAATTCGCGAAAAGGACAGCAAAAGATTGCATATTAAAAGCAAGCTGATGGGCGAATCTTTGGTGGGCAAAACATTTTTACAAAGCCTGGAGTACAAAGAGGCCTTTAAAATCCTGCCTGACGTGAATGTCCTTAAAATCGGCGGACAGAGTATTACCGACATTGGGGCTAAGGCGGTCCTGCCGATTATTGATGAAATAGTCCAAAACGCCAGGCAGCACAAGATGATCATTTCCACCGGCGGGGGAACCCGCTCTAGGCATGTTTATGCCATCGCTATGGAACTGGGTATGCCCACCGGGATAATATCCAAGCTGGGCCAGAGCATATCTGAACAAAACGCTCTTATACTGAGCACACTTTTAACCCCTTACGGGGGGATCAAGATTGGGCATGACGACGTCCCCAAGCTGGGAGCTTATTTTATGCAGGGCTGCATTCCGGTAATTCACGGCATGCCGCCGTATGGCTACTGGGAGCACCCGCCGGAGGAAGGCCGCATACCCAGCAACCGCACCGACGTAGGGGCATATTTGCTGGCTGAGGTTATCGGAGCCAAGCAATGTATTTTTATCAAGGATGTTGACGGTCTCTACACCGACAATCCCAAGGTTGACCCGGATGCCGAATTTATTCCCAAGATCGGCGCCAAAGAGCTGTTGGACAGGAACCTGGACGATCTAGTTGTAGAAAGGGTGGTGCTGGATCTGCTCACCCGGGCCCAAAACATGCAGCAGGTGCAAATCATCAACGGCACTAAAGAGGGCAATATAACCAGAGCGTTAAATGGCGAGCATGTTGGGACAATTATTTATAAAGACATCTAAAACCATTCACTCACTTAGGTGGGTGATTTTTTTGTCTTCAGCATTTAGCCGAAATTGAATGTTTGCCACCGGATAAAAAGTTTCTTTCTAATAGTGATCGGAAAAATTAGAATGCAGAGAATACAAGCAAGCAATAATGTTAAACCTCATAAAAATTATGGTGGGGTTATTTTTTTGGCCAGAGAAGCTAAGTATAATGATGTGATGCTCAACTACAATTTTTCAATAGCAATTACATAATATTTGGATTTAACTACACATATTTTCCCGCCGTTATTCCGTTCAGTAATTTGAATTTCCACAATTGAGTTATCTAACAAGAAAGCGACTGGGTTTAAACTGTCTTCTTGATTAAAAAACCCTATTCCACCTTCATACACATCAATATAGTCTGCCATGATGCAATTCCCATTCGATATGATTAAATCCGTTGCTTTAATGAATTCTATTTTAGGAATTCCTTTTAAATAATGTCCGTTTAATAAAACGGTTACCCCGCTTTGCCTGTCTTTTGCTTTCCAGATATTCATCTTTCGATAACTATATTTGTAATTATTTGTAATTTCTTTAATGTTGTCGACTGGCATTACTACAGTCTGATTGCCTCTATAATAAGTAGCGACTACGTGCCCCTTAAACTTCCTTATTTTTGAAACTTTACTGCATTTATTTATCTTATAATTTTCCCGACCTGCCCGGCCAATATAAACTTTGCAATTAACCAACCAAGTCAATACTTGTTCCGAATTAAAAGAATTTTTGTAAAATTCTATAGCAACAAGTACGATTCTGTTATCAGTCTCAAGTAATATTGGGAAAACATCACCCAGCTGAATGCTGTGCAGTTGAAATTCATCGTACTTTTCTTGGTAACCAGTGTTGAAGCAGTACTCAAAACGGTCAGGATATTCATTAATATTTTTTTTAATATTATATAATTTTTTATTAATAAAATCACTTATGGCCAAAATATTGTCTTCTGAGACCATTTTATATCACCCTTTAAACATACTTAGGAAATTCCTATTATTATGGGCTGATATTTATTATAGCTCTCTAAAAAGGCAATGCCGAACTATCCTTGCGAAAAGCAAAGCCAGACCGGCATATACCGAGTCAAACTCTCCTTCTCATAATGGAAGGTGCGACAGTTTCCCAGCGCACCCATCCGACCACCATACATTTGGCATTGGTCGCCAGGCTCGGAGATATATCCAGTTGTGAAAAATACAGCCCGGTATTGCGGATATAACAATGCCAGGCTGTATAAATATTAGCCGGTAATCCTCTCCTTACCGCACTGGGAGGCAGACCAGTTTCCCGATATACCTGCCGGCCTGGTCACCATGACTTGAAAAGTCTTCAGGTTAACCAAACTCGGAGATTTTATTAAATTTTTGTAGGCTATAGTAGTAGGTTAAAGTATTTTCAAAATAATGTCAAGGGTGGTTTATTACAGTTGGCCCGCCTTATAATGCCACTGGGCTGAGTTGGGGAAGGAGAGCGACTCCCCGTAAACATTCTGCTTAAAGTTTTGAAATACTGTCTGCCCTTCGCCCGAGGTGGCAAAGTCCACGAACTTCATGACCATCTCGTACTTGATTTGGGGAATTTTGTCCGGAGCAACCAGGTTAGCTTAATGTAATTTAAGAGTGATTTGTTTTTCTCCACTAAATATCCTCATAACTAGCTTAGTTTATCCGATTCGGTAAAAAAAGGCCGATTATATGGAGTGCTGGGCATCAGTCTGTTGTTTTGTCAATGAGCAGCCTTGGGTCGGAGTATTTCCTGCAGCAAAGCTGGATAAAGTCAATTGGTTTAAGGTTGAAAATAATACGTACTAAAATCATTAAACCAGGGGCACTTCATTAAGTATTCATCTACTTCTGCTTCAGGCAGCCCGTCTTTAATCATGAGAGTGCAGGTAAATATTCGTTTACAGGCATGACAGGCAGCTTTCTCCGGCGCTCTCAACCACTTTTCCAAGCGGGATCTGGCCTGACCTATGGTTGCACGGTGGGTTGGTGACAACCGGACCATGCCCTGGATAGATACGTTTAAGGGGCAGTTTGGCCACCTTTTCTAGGCTTTCTTTGGTCGCCTCAATTGAAGCGGTTCCTTCGCGAAAAATATTGATTCAGTCCACATCATTTTCTGCAAGTAAATCTCCACAGATTAACGCTTGAGTAGAGTAGCAGGTAAGAACAGACATAAATGACCTTAAGTGTGACATGGAGTATGGATCACCCTAATTATCTCAAAACCAGATACACCCAAACCTCGAAAGCCCCATTAAATAAAGCTACTTCCGCCCTATCAATCAACTATTCTCGACGTGTTTCGAGCAAAGAAGTGATACTGATACAAGTTAATGTGGTTTTTGCGTAAAAAGTGTACCCCCCTAAAATGAGGGGGTATGTGAAGGTTAATAAAGTTAATTACAATTTTTTTTCGATTTCAATAACACATTCGCTTTTAATCTTTCCAACCAGGAATTGTAAGGCATCGATAACATGTGGTCTGATGTCGCCGCCTATCAGCACATACATAATGTCATCACCGAGCTCGAGCTGGCCTTCATTAAGCCAGACCCTGACATGGAAGATACCGTCCATCTTATAGGTTTCAGCAATCGCCGCATCAACCTTTGCTGCATCATACGCAAATTCCATTCCCTTTACCAACGATCCATCATCAAGCCCCTCACGTACCTTGACTTTGGGCGTTTGGCGCACAACGCCATTATGGACTAAAAACATCCCTTCCTGTAAAGCTGCCGGATCAGTTTTTGCTTCTTTGAGCCATTCATCGATTGATGGTGATGGTTTTTTCATTTTTTCATTAATCATAAACTAATACGCTCCTTATTTATTAACGTAAATGTTTCAAACTATCATTTCCTATTTTCCCATACCTAGCCCTATTGTTTTTGCTTGCAATTTTGGCTATTATTCTGGACAACGATGTACTTGGTAACATGTTGAAGTAAAAGCTTAAATAATTATGTTAATGATTCTAACAGGCTGTAGACAGAAGCGTAAATTATTATCAACAATGAATAATTATTTACATTCGTTAGTTATGTGTATCATAGTACCAATGTTACTTGAGCAAATATTGTGGCACTCCCCAGAGGAAACGCACATCTACTCGACATTGGATTATTTAACTATGATTTTGGGAAACCTTTTTATTTTTCTCGGTAGGCAGTAAATAACTGTCCAACACCATTGCTGTAATTAATGCAGCATCAGCCATCTATTTTGTGCTTATTTAATTGAACTTTGCAATACAAATTGGAATTTGTATGTTTTATTAATATTCATCCAAATATTTCTGTACTGAATTTACTAATTTTCCAATATGCAAACCATCCACAAAAGAATGGTGTGCCTGAACAGAAAATGGCATCATTACTTTTCCATCTCGTTCATAATACTTTCCCCAATCAAATAAAGGTGTCGCACAATCCTTCTTTCCTGAATTTGTGTGAGATATATGAGTATATGATACCCATGGCATAGGTGAAAACTGAAATATATCATTACCTAACGAACCGCTAAAATATTCTTTTTGTTCTTTAGCTGCCTTTACGGCTTCTAGAACGTACTCTCCTATCGAATCTTTTATAGGAACATTAACAACTTTGAACAATTCCGTTTCTTGATTAAGATAGGTAAATGCTGTATCTATCTTGTCAAATAACACAACTCTACCATCTACAAAACGACAACGGAATTCCTCAATTTCATTGGCGCACTTTGATACTACATAGATCATCGCCATTGTAAATGAGTATTTCTGTTCTTTAACTTTATGCAAAAAATGTGTAATATCTAATTCAAGTGTTACGCAAAAAGCTGGTTCGATACAATTTCTGAATACCTTACAATGTATAGCCCGTTTCCAATTATTTTCATCAATTACGGTATAATTGTTTCCCATAAATAAACCTCTGTGTAATAAAGTTATTTGCATGCTTTTTCATACTGTTGCTGCATCAATACAAGTGTCTCTACGTGAAATACGCCGTTATAAAATTTGGTTGATTAGTCAAGATAGCTGCAACTCTATAAACCATTATTTAAGGCCATTATTATTGTGACATCTATACTATACTCTCCACATGCCCCGTAAGGGGAAACATATCTCCTGTTTACAATTTTAGCAACTCAAAACCGGTGCCCGGGTCAACCTTCCGGCACGCGGTTGAATTAAGCAGCTCAAAAATAACTACCTCGCCAATGTGCCAGATGGTCACTCCTTCCCTGGTGCAGCCAGTAACAGTGTCTTGATTCCGCCCAAATGCCGAGTGCATGTGCAGCTTGGGCAACCCTTCTTCGTTTATAAACAGCGTGCCTATTCCCACCGCCTCGCTGGTGCCCAGCAGTTTGGTGACCATCTTGCGAGGCTTGGAGGCGGTGCAGTCCTCCGGACCCACCACCACCTTACTGTTGACGTCGGCACCACCCAGGAAGTGTACTATGGCCGCCTCAATTTGGTGGGTCCTGGCAAATTCCTCAATGACGTCGGGTATTTTATCTCCATGCTCCAGCCGCAGGATGAAAATCCTGCCCAGGCTGGCCTTTGTATACTTAATGACCGTCGCCTCCTTTACTCCTTGTCCTGCTCCGGCCCGGCGACCTTGTCCTGGTTATCCTGGCCGTCCTTATCTTCCTTGTCGTCGCTGTCCGCCGAGTAAGCCCTGTGATAGGCCAGCAGCTTAGCGGTTACTAACCCGTGCACCGATTGCGTCGGGTAGGCTCCCTGCTGGTCGGCCTCGCCGGCAGCCACGCCGGTGAGTAGCTCAATCCCCTCATTTACACTAGCCACGACATAAATATGAAATTTCCCTTCTCTCACAGCGGATACCACTTCTTCCCGCAGCTGCAGATCCTTCACGTTCTGCCGGGGAATGATGACCCCTTGGCAGCCGGTGAGGCCTCGGATTTTACAAACCTCGAACCAGCCTTCGATTTTCTCGTTCACCCCGCCGATGGGCTGAATTTCCCCCTTCTGGTTGACCGAGCCCGTGACGGCCAGGTCCTGGCGCAGCGGCAGCTCAGCCAGGCTGGACAAGATAGCGTACAGCTCCGCGCTGGAGGCGCTGTCACCGTCCACCCCGTCATAGATCTGTTCGAAAGTGAGGCTGGCGGTGAGGGATAGGGGAGCACGCTGGGCATATTTATGCCCCAAATAGCCGCTAAGGATGAGCACTCCTTTGCTATGGGTGGCACCGCTCATCCTGGTTTCCCGCTCAATGTTGACCACGCCCTCCCTCCCGAGGTAGGTGTTGGCAGTGATGCGGGAGGGCTTGCCGAAGGTGTATTCCCCTGCGCCCATCACGGCCAGGCCGTTGATTTGACCCACCTTCGCCCCGTCGGTATCGATGAGGTAGGTCCCATCCTTGAACATCTCCTGGATGCGTTCTTCATACTTGTTAGCCCGATAGCGTTTTTCCGCAATGGCTTGCTGCACATGGGAAGCGTCGATTATGTCTGCTCCCTCCATGGCTGCCCAGGAGTCAGCCTCGCAGAGGATATCCACGATCTGATTGAAGCGGGCGGTAAACTTGGTCTGGCTGCCGCTCAGCCTTGCGGTGTGCTCCACCACCCGGGCAACCGCAGCGCGGGTGAGTTCCCGGAGGTTTTCTTTCTTGACGGCGGCGCTGACAAAGGCTGTTAGTTTACCGGCATTCTCCCTGGTATTATGCATCTTTACGTCGAATTCCGCGTGTATTTTGAACAGTTTACGAAATTCCTCATCGTACTGGTACATCAGGTAATATATATAAGGGCTGCCCAGCATGATCACCTTTACGTCCACCGGGATGGCCTGGGGTTTCAGGGAGGCAATGGCAAGCAGGCCGTATTGCTCGCCCAGGCTTTCAATAGATAGCTTTTTCGTTCTCAGGGTCCGCTTCATCGCTTCCCAAACTCCGGGATTCATCAGCACATCCTTGGCATTGACGATCAAATAGCCACCATCGGCCAAGTGGAAGGCTCCGGCCTTGATCATGGTAAAATTAGTACTCACCACGCCCATGCGGCTGGAATATTCCACGCGGCCGCACAGGTTGTAGTAATTGGGGTTGCTCTCAATGATCACCGGCGCGCCCTCACAATTGCGGTTATCCACTAGCAAGTTAATTGAATGGCGTATTTCCACCATTTCCTTGGTAGTTTTGCCAAACAGGGCCATCTGGTCTTGCTCCTCGCTGGAGGATGTCCGTTTAAAGTCCTTGATATTTTTTACCACATCGTGTTTCAAGGCTTCCAGGTATATGGTCACCCCAGGATTGTCTTTATATTTCTCCTGCATTTCCTCGATCAGGTTACCCACGGCAAACAGCGCTACCTTCTTGACCAGTGCGCGGATCTTATCTCTCGCTTCCCGCTCCATGTGCTGAACTTGACGTACCTCAGCAATGGTTAGCTCCTGCACCGCCTGCAGGTTGGCCTTGATTATTTCTTTCTGCTCTTCGTCTAGATTCTCAAATTCTTCTTCCGAAACCGGCTCGCCATTCAGCAGCGGCACCATCATAAAGCCGTTATTTGACCACTTGATGGTTACAGAAAGTTTTTTAGCCTTTTCTGCTAAGGCCTCCTGCCTGGCGATCTGTTGTTTCTGAAAGGCTTTCATGATGGCAGTTCTTTCACGCTCGTAATCCTCGCTGCTCAAGGCTTTAGGCAAATCAGTGCGTAGATTTTCCAGCAGTTCCTTCATATCCTGGCGGAAGGCGTCGCCTGTGCCTGCCAACAGACTGATGGCGATGGGCTGGCTGCTGTCTTCAAAGTTATTGACGTAGCACCAGTCCTGGGGCACGGGCTGCCCTTTGGCCAGCTTGCGTACCACCTGTTTGGCGTAGGTTAATTTGCCTGTGCCCTCCATGCCGGAAACAAAAATATTATAGCCTGGTTTTTTCGTATACAGGCCGAACTCCATAGCTTTCACCGCGCGTTCCTGACCGATCATCCCTTCCAGGGGGGGTACGGCGGCGGTTGTTTCGAAGTCCAGGCATTCATCTTGGCAAGAGAAGCGCAGCTGTTCAACGTCTAATTCCGTTACGGGCAGCATTTCATTTTGTTTTTCTTCTTTACTGGACATGTGGTTTCATTCCCCCTCCGCTGTTATTAACTAGCCAGCGCAGTTGACCTGGCGAGGCTATTGCCGTCATTTTATATGACCAAGTATATTTTCGTGCAGTAAAGAAATCACCCTTCCCGTGCTAAGAAATTGAAACCCTTGGGCGGCCATTGGCCCGAGCCGGGCTACTCAGCCAGGTCTTGCCGCTGTCCCTGCCAGGGGCGTCCAGTATTATTTAAGTAAGCCAGGATGCTGTGTAAACTGTATCCCGTACATGTGTGTCGGTCACTTTACGAGCCGTCGCACAGGTAACCTATTTTTTTCGGCAGTTACGTTATATTTATTAACTAATCTTATCATGTTTTGGCCAAGTTATTATTTTACATTGCTAATTTTCTATTTATATTATCTTAACTGTGATTAGGTGGTGTGGATTTGAGCACCAAAGGGGATGAGTCCCAACTGGGCAAGTTTAAAATGCTGGATGCCAAAGGGTATACCAATGACCGTGATGCATAGTACCAAACCTGTCAGAGCCCATAAAATTGCAGCGATGATGCCGCCTAGGAACAGCCAGATTAGATTGCCGATAAAATTCATAACCTACCACCTAATTTTTCTGGAAGACCTTGCACCAATGCATAATTTAATTAATTGACTCGCTAGTCCCAAGCTGTTATTTGCTCACAACCAGCAGATATGTAAAAACTGGCAGTCATTCTCTGTAACGCATAGCTAAACCTTTTAAGAACGTTCTGGCGTATTTATCACCACATTCTTTATAATTTTTATGCCCTGCTTTTCTAAATAGTGCACTTAATTCTCCTTTGGTTACAGAGAGTCCGGTTAATTTGAATATATCATGCATGTCATCACTGGTTAGCGCTAGAGCTATTTTAACTTTCTTAAGCAGGGCATTGTTAATATATTCGCTGTTTTGCCCAGCCGGTACAGATATTTCGGCTTGTCCCGGTTTTGGCTCCTGCTTACCTCGATTAAAGATAATTAAGCCATTTAAAAATGCTTCTAACGTATTGTTACTGCAATTTACACGCTCATCCTTAACCTCTGTTTGGTCAGCTTTGGTTAGCATCTGCTTAACTTCTGCTGCTGAAACTTCAACGCCGCCAAGATTAAATATTTTAACCATGTGTCTATCTTTGATATCCAATGCATATCTCAATCGAATTAAAATATCATTATTATCCAACTTTAAGCCATCCTCCTTATTGACCACAATAGCTGCAATAACTGTCTCAAAAGTCTGTTATATTCTGCCCATGTCTAAGCCCTTATTATTATCCTTCAATGATGCTGTAGATAACTGGCACCACCACCATAGTCAAAAAGGTGGCCACCGTTAAACCGGTCATCAGGGTTATAGTCATCGGCGTAAACAGGCTGCTGCCTGATAAAGATAAAGGGATTAAGGCCAGGATCACGGTCAGGGCGCTTAAAACCACCGCGTTAAACCGTTGCCCACCGCGTCCCGGCAAGCGTTGTCCACCGTGGCGCCCTGGCTTCTCGCCTTGTTGACAAAGTCAATCAAGCAGTATCCTGTTTTTAACCACCAGGCCAATCAGGGCAATGACCCCCAGGAAAGCGGTCAGGGATAAGGGCTGGTTAAAGATATTCAAGCCGAACACCGAGCCAATCAGCGATAGCGGAACAGTGGTGAGTATAACCAGGGGCTGGATAAAAATTTGAACACGATAAGCAAAGGATGTAAATAAAAAATATCGCCGCTACCGTCAGTACTGCCAGGGCGGTGAAGTTTTCCTTGATATCTTCCCGCTCCCCGGCATAGCTGATTTTGGTGCCCCTCAAATCCATTTGGGGCACGATTTCGGTTTCAATAAGGTTTTCAATGGCCGTTGCGTCATACCCCGGTAGTAGGTCGGTCAGGATTTCCACTGCTAAATCCCCGTTATAGGTGTTGAGTATTTATTTTCGTGCTGTAGCCAATGGACGCCATTTCCTTGAGACCTTAGTTTTCCGACACAGGCTGTTGTTGTAGGTCAGGGCAGCTTCGGCTTTTTTGATACTATCCGCGGCTAGATGCATGGTAGCTTTAGCGGCATACTTCAAAGCATCAATTCCGGTAGAGTTGCCGGTCATAAACCCAATGCTTCCTTAGCAATTTTTATAAGTGAATATTCACCGGTGACCGGGTTGGGGTCTTGGTAGTAAGCATATACGACACTGGGCTCGGCATATAAAAGAGCAATACCCCGCCTGCCTTGATGCTGCGGAAAGGCAGCGTCAGCCTGTACCAGTTGCTTTTTCGCGGCTTTCAGGGCGGGGTCTTTAATCTGCAATACTACAGGTAGCCGACCGGATGAATTGGTGGCCAGGTAGTCACAAACCAGCAGGTCCCGCAAGGTGGTTTTGTCGATACCTGACTGAGTGCTAAAGTACGCCAACACCAGGGCGATGAAATCATTTAACGCAATCCTGTCTGCGCCTTTGGCTGCCAGGAATTCGCCAAACTGGGCAAAAAGTTCGAAGGGTTTTATGTTAAGCCGCTCCAGCAGGTAAGCAAGGGTGCGCCGGAAGCGGCCGCTGTTGTAAAGCCGTTCCAGGGCGTCTTCAGTGCGTTTTAGATAGCGCAGCTCTTCAGGTGAAAGCCAGGGTGTCTCCAGCACCTCGTAGGGGGCGCGTTTATTAAACCGGCAGGGGTAATTTTCAGGCTCCCCACGCATTTGCGAACCATACAGCATCTTTAAAAAGCCCAGCTGCAGCATATTGGGCTTCAAGTCGTAAGCTGTGTTAAAGCTTGCTGCGAAGCTGCTTAAATCTTCATGGGGCAGCCCGGCTATCAGGTCAAGGTGCACATGGATATTACCGTTGGCTACTATCTGCCGGATATTGTTTTTTAGCCGTTCTACATTGGTTTTGCGGCGTATAGCGGTCAGAGTTTTGGCGTTGAAGCTCTGCATGCCGATTTCCACCTGAAACAAGCCCGCCGGTGCCAAAGACAGCAGTCTTAATATTGCTTCATCAAGAATGTCCCCGGCGATCTCGAAATGGAAGCATACGCCTTCCGGGATCCCATTACCGTAATGCTCGAGAATAAAGCTGATTAGATCAACTGCCCTGGCTTGGTTGGCGTTAAAGGTGCGGTCCACCAGCTTTATTGTTTGGGTGCCGCTGTTGGCCAGCATTAGCAGTTCTTTTTTGGCTCGATCCAGATTAAAATAACGCACCCGACCGAAACCGGAGAGGCAAAAGGCACAGGAGTACGGGCAGCCGCGGCTGGTTTCCAGGTACGCAATTCTGCCCTTTAAAGCGTTGAAATATTTCTTCGTGTAAGGGCTGGGGGGGTCACTAGCGGTAACGTAGGGAGTGGCTGAGATTAATTGATCGCCTGCCCGGCTGTTTACCCCCGGGATATGCCGGATAGTTGCGTTATGATAAAGGCAGTTCAGCAGCATGGCCAGGGGTTCTTCCCCTTCCCCGGAGACGACATACTGCACCAAAGGTTCTTCTTGAAATATACCCGCGGCGTTGTAGCTGACCTCCGGCCCACCCAGGATGATCATCGCCTCGGGTAATTTGTCCTTGACTAAACGCACCAATTGTTTGGTGGCCTCGATATTCCAGATGTAACAGGAGAAGCCGATGACCTGAGGCCGGTTGGCCAGGATGCGACGGGCTACGCCCTCCAGGTCCTCGTTGATGGTGCCCTCAATAACCTCGGCAATGATACCCGGTTTGCAGTAGTTCTCAATCCCTGCCAGCAAATACCAGGGTGCCAGGGAGGAATGGATATATTTCGAATTTAATGTGCAAAGCGCTACCCGCAGGATGGGTTTCAATGATGTTAACCCCCAAGTTGGCTCTTTAAGCTGTTTGTCTTACAGTCGGTAATATTAAGCCAGTATATTAATTATGCTACTGTTTATTCTCTATCCTATATTAGATTCCTTGTTAAGGTATAAGACTTTTTACCCAGTCAAAAGCATAGCAGATATAATAACTAAAAGCAAAATTAGTATAGTTTCCAGATGCATTCCACAACCCAATTCGCCATTACTTACCAAGCAGTGTATAATAAGGTTAGTCGTATATATCCGTTACAATTGCTTGACTCCAGAGGTTAAAGTTGGGATGATGAATAACATGGTACGCCCGTATATTAAGGCGTACCCAAGTATATATAGAAAGGATTTTTATATTGCGTTCCGAGCCCAGCGAGCGAATTGATTTGCGCACTATGCAGGTGTGGAGAATAAGCGGTTTATTAAGAGCTTTGCTATTTGGAGCGGTGGCCTTTGCCTTTGCGGTATTGGTGGGGAAATTGTTTAACTGGCCGCAGTGGTTGTCCTGGTTACCAGCGGCGGCGGCAGTAGTCTACGGCGGGCTGGAGGTTACCGTGCTGCCTCGGCTGCGCTGGGAACGCTGGCGCTACCAGGTTAACGGTGAGGAAATTTACTTGCAAAGGGGCGTATGGTTTATTAAACGGACCTTAATTCCTATGACGCGCATCCAGCATGTGGATACTGCCCAGGGTGTTTTAATGCGCCGTTATGGTTTGGCTGCCGTGGACGTTTCCACAGCAGCAGGCACCCACCAGATACCGGCCTTAGCCGAGGAAACGGCAGATGAGCTCCGGGACCGTATTGCGGCCCTGGCCAGGGTATCCGGCGATGTTATCTGAGCCCCGTCGCCTGCACCTGCTGGGCATCTTATTAAGCTCGCTCCAGTTGTTAAAGGATTTCTTTCTACCCCTGGTTATTTATTTTGTTACCTCAATTTCCCAAAGGGGCTATTCGACTGCCTGGCTGCTGGCCACCGGAACGGTAATTATCCTGGCTGTCCTGGCCTGGGGCGTGCTTGGCTGGTACCGGTTTACCTATCGGGTGGAAAACGGCGCCCTGGTGGTTGAACAAGGGGTGCTGGTGCGTAAAAGAAGCGTGATTCCCCGTGAGCACATCCAGTCTATTGATTTGAACCAGGGGCTATGGCACCGTATATTCAATCTCGTGGCCGTGCAGGTGGAAACAGCCGGCGGGTCAGCTCCTGAAGCGCTATTATCTGCCCTTACCCTGGCGGATGCCGAAGCCCTCCGGCACGAGCTGCTGGTGCCCGGCGTGGAGATAGAACCAAACTGGGCTGAGCCTACGGTGCCCTTAAAAAGTGCTGCTTTTAGCGAGCTGTTCCTGTTTGGCGCCACTTCAGGGGGTGCCCTGGGGCTGGTGGTTTCTTTATTCTCCGGGGCTTTAACCATGCTGGACGATGTCGGTCTTGAATTGGATTGGCAGCAGTATTATACCTGGATTTGGGGCCAGGCCAACCTGGTTTACCTGGTGCTGTTGGTGCTTTTGGCCTTGTGGCTGCTCACGGCGCTGGGGATGGTCTTGAAATACGGCGGGTTTACCCTGACTCGCACAAATGACCGGCTGCAAATGGTTTACGGGCTGTTGCAGCGGCGCCAGGTATCCATACCCGTCGGGCGCATTCAGGCTATCCGCCTGGTGGAGGGTGTGCTGCGGCAGCCGTTGGGTTATTTGAGCATATATGTGGAAAGCGCCGGTTACGGACAGAAGGGCCGGGAAAAGACGCTGCTCTGGCCGCTGGTCCGGCAAAGGGAGCTGGTGTCCCTGCTGGGGGAATTTCTTCCTGAGTTTGCCCGGGATATTCCTTTGCAGCCCTTACCTGCCAAAGCCGGGCGCCGCTATATGCTGCGTGGTTTTATCCCTGCCCTGTTGCCGGTTCTGCCGGCCCTGGTCTGGCTGCCCCGGGGGGAGCTGGCCCTGGCCCTGCCGCTGTTGGGCGGGCTTTGGGGTTTCTGGATTTATCGCAACGCCGGCTGGGGATTGCGGGACAATATGCTGGCGGTGCGCTCCCGCAGCCTGGCCCGGACCACGTTCATTGTACCCAACCGCAAGGTACAGTCTTTTTCCATCGGTTCTACCCCTTGGCAGCGCCGGGCCGGCTTGCTTAGCTTTGAGCTTGATCTGGCTTCCCAGGCCAGTTTTGGGTTGAGGGATATTTACCCCACCGATGCTGAAACACTGGCTTGCTGGTTTAAAAAGCGCTAACTTATAACTCAATCAGAGCAGTCCCAGGAGTTGCTTGGCGTTTTTTCCCAGTATCCGGGCAACGGCTTCTGAAGAAATATTTAAGTGTCTTATTAACTGTATGTTCTTTTTAACATCCACACTTGGCCAGTCGGTACCGAATACAAATTTATGGGCATATCGTTCCAGGTCAGGGAAGTATGCCGGTAGTTTTTGCGGCGGTAACCCTGAAAGATCGATATAAAAATTCTTGTGCAGGCGAACCAGGCTTAATGCTTCATCGTACCACAGACCCCGTCCACCGTGAGCCATAATAATAGTCAGGTCCGGAAAATCCACAGCCAGATCATCCAAATAAATGGGCTGGGCATACTTTAAGCGAACCCCTGAAAAAATCGAAGAGCCTGTATGGAACAGCACCGGGATGCCAAGTCTTTCGGCAACAGCATACAACGGGTACATAAAATTATCATTGGGATAAAAATAATTGTAGGAAGGCAGCAGCTTGAGCCCTTTAAAGCCCTGGTTTAAGCATAAATCCTCCAACATGCCGGCCATATTCTGGTGCAGGTAAGGATTTAGCGTGCAAAATGGGATTAATTTGGGGCTCACCCGACAAAAAGCCGCTACCTTTTCGTTGGTGCAAATACCGGTTGACGTAGGCGAAAGCTCAGCAAGTACAACCGCGTAATCTACTCCATTTTGCTCCATCAACTGCAAGAAAGCATGGGGGTCGCTATATATCCGGCAAAAATTATCGTATTCTGTTTTGGACTGGAAAGCACCGGCAAAAAAATTATAAGCATCTGTGCTAAAAGACTCATATTCTGCTAGGTGTACATGAAAATCAACTACCGTACTCATTTTATCACCTCATTAAACCTGGATATACTTGGTCGCAATATTTTCGTTGAAAGCTTGGTCATGCTCAACAAACAAAATAGTCGGCCGGTATTCAAGCAACAGTTCCTCGATTTGTATCCGAGAGATTACATCAATATAGTTGAGCGGTTCATCCCAGATATACAGATGTGCTTGTTCGCTTAGACTTTTGGCAATCAGCACTTTTTTCTTTTGACCGCCGCTGAAAGTGGAGATATCCTTTTCAAACTGGACCCTGGGAAAATCAAGTTTACGCAAATTTGTCTTGAAAACCGTTTCGTCGATACCAACGGCAGCGGCATAGTCGGTTAGATTGCCTCGTAAAAAGGAGGTATCCTGTGCAACATAAGATATTTTGAGCCGGCTGCCTTTTCTAAACGAACCTGTATAATTAATTTGCTCACCGCAAATAAGCTTTAAGATGCTTGATTTGCCGGCACCGTTTTTGCCACAAAGGGCAATACGGTCACCCTGCTCTATAGTAAAGCTTACTCCCGTACAGGCAGCCCGGTCATGATAATATATCGAGATGTTGGCAAGTTCGGCGAGCCTGCCGGTGTGATACTGCAGGGGGGACATTTTTAATTTGTCCGCGCTTTCGATATTTTTAAGCAGCTTAGCTTTTTCTGCAATGGCTGCTTGCTGTCTGTTCTCAATATCTTTTGCTCGAGCCATCATTTTCGCAGCCTTATGGCCAATATAGCCCTTGTCAGGCTTAATGCCGGACATTTTCCGGCCGCTGGTTTTAGTTTTTTCAACCTTATCCGACCAGTCGGAAACCTGCCTGGCTGCATGTGTTAAACGCCTGATATCCTTTTTCAACTTTCTGTTTTCAGCCAGCTCAAAATTGTCTTGCCTTTCTTTGTTCAGCCACCAGGAAGAAAAGTTGCCCTTTTGAATTTCGATATTCGTTTTGTTGATGGAGAGAATATGGTCGATACAATTATCCAGGAAGGCTCTGTCATGGGAGACCAAAATAAAGCCTTGTTTCGACTTTAAATAATCACTGACCAGCTTTCTGGCATGCATATCCAGGTGATTGGTGGGCTCATCGATTAATAAAAAGCTGTTCTCCTTTAAAAACAAGGCCGCCAGCAGCACTTTGGTTTGCTCACCGTGGCTGAGGGTGTTAAACGGGCGATACAAAACATCTTCCGCTACGTCAAGGAGATTTAACTCACGCAGCAGCTCCCATTGCAAATAATCCGGGCAGATGTTTTCCAGCACATCAATGGTGTTATTGGCCTGGTTGGCCACCTGATAAGGAGAATACTCAAAGCCGACACTGGCGGAAATGCTGCCGCTGTATGAATAATTGCCCTGCAGCAAATGGAGAAAGGTAGTCTTCCCCCTGCCGTTTCTGCCGGTGAAGCCCAACTTCCAGTCGGTGTCTATTTGAAAACTTACCTGCTCAAATATATTATCGTAACTGCCCTCATATGCATAGGTCAGATTGGCAACCTTGATTAGAGACATAATTATTTCCTCCTTGAAAAAATAGTGGGTGGCAAGAAAGCTAATTCTCGCCGCCCATTATTCAAAGCTAAGCAGATCCATAACTTTCTTGCCCGAGCATAACAAAACAAACGGTATTTGCTACCGTTTACATTATTTCATTATGCTTTATCTTTTTAGCAAGAATAATTACGCATCTTTTCAAGTCCAATCTTAGGTGAAAAATAATATTTACTTGTTTGCAATAGAATACCACAACTATAAAAAAATTTGAAGTAATCTCATACAGTTTAAACTTTACAGACAGCTTTAAATAAATGCAATTTACAGGTTTAATTCCCTTCGAGGCCTGTTCTATCATCAATACATGCCAATCGTGACCAACAAATGCAAGGAGGCCTCCTCCAATTTCAAAAAATTCAAAAATAAAAGGAGAGTATTTCACTCTCCCTTAGCCAACTTTTTGTCAAGATTAGTCCTCTTCGGATGAATTTAACTCTGGGATGCTTTAAGCTCCATCGCTTTACTATAAAGGCTTCCAAAAGGTGTTCCTATGGGCAGAACTGTAAAACCGTAATGAGTATTTAATAATGTAGCTGCAGAACCGTAAAACGACATTAGTGAAATTGCCAATTCAGAGTAGGCAGCCAGTTTATGCCAGAATTCCCCTCCCCAACCTAAAGTATTCATGAATAAACCTAGGAATAGCAAGTCGATTAAAAAGAATATTATGAATAGCACTTTGTTGGTGCCCATGGCTCCTACCGTCATAAACATGGTAAAGATAAAATAGCCCAGGAAGGCGAAGCCCAGTTGATGGACATCAAATCCTGACCCTTGACCAATAATACCGGTGGTCTGCATAAACCAGGTTGAACCAACTGCAAACCAGAAAAAACCATAAGCACAAAAGGCAGTAGCTCCAAAAGTATTATTGTGTTTAAAATCCAACCAACCGGCTACAAATTGAGCTGCAGCCCCCAGGAATATAGCCCATGGTATAATATAGGCTACTCCTGACGTTATGTCCATTTTTTGAGAAGAAGCAACTAATGTAACTATTGCAAGACCCAGCAGACCCAGCGGGGAAGGGTTAGCAACCAGTTCCTGCACATGCCCGGAAACCTTTACTTGATTTTCATTTGACATAGCAACCCTCCTAATAATTAATTTGGTGAGCATGAACAAAATTAGCTTGAGGTTACTATTCGGCATCAGAAATGAAAAACCTTCTAAAAGAAGCAGAATTTTTCTAAAATATTTAATACTCTAAATCTTAATTGAATAATTGACTCCGGTCGTTGATTATACTGGTGCATATCTTTAACATCATGTGGGCAGAGCGGACAAATCAAAACATTAGTCGGCATAATAGATGTAAATGAGGGATAATTGTTTTGTGGGGTGGCGTAATCTGAGGCTTGACCATGGCTTATGTCCTGCAAAGGCTGGACCAAAAACTAAATCCCTGACATAACCATAACTGTCAGGGATTAATATACATCTATTGCTAACTGGGCTTTTTACCTGACGATTAATACTGTACAAGGTGCGTATTGTACAACCCTGGAACTTACACTTCCCATTGGGAAGTCCTGCAAGAGACTTTGGCCGCGGCTGCCAATGACAACCAAGTCATATCCTCCTTCTTTGCACTCATTAAGAAGAATCTGGGCAGGATGGCCAGTTAACATTTTTTTATTGGTCATTACACCGTCAATTTTAACCTCATTGATGACATCCTCCAACATAGCTTCACCCTGTGCCATATATGCTGCTTGCAGCTGGCTGTAGTCTTCATTGGAAAGCCTGGAAGAACTATAAATGTCGACCGCTACATAGATAAATGTCACCTCTGCACCGTAATCGGCGGCTATTTGCATCGCTTTCTTAGCTGCTGCTTGTGAACCGATTGAACCATCCACGGGAGCTAAGATCTTCTTAAACATATTTTAAACCTCCTATAAATAAGTAATTAATTATCTTAAGCATATCGACGGTGGACAATACTGTCAAGGCAAAACATCAGATATTTAAAGCAAAACAATGAGCTC
Source organism: Desulfoscipio geothermicus (assembly GCA_016841905.1). GTDB lineage: Bacteria > Bacillota > Desulfotomaculia > Desulfotomaculales > Desulfallaceae > Sporotomaculum > Sporotomaculum geothermicum_C. Next base: position 3,444 of record JAENYF010000027.1, on the reverse strand, counting down.
ATCCATGTTTATAGTACCGGTCAACATCTGTAAGAATCCACAATACTATCGTGGCTGCTCCATACTTTGCCCGTCATAGTATCTACAAGTATTGGGAATTGGTGTGTTTTGTTGTTGCACGATAATATAAACTCCCATACCGGACGGTAAACCACAGGCTCATCCGAGAACATGCTGCTGTAAACTACCCGCGCTGATAAAGGCGAAACAAATGATACGACTGAAAAAACAATTATAGCAAAATTCCCAGATAAGAAAATTGTTTTATTAGCTACAGAAAAGGATGATATGTATAGCGATCATTGACGGCATCGCTACAGAGAGACCACGCACGCACAGCTAAAGGTTATAAGCTCTGCTGTTTGCGCATAATAATCCGAGAACCACCCGGCACACGGTACAAATCACATTAATAGCCCGGAGGAATAGTAATGTATCATAAAGAATATAACTTTTTTGATCCTTTACTGACAGAAGCACTCACAAATTTGCAAATTGCCCAAAACCAATTTGACAACGCCAGCACTCCGGCTATGGTAGATATAGCTATCTATGAATTATTAGCCGCCGAAATGCACCTGAGAGCTGTATTTAAAAAAGTGCGTAATGACGAGAATTGGCTTGAACATTAATAGGGTTAAATTTTATTTGACACTTCTCAGCATTAGCTACATCCTACACTCAATCATACCCACTTTCGCTTGACTGTGAGTTAATATGTGTATATACTTATATTATGGATTATGGTCATATAATAATGAGGTATCGCTTATATGGTGTCCGGTAAATCAGACCAAGAATTAAAGGAACTATCGTTAAGAACTGGCAATGCTTGCGTTGGTTTCAACCTACGCAGAACAACCCGTCTCTTACAGCGGCTCTACGACGAGGCGTTTGAACCCCTTGGCCTGAAGGGAACCCAGTTTTCCCTGCTCATGGCGGTTGCGGGCAATAAAGGCGCAACGATTGGAGAATTAGCCCAGCCGCTGGGTATGGAACGTTCTACTTTGAGCCGGAACATCACAGTCATGCAAAAAAAAGGGCTAGTCATTGTAGAAGAGGGAAAAGACCGTCGACAGCAAAAAATAAGCATCACCGGGCAAGGGCTTTCTGTTTTACAGGACGCGCTGTCTCTGTGGGAGAGGGTACAAGAAAGGTTAATTCGTGAACTGGGAGAAGAAAGGATTAAGAATCTCCTGGCAGACCTGCAGAGTTTATCGCAGTGGATTAAGGAAACATGATTAATGGGTAAATTCTTAATCTAATGTGTGTATATACATATACTATAAAAAAGAAAGTGATAACAAATAACTAACTAATTCAAATTCGAACTCGCTAGGGGAAATTTTTTAAGTGTGGTGCGGCTGGAGTATGTGGTGACAAATTATTTAGGAGGTTATATTAATGGGACATATAGGAGTAGACAATAAAGAAGCGGTTTACAGAGCATTGGCCGACCGTTTGAATAGTAATCCGGTGGGAGCACCCGTTAACGAGGTGTTGATGAAAATACTCCACCGGCTTTATACAGAGAGCGAGGCAATGGTAGGTAGTAAATTTCCGGTGGTGCCCATGAAGCTAGATAAGATCGCCAGCATCACAGGCCTTGAAGAAAAGGAATTGCTGCCAATATTGGAAGATATGGCCCCCAAAGGACTGGTGATGGATCTTCCTTTACAGGATGGTACTTATTATATGCTGGCCCCGATGATGATAGGCTTTTTTGAGTTTACCTTTATGCGGGTGCGAGAAGAGATAGACATGAAGGAACTGGCCGAACTATTTACCTTATATATCGAAACGCCCGGCGTATATGAGGAGTTCTTTGGTGAAGGCAATACTAAATTGATTAGATCGCTGGTCTATGAAAACCTGATCCCGGCTATAGTAGACACAGAGGTTTTAGACTACGAGCGGGCCTCTCAAATCATCCGCAATTCCGGTGGCGGCGCGCTGTCCATGTGCGCCTGCCGGCACAGAGCCAGCCACCTGGGTAAGACTTGCGAAGCCGGCGGTCCCATAGAGGATGTGTGCACTACCCTGGGTAACTCTGCGAAATGGCTAGTAAGCCGGGGTATGGCCAGGCCGGCCACAGTTGACGAGTTGCTGCGGGTTTTGGAGAAAACGACCAAACTGGGGCTGGTTCATACGGTTGATAACGTACTTACCCAACCGACTGTTATCTGCCATTGCTGCGGCTGTTGCTGCGTGGCTTTGCATTCCTCCATCGGGAAAAATCAATTGCCTGCCCAGCCCAGTAATTTCATGCCGGCTTTAGATAACGATAGTTGCGTTGGGTGCGGTACTTGTGCCAATAGCTGTCAGATTAAAATCATTTCTATGTGTGATGACGGGAGCGGGGTTGAGGTGCCTGAGTTTAATAAAGAACTTTGCCTTGGCTGTGGCGTTTGTGCCGCCTCCTGCCCCACCGGCGCGCTAACCATGTCCCGCAGGGCGGAAATCTACTTTCCGTCGGAGAATAAAACTGAATTGTTAGCTCGCATTGCCAGGGAAAGAGGCAAGGTCAAATAATCTGATTGACATTAAAGCCGCTGGTCTCCAATAATGGCGACCGGGGGCTTTTTTGCGATTTGTCTTGGCACCTAACAAGCTACCATTTTTTCTTTGTTTATTATTTGTTGCTAGGGAGAAGCTATGTTAAGAGTCTTCCTAAAAAGTGGCGGTGATTATTAAAAATGGTGCAGATATCTAATTTCCATATCGGAAGAGCAGAAAAAGCAAAGAAACCTGTTTTAAACGCCGGTGAAGCATATATAATATGGAATGATCTGCTTACCAGGTATGACAATATAGAAAAAACCTAACTATATCAAAATTTAGTCCATGACACCGAGTTTAAATTTTTCCTTGCCAAGGAATTACAAAACACTTTGGAAAAGCAAGCTGATGAGCTTGAACAGCTAATGGACACTTACAAGCTACCTCTTCCATATCGTCCTCCGAAAAGCGTTTCTATACAAATTAATTCTGAAATTATGAGTGATAGATTTGCCTTTAGAGATATTATGTCAGGTGTTGAAAATATGTTAACAATACTTGTTCATGCTGTTTGCACATTTGTAACTAACGATACTATACGTGGTATAGCTATCAGGAATCTTTTGAAAGAAGTTGAAATTTATGATGACTTGTGTAAATTTGGTAAGCTAAAAGGGTGGTTAGAACCCCCGCCAATGAGATAAATAAATGCCTGACATAGCCCGAGTTGCAGGATTAATATAATTAACCCTTATGATTTTTGTGCGGCTTTTTATACAGATCTCAATTTTACCTAAATAAAATAATTATTTGACTAATCATATCGATGGTGGACAATTGTTAAGCAGGAAAGCGACAATTTCGAAGGAACTTGCCATTATCAATAGAATAATAACTCAACTTTCGCAGTTCAAAAATCAGTTTAAAGCCTATAAAATAAGAGTT
>JAENYF010000088.1 GCA_016841905.1 Desulfoscipio geothermicus | reverse complement strand
GTGGCCTTTAAACCCTTGATTATATTGGCTTGTGGAATATGCAAATTGCTTATTTGTTTTGAATTTCTTTATCTGATAAACAAAAAAAGACAACAACAAATTGATGATAAGTACAGTGACACCGATGAATAAAATTACAATAGCATAAGTATTCGACCCTGGATAGCAAGTCCAAATCCAATAGTGAAGGTGCATTCATGAGTAAACCTTTGTCAGAAATGTCGTTGGAAGAATTGTGGGAACTATTCCCGATTCAATTGACAGAACATCAAACCTACTGGAAGGATTGGTATCAGGAAGAAAAAGGCCATCTCTTGTCTGTTCTACCAGATACAATTAAAATTTACCACATTGGCAGTACGTCGATAAATGACATCCGGGCAAAACCAATTATTGATATTTTAGTAGAAGCCCATTTGAGCGACCATGATGCAATTAAAAGCGTGCTTTTGCGCAACGACTATATATGTATGGTGCAATCTGAAATCCGCCTTGATTTTAATAAGGGATATACGCCGGACGGTTTTGCTGAAAAGGTGTTCCATTTACATCTTAGAAAGTTTGGTGACAACGATGAATTGTATTTCAGGGATTACCTGAACGAACATCCGGAGATTGCAAAAGTATATGAGCAATTGAAACTGTCTCTTTGGAAGCCGTTTGAATATGATCGTGACGGATATACGGAAAGCAAGACGGCATTTGTACATGAATACACACAAAAGGCAATCAGACAATATGGAAGCATCTACTGAAAATTTTATTTATAGCAAAGATGCTTAGTTGTCTTGACATTTTTGCAGGAGAGCAGAAAACCTAGAGATGCCGGGCTTCCTATCGCCATTGACAACTTTGAGACAGGCTATTCTTTTCTGGCAAGCAGAAGGATTTCATTGGTAGCCTATCAGTAGTTGACCGTCAATGGCCCACAAGGCGGAAATCCGCCGTAACAATATATTTCCGGAGGGTGCTCATAGTTCCGGAAAATACTTCTTATTTTCTTTGTCCAATAAATCCAGCAGCTTAGCGTAAAGTGAACCTAGCAGTTCCTCACCCATATTGCGCCTGTCATGGGGCATATCCAGGTCGATGATCTCAAGGATTTCAGTCGGCCTGGCCGCCAATACCATAATCCTGTGGCCCAGGAGAAGTGCTTCAATAATATCATGAGTAACAAACACAATCGTGCGCGGAGCTGCCAGCCATAATTTAATAACATGCCGCACCAGTCCCAGCCGCATTGGCGTGTCCAGTGATTTAAAAGGTTCATCCAGCAGCAAAATATCATGAGGATAGGCAAAGGCCCGGCAGATGGCGAGACGCTGCTTCATACCACCGCTGAGCGCTTTGGGGTAACTGTCGCGGTAGCCGTCAAGACCCATTATTTTGAGATAATGGTCGATGAGTTTATTTTTCTCAACTGGTGGCAGCACATCCCGTAATATGAAATCAAGGTTGCCGGCGACTGTTTTCCAGGGCAATAACCTTGGTTCCTGGAAGACATAGCTTACCCGCTTACCGATCGAGCCTTTAATCAGGCCCTGGTCAGGATGTTCTATCCCGGCCAGCATTTGCAGGATGGTTGTTTTGCCGCAGCCGGAGGGACCGATGATACAGAATATCTTGTTTTCATCTATGGTAAAGGAAAAATCGTTTAAAATTCGGGTCTGCCCCAGTGTTTTATTGACCTGCTCAAATTCTATCAAGTAGCCCATCACATCCAATGACTCAGTTTACGACGGGTCAGGTAGGCTAACAGTCGATTGCTTTCCTAAGCGCCGGCAGAACCATACCTTTGCGGTAAATTGAAGAGCACAATGGCCAGCAAGGTGAGAACAACCAACACCTAATCCAAAATCCTCATTCAATCTTAAGCCTAGATGTCCGCAAAATCAACCTGCTTCAAGAATTGCTGTAAAATATGATTGTCCGCTTGATTAAAAATATAATCAGGAGTACCTTCCACCTCGATTTTACCTTTATTTAAAAAAACAACTCTAGTAGCAAAACGGCGAATAGCATTGATTTGATGGGTTACAATCAACATAGTTTGCCCCTCTTTGGCTAAATCACTGATCGTTTCAAAAACTTCGTGGGCCAGCTCGGGATCAAGAGAAGATGTAGGCTCATCAAAAATAATGATTTCCGGTTCCATTGCCAGAGCTCTGGCGATAGCCAACCTTTGTTTTTGCCCACCCGATAAACTATTGGGGTACTGCTCAAACTTATCCAAAATATGTACCTTATCCAACAAGGTTTTGGCTTTTTCGGTGGCTATGTCATCCTTCATCTTCAAAATTGTTTTCAAAGGCTTTATTATATTTTCCCCCACAGTGAAATGAGGAAATAAGTTAAAGTTTTGAAAGACCATGCCAACTTTGCCATAGGTACTTGCGGTATTTACTACCGCCTCACCATCCAATAAAATTTCACCACCGCTGACCGACTCCAACCCGGCAATACAACGCACCAGGGTGCTTTTACCGCTGCCGCTGGAACCGATGATAGCCACTATTTCACCCGAGTTGACTTGCATGTCCAAGGACTGCAAGACCGTTGTATCAGCAAAGCTTTTGGATAAATTACTTATTCTAATTAGTTCACCCACACCGAGAGTCTCCTTTCCAACCACTTTGCCAAAAAGGTTACGGAATAAGTCATCACAAAATAAATGATTGCCATGGTGATATAAATTTCAAAGGGGTGGTAGGTTTTAGCATAAATTTGATTGCCCAACTTGGTTAGCTCTATTACCGGTAAAACCGAAATCAAAGAAGTTTCTTTGATGATCGATGAAAAGCCGTTCATGAAAGTCGGAACAGCAATCCGTAAAGCTTGTGGCAAAATAATCTGGCTGATGGTTTGCATAGAGTTATAGCCCAACATGGCCGCTGCCTCATACTGTCCTCGATCAACAGACAGAATGGATGCGCGCACCACCTCGGACAAATATGCACCACTGTTTAAGCCCATCGTTACAATCGCAGCGATCATTGGTTCTATCCTGATGCCAAAGGACGGCAGCCCGTAATATACCACAAAAAGCTGGACTAATAAAGGCGTGCCCCGAAAGAATTCCACATATGCCGTAAGGACCAAATGCACCGCCCAATTAAGCTTGCGGGTTCGCAAACTGCCCACCACAATAGCTAAAACGATAGCCAAAATAAAGCCGCCGAGCCCTACCTGCAGCGTGATAGCAATGGCGGCCGGCAATAGATTGATATAGGGCAAAAGCGTAGTAAAGTCTAAATTTGTCATCGCTTAAACCACCCAAATAAACGGCAAGCCAACTGTGTTATTCACAGCTGGCTTGCCGCAATAATTTATCCTTGGCTGTATTTAATCAGCAGCTAACCATTGCACTGCGATCTCATCATAGGTACCGTTAGCTTTTAATTTGGTCACCGTTTCGTTGA
>JAENYF010000026.1 GCA_016841905.1 Desulfoscipio geothermicus | reverse complement strand
AAGCCGGCCAGGTCGCCGGCTACTCCGCCGCCCAGTGCCACCACCGCTGAGCGCCGGTCCAAGCCGGCGGAAAAGGCACGGTCGTAAAGCAGTTCTGCGCTGGCCAGGGATTTATACTGCTCCCCGTCGGGCACCTCAGCCACGGTTACGGTCAGGCCTGCCCCCTCCAGGCTCGCGGCTACCCGCCCGGCATAAAGCGGGCCTACCGTGGTATTGGTAACCAGGAGTACTTTGCGGCCTACCGGCAGCCCGGCCATCAGTTCGCCGACGCGGTCCAGTAAGGCACTGCCAATCATGATACGGTAGGAGCGGCTGCCTAAATTAATGTTTACTTCACTCATGGTAAATAGCCCTTTTGCTCTACGAATTTCTTTATTTCCTGCAGCATCTGGTCATAAGTAAGCTTGCCGGTATCCAGGGTAAGCTCGGCTATATCGTAAGCGCCTTCCCGTTCCTTGGTGAGCCTGATAATGTTTTCGAGCAGGTTGCCCTTGCTCAGCAGGGGCCGGCGCCTTTTGTTTTTCACTCGCTGCAAAATTACCTCGGGTTCCGCATGCAGGCAAATCAGGACCCCGTTTTGTTTAAATAATTCGATGTTCTCCTGGTCCAGCACCATACCGCCGCCCGTGGCGATCACCAGCCCGGTCTGGCCGGCCAGTTTGCGGGCCAGCAACTTTTCCTCCGAGCGGAACCTGATCTCTCCGTCGGTGCGGAAAATCTGTTCCACGGTCTTACCGGTTATTTCTTCTATGGCACTGTCCGTGTCGATAAATTTATAGCCAAGCCGCTTGGCCAGCCGCCGACCCAAAGTAGACTTGCCGACACCCATAAAGCCAATTAGCACGATATTTTTTTTCATTGGCATCCTTTCCAGTCGCACAAAGAACGGGTCTTCCCCGGTGGGCGCTTATATACTCTTTTCATACTCGCGATAAGCAGCCACACGATCTTTGATTTCCTGCATGGTATCCCCGCCAAATTTTTCCATTACCGCAACGGCCAGTTCCCAGGCCACGACAGCTTCACCAACCACGCTGGCTGCCGGCACTGCACATGTGTCTGAGCGCTCTACTGCAGCGCCGACGGGCATTTTGGTTTTTAGATCCACCGTGTACAGCGGGCGGGACAGGGTAGGAATAGGCTTCATGGCCGCCCGCAGCACCAGCGGCGCACCGTTGGACATACCGCCCTCGATGCCGCCGGCGTTGTTGGTTTGCCGATAAAAACCGGCATTAAAGTCGTAAAATATTTCGTCATGCAGCTCGGAGCCCCTGGTAGCTGCCACGGCAAAACCGACGCCCACCTCAACGCCCTTGATGGCCTGAATGCTCATCAGCGCTCCGGCCAGCCGGCCGTCCAGCGTGCGGTCCCGCTGGGAGTAGCTGCCCAGGCCTGCCGGCAGGCCGAAAACCTTTATTTCAAAAACCCCGCCCACTGTATCGCCCACAGCCTTGGTCTGTTTTATTTCATTAATCATGGCCTGGGAGGCCTCGGGGTCGGCGCAGTACACAGAAGAGTTAAGTACCGCTCTTTCCAGGTCTTGTGCATTCAGATCCGGTGTCAGGGCTCTGACGCTGCCTATTTGCACCACATTGCCTATCAGCTCAATGCCCAGCTCCTCCAGCAGCTGGCGGGCTACCGAGCCTGCCGCCACCCGGGCTGCTGTTTCCCGGGCGCTTGAGCGTTCCAACACGTTGCGCATGTCCCGGTGCCCGTATTTGATGGCACCGGTTAAATCAGCATGCCCGGGACGGGGGCGAGTGACCTGCTGGGATTCCAAATCAGCATTAGGACCCGGGGCCATCACGTCGCACCAGTTTTCCCAATCCTTATTATTTACAACCAGCGTAACCGGGGCACCCGTGGTCATCCCGCCCCGAACGCCGGAGGTTATCTCAACAAAATCATGTTCTATGCCCATGCGGCCGCCTCGCCCGTAACCACCCTGGCGCCTGCCCAGCTGTAAATCTATGTAACCGGTATCTATAGACAGTCCTGCCGGGATACCGTCCAGGATGGTGGTAAGGGAAGGTCCGTGGGACTCCCCGGCCGTAAGGTAACGCAGCAAAGCTCATCAATCCTTTCGCATCAAGCTAGATCTTCTTTGAAGCAAGTTCTTAATTCAGGGGGAGATTCAACTTCTCCTGAATTTTAGAACTGCAAAACGCCTGCCTGCTGGTGCAGAACCTGCCGCATCACAGCCAGGGGAGCCGGCAAGCCTGTCCACGCCTCCAGAGCAAGCGCACCCTGATGCAGCAGCATGCCCAGGCCGTTGGCCGCCGCTGCGCCGTTGCCCGCCGCTCGGGCCATGAACGGTGTCTCTGTCGGGTTATAGACCAAATCGAAAGCCAGCTGGCCTTTTCCGGGCAGCGATTCGGGCAGCGGCCAGTCACCTGCTTCATGTCCGGACATGCCTAGTACGGTACAGTTGACCACCAGCTTCGCCTGCCTGGCGAAATCAGCCGTCTCCTGGTCACCTGCGTCCCATGGCAGCACCCACGCTGTAAAGCCGGTTTGCGCGTGCAGCGTCTGAGCCAGCGCTATAGCCCGGTTCGGGTGGCGGTTGACCACGGCCAGCTCCGGGCATCCTGCCTTAGCTAGGGCTGTTGCCACTGCCCTGGCTGCGCCTCCCGCCCCCAGAATCATGGCCGGCCCTTGGGCGGGATCATAGCCCTGGTCTTCCTGCAGCGCCTTAACAAAACCAGGTCCATCGGTGTTGTAACCAATTAGCCGGCCCTGCCGGTTTACTACCGTATTAACTCCTCCGTAAAGGTTGGCGGAATCGTCCAATTCATCCATGTATAGCCTTACGATCTCTTTGAAAGGCACGGTAACATTAGCCCCGGCAATGCCCAGCGCCCGCAGGCCGGCAACGGCCTCCGCTACGTATACCGACGCCGTGTCAAAGGGCACGTATACGCCGTTTAACCCCAGCTCGCGCAGCGCGGCTGTTTGCATAGCCGGTGAGTAGCTGTGGGCTACCGGGTGACCGATAATACCGTACACCACAGTCCGGCCGTCGATAGCCTGTCCTGCGCTATACTTGTCGTTTTCCATCGTCGCACGCTCCCTTCCGTTTGATAACATAGTACTGTTTATCTTTATGTGATACATAGCTGGCCAAGCGTTTCAGCACGACCTTTTCCAGCCGCCGGTTGATTAACTTGGTGCCCCAGAATTCTTTGCCGGGCATTGGCACCACTAGTATGGTAAACATGTTCAGCGTGTTTCCACCCAGTATATCGGTAAATATTTGGTCGCCTACCACCGCAGTTTCCTCCGGAGCAGCATTCACCAGGCGGATGGCCCGGAGGAAACCTCGCCGCAGGGGTTTAAGAGCCCTGACCACCCAGGGTATCTGCAGCGACCCGGCTAGCGCGCTTACTCTGCTCGAACTGTTGTTGGACACGATACACAGCTTAAACCCTTTTTGCCGCATACCGGTAAGCCAGGTCTCTATTTCAGGCGAGAATTCATCCAAGTGCCGGGGTACGATGGTGTTATCCAAATCCAGCAATAGCGTTGTTATGCCTTGTTTTTGCAGTTCCTCCGGGTTGATCTCCAGAATTGAGGGGACATACATCTTGGGGTAAAAAATACGCAGCATCTAGCTCTCCTCAGCAGCTTGCAGCAAGCAGCAATCACTTATTCCATTTATTGTAACTTAATCAACCTGCAATTTCAAGGGTTCGTTGCCCCAGACCTGGGCTTTTAAGATATCCTCCGGGGTGTTTAAATTGAAAAAAACCCGTTCCAGGTGCGGTTCCACCAGTAACATTTCTTCTTCCTCCAAGTACCTGGCATTGAACTCTTCGTATAGACGGGTTATTTTAATCAGCCCCTTGGTCAGGTGCTGTTCAAAGACTTCAATACAGTTTTTATTGTACAGTGCATACAGCGGCTCAAAATATCCCCGGTAGCGGGGCACCACCACATCGTAATCATCCGCACACTGCATCATTAAACGGCCTACCGAAGTACTAATAAAGGGCAGGTCGCAGGCCGTTACCATCACCCAGGGATGGGTTGCCTGCACCAGTCCGGCGTGAATGCCCCCCATTGGGCCGTTTCCGGGCATAATGTCAAAGGTGGTTCTGTCACCATATTTGGCATACCTTTCCGGGCGGTCGGTAACAATGATTATTTCATCCACCATCGTTCTTAGCACCCGGGATATACGCTCTATTATGTAATATGGTCCCACTTTAAGCAAGGCCTTGTCGGTTCCCATCCGAGCACTTTTACCGCCTGCCAGTATGATCCCGGAAATAGGTGCCACATTTTTTGACAACGGGGTCATCAACTCCTATCATGTGCACTTATCAACTCATTCTGCTACACTGTATACATCAGATTTTATTCTACGTATTTAACTCATTTTCCTTTCATTTTCAATTTTTCCCGCCTGTGCTTTATTTATTTATCCAACAAGAAAAGCGCGCCCATTCGGTTCCCTCTGCGTGCGCTTTTCAGTACTTTAATCCTTAGCGCTTGCCATAAATATGGCAAGCATTATTTACTAAAGTATAAAAAATCCCCTGGCAGCTGGCCTGGGGTAAGGCACTTTATTTAAAGCATCCGGTGGTGCAGATTCACCTGGCTGCTTGGTGCAGAGAAACCGCCAGGCAACCAGGTAATAATTCCGGCCTACGGCCGGTTTAATGCTGTATACCTCAGCCGCCGCCGAATTCACCGCCGGCGCCCGGCAAACCGCAGCCGAAGCCACAGCCGGCACTATCACTGCTGCTGCCGGTGTTCATCATACAACCCGTAAACAGCTGCTCCACTTTTTTACCTCCGCAGTCGGGGCAGGAAACTTTGTCCCTATCGTTCATACTCACCTGCACCGCGAATTTGTGCCCGCACTCGGCACAGCGAAAGTCATAGTTAGGCATCTGCTTCCACCTCCTGTTGTAGATTATCATGCAATAACTTTGAGTCTTTTATAAATATTATATACTACTCTATATAGATTTGTTTAGCTAACCAATGGCTATTTCGGATCGTTTAAATAACTGGATAAAGTTTAATATAAATTGCAATTCCTTTTCATTAAGATTACACACCAAGTTTAAAACAGCCTGCACATTGGGTTGCATCAGCAGGTCCCGCAATTCCGGGGTCATTAAGCTTAGCAACTCATCTACTGCGCCGGGTTCCATGATAAAATAGCAGGGGGATACACTCATCACTTTAGCAAGTTTATCCAGCGTTTTCAGCGAGGGCTGAACTTTGCCGTGTTCAATTTGACCGATTAACCCGGCAGTCACACCGGCCTTGTTGGCTAACTGCGCCTGAGTCAGCCCGTATTCTTCCCGCAGCGCCTTTAGTTTATAACCCAGCGTGCCCACCTGCCCCATCAAAAAAGACACCGGTACGGCCAATTCTTCGGCGATGCGCTTTAGGGTATTTAACGCAGGAACAACGATGCCCCTTTCAATATCACTTAAGTAAGCAACTGTTATATCTACCCGCCGGGATAGCTCATTCAAGGACAAATCCTTTTCCTCCCGCAGCAGGTGGATTTTGTTCCCGATGGAAAGGCTCGTGTCTGAAACATCCCCCTTAATAAACTGGGTTTTGGGTACCTCCAAAGCGGCGGCAAGTTTATCGACAGTTTTTGGTGAAGGCCGCTTAGTGCCTCTTTCAATTTCGCTGAGATAAGAAAGAGACAGGTTAGCCCTTTTGGCTAAATCCTGTAATGTATAACTACGTTCTTCGCGCAAAGCCCGGATATGTTCCCCTCTAACGTTCATAAATGACACCCCGCTCGATGCGAATTGCTACAGTTTCTCTATATATTGGCAACTATTTTTCCTACATTCTACTATAATGTGACTAATTAATCAATCTGCAGGGGGCTCGTACAAGCTGTTAGCTACCGGCAGGCAGGCCGCCGGCAGCTGATTGCTGGTTATTCTACCCCCAGACACCGGGCTGCTATTTCACGAAACAGCGGTGCCGCCGTGTCGCCGCCACTGGCACCGCCCCGCACCAGCACAGTAATCACGTAGCGAGGGTTTTCAGCCGGCACATAGCCGGCAAACCAGGCATCCACTTTATCCTCCTCATACCCGCTCACCTGAGCCGATCCTGTCTTGCCGGCGCTTTCAACGCCTGGCAGGGCGGCTTTTTGTCCCACACCGGAAGCGATAACCTCGTGCAATAAAGCCCCCAGCTGGGCAGCCGAAGCTGGGGAAATAGCCTGAACTGGCTCCTCCGCGTTATAATGTTGGGTTAACCGACCGCTATCATCGCTCAGGCCAATCACCAGGCGGGGTGTATAATACTTACCGCCGCTGGCAATGGCATTTAGCATCGCCGTTACCTGAACCGGGGTGACCAGCACCGGACCCTGGCCGACGCTGCTGTTGGCCAGGCTATAGGGCTCAGCAATCAAAGCTAAATCCTGGTGCCTATCTGCCGGCACCGGGTAGCCGGTAATCTTTTGTTTGTCCAAGCCCAGAGCTGTCGCGTACTTGATAATGCCGGCAGCTCCCAGCTGGCGACCAATATCAACAAAAGCCGGATTGCAGGACTCAGCAAAAGCCTGCTGGAAGGTTATCCGTCCATGCCCGGCATTGTTCCAACAACGCACCGGCTGCGCCGCAGAACCGGCACAATCAAAGAGGGAGGTCGGCTGCACCAAGTTCTCTTCCAGCGCAGCAGCAGCCAGCACAATTTTGAAGACTGAACCCGGCTGAAATAACGCGGTACATTGATCGATGAATAGTTCTCCCGGTAGTTCGTCAATGCTGTACATAGCCTGAAGAAATTCCGGGTGATAGTTGGGGCGACTTGCCATGGCCAGTATGTCGCCGGTACCGGCCTGCATCACCACTACCGCTCCGGTAGCGATATTGTGATCCATAATCTCCTCGACAATACTCTGCACACGCCCATCAATAGTAGTAACTACGTTCAAACGCCAGGGGTCTTGAGCTAGGCTGTCCACCAGCAGACCGGGACCCTGGATTACCCTGCCCCGGGCATCTACCGGCACTCCGGCCCAGCGCTTGGCCTGAGTGCCCTTGAGCTGCTGTTCATAGAAATATTCCAGACCGGACTGGCCTACCCAGTCCCCCAGCAGATAGTCTTTGCCGCCAGTGCTCTGCAGCTGAGCGTACTGTTCCCGGCTGGATATTTTGCCAAGCTGCCCGGTGATATGCACCGCCAGCGGCTTGCTCCCATAACGCCGGTATACCGGCAATATTTTTACCCCCGACAGTTTGGCCTTTTGCAGCTCCGCACAAGTACTGCCGGTCAGTGTCCGGTTGATATAAAAGGCGCCCTGCCGGGCTCGCTCTTTTAGCTGCTCTGTGTCCATGTTTAAAATAGCTGCTAACTGCTGTAGCTGCTCCTCTTTTTGCTTTAGCAGCACTGGAAACACCACCACCCTGTTGGCGTAATAACCCCCGGTCAGGGAGCCCCCCTCCCGATCAGTTATTTCACCCCGGGTAAATTGTTCTAGAGCTATATTTTGAGCCCCCAATTGGAAGGCTTGACGAGCATACTTATAACCTTGCAGCTGTATCTGGTAAAGATGCAACAGAACCAGTCCTAAGACCAGCACTAAAAGCCAAAAGGAAGCTGCTATCCTGCGCCTCTGTATAGGCAGCAAAAATAAAACCCCTTTCCAAAGATCGCCATATTACTATGGTGACCCTTGGCACAGGGGTTTTATACATGTTCTGCCCGGCGCAGCAACGACATCTGGGGTAATGGGCGCGGCCAGGGCAAGAGAACGACCTGGCGCGGGTGCGGCGCCGCCTCCTGTGAATTGCCTTCCTTATCTAATATCTCGGCGACTACCATCGTGATAGTTTCTCGTCCTGGGGTCATTATTTCCAACTGTTCGCCGCGTTTAAAGCGATTGCGCTGCTCCACCAGCAGCATCCCTTGCTGCTCGTCATAGCCCAGGACCACGCCGACAAAGGTATAAGGGCGCTGGTAGATGGAGTATTCAGGCGGGGTTTCGCCGGGACGGAGACCGGTAATAAAACCCGTAGTATACTCGCGGTTGCTGACTTTGCTGATCTCCTCCAGCCACTCGGGGCGGACGGAGTAGTTGTCCGGGTCTGCCAGGTAGGCGTCCAGCGCCTGTCGGTAGACTCTGGTGATGGAGGCCACATAATGAATGCTTTTCACCCGCCCCTCAATTTTCAAGGAGGTCACCCCGGATTCCACCAGGGCGGGCAGGTATTCCAGCAGGCACAAATCTCGTGAGCTGAGGATATAGGTGCCCCGCTCGTCCTCCAAAACCGGGAAATATTCCCCCGGCCTTTTTTCCTCCACCAGCCGGTATTTCCAGCGGCAGGATTGGGCACAGTCCCCCTGGTTGGCGCCTCTGCCCGTCATATAATTGCTAAGTAAGCAACGCCCCGAATAAGCCATGCACATGGCCCCGTGCACAAAGACCTCAAGTTCCATGCCGGTACGGCTGTACACGGTTTTTATTTCTTCCAGGCTAAGTTCCCGGGCCAGTACGATCCGCTCCGCTCCCAGCGCTTTCCAAAGCCGGGCAGTGCGCCAGTTGGTGGTATTGGCCTGGGTGCTGATATGTATTTTCAAGGCCGGGGCTAACTCCCGCACCAGGGTCAGTACTCCCGGGTCGGACACGATCACTGCGTCAACACCCAAGGTTGCTAGTTCTTGGATGTAAGAGGGCAGAGCTTCGATATCGCGATTGTGAGCAAATATATTTAAAGCCACGTAAACCCTCACCCCACGAGCGTGAGCATACTCCACAGCCCGGGCAAGAGAAGGTGCGTCAAAGGTGGCCGCCGCCGTCCGCAGCCCGAAACCGGTACCGCCCAGGTAAACAGCATCGGCCCCGTAAGCAATAGCGAATTTTAATTTCTCCGGGCTGCCGGCTGGAGCCAATATTTCCGGTTTATTCATCAGTTCATCTCCATGTCGCAAGCACTAGCCAGACTGTTGGTTTACTGATATTTACGCACATTTTCATTGTGGGCCTCCAATGTCTCAGCAAAGGCATGCGTGCCATCGGGCTTAGCTACGTAATACAGGTAATTATGGCTTTCGGGCTGAATAACTGCCAGCATTGAAGGCCAGCCGGGGTTGGCAATTGGGCCGGGAGGCAACCCCTCAATCTGGTAGGTATTATAAGGTGAATCCACCAGTAAATCCTTGAGCAGCAGCTTCTCTTTGGTCTCCCCTAAAGCGTACTGCACGGTAGCGTCAATTTGTAAAGGCATGCCCAGCTTCAGCCGGTTGAAAATCACCCCGGCAATGCGGGGCCTTTCCGAGGCTGCCAGGGCTTCCCGCTCAACCATGGAAGCAATAGTCATCGCTTCATGCAGCGTCAGACCCATAGCCTCGACATGTTGGATATAGTCATGTTCCGCGATAACCAGGCCAAAATTTTTCAACATTATTTCCACAATTTTATCCGCCTTGGTTTCGGTACTCAGGAAATAGGTATCCGGATAAAGATAACCCTCCAACCCCCACTGGTTTACGGGCACTCCCTGCAAAAAAACCATCTGCCAGGGGCCGCGCAGAGCTTGCATAAAATCCTCTCGCCGAATAACCCCCTGCCGTTCTAATAAACCGGCGATCTGGGCTACGGTATAACCTTCCGGTATCGTTATTTTAAGTCTGTCCGGTGGCCCTTTGGTCAGCACCTCAATAATTTCTGAGACCGGCATAGATAAGCTCAAGGTATACGTCCCCGGTTTCATCGCTCCATCCAGACCGTGCAGCCTTGCATACAGACTAAAAGCCCTGGCGCTGCGGATTAAACCTTGCTCTTTTAACATTACAGCAATTTGCGCGGTAGAGGCATCCCGGGGCACCATCACCGCAACCCCCTCTGTATTTTCTTCATTTACGGGCATCAGCGAGTACCACAGTGCCAGCCATCCCACCACCAGCAGAAGTATAGCAATCAACTTGGTTGGTAAATGGCGCTGCTTGCGTCTGTGCCTTTGGCTTCTTATGGTTAAATAATTATCCGACATTATTACAGCCCTTCTCCGAAATTTCCATAAGTATATACTATTAGTCTCCTGTCATATCGGACACCCCTGGTGCAGTTCTACAAAATCAGTGGCTGGCTCCGGCACCTAATCGGGAGATACATTTCCAGTTTCGGGTACCTGCTCTATGTCCTCTATTGCTTGGCTGTCGCCGGTTGCAGGAGGCATCTCCCCGGTTTCCGGTACTTGGCCTTCACCCTCTGTTGACTCGCTGTCATCAGCTGCAGGTGGCACCCCGGGCTCAGTCGGATTAGTATGCTCAGGCGCCGGCGGTGCCGGCTCGGTTGTTTCCCCTGAGTTGCTGCCGACATGTTCTGGTGATACCGGTTGGTTAATAACACCAGGGCTGACCGGCAACACTACACTCTCCGGCGGGACTACCACCGTTGGCTTAACCTGGCCTGTACCAACTGCCACTATGCGGTTAACGGCGTGATAATAACTGGCCGGCAGCTGCTCGGTCCTTTTTTCGCCATTTTCCCAAACATACCTGGCCGAGGCTACTTTAAAACCGTTGTTCCCCTTTTGCTTAATCACCTGTTCGCCGGCAGCCAAATTGGGATCATCTTCATATATGATTTGCTGGGGAATGGTTTCGGTTACCCAGCTGGCCACCTCGACCCGGGGGCTGCTCGCCTGGTTGCCGTATATTTTAAAGGTTATGGTGTTACCTTCCACCAGTGAGGTGATATAAATATAGTTTATCTGATTATTCGCGAACCTAAAATCAATAGCCCCGTAAGACACAGTCGCATCCTGGCCGATAGGCACATAGCTCACCGGCAGCGTGTGATTGCTGCGCTCGAGTATCTGTAAATTAGCCAGCAACACGGCATTATACAGCGTGGAGGAAACCTGACATACGCCCCCGCCCAGACCCTGCACGAATTCGTTATTCACAATCACATTAGCGCTTTTGTAACCGGCCTCCGAGCTGCGTGGCCCGACTACCTGGTTAAAGGAAAAACCATCATCAGGTGCCAGCAACAATCCGTCCAGAGCGGCTGCGGCTACCTTGATATTGTAGGTGCGCCCCTCCTGCCCGGCATCAAACCGCGTGGTGTACCGGGCAATCCGACCATTGATCTGCATAGCCTCGACGTCCTCAGTGGTACGCTGGGGCTGCACGGATAATAGGGGCAGCTCCACTTCACAAACCTCAGCCCCGTTGACTGCTTCATCGCTAATCGACCATACAATTTTCCTGGCCAGCGCGTTAAAATCAATATCGGTACCTGTTTGGGCAGGCACTATTACCACCTGGTCGCCCGGTGTTATCTGAAAACCCGCATTAACCGGCTCGACAATAATTTGCCCCATCTCGGCTATAATCTTTTTTTTCAGCACGTCCCAGCCAGTAGACAGTTCGGGCTGGATATGCTCGTCTTCTTTTTCTACCCGGCGCCGTTCGCGCCACTGGTTAATGATGGAACCGGTATGCCCGACAGCAGCAGCCTTTTGCAGCGTTTTTTCGTTATCCAGCGTTACCCCCAGTTCACCGGCATCGATCGTCCAGGTATTATCCCCGTTTTTGATGACCACCGGGTAATGGGCCACTTCATCTTCGAGCATGGCTAAATGTTCCCGGGCTTGCTCCCTGGTTAGCCCGCCCAAATTCAAATTACCGACATACACACCAGGGGTAATTATACTGTTCGCAAAGGATGCACCCAGACAACCAAACAACACGCCGACCACAAGCAAGGCCAGAAAACCAAGCAGCCAAACAACTCGCCGCACCGGAAAGCCCCCTCCAAAAAAAAATAATAAAGCTGGCCACGAATATATCTATTCGTCCAGCTTTATGGCTACTGCTGTTTGGAACTAATCTTCATCCCCATTTGACTCTAATACCTCCATGCAGGCATCCTTAATCTTATCCCATTCATCATCATCAACTTCCACCAGTATGTCCTCGCCATCTTCATCTTGCTCAATTTTTAGCACAAATGCATCACCTTCGGACTCACCGTCAAAGTCCTCTGAATCCTCAAGGTCTTCCGGCTCTTCTTCCTCTTCATCGACCAGCGGCACGACAATAGCGTATCTCTTGCCCTCTAACTCTAAAATATCATAAATTATAACATCATGCTCATTGTTATCCTCGTCAATAATCGTAATTATTTCATCTTGATCAGGCAAAATTATCACCTCTTTCCATAAGTTAGAGCTATTCTATATAAAAAAGCACAAAATGTCAATAAACCCCGCCGGAATGCGCATCCAGATAGCCCTGCAATATGATGGCTGCGGCCATTTTATCTATTACCTGGCGGCGTTTAGACCTGCGCACATCGGCGCTGATTAACAAACGCTCGGCCGCCGCCGTGGTGAGTCGCTCATCCCAGGTCTCCACCGGCAGATGCAGGTGCTGGTGTACTTTTTCAGCAAATACCAGTGTTTTCTCCCCCTGTGGTCCTGTGGTGCCATTCATATTGAGAGGTAATCCCACCACTATTTTCTCTACCTCATATTTTTGCGCAATTTCCTTTATTTTATCCAGGTCTTTTGTCAAACCAGGCTGGCGAACAATCGTCTCAACGCCCTGGGCCGTCCAACCCAGCAGGTCGCTGACCGCGATCCCAATTTTACGGTCTCCAAAATCAATGCCCATAATGCGCAAGTTTGTTTCAACCTTCCCTTTACAGAATACTTATGCACCATCAAATCACTTTGATACAAAAATCAGGGCATACAGACGCACAATAGCTACATAAGCGGCAGAGCCGGTGGTTCACCTGGACCCGCCCGTCTACAATAGTAAGCGCCATGGCGGTACACCTCTCCACGCACCGCCCGCAGCCCTGGCAATAATCTTCCACCAACAAGCGGCGTTTTTTTCTTTTGAGCTGCTCAGCCAAGTGGCGGTCAGGCAAAACGCCGGAAAACCTGCTGACGTTATAGTTAATCTCGGCTGGAGATTGCATACCCACGGCCACCGAGGCCAACTCGGGTACAGCCAGAATAAAATCCATAGCCTGGTCCAGCGCAGTTATTAAATGGCCACCGCCCAGGCATTTCATCCCGTATATGCCTTTACCCATTACCGAGGCAAAAGAGATAGCTTCCAGCATATCACTTGCACCGCCATCGGCAATGCCGATGCCTGCCAGGTTAATCAGCGGGTGAATAACATCAAATTCAGGGACCGAGGCTGCCGCCCGCACTCCCGCCACATAATGTGTGGATATGCCAATGGCTCTAACCATTCCCTTATCCCTGGCCTCGACCAGGTATTCCACCGCTTCCCAGTGCCCCTGAATGGTAAAGAAGGATTCTTGTTCGTGCAATAAGAAAATATCTATATAATCCCGGCCAATTGACTTAAGGCAATGCTGCAGACTTTTGGCCATTTCCGCTCCGGTAGAGGCATAGGATTTAGAAGCCACCACCGCTTCCGGAAATTCCCGCAATACCTCATTGATATAGGGATAGCAGCCATATAATTCAGCGGTATCCATAAAGTTGACCCCTGCTTCCAGTGCCATTCGGATTAACCGTGCGCCGTCTGCAATGGCCAACCCTTTTTGCAAAGGACCGATGGTTAGGGTACCAAAACAAAGCCTGGAAACTGTAATGCCGGTATTACCCAGTTTATTGTACTGCAAAACTTATAATACTCTCTTTCTGTGTTTAGGTTAGGAAGTCAGATAGTTTTTAACTAGTTCCTCAAGCAACTCGTCCCGTTCCAACTGTCGGATTAAACTTCTGGCATTGTTATAGCTGGTGATATAGGCCGGATCACCGGAAAGCAGGTAGCCCACCAGTTGGTTTATGGGATTGTAACCTTTTTCCTTGAGCGCCGCGTAAACCTGAAGCAGGATCTCCCTGGCTTTGTTTTCTTCGGCCTGCACCTTAAACATGACAGTATGCTCAGTTAGTTCCCCAGACAGGAGAAACACCCCCCCCCCAAACATATTTACCCGCACCGTACTGCAAAATAACATGATGTGTTTCTATTATACTTTGGCACACCAGATAAAAGCAAACATAACCGGTTTTAATTAGCAGCCTGCCTAATAACCAGCGCCTTTACCTTGTCCAGCGCGCCGGCCCGTCCCGCCGGATTTTTGCCCCCCGCCTGGGCCATGTCCGGCCTTCCGCCGCCGCCGCCGCCTACCAGCGGAGCGATTTCTTTGATAATTCTGCCCGCATTTAAACCACGGTCCACCAGGTCTTTGCTGACCCCGGCCACCAGGTTAACCTTGCCTCCGGACTCCGCACCCAGCACGATCACTCCGGAGCCCATTTTATCCCGCAGTAAATCCAACATCGCCCGTAGGCTGTCCATATCGGAAGCATCGGAACGTGCCGCCAGCACCTTAACGCCGTTAATATCCTCAGCTTTATGCAGTAGGCTTTGCACTTCGTAGCTGGCCAGGCGAGCCCGCAGTACTTCAGCTTCTCTTTCCAGACCGCGCAGGTCCTGGACCAATACTTCCACCCGGTGCACCAGTTCATGAGCCGGCGCTTTTACTGTCTTGGCAATCAGGCTGAGCTGGTCCTCCCGTGCCCGCAGGTAGTCCATCGCTCCCTGGCCGGTGACTGCCTCCACCCGGCGCAGACCGGAGCCCACGCTACTTTCGCTCAACAACTTGAACATACCAACCTCGGCAGTAGAGCTAATATGCGTACCGCCACAAAGCTCCATGCTGAAATCGCCCATTTTAACTACCCGAACCTTGTCCCCGTATTTTTCATCGAATAGCGCCATGGCCCCCATAGTTCTAGCCTCATCCAGGGTAGACACCACCGTCTGCACCGGTAAATTATTCAGGATGGCTTCGTTAACTATTTGTTCTACCTGTTCCAGCTCCTCCGGGGCTATAGAGGCGAAATGAGTGAAGTCGAACCGCAGCCGGTCTGGAGCTACCATCGAGCCTGCCTGGTTAACATGCTCACCCAGCACTTCCCGCAGGGCTTTATGCAGCAGGTGAGTGGCCGAATGATTGCGGGCAATATTCATGCGCCGCCTGTTGTCAACCTGCACCGCAACTTGATCGCCAACTCTAATCATGCCGCTGAGCACCCGTCCCCGGTGCAGGTGCAGTCCCTCTACCGGCCTGGTGACCGTTTCCACAGTTACCTCGGTGCTCTCTGAGCTTAACTTGGCGTAATCGCAAAGCTGGCCGCCGGATTCAGCATAGCAGGGGGTGATATCCAGCACCACTTCCACCTCCTGGCCGGCCTCGGCCTGCTCAACTTGCTGTTCATCAACAAAGATCGCTTTGATCGTGGACTGGCTGGTCAGAGTCTCATAACCGACAAATAACGTTTCACCGGTTTGTTCGAGGACAGATTTCAAACGGGCTGCTTTTTCCGAGATATACTCGGTTTCCTGCCGGGCGTTGCGCGCTCTGCTGCGCTGCTGCTCCATTGCCCTGGTGAAACCTTCCTGATCAACGGTCAAGCCATTTTCCCCGGCAATTTCCTCGGTTAGTTCCAGCGGGAAGCCATAAGTATCATAGAGCCGAAATGCTTGTCCACCATCGATGCATTGCAAGCCGGACTCTTTGGCTGCCAGGACCAGTCCGCTGAGCATATCAGTTCCTTGGGCCAGGGTTTCCCCAAACCTCTCCTCCTCCGTTCTGATCACCTTAGTAACCAGCTCGCGGTTTTTCACCAGCTCCTGGTAAGTGTCGCCCATTTTATTAATCACTGCTCCGGCTACCTTGTACAGGAAGGGCTCCACCACGCCCAGCACCCGGCCAAAACGCACAGCCCGGCGCAGCAGGCGGCGCAGCACATAGCCGCGTCCTTCGTTAGCCGGCAGAGCTCCGTCGGCAATGGCAAAGGTCACCGCCCGAACATGGTCCGCGATTACCTTCAGCGCTAGGTCCATGTCCTCGCTGGTACCATAGCGCTTGCCGGTTAGCTCCACGGTGAAGTCCATGATATCCCGCAGCAGGTCGGTATCAAAATTGGTTTTTACTTTTTGCAGCACCGAGGCAACTCGTTCCAGGCCCATGCCGGTGTCAATGCCTTTGCTTTGCAGGGGGGTATAATTGCCCTCTTCATCCTGGAAATATTGGATAAATACTAGGTTCCAAATTTCCAAATAGCGGTCGCAATCACAGCCAACTATGCAATCGGGAGAGCCACAGCCCCGCTCGGGGCCAAGATCATAGTGTATTTCCGAACATGGGCCGCAGGGACCTACACCTATTTCCCAAAAGTTAGTGTCCTTGCCCAGACGCACTATCCGACTTGTCGGAATGCCCACCTCTTGATGCCAAATTTCAAAGGCCTCATCATCATCCTCATAAATGGTAACCCATAGCTTTTCAGACTCCATGCCCAGGTGCTCGGTGACAAACTCCCAGGCCCATTGAATGGCTTCCTTCTTAAAATAATCGCCAAAGGAAAAGTTGCCGAGCATTTCAAAAAAGGTATGGTGCCGAGCAGTATGCCCCACTTCTTCGATATCGGGTGTGCGCAGGCATTTCTGGCAGGTGGTAGCCCTAGTCACTTCGGGCTTGGCCGCACCGGTAAAATAAGGTTTAAAGGGCACCATACCGGCCGCAGTCCATAAAATGCTTGGGTCATTATGGGGAATTAAAGATGCGCTAGGTAATATCTTATGGCCTTTGCTTTTAAAAAATTTGAGATATTTTTCTCTTATTTCTTTGCCCGTCAAAAACAAAACCCCCTCGATTGCAGTTGTTGTGTATCAGATCAAGTAGTAAAAAAGCCTTTCATCCCCGGCCAGGGACAGAAAGGCTCCGCGGTACCAACCTGATTAACAATTCATATTAAAAACTGTATAACTATCTGCGAGAGAAATATATAAACTTTTCATCGCTTTTCCCATATGCGTAATAATTATACAAAATTAGTACAAATCATGTCAAGAACTGCGATTTACACCTAGTGCCAAGCTCTAAGTATTATACTCCGGCCAAAGCCTGTTCATGGCAAATATGAACACTACCCGTAGAACTGCCGTTACAGGCACGGCTAAAATTAACCCGGATAACCCGAAAAGTTGGCCACCCGCCAGCAACACCAGGATGATTAGCAAAGGATGCAAGCCCACCCGGTCCCCTAATATTTTAGGCGATATAATACTAGACTCCAACTGCTGGATTACGATAAAGGCGATGATCACTTTTAGCACCAGCCATTTAGATACCAGCAGGGCAAGAGCAACAGCCGGTATTGCCCCGATAAACGGGCCAAAGTATGGAATTAAGTTGGTAATCCCGGCAAAGATGCCCAGCATCAAAGCGAATTGCATATCTAACAAGGCCAGTGCCAGGCCAGTCATGACACCTGTAATCACGCTGACCAACAGGTAACCCCTGATAAAGCTGTCCACCACCCGGCTCACTTCACTGCCCAGATACTGCACATCCTCCCGCCACGGGGCCGGGATAAGCAGCGCCGCCCGCTCGGTAAACATCTCCACATCCTTGAGCAAATAATAAGCAAAAATAGGAGCCAGGATCAGGTTAAAAATATAGCCGGCTAAGCCGATGATTACCTGAACTACTTTTTCCGCCATTTGTACTAACATCTGTTCCAGCCAAATGATGCGCTCGTCAATAATTTGACGTACAGCTTCAGGAATACCTGCCCGAGCATACTCCACCTGCAACGATGCTGTTAACTCCTTCACCTTGGAGGTATAACCCGGTACCACCTCCGCTAACAGGTACAGCTGTTCGATAATATGCGGCATACCATACAGCACCAGCCCGGCCAGGATGATGGACATCGCGCTGTATACAATTAAAATGGATGAGGTTCGCGACATGCCCCTGGCCTCCACAAGACGTACTAGCGGGTACAATAAATAGGCCAGCACTACCGCCAGCAACAGGGATAAAAAGATACCCCGGATCAGGTAAAAGAAGTACAGTACCAAAACCACCAGTATCAGATTTAAAGCCAGCCTTAAATAATTTGTTTTTATTTGCCACGGGGACAACTTAGCCACCACCCGACAAAAAAGTGAGGATTAGTTTTCCCCACTTTTATTGACCTGCTTATTTCTTTTTGATCAGTCCGTTTACCCTGCGGGACACTTCTTTAAGCACCTGCTCGGAAGTCTGACGGGGATATTTACGTCTAATTTGGTTTATATCAAGTATGCCGGCTGCTAACTTGCGATCGGGTTTTTTTAGCATTGATATAAATGCTGCTAAAATACCACCGGTAAGTACGCCACGCCAAAAACCATTTTGCAATCAATTCACCCCCCCGTACAGGACGTTATAGGAGCACTTCGTTGTGGGGATCAAAGGCCACTAAGCTGCCATCCTCCGCGACCTCATAGATACTAACCCCTTCTTTATTCATACGGTATTCCACACAGCAGTCCCAGCAGTAATACTGGTCCACACCTACCTTGCCGGTGGCTTTACCACCACATACCGGGCAATGCAAACTATCGCCTCCTATCTACAAGTTCTTGATTTAGCTAAAGTTTAGCCCGGCTAAATCTTCGAAATTGTTATCCAGGAGCTTAGCACCGCTTATATTTCCACTCAAAGCAGCGGATTATTTGCGGCGGTTAGCTAGCGGATAAAACATTTACTAAACTAGATTTATTATGCCCAGATTTTTAAAATAAAATGCTATGCAGGACGAGGTGTTTTTATAATAAAAACCTGTTTAAAACTGGGCAACTGCCGTGCACCAAACAACTGCACGACGCAGTAAAATAAATGTTAATCTGAACCTGCAATGGTTCCCCCGCCCAGCAGATAATCATCGCGGTAAAATACCACGGCCTGTCCCGGTGCAATAGCCCGCTGGGGCACAGAGAATTCTACTTGCACCCGGCCGCCCGTCAGGGGGGTGATGGTGGCGGGGGCAGGTGGGCTGTTGTAGCGAATCTTTGCCTGCACCTGCTCAGACCCGGTAAGGCCGGCAATGGAGATAAAATTCAAGTCTTCAGCAACCAGCGTGGTGCGGTCCAGCGCCTCCTCCGGGCCTACCACCACCGCATTGCGAGCGGGGTCTATATCCACCACGTATACCCGCTCACCCATCGCCAGCCCCAGTCCCCGCCGCTGGCCGATGGTGTAAAAGGGGATACCCTGGTGCCGGCCTACCTCCCGGCCCTCCAGATCAAGAAAGGGACCGGGCTTGATGGCGCTGTTATCCGCATTGTCCCGCAGGAAGTTACGATAGTTATTATCGGGTACAAAACAGATCTCCTGGCTCTCGGGCTTGTCGGCTACCCTTAGCCCCCGCTCGGCGGCCATGAGCCGCACCTCGTCCTTGGTATATTCGCCCAGGGGCATCAGGATGTGGGCTAACTGCGGCTGAGTCAGGTTGTAAAGAAAATAAGTTTGATCCTTATGGGAGTCGCAGGCTTTCTTTAAAGTATAGCGACCGACGCTCTCCTCATAGCTGATCCGGGCGTAATGGCCGGTAGCCATATATTCCGCGCCCAAGGCTAAAGCTTTGCTCAGCAACGCCTCAAACTTAATTTTACGGTTGCATACTACGCACGGGTTAGGAGTGCGGCCGTTCAGGTACTCCTGACAAAAGTTAGCCACCACCGATTGCCGGAAAAGGTCATAAAAACTAAGCACGTAATAA
This sequence comes from Desulfoscipio geothermicus, assembly GCA_016841905.1. Taxonomy (GTDB): domain Bacteria; phylum Bacillota; class Desulfotomaculia; order Desulfotomaculales; family Desulfallaceae; genus Sporotomaculum; species Sporotomaculum geothermicum_C. The sequence goes on along the minus strand of JAENYF010000026.1, from coordinate 28,285 downwards.
GGGATGTCCAGTTTATTGGCCACTGACCTGGCATCCTCCACAGCTGCCAGTGAGCAACAGCCCACGAAATCACCGTCCAATTCAGTAATCCTAGGATCCCACACCTGCATAGTGATGCCAATGACATTATAACCCTGCTCGATTAAAAGGGCGGCGGTGACAGAGCTGTCCACACCGCCGCTCATGGCTACTACTACTGTTTTCTTATCTTTAGCCAAGGTATCCACCTACAATTTATTTTTGTTGCTCCCGGTAATTATCAATCGCCGCGTGCAGTGCATCCGCCGCCAGGTTGGAGCAATGCATTTTCTGAGGCGGTAGCCCGTCCAAGGCCTCGGCTACAGATTGATTGCTCAACCGCATAGCCTCATCAAGGGTCTTGCCTTTAGCCATTTCCGTAACCATGCTGCTGGTAGCAATGGCCGCACCGCAGCCAAAGGTTTTAAATTTAATATCGGTGATCACATCATTATCAATTTTAAGGTATATTTTCATAATATCCCCGCAGGTTGGGTTACCCACCAGACCTACTCCATCGGCATCGGCAATTTCGCCTACGTTGCGCGGATTTTCAAAGTGATCCATAACCTTGTCGGTATACATACTCCGCATCCTCCCCAATATTTTTTACCGGCGGTAGACCTTTATACTTGGAAACAATAATTTTATCTGTAATTTAATCGTATACCTTAGTGCAATACTCCTAGCTGTGCTACATCATACAGTAGGGATATCAACGTTTAGCAAGTACCAGGCAATTGCACTTACAGGTGACAGGAGCTACTTATTTTGCAGTCCGCACAATTCTCTTCAAAATCAAATTCGCTGTCCGGATTCAGCGGAGACATCGCCCGCAGGCGCTCCACGATGGGAACCATATTTTTTATGAAGTAATCCACATCCTCCATCATATTATCCCGACCCAGCGTGAGCCGGATAGAGCCATGGGCTAATTCATGGGGAATACCCATGGCCAGCAGCACATGGGAAGGCTCCAGTGAACCTGAAGTGCAGGCCGACCCGCTGGAGGCAGCGATGCCTTTCATATCCATGCTCAGCAGCATCGATTCACCCTCGATAAACTCAAAGCAAAAACTGGCATGATTAGGTAAGCGCTTGGTAGGATGCCCGGTTAAGCGCACGTCAGCAATTTTTTCCATCACTTCCTGAATTAACTTGTCCCGTATGCCGGTTAAGCGCACCGCTTCCGTGTCCAATTCCTGCACGGCTAGTTCGCAAGCCTTGCCCAGAGCCACAATGCCGGGCACATTCTCGGTGCCGGCCCGGCGCAGCCTTTCCTGGGCGCCGCCATGGAACAGAGATTGTCTCCAACGGGTGCCTTTGCGGATATATAGCGCACCTACACCCTTGGGACCGTATATTTTATGACCGCTAATGGTCAGCAGATCCACGCCCAGTTCATCTACGTTAACTGGAATTTTGCCCATGCTCTGCACTGCGTCGGTATGGAACAGTATACCTCTAGCTTTGGCCAGCGCGGCCATTTCTTTAATTGGCTGAACCGTTCCCACTTCATTGTTAGCATGCATGATGGTAATTAGGATCGTTTTATCGGTAATCGCATTGGCCAGGTCTTCCACACTGACCATGCCGTATTTATCCACCGGCAAAATGGTCACCGTAAAACCCTGTTTGCCCAGCGCTTTTACTGTATTTAATACAGCATGGTGTTCCACAGCAGAGGTAATGATGTGGTTGCCACGGTTTTGGTTAAGCATGGCCACCCCGTGGATTGCCATGTTGTCAGCCTCGGTGCCGCCGCTGGTAAACACAATTTCCTCAAGCTTGGCTCCGATGGCATTGGCCACCTTTTCCCTGGCCTCATCCAGGGCTCCGCGCCCCTGGCGCCCAAAATAATGCAGGCTGGATGGATTCCCAAATTTCTCCGTCAGGCAATTCAACATGACTTCTACAACTTCCGGTCGTACCGGCGTTGTTGCGCTATGATCCATGTAAACTCTGCGCACCGCAATATTCCTCCTTATGACCTTAATACTATGTCTTATCACGCTTTTCTAGCTGCCGATAGTCTTTCGGCATCACGCAGCATATCACCCAGGCTGATAGAATCCATCACCTCAGCCAGCTTATCACGTACCTTGGTCCAGACCAGCCTGGTAATACAAAAATCCGCCTGGTCACATTCCGTAGGTTCCACTTCGCTGACACACTCCACCGGAGCAATTGGTCCTTCCATCGCCCTGATGATTTCACCCACTGTTATGCTGCCCGGTTCCCGGGCTAAAATATAACCACCCTGGGCCCCACGCACGCTCCTTACCAGACCGGCCTTGCGTAGTACGGCAATTAATTGTTCCAAATAATTATCTGATATATTTTGGCGCTCAGCCACCGTTTTCAGCGGGATGGGCCCGGCTCCATAATGCTCGGCTAGATCAAACATGGCCAGCAGCCCATAATGCCCTCGTGTGGATAAATGCAATTTCCCACCCCCATCCAATTCGCACTAAACAACTCGGAATTAAATCAAAAATATCTTAGCATTCCGCTCGGAATTTGTCAATAAGGTCACAATAATATTTTATTGTTTCTGCTTAAGGGCCTGCAGCCTCTGCCACAAGGCCTTTTCCCGCTCCTGACCCGACGACCGGTAGAATTGCGCATCCAGCATACTATCTGGAAGATACTGCTGTTTAACCCAGTGTTCCTCGTAATTATGCGGATAAAGGTAACCCTGCCCGTTCCCTAAAGTTTTAGCTCCGCTATAACTGGTGTCCCGCAAGTGCAGGGGCACCGAGCCTGTCCCTGACTGACGCACCGCCTGCAGGGCTGCATCAATTCCCCTGCAAACTGAATTGCTCTTAGGGGCCAGGGCAATATAAAGCGCGGCTTCGGCTAATATTATTCGCGCCTCAGGCATACCAATGCGCTCCACCGCCTGGGCAGCCGCCGAGGCCAACACCAGCGCCTGAGGGTCGGCCAGACCAACATCTTCCGCAGCGTGTATCATGATGCGGCGGGCGATAAAGGCCGGCGCATCACCGGCATAAATAAGCCGCGCCAGCCAGTACAACGTAGCCTGAGGGTCCGAGCCCCGCATGCTTTTAATAAATGCCGAAGTCACGTCGTAGTGTTCCTCCGCCCGGTCAAACTGGATAATCCTGTTCTGGCAAACCCCCTGTACTACGCCCTCGGTGATCCGGCGCAATCCATCGTCGCCGGGCGGGGTAGTCAGCACAGCCATCTCCAGCACATTCAGCGCAGCCCGGGCGTCGCCGTTGGCAAAGCCGGCAATCTTTTGCATGACTTCATCGGACAGCTCCACCCGATAGCTGCCCAGCCCCCTCTCTTCATCCACCAGAGCCCGGCGCACAATCCTGGCCAGAGCCGTTGTGGAAAGCGGCTCCAGTCTGTAGAGCAGCGAGCGTGAGAGCAGCGGGCGATTCACTGAAAACATAGGATTCTCGGTAGTTGAACCAATTAAAATCACCGTGCCCTCCTCGACAAAGGGCAACAGCGCATCCTGCTGGGCCTTGTTAAAGCGGTGGATTTCATCAATAAATAGTACGGTACGCTTTCCGTACAGAGCCAGGAGGTCCTTGGCCTCGTCCACTACTTTGCGGATATCTGCTACACCGGCCATCACCGCGTTAATTTTTTCAAAGTGCGCGCTGGTCATCCCGGCAATGATGTGCGCCAGAGTGGTTTTGCCGGTTCCGGGCGGCCCAAAAAAGATCAGGGACTGTAAACCGTCATTAGTAATCAGCTGTCTTAAGGGCTGCCCATGACCTACCAAATTATTTTGCTCTTCAAATTCTTCCAACGTACAAGGCCGCATCCGCACAGCCAGCGGTGCAGAACGGCTCATTTGGCGTCGTGCGGCTTGCTGGAACATATCTTCCATGATGTTTTCCCCCCATCAAGAAAAGCGCGCCCATTTTCGTTCCCTTTCGCGCGCGTTTTTCAGTACTTTAATCCTTAGCGCTTGCCATAAATATGGCAAGCATAGTTTCCTAAAGTATTAAAAAAAACCAGGAACATCCCCGTCCCTGGCTCGTTCGGTTATCTAATTAAATATGCTTATCAAGTATGGCCTTTAATTCTTTTTTACTGCGGTAGCCTACAATCCTTTCAGCTTCGCTGCCGTCCTTAAAGACGATTAAGGTAGGGATACTTACCACGCTGTAGTTGGCTGCGACGGAACCGTTCTCATCTACATTCAGCTTAGCTACCTGCACCTTGCCCTCGTACTCCTCCGCAACTTCTTCCACTACGGGAGCAATCATCTTGCAAGGCCCACACCACTCAGCCCAAAAGTCCACCAGCACGGGTGTTTTGGCATTGTTAACTGTGTCGTTAAAATTAGCTTCCCCTAACATGCTAATTTTTTCACTGGCCACGGGCATCTCTCCTTTACCGTAAAATTTCTGTAGTTTAGGAGTAGTATATAAAGCTTGACTTTAACTATGCATGTTCTGTATGTTCATAAAGTTATAATATCTGCCTCGGAGAAAAATGTCAATTCATGTACCGGAAAAAACATCCAAGTCAAGCAATTTATCTGTGACAAAAGCCGCCATGATCAATCCCGCCACCGGCGGCACAAAAGCAATACTGCCCGGGGTGGCTGCCGAATAAGCTTCCCTATCTGCCGCAGCTGGGCTGATAGGCCGAGCGGTTGAAAAAACAACGGGTACGTCTGCTGTAATCCCGGCCGCCCGCAATTTCTTCCGCATCACCCGAGCCAGCGGGCAAACCGATGTTTTCCATATGCTAGCGACCCTAAACGAGGTAGGGTCTAATTTATTACCGGCACCCATGGCAGAAATTACCGGTATATTACGACTGACACACCCGGCAATTAAAGACGCCTTATTATCCACGTCATCAATGGCGTCCACCACAAAGTCCAAATCCTGGTTATCCAGCAGGTCGGCGGCTTGCTCCGGTGTGAATTTAAGCTGCCGGGCATGCACCCGCAAAACAGGGTTAATTTGTCGCAGGCGTTCTTCCATGACCCTGGTTTTTGGGCGGCCTACCGTTTCTGAAACTGCGTGCAGCTGACGATTGATATTGGTAATATCAATATTATCGTGGTCTACAAGCAAAAGGGCTCCCACCCCGGAACGAGCCAGCGCCTCAGCGGTAAAAGAGCCCACCCCACCCAGGCCAAAAACCGCCACCTTGCTGGCGGCTAATTTGGCCAAACCTGCACTGCCGATCAGCAGCTCCGTCCTGGTAAATCTATCCGGCATGTTCCTTCCACCTCGCTACTTTTTAACAGAGCGGAGAGCTCTCCATAACTATCGCCATAATGCAAAGTTTCCAGCAGTCAATTGCTTATCTGCAACTGTCCCCTGGAAACCAAGTAATAATCTTAATAACCCCGTAATGCCGTTAATCCCCCAAGTTTTACTGAACCTGCTCTCACAGGTGGGTGCCCTCCTAAATGTTTCACGTTTCCTCACTGAAGAGTCTAACAATTCCACATCCAGAGACCTGGCTCCCTTTAATATGATGTTGGCTCACAACCTCAGGAGATCTCGCACACCACAGGGTATGTTCTTAAAATCTATGTTAACTGTATGGTAACATATTGACAAGCTTTATGGCAAGTTAAAACACTAAATAGTCGCAATAATCTTACTTATTCGTGGTATTATTATTTTGCTCAGCTGCTTTTTTTAATGTGCTTTTTATATGCAATTCCCTGAGCTGGCGGTCATCAACATTGCCCGGCGCCATGGTCATTAAATCAGTGGCACTTTGGGTCTTGGGGAACGGTATAACGTCACGAATCGTCTTTTTGCCGGCCAGCAGCATGATCAGCCGGTCAAACCCGAAGGCAATGCCCCCATGCGGCGGGGTGCCGTATTCAAAGGCCTCCAGCATATAGAAAAACTTTTCGTGGGCCTCCTCCTTAGTCAGGCCGATGGCGTTAAACATGAGTTCCTGCACATCCCGACGGTGAATCCTGATACTGCCGCCCCCAATTTCAACGCCGTTTAAGACTATGTCATAGGCCCGCGCCCGCACCTTGCCTGGATCGGTTTGCAATAAGGGCAGGTCTTCCTCCCGCGGCGAGGTGAAGGGGTGGTGCATAGCTACCCAGCGCTTTTCTTCCTCATCATATTCCAGCAGGGGGAAATCAGTAACCCACAAGAAATTGAATTTATCACGAGGAATGATATCCAACTGCTCGGCCAATTGCACGCGGAGCGCCCCTAGCGAGGCCGCCACAACATCCGGTTGATCAGCGACAAACAGCAGCAGATCACCTTCACGGGCGTTGAAACGATCTAAAATAGCGGCAATTTCCTGGTCATTGAAGAATTTCGTGATCGGGGACTTAACGCCCTCATCAGTAACTATGAAATAAGCCAAACCGCGCGCCCGGTAAATGGCGGCAAACTTGGTCAGGTCATCTATATCCTTGCGGCTGTACCCGCCGCAGCCAGCGGCGTTAATGCCGCGCACCTGCCCGCCGTCTTCGATCGCTGAGGTGAACACTTTAAATCCGCAGCCCCGGGCGATATCGGAGATATCTACTAATTCCATGCCGAACCGGGTGTCAGGCTTATCCGAGCCAAAGCGGTCCATGGCTTCCTGGTAAGTTAGTCGTGGCAGCGGATTAACCACCTCAAGCCCCACCATTTCCCGGCATAGCCTGGAGACCATCTTTTCCATCAGTTCAAGCACATCTTCAACATCCACAAAGGATAATTCCATGTCGATTTGGGTGAATTCAGGCTGGCGGTCGGCCCGCAAATCTTCATCCCGAAAGCAGCGGACAATTTGGAAGTAACGGTCCACTCCCGAAACCATTAAAAGTTGTTTAAACAATTGCGGTGATTGGGGCAGGGCATAAAAACGACCGGCGTTTAAGCGGCTAGGCACTAAAAAGTCCCTGGCACCCTCGGGGGTACTTCGAGTTAACATGGGCGTGTCTATTTCCCAAAAACCGTGCTCATCCAAGAAATCACGCGCTGCCTTGGCAGCCCGGTGGCGCATATGCAAAGCCTGCTGCATTTCCGGCCGGCGCAGATCCAGGTAGCGGTAGCGCAGGCGCAAGTTCTCATCTACCTCAACCCCGTCCTCAATGTAAAAGGGCGGTGTTTTAGCCTGGCTTAACACGCGCAGTTCATCAACCAGCACTTCAATTTCCCCAGTGGCTAAATTAGGGTTGGCCGTCCCCTCAGGCCTTATTAATACCCGACCGGTAACCGCCAGCACATACTCACTGCGCACAGCGCCGGCCTTAGTAAAAGACGTGCTGTTTATCTCGGGACTAAAGACCACCTGTACCAGCCCGGTACGATCACGCAAATCAACAAATATTAGGCCACCATGGTCACGACGGGTATTCACCCAACCCATTAGAGTGACTGCCCGGCCATTATCCACAGCGGTTAATTCCCCGCAATAGTGGCTACGTTTCATCCCCTGCATCGATTCTGACATTAGCAATAACCTCCCTGCCATTGCCGGCGGCTTTCTATCGGCTTAGTTACTGTTTAACGCCACCGGCCATATGTCTTAGTAATTAAAGTGTCCTATTTATCCTTTAAGGTGTTGATCACTTCACCTACGGGAATTTCCCACTGTTCACCAGCGTACATATCCCGCAGCATTACGCTGCCCCTTTGCAGCTCGTCCTCACCGGTAATCACAGCATAACGCACGCCCAGCTTGCCGGCGTATTTCATCTGTGCTTTAAGACTACGCCCCTGGTAATCCATATCAGCAGCAATGCCGGCAGCCCTCAGGCGGGACAGCAGTGAGAAACTTGACCGAACCGCTCGGTCCCCGACTGCGATCAAAAACACTAAGGGGCGAGCTTGAATTTGTGGCAGCTTGCCGCTTTTCTCCAAAGCCAGCAGAATCCTTTCCAGGCCCAGAGCAAAACCAATCCCCGGGGTGGGCGGCCCGCCGCAAGCTTCAATTAAGCCGTTATAGCGCCCGCCCCCGCCAACAGAGCTCTGGGCACCAATATCAGGAGCCATTATTTCAAAGGCGGTATGGGTATAATAGTCCAAACCGCGTACCAATTGCTTGTCCAGCACATATGGTATTCCTAGGTCCTGCATATACAGCTGCACCTGCTCAAAATGAGCCTGGCAATCCGAGCACAGGCAGTCGGCCGTGGTTGGTGCATCCAAAGCCAGTTCGGCGCAGCGGCTGGACTTACAGTCTAGGATCCGCAAGGGATTTCTGTCATACCGGCTTTGACAGTTAGGGCACAATTCACCCAGCATGGGCTGGAAATATTGCTGTAACTTATCCCGAACTGTGGCTCGGCAAGTGGGGCAACCCAAACTATTGATATGCAACTCCAGGTCAGTTAGCCCCAGCCTAGCGTAAAAATCCATAGCCAGCGCCATTACCTCGGCATCCGCCGCAGGCTGCTTGGCACCAAACACTTCTACCCCAAATTGGTGAAACTGCCGGTAACGACCGGCCTGAGGGCGATCATACCTGAACATAGGCCCAATGTAGTAAGCTTTCACAGGTTGCGGACCGGCGTATAGTTTATTTTCCAGGTAAGCCCGCACCACCGACGCTGTTCCCTCGGGGCGCAACGTGATGCTCCGCTCACCCCGGTCCTGGAAGATGTACATTTCTTTTTCTACTATATCGGTGGTATCCCCCACACCGCGTACAAACAATTCCGTATGTTCAAAAATCGGGGTGCGTATTTCCCTATAACCATACTCCCGGCACACCTGAGCTGCCATAGCCTCTATGTACTGCCAGTTTTCAATCTGGCCAGGTAGAATATCCGCCGTCCCCCGCGGCCGTGTAGTCAGCATGCTGATGAGTGCCTCCTTCAGTTTATTACAACAGAAAACTCCCGTAACCAATTATCGGAAACGGGAGGGTGTAGCAGTAATCAACTGTACATACCTAAAACCAATTTTATGTAAAATATCGAGTTTTGTCAACCAGCACCAGCACCACCCAAATGGAACAAGATTAGCAGCTATATTTTCTGCCTCGTTGGCAGTTGCCAAGCTAAAATGATATAATTAAACAAAAGGGTGAGGTGATGGCCTGATGATAACTCCGGAATTAGTGGCTAGAATTAATTATTTGGCCCGCAAAGCACGTTATGAAGGATTGACCGAAGAGGAAAAAAATGAGCAGCAAAAAGTACGCAGACAATATCTGGACAGTATCCGACAGCAGATAGTAGACGCCATGGAAGGTGCCGGGTATACAAGAAAACACAACGCCCATTGTGATTGTCCCGACTGCGAGTTACACCAATAAGGGACACTCCTCCCCAGGAGGCATGTCCCTTGCCGCTAATATAAAAGATGCGTTTGTCTGATAATAACTGTTTTTAAAGAAATGGATTGTATCTTTTCTCATAGCCAATAGTGGTAGCCGGGCCATGACCGGAGTATACTTTGGTTTCGTCAGGGAAAACCAGCAGCTTAGTTTTTATTGAATTGATCAGCACATTGTGGTTACCACCGGGAAAATCGGAACGTCCCACCGAACCTGCAAACAAAGTATCCCCGGTTATTAAAAAGTCTTCAACTTGCAGGGATATGCCTCCCAAGGAATGGCCGGGAGTATGGATAACTTTAATGTCTATATCCCCCACCTGGATCATGTCCCCTTCCTCCAGTAGGCGATCGGCTGCCTCGAACTTGAGCACCAGTCCCAGCATCATGGATAAGTTTTGGTTCGGGTCGGTGAGCATACCGGCATCCTGCTTGTGGATGAGTACCTCGGCGCCAGTGGCATCACGCACTTCCTGTAGAGCTCCAATGTGGTCAGCGTGACCATGCGTAAGAATTATATACTTGCAGTTAAGCCCCAGGGCTTCTAAACGTTTTAATATACGCCTGCCCTCGTCACCGGGATCTACCACCGCTCCTTCCTTGGTTTGCTCACAGCCAATAATATAACAATTGGCATCAATCGGGCCCACGCCAAAGCCTTCAAAAATCAAAATAACGACCTCCCGTTTTAAATATTTATCAAGCCTGTATAGTTGCTGTCTTTATAGGAAAGGGTTAAATCTTTTTTCCGCACCGATAGTTGAAATCGGGCCGTGGCCGGGAAAAATCCTGGTTTCATCATGAAAACCCAGTAGTCTGGTCTTGATAGAATTGATCATCACCTGATGATTGCCCCCCGGCAGATCGGAACGTCCCACCGAATAGGCAAACAGAGTGTCTCCTGTGATTAATAAGCTACCATGCTTCAGGCAAATGCCGCCAGGCGAGTGGCCGGGCGTGTGAATGACCTCCCAGGTAAGTTTGCCAATCTGTATTTTATCCCCGTCTTCCAGCAAACGGTCGGCCTGGGGCAGTTTAAAATTAACAGTTAAAAAATATGAATATCTATTCGGGTTAAGCAGTCTGGGGGCATCGGCCGAATGGATCAATACCTCTGCACCGGTGGCGGCATGCACTTGAGGCAGCGCACCGATATGGTCAATGTGCCCGTGAGTGAGGATTATATATTTGCACTGCAATTTATGGCTGTTCAGTTTATCTAATATTACATCACCATCTTCACCAGGGTCCACAACTGCCCCAATCATGGTATCAGGACAACCAATTATATAACAGTTCGTAGCCAGGGAGCCTACTACTAGTCGTTCAAAAATCAAAAATATCCCTCCAATTCATCGGTATCTGGATAAAATAATAGTTTGAGCATGTTTAAGCCTGCCCTCGGCGATGTACGCTGTACACCTTTTGCACGCGGCTGATGCGGCTAATGAGATAATCCAGCTGCTCCTTGTTTTTTATATCCAGTATTATTTCCACTACACCGGTATTATCCTTACGCCCCCGGGCAGTTACCCAGTTGGCGCTAATTTTCAAGTCCATGAGTACCGCCATAATATCGTTAAGCAGCCCAGCCCGGTCAGCTCCCACTATTTCCAGGTGCACCTGGAAAGGGGAATGAAAATCTTCATCCCAGGCCACTTCAACTAAACGTTCAGGCTCATCAAGCATTGGCTCGACATTTGGACAATCTTCCCGGTGAATGGATACCCCCCGGCCGCGGGTTATGTAGCCCACGATATCATCACCGGGCACCGGATTGCAGCAATGGGCCAGCCTGATTAATATGTTGTCTACACCGCGCACCCGGATACCATGGGTAGGCTTGCCCCAGGAGGATAGAGACCGTGTTCCCGATAGCTGCAGCAGTTCCTCGAGGCCATCACTGATGAGTTTCCTCTTATTCCCCCGGGACTCTTTCTCCCGCAGCTTATTGACCAGGCCGGCAGCCGATACAATGCCATCGCCCACCGCAGCATAAAGGTCATCCAGACTGGCCAGGTTCATTTTCTTGCACTGTTCAAGCAACTGCTCGCTCTTAATAGCCTCGGGTTCTAAACCAAATTTTTTAATCTCCCGCTCCAGCGACTCCTTGCCCCTGGCTATATTATCTTCCCGGTGCTCTTTCTTAAACCATTGTCTAATCTTAGTTTTGGCCTGAGAGGTTTTAGCAACCTTCAGCCAATCCCGGCTGGGACCGCGACCCTGCTTGGATGTAAGCACCTCAACCCGGTCTCCGTTTTTTAGCACATAATCCAAGGGCACAATTTTGTCGTTCACCTTAGCCCCCACGCAATTATGCCCCACCTGGGTGTGCACCCGGTAGGCAAAGTCCAACGGTGTTGAGCCGGCAGGGAATTCCATTACATCGCCCTTAGGGGTAAACACAAACACCACGTCATCAAAAAGATCTAACTTGAGTCCTTCCATAAATTCCCGGGCATCTTTGAGATCCTCTTGCCAGTCTAATATTTGCCTCAGCCAGCTGAGTTTGCGGTCTAAATTGCCTTCCTTGCCCCCGCCTTCTTTGTAACGCCAGTGAGCAGCGATGCCATACTCAGAAGTCCGGTGCATTTCCCAGGTTCTAATTTGGATCTCCAGGGGACCGCCTTGAGGACTAACCACCGTGGTATGCAAGGACTGGTACATGTTGGACTTGGGCATGGCAATGTAATCTTTAAAGCGACCGGGAATTGGCACCCATAGGGTGTGCACCGTACCCAAAACAGCATAGCAATCCCTTACAGTATCTACCAGCACCCTGACCGCCATGACGTCGTAGATCTGGTTGAACTCCAGCTGCTGCTTCTGCATTTTCGTATAGATACTGTAAAGGTTTTTGGGCCGTCCTTGGATTTCCGCTCTAATATTAACTTCTTTCATTTTTTCCTTTAGTTTTTCTACTATAGCGTTAATGGTTTCCTCCCGCTTTTCGCGGGTGCTGGCCACCAGGTTAGATAGCTCATAATATTTTTCCGAGTTGCTGAAGCGAAAAGCCAGGTCCTCCATCTCCCACTTCAACCGGTATATGCCCAGTCGATGGGCCAGGGGCGCATATATTTCCAGCGTTTCCAACGCCACTTCCCGCTGCTTATACTCCTGCTGGTATTGAAGCGTGCGCATGTTATGGAGCCGATCAGCCAATTTAATGATAATCACCCGGATATCCCGCGCCATGGCTAATAACATTTTCCGCAGGTTCTCCACCTGGCGCTCTTCCTTAGAGCGGTATTCCAACCGGCTTAACTTGGTTACCCCGTCAACCAGCTGAGCTACCTCACTGCCAAAATTCTTTTCGATATCCTCCAAGGTAATTCCCGTATCCTCCACTGTATCATGTAACAGACCGGCCACAATTACATCCATATCCATTTTCAAGCTAGCCAAAATATAGGCTACTGATACCGGATGCGTTATATAAGGCTGCCCGGAATTACGCTTTTGCCCGACATGGGCCTCACTCGCAAAAGCAAAAGCCCGCTGGAGCAGCTGCAGGTCAGCGTTAGGATTGTTTTGGGTTACTTTTTGAATAACATCTTCAATCGGCATAGTCTACGCCCCGCTTGCTTTTACATTTAGATTTATCCAATGCAGACCGTTTGACTTTATACTATGAGCCCAGTTAAAGGTAGGTGCTGCAGTCAGGTTCATCTTTCTACCTTTAAAAGGTAATAATTTATACTTTAGCATATCCTCTTGCCAATAAAATTGCAACAATCCCAGGTCGGCAAAAACCGCTGTCGCCACAATCAGAGAAATACAGGTATGCATAAAGTAACCAGCATCGGCCATTCGCTTCAGGAGTGCAGTCTTGCTGCACGAGCCTACATCGCCTAGCGCCAAAGAACGCAGCAGCGCATAATAATGAGCTAGCACATCCCTATCCGGTGCCAATTCCTCAAGACAGCTGCGGTTTTCCTCCCAGTCCTCTGCACTATAAAGCGATTCTATTTCAAGCGCCGGCCTGGTACTGGCCAGTGACTTAAGCCGCTGCCAGTCTGCTGCCACGGCAGGTGGCCGTACCAGTATAATCCTATCAAAAGAGACTCTGGCTGCTTCATTGAGGCAGGTAGGTGTAACCACGGCCAGCTTGACATGTTGATTGTTTTTATTAAAAAGCTCATTGACATAATCACGGGGCATATAACCATGCGCATAAGTTACAGCGCCGGTGAAATGAGCATTATGCTCCTCAAAGTACCGGTATACCTGCAGCGCGTTAGCAGCACAGTTAGCCACCAACAGGATACATCCCGAAGATGGGCTCAAGCGAGCCAGTCTTTTCTCCCTAATCACGCCAGCCGGTGTCTGACATGACCGGCCAGCGAACGGCATAACTGGCGCCGATGCCTGGAAAGTCTCATCACCTGAATCATCTGGCGGTACTTCGTGCTGGGTTGCTGCTGTTGGCCATAAAGCATTCATTTCAGGCGGTACCGGGTAGCCCCGGCTGCAAATAAACTGCTGCAGCAGGCAGGTTATGGTTTCCGGAACTAAAATGAGATCCCCCGCACTGTGTAAGCTATTTTCCGGCTGCAGCCCCCCCTGCTGTTCAACAACTTCCTGCCAGGGCTCTACATGCACATCCTTTACTTTTACCTGTAATATTTGACGGCCTTGCCAGGTATTAACGCCAGGCGTAAATGCCACGCTTACTTCCCTGGCCGCGGCCAGCTCATTGGCAAATTGCCCCAGGTTAAAGCCGATGCCATCCATGGCCACACTTTGCTCACTTAGCAACATTTTCAAATGCGCATTATTTTTGCCAACACCACGGCAGTTCACTACTTTGGCCCGCTGCAGAGCGAATAACGGCCCCGGATTACCATGACCATAAGGGGCCAGCTGTTCTATTTCATTAATCAGTTCATATGTAATATCCTGCAAGGAAACCAGGGCATCAAGTTCCATAACCTGCTCAGTATCCGCTTCGCTTAAGTGGGCAGCGGCATAGGTATTGATTTGTTCGCGGAGTGCGTCAATCTGCTCCACCTGCAGCGAGAAGCCGGCTGCCATGGCATGGCCACCATAACCAGCCAGGCAATCAGCGCAATACTCCAGGGCATTATATAAATGAAAACCGCTGATGCTCCTGGCCGAGCCCTTACCCAACCCATTATCACAGGCAATCAGAAGCACCGGCTTATGAAAGCGGTCTACCAGGCGGGAGGCCACAATACCAATTACGCCCGGATGCCAATTAGTGGAAGTCAGCACCAGCACATCCCGGCCGGCCAGCTCCGGGTTTTGTTCCAGCATACCCAGTACCTCCGCTAAGGTAACTGCCTCCAGGTTTTGCCGCTCCTGGTTAGCTTGGTTAAGTAACATGGCTTTGGCCAAAGCCGAGTCATAGTCATCACTGAGCAGCATTTCAACCACCAGTCCGGCATCATCCAGACGTCCCGCCGCGTTAATGCGGGGAGCAAGTATAAAACCTACATCCCAGGCATTGATTGTATCTGACTGGATGCCACAGACCTGACAGAGGGCCTGCAAACCTGGCCGCGCTGAATTACCCAAATGCGGCAGCCCGTGTTTAACCAGGATGCGGTTTTCCCCCTGCAGTGGTACTATATCGGCAACAGTACCCAAACATACCAGGTCCAGGTATTCCTCCCAGCTAAAAGGATTGCCTCGTTTAGCCAGCAATGCCTGCACCAGCTTAAAGGCTACCCCTACCCCGGCCAAATCACTGAAGGGATAACGGCAGTCCTTTCGCTTGGGATTGATTACTGCTGCAGCAAGCGGCAGCTCGGTAGGTGGTTCATGGTGGTCGGTGATAATGATTATAGGCCCGCCGCAGCGGCTAGACTCATCCACTTCAGCAACCGCGCTAATGCCGCAATCCACGGTGATGACCAGCTCTACACCGGATGCCCGGGCTTTTTGCAGAACCGGGGTATGCAGTCCATACCCATCGCTGAGCCGGTGCGGTATATAGTACTCCACCTGCCCCCCCAGGCGACGCAAAACATGCACCAGCAGAGTAGTTCCGGTAACCCCGTCCACATCATAATCACCGTTCACTAAAATCTTGCCCGCTCGATCCAGTGTTTTAGATATAATATCCACTGCTTCCGGCAGATCACGCATCAACTCCGGAGGGTACAGTTCTGCAATTGACACATTTAAAAATTCCCGTGCTGCCCTGACGGTATATATACCACGGTTAATTAATAGCTGGGCCATCAAAGGGGAAACGCCAAGCTTCCTCGCCAGGATTAATTGCATTACAGGCTCGGCTGTTTTGATTAACCATCTTTTTCGCTTTTGCATATTTACTCCAATACTTAATACCAGATACCATCCATTATAAACAACAGCCGGATGGATGGCAACAAATGCCTCTTAAAGTTTAACTCACTTGAGCAAATCTATTGGATGCACCACCGCGATATCGGCATCTCTGACTTGCAGCAATCGCGCCAGCTGCAAACGGCAAGAAGGACAGCCCGTTGCCACTATCCGTGCACCAGTAGCTAGAATATGTTCTATTTTACGTTCACCTATCCGGGTAGATAATTCCTGATGTTCCAGCTGAAAAGATCCTGAGGCACCACAACACCGGTCCGCTTCTTGCATTTCCACCATTTCTAGACCAGGAATGCTGCTCAGCAGCACTCTGGGTTCTTCCCGCACCCGCATGTGCCTGGCCAGGTGGCAGGGGTCGTGATAGGTCACCAAAGCAGAGGCCTGACCTGATGAACGCTGTGTATATAATCCGCCCCATTGGGCTAAGAACTGGCTGATATCCATTACTTTGAAGGGCAACTCCTTACCCAGCAGTTCGGGGTACCGGTTCTGCCAGGTTGAGCCGCAGGTGGCGCAATCCGTGATGAGTACTTCAACCG
This sequence comes from Desulfoscipio geothermicus, assembly GCA_016841905.1. Taxonomy (GTDB): domain Bacteria; phylum Bacillota; class Desulfotomaculia; order Desulfotomaculales; family Desulfallaceae; genus Sporotomaculum; species Sporotomaculum geothermicum_C. Next base: position 12,144 of record JAENYF010000026.1, on the reverse strand, counting down.
CTGCGGACTGAAAAGCAGCAACGTTCATCCGGGCCAAGGCCGCCGAATTTGCCTCATCGCCCGCACTTAAGGCGGGCATGCCACAGCAGTACTGTTCCGGGATCACTACCTGCGCTCCAGACTGGCTTAGTATCCTGGCCACATTTTTCCCGGTTGCGGTAAAAACGTACTGGCTTAAGCATCCGGTAAAATAGCCCACTTTAATTTTAACCCGGCCTGGCGGGTTGAGCACGCCGGGTAGTTGACTTCGCAACGGCTTTGCAGCTAGGTCGGGCAGCAGCTGCTCAATGTTTTTCAGCGGGCTGGGCAGTATGCCCGTTTTTCTCGCTAAACTACGCAGACCCAAGCGTTGACTGATGCTTAACCAACCGGCGAACCAGTTGAGCCGACCATTGTCTTTTAACAAATGCTGAAAAACGTTTCTTTTAATAAATGGCAGCCCGCTGCTGTCGACCAGTTTGCTTCTAGCCCGGAGCACTATTTGCTCAGTTTCAACGCCATTGGGACAGTTTTCGGTGCACTGGCCGCACAGTAAACAAAACGAGATTAGCTCCCGGTATTTTTCCGTTGCTTCCAGTGTACCGTTAAGCAGTGCTTTGTAAAGCTGTACCTTGCCCCTGGCTACATACGGCTCAGCGCGCAGCTCGGCAAAAACAGGGCAGACCGAGCGGCATTTGCCGCACCGGCTGCATAAGTCCACTAGGTCGGCATCGGCAACCGGGGCCTGGGCTGTTTTTATGTTATCTAGTTGATTACAATTTTCCGGGCACATGCTCGTTCAACTACCTTGTCATAAAGTTGGTGGTTAATTGTTAGGTGTTAGGTGGCCGGGTTTATGAAGAAGTTTGACAAAGTCTTTGTACTGCCTTTGCCTGTCCGCTGTCTATGCCAAGAAAATTTTTCCCGGGTTTAGAATATTATTGGGATCCATGCTCTGCTTGATCCGGCGCATGTAAGCCAAGCCTGGGGCGCCAAGTTCCGCCTGCATATAAGGGGCTTTCATCAGGCCGATGCCATGCTCGCCGCTCAGCGTACCGCCAAGTTCTAAAGCCGCTTGAAATATTTCACCGACGGCTGCTTCTACCCGGGCCATCTCACCCGCATCTCGCTCATCGGCAATAATATTGGGGTGGAGATTGCCGTCCCCGGCATGCCCAAAGATAACCAAATTTAGACCATATTTTTCCCTGATATGCTGCAGGCGCTTGATCATGGCCGGCACCTGCGCCCTGGGCACGGTGGCGTCCTCGGAAATTTTAGTTGGCTTAAGCTTGACCAGCGACGGGGATATGGCTCGCCTGGCCTGCCACAGCCGGTTCCTCTCCTCCGCAGTACCGGCTGTTTCCACACTGCGGGCTCGGTGCCGCAGGCAGGACTCGGCCACTGCCGCCAGTTCCTCTTCAACAGCAGAGGGCCAGCCGTCCACTTCAATTAACAGTATCGCCTCGGCGTCAAGGGGCAGTCGGGCACCTGCTTGCTCGATCACGCATTTGATAGCCTCAGCATCCATAATTTCCATCGTAGCCGGCGTTACGCCGCTGTGAAAAACATCTAGAATGGCCTCGCTGGCCTGCAGCAAATCATCAAACACAGCCAGTACCGTTTTGACTTCTCTGGGCAGAGGAATTAACCGTAATATCGCTTTGGTCACGATACCCAGAGTGCCTTCAGAGCCCACCATCAGCCGGGTTAAATCGTAACCGGTTACGTTTTTGATAGTTTTGCCCCCGGTGTGTATCAAGTCTCCGGTGGGGGTGACCAGTTCCAAGCCCAGTACATAATCCCGGGTCACCCCGTATTTAACCCCGCGGGGCCCACCAGCGCACTCGGCAATATTACCCCCAATGGTGCAAACCTCCAAACTGCCCGGGTCAGGCGGGTAAAACATACCTTGTTCCTCTACCACCGCCTGCAGCTGCCCGGTGATTACGCCTGGTTCCACCACCGCCACCTGATTAGCAGCATCAATTTCCAGTATCCTATCCAGGTCAGTGAGCACCAAAGCGATGCCTCCCCGAACAGGCAGTGAGCCTCCGCTCAGACCCGTACCCGCCCCTCGTGGGAATACGGGGGTGCCGCTGTCGTTGGCCAGCTTAATAATCTTTACTATTTGCTCTACACTTTGCGGTTTTACCACTACATCCGGCAGGTGCAAGTGATAAGAGCCGTCATAGGCGTAACAAAACCTTTCTTCCTGGGAGCTAAACACATTATGTTCACCAGCAATTTTACCCAATTGCGTAAACAAGGCCATACATATTCGCCCTTTCCAGAAGTAAAGCTAGTTCTACTGCAACCAATCGTAATGCACCCTAACCAGTTGAAATAGCTAATTATTCCCTTCCATTCGTGTTAATTTAATTAATAAATCTTATACACAACATGCTGCCTTTTTAGTGGACTGTATCTCCAGCCAAGCTTTAATAATTTCCTTAAACATCCGCCCTTTTGCAGCTCCATCAAAGCTCGCATTCTAAATCCAAGGATTCTGGATCCAGGGTGCCGAATCCTTCATCAACAAAAATGGTATTTAAATTGATGCCGCTAGCATGCGCCGATTGTCTTACCCATTATATGTGCTGCAAAGCGGAGAGGAAAAGATCCGCCAGTTTAATTTACTGGCCACCCTTAAACTTTGCAATGCCAGAGTCCGAGCCTGTGCTTGAGCAGAGCTGATAGCTGGAGCTAAAACGGGGTGATGTTATTTGCCGCTGCCTGGGTATAGCCCGCCCGGGTTAATGGAAATAGCAGACAGTTCAAACTAACTATAATGGCAAAAAAACAACGCCTCGCTAAAATACGCAAGGCGTCATATATCCAAATTATTGCAGCAACTGTTCCCGTTCCGAGTAAGTTTGCTGCACAGGCAACGGGCGGTACGGTTGAGCTAGTGTCTCTGCCTGGATAATGCGGTGAGCCGTTAAAAAGCCGTCACTAATTGCGTTATTCAACCGGAGCGGTTGCTTGGCATCGCCAATAATAAATACCCGCATGCCCCTCTGCCTTAATTCCTCTGCCAAACGGTTAAGCGGCTCCGAACCAACAGAGAGCACCACGTGCGTACAGGGAAGCCATTGCTCCCGCCACTCGCGGTCTACGGCAACTACTCCATCCGGCTTGATTTCACGCACATTATGACTAGTAATCGCACATACGCCGTTCTTACGCAACTCCTCCAGCAGCACCTGCCTGGAAATCGGCTCTTCATCTACTGCCAATTCTTCAGTCATTTCCACAATGGTTACATCTCTTCCGCGTTGCTTCAAGTAAAGCGCTGTCTCGCAGCCAACATTACCGCCGCCAACCACGACTACCCGGTTACCGACTTCGTACCGTCCGGCAAGCAAATCCCAGGCCGTAGTAACCGTTGGATTATGCACTCCGGGAATATTCGGAATCACCGGTGCCGCTCCGGTGGCTACCAGGACCGCGTCTACGTTCATACCCTGCAGTATGTCCGCATTAGCCTCTGTGTTTAGATGTATTTCCACCCCTAATTTCTGCATTTGGGTTTTCAGGTAATCAATAGACCACCTTATTTTATCTTTACCCGGTGGCACACAAGCCAGCAGCACCTGACCACCCAGCTCGGGCTGCCTTTCCAGCAGCGACACCCGGTGTCCCGCTGTAGCTAATACCCTTGCTGCCTCCATGCCGGCTGGTCCCCCTCCCACCACAGCAAAATGCATTGGAGCAAGGGTAGTAGTTATATACGGGTATTCCATCTCCCGGCCGGCCACCGGGTTTACTGTGCAGCGTATGTGCAAGTTTCTAAATACCCGCTCACCAATACACGAAATATTACAGGTAATGCATTTTCTAATATCCTCGGTCCGCCCTTCCAGCGCTTTTACAGGCCATTCCGGGTCAGCAATGAGTGTGCGGCCGAGGGCCACAAAGTCCGCCTTGTTATCAGAGATAATCCCTTCAGCTACCTCGGGGCTGCGGATGACGCCCACGGCAATCACAGGAATGTCAACTTCGTTTTTAATACTATTTGCCAAGTATACCCTCCAACCCTCTGGATAACCCATGGTTTCCAAAATAGTAGGCATGGAGGCGTATACTCCAGAGGACACATTCAAAGCATCCGCTCCGGCATCCTGAAGCATGCGGGCCATTTGCTTGGCTTCATCTAAATGCACACCGCCATCTACAAATTCATCTGCGCTCATACGAAAGACCACGGGAAAGTCGCTGCCGAGCTCCCGTTTAATACCCCGCAAAATTTCCAGTGGGAAACGCATCCGGCCGGTCAGGTCACCACCATAGAGATCGTTGCGCCGATTGCTAAAGGGGGACATAAACTGGCCGATTAAGTAACCGTGGGCTCCATGCAGTTCCACCCCGTCATAACCCGCATTTTGAGCACGGGAAGCAGCATTAATAAACATTTCAATAATGTTTTCTATTTCCCCCACCGTAAGTTCCCTGGGTTTTACCTGCAGATGCGGATCCGGTATGGCTGAAGGGGCTACCGGCTGTAAGCCATAAGTATTTCCAAGAGTGGTTTGACGACCGGCATGATGCAGCTGGGTGATAATCTTAGCACCGTGTTCTTGCACAGCCTCCACCAGCTCGTTATGACCTGCAATATATGAATCGTCAGCAATACTCAATTCATTAGCAATAGCATTGCCCTGGGGCGTATCCACACAGTTTATCTCGGTAATAATCAACCCAACGCCACCCTTAGCCCGCTCCCGGTAATAGTGTATCATTGCCGGTGTAACAGCGCCATTTTCATTGGCTAGGTTGGTGCCCATGGGAGGCATCACAATCCGATTGCGAATGCGCATACTGCCAATTTGACCTTCTTTAAAGAGATTAGGGAACCTCATTAATATTCCTCCTTCAGAGTATTTGATGGTAGTATTGTTACTTGGAGGAATATTTACTCATGATTAAAAGAAATAAACTGGCCCAACAGGGTCAGCTCAGGTGCATAATCATAAAAGCCAGGGCAGCAATGCCCTGGCTTTAAGATTTATCATTTTACCAGCTATTACGTGATCTGTAGCAGTCACGGCAATACACGGGTTTATCACCGCGAGGCTGGAACGGAACCTGGGTCTCTTTACCACAGGCCGAGCAGACTGCATCAAACATTTGGCGTCTTTCACGACCATAGCTGTTGCCGCCACCCCGGTTGTTAGCAGCCTTGCGTGCCGCGCGGCACTCTGGGCAACGACCGGGTTCATTAGCAAAGCCCTTGTCAGCATAGAATTGTTGTTCAGAAGCAGTAAAAACAAAATCAGCACCGCAGTCCTTACAATTTAAAGTTTTGTCTTCAAACATAAAAAAACCTCCTCTATTTGTTTGCCCGTGCCGGGGATTAACAGGTTTATTCTTCCCCAGGCTACCTAACAATAGAGAAAGCTACACCGAATCTCCAAGCATTTTTATCGAGCTTCTGTTCATTATACCTTTAGATTTAAAAATTTGCAACATATTTTCCTGAACAACTATTAAAAACATACCCTAGTTATTTGCATTAGCTCTGAGTAGCTGCAAACACAAAAGGTTTAATACCCGGCTTTAATCACCGGCTAAACTGGTAAACTTGATCAGGATATCCAAAATTTCTGGCCGGCTTCCCACTCTAATAGGAGGTCCCCAGGTACCAAATCCCGAGGATACAATAATTTGCAGCTGCCCTTTGCACAAATATCCATGGTCAACCTCAAAGATATGCTCCGTAATCAAGCTTAACGGAGCCAGCTGGCCTCGGTGCGTGTGCCCAGAAAGTTGTAAATCCACTTCCTGTTCCCAGGGTTCGTCTAAATGTACAGGCTGGTGATCCAGCACAATGACAGGCTTTTGGGGCTCCTGAGCAATGCCAGCCATTATACTGGCCAGTGTTTTTTGCTCATTGCCGTTAAAGAAGCTACCATATACATCTTCTCTCCCCACCAGATAAAAGCTATTCTCCATTAGGACCACCTCATCCCGCAGCACCTTGATACCTGTTTGTTCAAGCCTGCTGATAGTATTCGCGGATTGGCCGCCAATATAGTCATGGTTTCCCAGCGCCGCGTAAATGCCAAAGTGTGGTTTCAGCCGGTGCCATGTCTCAGCCATATTTTGCTCAATAAAGGGCAGTATATCTCCGTCTACTATATCACCTGGCAGCAGGATAATATCCGGGTTTAAATCATTAATCATTGTCACCAATTCAGCTAAACGGTGGTTATCCACTATGATGCCCAGGTGCAGATCGGACACTGCTACCACATGTAATTGTTTTAGCTGGCCCGCTGATTTGGGAATACTAATGTCATAGTGGATGACCTGCGGGTGCCTAGCATTCCACCATCAATAACCAAGTATTACCAAAACAATTAATATTACACCCAAGCCAAGCACGAGGGCAGCGGGAAATTGGTCGTACCTTGCCTAGGCTCAAAGAGGCCAAACGTTGACCAGCAAATAGAAACAATTCCAATATAGCAAGTACAATAAGGCAATAGAACGTGAAAGCCAGCCAGTAGTCGCCCACCAGGATTAACCAACGGGATATCCCAAGCGCAAGGTATTTTTCACTTAAATGGCCTGTAAAAAAGGACAAGGCGATTAACCAGAACATTAACCAAAACAATAAAGCTATGGGAAGGTATGGAATAAACCTGCCCACCAGCTGCCACATGCGCAGTCCGATCCAGTAACTGAGCAGACCATACAGTAATATAATTATTGAAAAGGCTATAACCCGAAGCATAATGGCCACACCGCCTTAATACTCTTTTCACTTCATTTGTTATGGTTAATTGCATCCATAACACAAACAACATGTTATATAGATAACCGAAGAAAACTCTTGACAAATGTGTTATATCGCATTACATTATTTTATTGAACAAATACGACCAAATCATTCCGGAGGCAAAAATGACCCAACCAACTATCAAGGTTAACGATGATGAACTAGAGTATGAGGTAGCCCGCAGGCGAACCTTTGCTATTATTTCTCACCCCGATGCCGGGAAAACCACCCTGACGGAAAAACTACTGCTTTACGCCGGCGCGGTTGAGCTGGCCGGCTCGGTACGAGCCCGCAAGAACCAGCATCACGCCACCGCCGACTGGATGGAGATGGAACAGCAGCGTGGTATCTCCATCACAACTGCAGCCTTGCAGTTCGATTGCCGGGGTTGTCGGATTAATCTCTTGGACACCCCCGGTCACCAGGACTTCAGCGAAGATACTTACCGCACCCTCATGGTGACCGATAGCGCAGTGATGGTGCTGGACAGCGCCAAAGGTATAGAACCCCAGACCCGTAGACTCTTCCAAGTTTGCCGGCTGCGGCGCACTCCCATTCTCACCTTTATCAACAAACTAGACCGCCCAAGCCGTGAGCCACTGGCCATACTGGACGAAATCGAGCATGAATTGGGGATTGATCCGGTGCCAATGAACTGGCCTATCGGCAATGGCCCTACATTTAAAGGAGTGTACGACCTCGCCAAACAGCAAGTGCTGCTCTTTGAGCGTACCCACCACGGCCAACACCGGGCGCCTGTGCAGGTGCATGACCTGTACGATACTCAGCTAGCTGTTCTAGTAGGCCGGGACGAATACCAACAGTTAGTGGATGAAGTAGAGCTATTAACGGCGGCAGGGTATTCTTTCAGCGAGGAAGCTTTTCTGGCCGGCAATATTACCCCGGTATTCTTCGGCAGCGCCATTAATAATTTTGGCCTGGAGTCCTTTTTACAGACCCTCCTGGACCTAGCGCCGGCACCTGGCCCGCGTATGAGCAGCGTCGGCCCGATTGAGCCAACCAGCCCAGGCTTTACCGGTCAGATTTTTAAAATTCAGGCCAATATGGACCCGCAGCACCGGGACCGGGTAGCCTTCCTGCGGGTATGCTCCGGCCGTTTTAAAAAGGATATGCAGCTTTACCACTCCCGTCTACAGCGGAAAATACGCATGACCCGGGCTTACCGGTTCTTCGCCCGGGAACGGGAAATCGTGGAAGAAGCCTTTCCCGGCGATGTGGTGGGCTTAGCTAATCCGGGCCTCTTTAATATCGGTGATACCCTGTCCGATGGCAAAGTAATTAAATTTGATGACATTCCCCGCTTCACCCCTGAACACTTTTGCCTCCTGCATAATGAGCAGATCGCAAAATATAAGCAGTTCAACAAAGGGATTGACCAATTAGAAGAAGAAGGTGCAACCCAGGTGCTTTACTTTACAGACAGCTTGCGCAAGGAACCGGTGCTGGCAGCTGTTGGTGAACTACAATTCGACGTGGTAGTGGCACGGCTTAACTCAGAATACGGGGTGGAAGTTACTACAGAAAGACTACCCTTCACTTGCGCCCGTTGGGTGGAGTGCAGCCCGGAAAAACTGTCCGTCATCATCTGGCCCAGCCGAAGCAAGTTGGCCAGAGACCGGGAAGGACGGCTGGTGGCACTGTTCTCTTCAGATTGGGAAGTCAACTTCTGCCTGGAGAAAAACCCCGGATTAATCTTAAAAGAATTGGGTTAAATATCCATATCTTAAACAAAATTTGGTATTAGCTTAAAGAAGTCGGCATGAAAGTTCGTCTGTTAAGAAGGTTCCTCCATGGAGCCTTCTTTTTTATGTTACATATCATTTTGCTTCTTCAACCAATGGATAATTCTTTTTTTATATTATTTTAAGAGTTCTTTTGTTTATTAATAAGCAAAGCTGCTGTTTTGGTTTATAAACACCGGCAAACTTATGCATAATTAGGCGGATATGTTGCATATTAAGCTAAGTGGAGGTGTTGACAATTATTCCGCCGACAACGAAAAGGGTTAGGATGCATACCAAACCTGAAATAAATAGAAAAATTGACATACGAACCAATGGGCATATTAAGCAATACATTAACCAAGATATAAATGCTATAAGCCAACGCATTGCACAGCTGGAAAAAGAGTGGGATACCGAGCGAGTTTTAGAGGCTAACTTCTCTGCCGTCGTCACCCTTACAGCACTGTTAGGCTACCGCGATAAAAGGTGGTTCTTGCTGACAGGCGCTGTAGCGCTCTTTATGCTCCAGCACGCCGTCCAGGGATGGTGCCCTCCCCTACCTTTGATCCGCAAACTGGGGATTCGTACAGCAGAAGAAATAAACAAAGAAATAACAGCTCTCAAGTCATTACAAAATTACTCCAACTCCTAGCACTTAGCTAATAAAAGAGATGATTTCAATTTCTCTTTCCTTGTTATTGTACAAAATAATATCTCGTTATTTATGTTACGCTGCCTAATGATATGCGTTTAGCATTCATCCTCTCTTAACTAAATGACTGATTTACATAGTAAACTGGTCAATGAGGATTAGGTATTCCAAAATTTCCTCTCCATCCCGCGGTACTGAACAGCTTCAGCCACATGCTCCACCTGTATTTCCTGACAACCAGCAAGATCCGCCAAAGTACGAGCCACCTTGATAATTTTATTATGGGCGCGAGCGCTCAGCTTTAGATTAGTAAAGGCCGCCCGTAATAAATCGCTGGCTTCCCCATTAAGTTGGCAGTACTTTTTCAATTGCGAGGGCGACATATCGGCATTGCACATAGCTTTGCCAAAACGGTCTGACTGAGTTTCCCTGGCCAACTGCACTCTTCGGCGAATGGCTGCCGATGACTCTCCCGACTGACAGTTTTCCAAATCATTAAAGGTGAGGCGGGGCACATCAATTTGAATATCAAAACGGTCCAGCAATGGCCCGGAGAGGCGATTTAAATAGCGCTGCACCTGCAGGGGTGTGCACGTGCACTCCCGCTCCGCATCCCCCAAAAAACCGCACGGACATCCGTGCAGATAATAACTTGGGAATATCTATACTAAAACGGTCATGTTTACCGACAAGTTTTGAGACCAAAACCAGCTCAAATGACAGCACCGGAGCCCGTATCCGCCGGGTAAGACTTAATAATGATATGACTATTCGTGAATTAGCAATATGTACCGGTTTAAGCACTTTTGCTATAAGTAACCTGGAAGCCGGAAGGAAAAACCCCGCGCTACCAAACTTAAGACTTCTTGCCCAAGTACTTAATGTAACTGTAGCTTATCTCGGTTGTTTTGAAACACTACCCGAGAATACATTGGGGCAACAAATAAAAAAGGCCCGACTAATGCACGGGCTTACAAAGGTAGAGATGGCCGGCGCACTCGGCATTAATGTTAAGACTTTGCGTAATTGGGAAAATGATAACCAAGTTCCGATTGATCAACATTTACTTGATGAATATCTTAAAATATTAAGGGCTAAGTATCCTCAATAAGTCTGCTGCAGGCATTTTCGAACATGGTAACCTTCCTCTCACGAGTAAGCATCATGATTTCATGAATGTTATCAATTTCTTCTATAGCTTTAGCATCTTTCATTAATACAATATAGCCATACGGCTCAAGAACCAAATAATGGCCGTAGTATAAGCCATCCACATATAATTGAGATTTCTCATCTTCCTTTAATAACTGGTGCTTTTTTAAGGCGTTTTGGTATTCCTTGTTTAGTTTTCTAGCTGGTTCTTTCATTACAATTAGTTCTGCCTGGTATTGTTGTAGACTTATCTTTTCATTATGCAATTCATTATATAATGAAAGAATCCGATCCATCATAGGTCTGGCCTGGTTGTAATATTGCATTTCAAACCGGGCCATTTCCTTTAGGGAGTCCTGAGATGTGCTGCACCCTGGTAGTAACAAACATAATCCAATGGTAATAAGTAATACAGCCCGTTTAATTCTCATAAAAATCACCACGAAACCATTTAATTCCTTCTATATAATATAGCACAGAATTTTGTTAATCAGCTAATAAATATTCTACAAAAATGAGCTGTGGGATAAGAGGTACGCTCTTGTTTTCCTAACCCTCCGGCTTATTCGCTTCCCACCAACCACACTGATCCATCTGCCATAATTGTAAACACTGCAACTCCATCAACCGGTGATATAACCGGCGTTTTTCCCGGTCAGTAGCCTTTTCTATTTGCGATTTCACATGATATATTTCATCCTTCGTTTGTTCGATGTCCTCACGAAGTTTCTTGGGGGACACGGGATCACCTCTCAAACAGCCTCATTACCTCGCGGTACCGCCCATAATACTCCCGGTCAAAATAATCTACCGGTGGCCTGTACAAGTAATAGAAAATATTACGCAACTCCACCTTGCTCATGTAGTAGAGAATACCGCTCACTTCTGATTCAAGCGTTGCACGCTGAACCTTTTTGGGGCCGGTGCCCACTTCATTGGCAAGCACTTGGGTTAATTCAGCAAGAAAGTCCTTATTGCCGTATATCCGAAGGCGCGGTTGTTTATGCGGTGGCCTGTTTTGTTTTCGAATTGTCATTGTATCTACTGAGCTGTGAATTTCCATGTAGGCCCTGATAAAATCCCGGTGGCCGGCCACTAGGCGTGGGTAACCTCGCTGCACAGCATTACGCGGCTGCCAGCCAAGACGGTTCAGCTGAGCTATGTCCATACCGGCAACCTTGAGGCGATACTGCAGCTTACCTTTGTGTGTCACAGCCTGGATGTTAGCTTTAAGCTCTAGCTCGCGGCGTATCACTTGCAAAAAATACTTGTTCTTATGACGTATAAAATAATACTCACGCTCATCCTCTATTTTATCAACGTAGCGTCCTAGAGCCCAAATAATACCTAAAACATATGGATGCATTGGTCAGCCATTCACCCACCCCCATAGCTGCAACAAATAACCGGCTACCACACCAGCAATAATTTGCACTGTTCTGGGTGCGCATAGCCAGCGGAAAAAGCAAATAACCCAGGCGATGTGAGATATGAGTAAAACACTAGTTATTATGTGATGCATGATAATTCTCCAATACCGGCACCATTGCTTTATTCAAATTATATCTTAATGCCCGAAATATGTAATAAATACAGCATTAAGTGTGGCCAAACAGTTTTGCATAGGGTTTGATGGATACGGCGGGAATTGCTAAATCTCACACAAAAGCCCCTTTTGGTTAAAGTACAGACCGTAGACATGCACAAAGGCAGTTCGACACTAATGCCCGTTTTTCTTTAACTTGCATGGTTAACATTTTGTAGTGGGGCACTTATTAATAAGGTGCATAAGTTTCCGCATCTGGCGGAAAAGCGCGCGCGAAGCGCGCGTA
>JAENYF010000025.1 GCA_016841905.1 Desulfoscipio geothermicus | reverse complement strand
ATCATGTCGGACTTAAAGGCGTCGTCCTCTTCAACTTCTCTTTCCTCGTAAATCAAAGCATCTGCCATGCACCACTGAACGCATAAGGGTTCTTTTTGTGGCGGATCGTCTTCACACATATCACATTTAAGCGGCAGTTTGGAATCGGGTTCCTTGAATAGATCCCTTGACGGGCATGGTTGTCTGCAAAAGGCGCACTCATCGTATTCTCTGCCGTCCATAATATATACATTTCTGCCCGCACATTCAGCCTTAGCCAGCTCACCGGCGTAAACGGGCACATAGATATCTCTCATGGGATCACGCATCATCTGAATCCGTGACCTGGCCGGGTTGACACTGCTGTATTTTGGCGTAGCGTGAAAAGCAGCGCAAATCACCTCGCATAGCCGACAGCCATTGCATTTATTGGCATCGATTTTAATGGTCTTAATGATTCTCTTGCCCACGTCTACACCTCCTTTTCTTTCTGTGCCGCAAGTTCATAGGAAGGTGTCTCTGAGTAGATCCCCCTCTTTTCGAACTCTTCGGCAACATAATCCAAATTCAATTCATGCAAAAACTCTTTGGTGGGAACACCGTCGTTATTCCAACCCTTATATTTATAATAGGTATCGAGGAGTTCCTTTTCCAGCTCGGGGAATCTCTTATTCCAATGGTCCGCTGGGGGAACCTCGTCTACTCGACGTAAACCCCTAATGATGTTATTAGCCCTAACCAAATTCCGGACCCTTGTGGTAACTTTTACTAGTTCATCTGTATCCATTTCGATACCGCTAGCAGCTGAAATAATCTGCGGGTAGTTAAAAAGGTGATAAGGAGGCTTCAAGGGGAAGGCCGACATACCGGCGCACATACCGACACAGTCATCGATATAGTGGATCCTCTCCTGCCAGTCAACTATCTCAGAACACATTTCAGGCGTGGGGTAATACGGGCCTCCAAATTCTCCTTTAAAACTCCACTTCCGGACTACTTCTTTAATTCTTTCACTTGGGCACTGGAACCAATCGCTAACAAAGGCGTCCTTTTCCTCCTGCGTCGCAAAGGGTGCCTGCGGGAAGTTACCTTCAATTTGAGTAACCGTCATCTTCTCATTGCAGCAATACAGCAGATAATAAATGGGGTCCATAGTACCTAGCTTGAGCGGCAGCTGCTCATGTTTTCTGATATTGTTATGAGCAAATGCATCGGCGCCCTTACCAATCCTTTCAGCTGCCCAGTAAGTGCCATCGGCTAAGATATCCCCGATACCTTCCCGCCGCACGATTCTATCCAGCAACCAGAAAAATTTACCTTCATTATCTTCCGGCATGCCGGGGAAATCATCCTGAGTTAAGATGCCGGCTTCTAAAAGCTCAAGGCCAAAAGCCATCACCTGTGGACCCGAGTATCCATCTATCCCATACTCGGTAGCCATTTGCGCAATGGTCAAACCAAATGCCAGGTCCGAAAAAGCAGCCATAGTATAGGTAAGTTTAGTAAAGCACTTCATCATGTAGGTTGGCTTACCGGGAGGGGTAATGGTCGCCCCGCATTTATTGGGACAGTTAAAGCAGCTAATCAGCCGATTTTGCATGCTTGCCATAGCATTTTTCCAGTCTTCGGCAATTTCCTTATTCCAAAAACCTCTTCTACGAGTGCGAGAATTCCCCCAGCTGAAGTTTTCGGTATGCCACTTTTCATCATCGTGCTTCATTTCTTGCGGTGAGCCAAGCCCGGCTAAAATCGGCATATAATTCGGTATTGGATTGTCGTTACGCCATATTGTATATTCCTTAACTTCTTCCATCAGTTTCATAAACTCAGCCGGTTTGGCAAGATAAATGTCCTTGGTGCCGCGAACAGCAATGGCCTTCACATTTTTACTGCCCATTACGGCACCCAAACCACCCCGGCTGCAGCTAGACCTAGCCTGCTCAATGGAAGCGAAAAAGACCCTGCTTTCACCTGCGAGGCCGATGGCGGCCACCTGGGCTTTGGGTTCATTTAATTCTTTCTTAATTAATTCTTGAGTTTCCACAGCCCCTTTACCCTTTAAATGAGAGGCATCGCGTATCTCCACTTTGTCATTGTTTATCCAGATATAAACCAGGTTGGGAGCTTTGCCACGCATAATTACTTTGTCATACCCGGCAAATTTCAATTCCGGGGCCCAAAAGCCCCCCATCATTGAATATTGAAATAATTTGGTTTGTGGTGATATGGAAGTAACCATGGTGCGGTTAGCACTAAGAGCTGGTGTGCCACATAAAAGACCGGCGCTGAAAATAAGAACATTTTCGGGAGCAAAGGCATCAGTTTCGGGAGGGACCCTGTCCCACATTATCTTGGCGTTCGTCCCGAGGCCCCCCAAATAAAGTTCGGTATCTCTAGGGTCACTTTCAACTTTCTCAATATTTCCTCGTGTTAAGTCAATCTCTAAGTTGTAGCCTGCATCTGCGTACCTCATTTTTACCCCCCTTTTTATATATTTTTATTATTTATAAATATATATATATTTAAGAAAATTATAATTAATATAAAGATTAAATAAAATCACTTAAAAGCATGAAGCCAGGTGAAACTTGGATGAAAAGAGGGTTAACAAGTCAGGTGAAACGTAGATGATGAAAGGATTAATAAGTCAGGTGAGATTAAATGTTAAAAGGATTAGCCTCCGTGATTAATTAGATCATTTTTTAAAGATGTGCAATATTTTGCCAGGCTAATTATTTAAGCACGCGGTGTTAACCTTAATAGGCTAATCCAACGGCTTAACGAAGTTGACAGGTAATATGGGCAGTTGTAAAATTAATATATGAAAGGGGGTAGAATTGTGCAATCGCATACTAAACCCTTAACTACCGAGTTAATCGTTGCTTGTCAAGTAAGTCCCTCATTCCAAACTACCAAAAAGCTAGAATCGACTTTAGCAGAGATCATAAAAACTTCGGTTCATTCTTTTGAGTTCCAACGAGCCGCCCTGGTGCTAGTAAGAAATGGATGCCCTCCTGTATGGTGGTATGCGGAAAATGAATGTAATTCCCCCCAGAATAAAAACGCGTATTGGGCTGCTCTTGAAATAAATTTAAATCGATTAAATACAAGTCAAGAAAAATTACTGGAAACATTTAATCCGGTTGCTTATACAACACTCCCGGTGATTCTGCAGGCTGGTGATCCTTTGGGTACTATGGAGGTAGGCATTTTTAATACTAACTCCCATACCGCTGATTACATGTTAGCCAAAGCTTTGTCCCTGGGTCGGCATATGGCAGATATTATCCAGGAATCAATTTTTGAAACACATAAAGATACTGAATACAGGAAACTAGCTGCATGCCTCGAGGTAATTAGTACCATTAGTTCAACTTTAGATATCCGGCAAATGCTTCATGTAGTTGCCCAGTTAACTGCGGATTTGTTTTTCGCCCGCACCTGTATCTACATGCTGGATAAAAACGAAAAAATCATTCGGCCAATAGCAGCGGTAGGAAGTTATGATATTAACTTAAAGGACAAATTAAAGTTTTTAACTAACTACCCAATTTTCCCCGCTATGGGCGCAGCCATTAAAAATAAACGACCTGTTATTGTTACACCTCAAAATATCAAAAAATATATTCCTCTACAAATAATAAAAGACTTCAATTACAGCTGGATGATTATGGCCCCAATTATGAAAAAAGATAAAGCCTTAGGTATTATGCAGGTAGACAGGCCTTGTGGCCTAAAGGGATTCGACCACGAAGAAGCAGAAATCATATCAGCCATTGCCCGGGTTACCGCAATTACCATGGAAAATGCCAAACTGATTGATGTGCTTGGCCGCAAAGAATTATTATTACACAAGCTGGTTAACAAAATAATTACAGCCCAAGAAGACGAAAAAAAACGCTTTGCTTTAGACCTGCACGACGGCATAATTCAATCACTAATCGGTATTTGGTACCGCCTGCAGCGCATCACCCGAAGCAGCAACAAAGCCCCGGAAGAATGGTATGAAGAAATTAGTGACCTAACCGCCGTATTGGGCGAACAAATCGAGGATACCAGACACATTATTTATGATTTAAGGCCAGTAATACTTGACAATTACGGTTTAGTGCCAGCTATTGAATCATATTCAAAAAAAATGCAGGAACAGCATAACTTACTAATCCAATTAGCGCTAGGGAAAGAAAATGTTAGGTTTCCTTCTAAAATAGAGATTACACTTTATCGCATTTACCAGGAAGTGATCACCAATGTAATTAAGCATTCCGGGGCAACAAATGTTCAGGTAGAATTCTCTTTTAATGAAAGTGAAGTTAAACTATCTATTATTGATAACGGGTCAGGATTAAGTGATATAACCCAACAGCAGTGCCAAACCGGCAAACATCTTGGCCTGGCTAGTATTAGGGAAAGAACTCTTTTGCTCAATGGTACCAGTAAAATTGATTCTAAGCCAGGTAAAGGCACACAAGTGCAAGTGGTGATACCATACGAAAAAATTACGTCTAATTATTAGAATTATTTTAAAATAAATTTAAATTATATAAAAATGTCCTGCTTCTAAAAAATGTTTCTCTTACCAATAGGAGGTTAAATAATGCAAATAAGGATTTTAATTGTGGATGATCACGCATTGATTAGAGAAGGACTAATATATATGTTAAGTACGTGCGAAGATATATTTGTAGTAGATGACTGTGGCGACGCTGAGGAAGCTCACAGGTTATCCCTACTCATCAAACCTGATATTATTTTAATGGATATCAAAATGGACCGGGTTAATGGCATCGAAGCTGCCAGACAAATATTAAATGATGTACCGGAAACCAAGATTATGTTTCTAACTATTTTTGAAGATACGGAATTCGTGAAACAAGCATTAGAAACTGGAGCTGCCGGTTATGTGTTAAAACACATTACCAAGGATAAATTAATTGAAACCATCAAACGGGTATACCGTGGTGAAAGAATTATCGATCCTGCCGTTTTTAAACAAATTGTCGATGACTATATAAAATTGACAAATCCTTGTGATTTTAATAAGGAAAAGGCTGAAGCAACTGTTCAAGATATCGAACTGACGCCACGGGAACAGGAAATACTATATCTACTGGTTAAAGGTATGACTAATAAGGAAATATCAGTAGCAACCCACCTGGCAATAGATACTGTAAAAACGCACTTAAGGAATATTTTTAGAAAACTAGGCGTAAAAAATCGGTCCCAGGCAACAACCATAGGCATGCAAATATTAAAGGTAACTTCAAAATATAAAGCGTTATAAGCCAACCCAAGGTTCTGTTTCACAAAGGGCTAGGGCTATATCCACCGTCAGCCCGGCCTGTTCCAACTCCATGGCTAGTTGCTCGCGCAATACTGGCAGTGCCACCCGCTCGGTGGTAAAATGACCGGCATCGACAAAGCTTATACCAGCCGCCAGCATGTCCCGAGCGGCATGATAACGTACGTCTCCTGTAACCAGCACATCAGCACCCTTTTGCTTAGCCAGGGACCACAGATCACCCCCGGACCCTCCGCAAACAGCTACCCACTGCACCAGCTCATTTTGATTTCCGCCAAAACGCAGGCAGTTCCCCTGCAATACTCGTTGAACTTTACCGGCAAGTTCAGCCAGCGTCACAGCCTGGGGTAGCCGACCGATCCGCCCTAACCCTCGGGGGACTCCCTTATTTAGCAAGGGGTATAGGTCATAGGCCACTTCCTCATAAGGATGGGCCGCCAACATATCCTGCAGCACCTGCTCGGTTTCCTCTTTTCTGATAATTGTTTCTATGCGAACCTCCGCCACCTGCTCCAAACGGCCAGTAACACCGATAAACGGATTGGTACCATCCTGAGGGCAAAAGGTACCGGTACCCATGAGGTTATAGGTGCAGTGACTGTAATTGCCAATATAGCCCGCACCTGCCCGGCCTAAGGCCTCACGCACCTCACCGGCATGGGAAACCGGCACAAACACCACCAGCTTGAGCAGCTGCTGGTACTGTACCGGCTGCAACACTTCGGTTTGCGTTAGCCCTAGTTCACGAGCCAGCACATCATTTACCCCTCCATCCGCACTGTCCAGTGTAGTATGGGCGGCATAAACACTTATACCAGACAGGATGAGCCGGAATATCAGGCTGCCCGCCGGGTCGTCCAGACGCACCGATTTTAGACCCTTAAGTAGCAGAGGATGATGACAAATGATTAACTGGGCACCGCGTTCCTCGGCCTCTTCAACCACCTCCCGGGTCACATCCAATGCCAGCAGCACCTTTCGCACCTGCGCTCCTGGCTCACCTACCTGCCAGCCGCTGTTGTCCCATGCTTCCGCCAATTTCGGCGGGGCCAGACGCTCCATAATTTGCACCACATCCTTGGCCAGCGTTACCTTTACTTGGTCTACCACCTGTTCAGCACCTCCTCGATTTCCATAGCCTCTTGTCTTAATAACAGGGCCCTATCGCGTGCTGCCGTACTTTCAGCACGGGTTATTTCCATTAAAATTGCTTTAATTTTCATTACCTTTTTGGTCAGAAACCCCTTCAATACGGCATCCTTTTTTTCCAGCAAACGCGGCCCTACTTCCAGGGCAAAGCGGTCTGTGATCATTTCCTGTCCCCGTTCAGCTACAATTATTACGTAATAGTGCCTATCTTCAACAACCATTTCTTCATCCGCCAACCGCCAACCGTTATCCGCCAGCCAACAGCGCACCATAGAAATATCCCGCATCGGTTGGATAACCAAACGCCACATCTGCTGCAAAACAGCCCCACCCTGTTCCAAAATAGCACAAATTGTTTTGCCGCCCATCCCGGCCACCACCAACACACTGGCTTCACCAGGCTTTAATATGTTAAGGCCGTTCCCTAGACGCAAGTCAATACTGTTGCACAGCCCGCTGGACTGTACGTTAATCAGGGCTGCTTCATATGGCTTTCGGTTAATGTCACCGGCCACTATCCATGGGGAGATGCCCTGTTGAATAAGGTAAACAGGCAAATACGCATGGTCCGTGCCAATGTCTGCCACTGCCTCGCCTGCAGGAACATGCCTGGCTAGCGCTGCTAATCGTTTTGATAATTCCATTACTGCTAGTAAGCCCTCCTGTCGAGCAATGTAGCCATAAAACATGGTTATTGCATCTCTTGAGCAATTATCTAACTCTCTTAAATTATAACAAATTAAAGCGTTATAGTTTAGTTACCATTATGACATTTAATAACCCATAAGTAATACTTTACGGGGCTATTATTAGTGTGCGAACTTCTTTAACTTGTTGGCAAACCAGGCTGTATGCAAGTCTTCATCAATTAGGTTGTCCCATAACACATCGAAAAGATGATGATCATTTCCCACATTTAATATCATACTTTTATAATCCTGCATAGCCTTTTCCTCCAGGGTGATTCCATTTTAAAGATCACCTTTGGCCCGAGCAAACCACTAAGGGTGCCGGCAGTTTTTCCAAGCAAAGGCGAAATAATATCCCCCAGGAAGTTGGGCATGTCCTTCCGTTTTTTGATCTCTTCAGCTAGGTTGTCCACGTGCTGCTGTTCAATGGCCGCGCTCCTTGCCATAGTTTTAGCCAGTTAAATGTCCTCTAATGCATGGGCTTGGGCTGTGTATAGATCTACCTGGTTTAATTCAAGACTATAAAACCAGTTTAATTTAGCTAATTTTGTCTTATCGTCCATTAACTGTTCGGTCATAAAACAAGGCTATTAGAGCTATGACCATACTTAAACCCCTTTCATTTAAGTTTGTTACCTAAATAGACAACAGCAAACCACTGCATAGTAAGCAGATTTGACTTTGTTCAATAGATATTACCAGTTTCTGATCTCAACGAGGGTATTTACCTCAACCAATTTAAAAAGCTCTGCAATCTGCCTGTTGTCCATCCTGATACACCCACCCGAGGCATATTTACCAATAGAATCCGGCTCATTAGTACCATGAATGCCGTACTTTCTACCCACCGGTGCCCTTGCGTCTTTTTCAGCCCGCTTGTCTTGTTCAAAAGGCACAGCGAGCCCCAGCCACCGCACACCCAGCTGCGGCTTTAACTCCCGGCCGTGGTCCCCAATTTTATTGGCTATCTTGAAAATACCCTCGGGTGTAAACAGAGGATCTTTTCCGGTGGCCACAGGGTAACTTTTGTACAGCTCACCTTCTTTATACAAATACAGTGTGTTGTTTCCTTTATTTATAATAATTTTATCTAAACCCGTGCGGGGGTTGGGATAGGTAGACATCACTTTAAACGCTGGCTTAATTTCAATGATGGTTACTTCATCGTAGCAAACTAGCTTAATACCTTCTGCAATAGCATCACCCACCAGCGGGGGCATATTAGCAGACTTACTAATAATATTGTGTACTGTGCCGCAGTGATTTACTCTTATTCTTTGCCCTGTTTGTTTGTTCACAATATCCGCCATCTGACCGTTGCGGTAAACCGTTACTTGGTCGTTCTCAAATATGACATAGCCTTGTTTTATATTTATAGGAGCGGGGGGGGGCTTTTGTTTAACTTTAACTGTGTGAATAAAGTGTAGGATGGTAAGCTTATTATGCAGGATTGGTTTATGATGAACCTCTTGTTTAGTTTTTAGGTGACCGAGAAATAATCCTATTACCATAATAATTAACAACACTATCAGGTACTTTGCACCTCTTAAATTTAAGAACTTCTGCATTAGCCCTCTCCTGGTTTTATTTATTGACTGTCCTTTAGACATCCTTCAAAATATATGATTTAACCAAGCACATTAATAAAAGTCTCAGCCTATTCATCTTTTAGTATGGCAGGTAGGCTAAAATATAAGTTTCTGAAATTCTACCAGAATAAATAATTTTTGGTGATTCTGGGAATAGCTTTAAATATGGTGTTTGAAAAAATATTCTAATTGGAGGGAAAACCAATTTTAACCGCTGAAGTGTCACTATATCCACAAAAAACTACCAACGCGAGCCAGATTATCAACAATTCCATTGATACGTTAAGACAACATGATTTGCAAACTCAAGTAGGTTCCATGTCCACCCGTCTGCAGGGCACAGATCAAGAAGTGTGGGCTGGTTTACGATCATTATTTTATCAGGCTAGCAACCAAAGCGAAGTTAATATGGTAGTAACCATATCCAACTCCGCATTTTAAACCATTTGCTAACATTACAGCGGCTCAACTGTAGGAAAGCAGTGCCTTGCACCTTATATTACTGGTTCTCAAGGCACTGCTTTAATATTAATTGGGAATAATTCTGTTGGAGATACCAGAACTAGTATGCAAAAAAAGTGGCGGGTTTACCCGCCTTTGCCGCGCTGCTGGCGAGCAGCATCACCCTTAGCATAACGCACACAGCTAGACACAAAGGTCCTCACATATTTCGATATATTGTTTAAACCGGTGGTCGACTGCTCAACAAATGAGCCTGTTATGTTGCTTTGACTGCAATTGTTAGTATTTAGGCATAATATATAGTGGAATAATCCCTTCTCCTTAAGCCCCATAGTGGGCGCTTTTCTTTTGCCCCTAAGCTAAGCTGAATAAGATAACATGATAACATTTCTATTCGTTCAAAAATCAACGTGATAATAATTAGGGTACCCGCAGAATAGAGAAAATAAAACGGCAGGGTTTTTCCGCACCTGCCGCAAGAACATGTCAACCGTTCATATCTTCAATAATAACATTGTAGCTATCTTTAATCTGTGTAGGAATATTATACTGCGGTGCATTTTTTATCTGCTCCTTCAGCATTTGCAGCTGTGCAAAAAGCTTCTTGTCAGTGGTCACGTGCACATCATACCCGGGAGCAATTCTCTCGACTTGATTATTTAAATTTTGTCTGATAGCTTGTAAATGCAAACGGTCAAAGCCAGTAACTTTAACGGCCACAGCTATTTGGTCGTTCATCACCAGAGCCGTACTTTCTTTTACACCCTGGACAACCCGGGCAACTTCTTCCACTTGTTCCGACAGCTCAGCATGAGTATGAGGCGGTCCACTAACCTGGCCCACCTGCGCATGCGGTTTTCTTTGCGGTAGTTCCACCACTGCACAACCGGCCATAATACCGATAATTAAACACAAGATAACAACTCTGAATATTTTATTCATATCTGTCACCCCATTCCGACCAATCTTGCGCAAGCACGCAATAATTATCAAAACAGTTAGTTTACCCTTTAGGCCTCACCAGAAAAGATGCCATGAAACCAAAAATAATAGCCGCCGATATGCCCGCGCTAGTTACCTCGAAAATACCTGTAATAATGCCAACCAATCCGGTCTGTTCAGCCTCAGCCAACGCCCCGCGCACCAGAGAATTACCGAAACTTGTAATAGGAATAGTGGCTCCGGCTCCGGCAAAATCAATCAGCGGATCATATAGCCCCAAGCCGGCTAAAACAGCGCCCGCCACTACCATACTGGTGATGGTATGGGCCGGAGTAAACTTACCGACATCCATGAGCAGCTGTCCGGCTACACAAATCAGCCCACCCACCACAAAGGCCCAAAAATAAGTTTCCATAGTAAAGTCACCCCTTTATTGGCTCGATTCAATGGAAACAGCATGTGCAATACACGGAATGCTTTCCTTTTGCTGGTATGACAACGGTGATAAAAGGGCACCAGTGGCTACAACTAATATTTTGTGCAGTTCCCCTTTTTTCATCCTGTTCAGTAAATGACCATAAGTAACGGCAGCTGAACAGCCACAGCCACTGCCTCCAGACAGCACTTCAGCCTGCTGGTCCGGCCCGTAAATCATCATCCCGCAATCTTTAAATATTTCTGCTGGGATATCTAGGTTGTGTTTCCTTAATAAATCAGCGGCAATTTCATAACCCACCCTTCCCAGATCACCTGTGACAATTAGGTCGTATTTCCGGGGACCTATACCCAAATCTCGGAAATGAGCGGTAATGGTATCCACTGCGGCCGGAGCCATCGCGCCACCCATATTATAGGGGTCACTTATCCCCATGTCCACTATTTTACCTATTGTGGCACTGGTAACTTTAGGACCTTCCCCTTCAGCTGCAAGCAGAGCTACCCCGGCGGCAGTGACCGTCCACTGGGCGGTGGGAGGTTTCTGGGAGCCATATTCAGTGGGATAGCGAAATTGTTTTTCCACTGCTCCATTATGACTGACGGTACCACAAAGTACATGATTAGCCGCCCTGCTGTTAACGATCAGGGTAGCCAGGGACAGGCTCTCCATTGAACTTGAACAAGCTCCATAAAGTCCCAGAAAAGGCGTAGCCAGTGTCCTAGCAGCGAAACTACTGGAAATTATTTGGTTCAGCAAATCTCCGGCCAGAAAAAATTGCACATCCTGCATTTGCAGGCCGCCCTTTTGAATAGCTTTGGCACAGGCGTCCTCCAGCAGTTTTTTTTGTGCTTTTTCAAAACTTTCTTGCTCAAGCCACAGATCGCCGTGTAAAAGATCGAAATCATCGGCTAGCGGTCCCTGCGCCTCAAAGGGTCCCCCAACTACAGCCGTGGCAATAATAGTAGGCTGGTTATTGAATACCCAAGTTTGGTGGCCATGCAGCATATTATTTAGCTTCCCCCCAACATTGCTAAGGTTGTTTTAATCAAAGCAACCACAAAGGCAGCAAATACCCCAAATACAATTACTGAACCGGCCAGTTTAAACATATTCCCCCCTACCCCCAACACAAACCCCTCGCTGCGGTGTTCGATAGCCGCCGAAGCTATGGAATTAGCAAACCCCGTTACAGGCACCGCCGTTCCGGCCCCGGCCCACTGAGCGATATGGTCATAGATACCTACTGAAGTTAATATTACCGATATTAAAATCATCACCGCCGCCGTGGGATTACCCACTGTTTTTTCCGTAAAATCAAAGTTCCACAGGAAGAAATCCGAGATACCCTGGGCAACTATGCAGATCACACCACCCACTATAAATGCCCGAAGAATATTTTTTGCCACCGGCCGCCCAGGTTCCCTGACCTTGGCAAAAGATTGATATTCCTGCTGCACAGCAGTTAGTTTCTTTTTTTGTTTATTAGACAAAGTAATGCCCTCCTGTTTACCTTGACTATCTTTTTAGTAAAGGTTCCTTCAATGTGTGCAATATTCTGCTGAACCGTGCTGAAACTGGGGGGTTGTTTAATGTCAGGTCTGCGTTGTAGCTCTAGTGCCCAAAATATTGGTTTTTTTTAAGCTGGCTACTTGCGGGCATGAGCGGTACCTTACATCCAAGTTATTTTGCATATAAAGAACGTTTAATATACTTAATAGACCGGTTGGAAAAAACCGGGTCACCTGCTCCGGTTGTGGGATAAGCACAAAGGTAAATTATCAACACAGCCATTAACAACTTATTGGCATCATAAGCATGATATGTCGTCAGGACTATCGCTCTTCAAATCAATGTAAAGGCTATTTAACTGGTGTCTAGCTGGGCAATACTAACCTGACTAATTTTATTTACTCCATGTTCTGCCTGCATTCTTTTTAACAGTCATTGCTCAGATTAATCTCTTTTTACTTTATTTCCATAATAAGAATCAATGTCTTAGGTAGTCCCCAGTAGGGGTGCTGATAATTATACGCATCTTAACATTCCCCAATTCCGGCCAATAATTGAGCTACATTACAGACAAAATTTTAAACAATTTTTCACTGAGCTGTCCTATGATTAAAAGGTTTGAGAATAAGACACTGCTACATGATATCAAGAGTAGCCCGGCTATAAAAAAATAATAGTAGATAGATGGAAGGTAACGCCTATGAGTACAGGTGTTAATTAAACAAAAAAAGAAGGCAACACCAAAGGTTAATTTTGGTGCTGACTTCTTTTGTTTGGTGGGAACAACAGGACTTGAACCTGTGACATCCTGCTTGTAAGGCAGGCGCTCTCCCAGCTGAGCTATGCTCCCCTATTTTTTCAGATTAAACGCCAGAGCTTGCTATACTCCGGCGAGTGCTGTATGGTGGGCGATGACGGACTTGAACCGCCGGCATCCTGCTTGTAAGGCAGGCGCTCTCCCAACTGAGCTAATCGCCCTTGTGGTGACCCCACCGGGATTCGAACCCGGGTTACCGCCGTGAAAGGGCGGTGTCTTAGGCCTCTTGACCATGGGGCCAATTAAGCTTCTTACTACTGGTGGGCCCACTAGGATTCGAACCTAGAACCAGCCGGTTATGAGCCGGATGCTCTACCGTTGAGCTATGGGCCCAGAGGGATTGGCTCCCCGAGCTGGATTCGAACCAGCAACCCTCCGGTTAACAGCCGGATGCTCTACCGTTGAGCTATCGAGGAACGCTACAGCAGTTATTATACATTAATCCTACCCCTCGGTCAATAGAATATATCAAGTAAAATTTAGCTAATCCAAGTAGTCTTTAAGTTTTTTACTACGGCTGGGATGGCGCAGTTTTCTTAGCGTTTTAGCTTCAATTTGTCTGATCCGCTCCCGGGTGACACCAAACTTCTGGCCTACTTCTTCAAGAGTGCGCGCCCGGCCATCATCCAGCCCAAAACGCAGTCGCAGCACCTTTTGCTCCCGGTCGGTAAGCGTGGTCAGCACATCATCCAACTGCTCCCGGAGTAAGGTAAACGAAGCCTCCTCAGCCGGAGCCCGGGCATCATGGTCCTCAATAAAATCACCCAGGTGGGAATCCTCTTCCTCACCAATAGGGGTTTCCAGTGATACAGGTTCCTGGGCAATCTTTAATATTTCACGCACCTTATCCTCGGAAATACCCATTTCTTTGGCAATTTCTTCGGGTAACGGCTCGCGTCCCAACTCTTGCAGCAGTTGCCTGCTCACCCGGATTAATTTGTTGATGGTTTCCACCATGTGCACAGGAATACGAATCGTCCGAGCCTGGTCTGCAATAGCCCTGGTGATTGCCTGCCTAATCCACCAGGTTGCATAGGTGCTGAATTTAAAGCCCTTGCGAAAATCAAACTTTTCCACGGCCTTAATCAGCCCCAGATTACCTTCTTGAATCAAATCCAAAAATAACATACCACGACCTACATAACGTTTGGCAATACTGACCACCAAGCGCAGATTGGCTTCGGCCAAAAGACGTTTAGCTTCTTCGTCGCCCTGCTCCATGCGCTTGGCCAGTTCCACTTCTCTTTCAGGTGTCAGCAAAGGCACACGACCGATTTCCTTAAGGTACATGCGCACGGGATCATCTATACCAACGCCTTCGGGGATAGTCAAATCAACTTCTACATCTTCACCGGAATCGTTATCCTCTTCTTCAACGGAAGAAACGTTAATGGTATCTATGTCATGAACATCAGGAACCACTTCAATACCTAAAGCGGACAATTTCTCGTATACATCATCAATTTGCTCGGGGGTAAGCTCTATGCCTTGTAAATTATCCATGACTTCTTGGTATGTCAATGCTCCCCGTTTTTTGCCCTTCTCTATTAAGTCCTTAATGTCTTTGGTGATTTGTGTTTTTCTGGAGCTCTCCCTGCTCATTGCAGCATTTCCCCTCCCTTCAGGGTTTGATCAGTAAAACCAATTTCGCGCAAAATGCGTATTATTTCCTCATCATCCCCGGCTTTTTCTGCGATAGCCAACGCATCCTGCAATTGCCGGCGTTTCTCCTGCAATTGCCGTCTTTTGATAGCATTAATATACGCGTGCACCATCATGTCCGGGTTTTCACCGGGAATCGGTTCCATTAACATAGCGCTCAACTTTTTCTGATACTCCTCTTCCAGGTAATCAAGCACAGCAGATAAAGTATACGAATAAGACCGCTTATATATATCCAATGTCTTAGTGTAAATTTCACGGCAAAACTCATCCTGAAAAAAATTGCCCGGTAAAGCACTGGCAACGGTATCTACTAAATTATTATCTTCCAGGATTAACCGTATCAATCCATATTCGGCTTTTTTGCCAAAATCGTCGTTAATTCTTTTAATATTAATATTATGCTTAATTTTAGCAATTTTATCCGGTGTGGTTGCATTTTTTCGGTTATTATTGGTAAATCTTTGGAGCTGTTCCGCTACTACATGGTAACTGGTAAATAATCTAGCAGCCACCAGCCGAATAGCTTCGTTCTTTTCCAATTCACCGGACATCGAGGCCAGGGCGGGTAGTACTTCTTCTAATACTGCATCCCTGAACAGAGGTCCGTTTCTATATTTAGCCAGGGCTCTTTGTATTTTAAACTCTACCAATGGTGTGGCGTTTTCCACCTGCTGCCTCCACTGGTCCAATCCCCGGGCTCGTAAAAATTCATCCGGGTCTTTGCCTTCAGGCAGGGAAAGTACTCTCACCCGAAAGCCCAGATCCTGTAATAAATCCAGTCCACGCACTGCAGCCGCCACTCCCGCAGCGTCGGCATCGTAAGCAATAATCACTTCCCTGGTGTAGTTCATTAGCAATTGCCCGTGTTCCCTTGACATACTAGTTCCCAGCGAGGCTACTGTATTGCTCATGCCAAACTGGTGAGCAGCTATGGTATCCATATAGCCTTCGGTAATTATAACGTAGCCCATATCTCGAATGGCTTGTCTAGCCCGGTCAAGACCATACAATATTTTACCTTTACTAAAAAAATCCGTTTCTGCAGTGTTTAAATATTTGGGCAATCCCTCACCCAACACCCGCCCGCCAAAACCGACTACCCTCCCCCGGGCATCTGCTATGGGAAACATTAAGCGTGACCGAAACCGGTCATATGCCTTGCGGTCCCCGCTAACGGATAATCCTACTTTCAACAGGTCAGGCACACTGATGCCCTTGCTCCTCATGAACTTAATTAACGCATCCCATGCTGCAGGTGCGTAACCAAGGCCAAAATCCTTAATAATATCCGCAGTAATGCCCCGACCGGTGATGTAATCCCTGGCCATAGCAGCCTCGGGGTGTTGCAGCAGTACACTTTGATAAAAATCTCTGGCCAGGGCGTTTATTTGCCACGCTTTTTCCTCCCGACGCAAACGCTCCCGAACCTGAGGACTGTAACGATCGGGAACGTCTACCCCGACCTTTTCCCCCAGCATTTTCACCGCTTCAGGGAATGATAAATTGTGCTGTAACATGATGAACTTAAAAACATTGCCACCAGCATTACAGCCAAAACAATGAAAAATTTGTTTGTCCGGCGTAACTGTAAATGATGGATCAGATTCCCGGTGGAACGGACAAAAGCCCACGTAATTGCGACCTTTTTTTTGAAGCGTTACATAATCAGAAATTATCTGCACAATATCAGTACGCAGCCGAATATTCTCAACAATCTCTTCTGGAATAAGACCTCCCATTATTACACCTTCTAATCACAACGACCGGCAACATATTGGTCGTGTAACATTTATTCGCTATCACCATAAATTTTCCTTCCGGACTCGACATTTTTTTTGTTTACCCCTAGACCGAGTGCAGTAAAACTACTGTCGGGAATAGCAAAGGAGCGAGGAATAAACAATTGTTTAAACTGGGCAATTGCATAGCGGTCAGTCATCCCCGCTATGTAGTCACATACCGCCCGTTCCACGCCCACGGTCTGACCTTGGAGTTCGGCAGGCAGGTCTTGTGGGAACTTGACACAATGGACAAAGAGATGCTGCAGTATATGCCGGGCTTTAGACTCTTCTTCTAGGGCCTCGGCATAGATGTAGACATGTTCAAATAGAAATTGCCTCAATTTATCTGTAGCCTGCTGTACTTGATTACTCATAGCGATTTGGTGTTTGTTCCAACTGGTCACAATTAAATCCATCACCATTGTATTTATACGAGTACGGTGTTCCCGTCCTAATACATCAAGGCAAAAAGACGGCAAATTCTTTACCTGTAAAATTCCGCCCCGGATAGCATCGTCAATATCATGATTTATATAAGCCACCCGATCGGCTATTCTTACCACCTGGCCTTCAAGAGTAGACGGAAGCCCTGGACCTGTGTGATTTAAAATGCCGTCACACACTTCCCAGGTTAGATTAAGCCCCGTACCCCCCTCCAAATCTTCCACTACCCGTAAGCTTTGCTGGTTATGTTTGAAGCCACCAGGCATAATGTCATTAAGGGCGCTTTCGCCAGCGTGACCAAAAGGGGTATGCCCCAGGTCATGCCCCAGCGCTATCGCCTCGGTGATATCCTCGTTTAAACACAGCGCCCGGGCTACCGTACGGGCAATTTGGGAAACCTCCAAAGTATGGGTGAGCCTGGTACGGTAATGATCACCTTCGGGGCTAATAAAAACCTGGGTTTTGTGTTTGAGGCGGCGGAATGCTTTGGAATGGATGATTCTGTCCCGGTCGCGCTGGTATGCTGTTCTGATCTGACAAGGCTCTTCGGGAATACGACGACCAACTGAGCGATTGCTGCGCGCGGCAAAGGGGGATAAATCATTCTCTTCCATTGCTTCGGTATGCTGGCGAATTTCCACCCGTTCCCCATCCCCTGAATAGTTATTTTACCCAGATAATAGCATTTACTAAATGGCTATCTTTATAAACAAATTCTTAAAACTATAATTATATCTGAAAAGCTGTTTTCCGGAATCTTAGCGCCGCTCCCCTATCTGTAGGATATTTCTCCACTTTTGGTGGGTTTCCTGCTCCAAGCTTACACCCCAGGTGTTCACTTTCTTAAAGCTGTTGTAATATGTAAAGGTATAGCGATAAAATAAGTTACCCCCGTCAGTCTATTGAACGACCAGCGGGGGTAGGTTAAACCATACTTTTATTTCCCCTAGGTTCGGTGGGCACGCAGGTTAGCAGTAGCCCGCGCCACTTCCAGCACTCGTCGCGCTAAAATACGGGTACGTTTCAGCCCATCCGGGTCATCCTTAACGAATCGCTGGGCGCAGGCACCCAGATGTCCGGCATCTTCATCAATGAACCCATCCCCCACCACGGTCATACCTTGACAAAACATCATGTCCTGCAACGCCCGCAGAGTAGTTTCCTGGCCACCAAAGCGCCCCGCGGCCACCGACAATGCTCCACCTACCACATTTAACAATGCTTTATCCTTGCGCAGATAACGGGTTTTATCCCAAAAAGCTTTAAGCTGAGCTGATACAGTGCAGAAATATACCGGGCTTCCTATAATAATACCGTCACAGCGACGCAACAGTTTGTAGGCTTCTTCAAGCGGTGTGTCGCGGAAACACTTACCTTCGCAGGGATTGGAGCACACTATGCAATAGGGCACCTTGGCCTTAGACAGCAATTCAGAAACTTGTATAAAATACCCCTCGCCGCCGGCAGCTGTTACTTCTTCCAATGCAGCACGGAGCATCAGTGCTGTATTACCTTCAGCATTAGGACTGCCATTTATAGCAACAATAAGCACGGAATCCCTTCTTTCCATCAATAAATTCTCGACTTAGGTAGGGTACATCTGAATATTTGAAGTCAAAAACTCAACTAACATAGGGTCTGCCAAGAATTTATAAAGCTTATGCACTTTAATCGTATTTATGACCATAATACCGTTTCAATATTAACCAGGTTTATTTTGAGGCATCTAATCTTATCGAATTCAACACCTGATAAATCGGTCCTTTGGGGGTTAATAAGCTTTTCATTAAATTAATATTCGATATAGTTATACTGCTAACACCCCAATCTGAGCCAATTTCATCAACCTTGCTCACCAGCCCTTCGCTGCCTTGGGGTGTTCGCAACCGGCCAAGGGTTAAATGCGGAACAAAGGTTTGACTGTCCAATGCCCAGCCAAGCGCAGCCAGGCATTCCTCCACCTGCTGGTGCAGTAACCGGAGCTTGTCCAGCTCACCCTGTACTCCTACCCAAAAGACACGGGGGCGACGTGGACTAGGGAAGAAGCCAAGACCTCCTAAAGACAGCTCAAAACTACCCGTACCAACAGTCGCTTCAGCAACAGCCCGGGTGATTTCAATAACCCGTCTGTCATCAACAGCACCTAAAAATTTTACAGTCAAATGCAGGTTTTGCTGCTCAACCCATTTAACATTTGCCAGTGTACTTTGAAAATAAGCCTGTAAACCTGCCAGTTTCCGTTTTATCTCGAGTGGTAAATTTACAGCCCAAAAAAGACGTAATTGCTGCACCCGCTTCACCCGCCCAGCCAATAATGCAACTTAAACTGTAAAAGATAGATTTATTATACTTCTATATTTTTTCCCAATTTCCTGTTAGTTTAATAATATTTATGCCAGCCTGAAAAGCTGATAGTACAACCCTATTTTTTACAAAATAAGAAGGCCAGATGGCCTTCTTATTTTGTAAAAAATATTAAGTATACTGCGCAGAGTTAACCCTTTTTCACTATAGTCTGACGGCAGCCAAACGAAAGATGGGCATCCGGAAGAACAGGCAGAGCACATAAATATACATATCTAGTGTTAAAATACCGTCCTCTTATCTACCCAGCCTCTCTCCTTTATAATATATTTCCATTACCCGGCTGGCTGTTTCTTCCACAGCTTTATTGGTTACATCGATTACCGGACAACCGGTTTTTTCCATTACCTTTTTTGCGTATTCCAGTTCTTTCAGTATACGTTCCATGCTAGCGTAATCAGCATGTGAAGTTAAACCCAGTGATTTTAGCCGCTCCTGTCTGATTTCATTGAGCTGGCTGGGGCGGATAGTTAGTCCAATAACCTTGTGGTGGGGCAAGCTGAAAATTTCCTCGGGCGGGGCCACTTCCGGCACCAGCGGCACATTGGCCACCTTAATGCTCTTGTGAGCTAAATACATACATAAAGGTGTCTTAGAAGTCCGGCTTACCCCGATAACCACCAGGTCAGCCCGCGTTATACCCCGTGGATCTTTACCGTCATCGTACTTAACGGCAAATTCGATGGCCTCTACTTTACGAAAATATTCCTGGTCTATCTTACGCACCAGCCCCGGTTCTAACTTGGGCTGGCTGCCTTCCAACTGGGTCAGGGCGTCCAGCGTGGGGCCCATAATATCCACTGTCATAACGCCATGTTTTTTCGCCTCTGCAGCTATTGTCTCCCTTAGTGTGGGCAACACCAGCGTATACGCGATTAAACTATTGAAATGGGTGGCTTCCTCTACAATTTCCGGAATTTCAGATGTATCATTAACATAGGGTACCCGGCGGATCTCCACATTGCCGCCGTTAAACTGGCTGGCCGCCGCCCTAACCACCAGTTCGGCCGTTTCACCTATGGAGTCCGAGATAATATAGACAACCGGTCTTGGTTTTACATCCGCGGATATGGGATACCGCCTCCTTAATAACCACCTTCGCCCAACTCAACGAACAATCTAGTGACGTTAGTCTTGCTAAATCGCCCCACAACTTCCAAATCTGTTTGACCTTCTTTTGTTTTAACTAGGCGTACTACTGGTAAAGCGTCCACCTCATGGGCGATCAACCTGCGAGCAGCTTCCCAAACTGAGGTATCAGGTTCTACATATATAATGTTGGGCATTCTGGTCATAATTACCCCTACCGGCAGTTTGTGTATATCCTGACCGCCAAGAGTATTTTTAAGTAAATCCTTGCGGGAAAGAACCCCTTCCAGCCAGCCGCCTTCCCGGACAACAAACATGGTACCCACGTCTTCTATGAACATGGTTACCACAGCATCATATACAGTACACTGTTCAGGAACCACGACGGGTACTGATTTAACCTCGTTAATCTTTATTTGATGCAGTTTTTTAGCTAACTCCTGCCCGGGTTTTTTACCGCTATAAAAATAACCTACCCGGGGGCGGGCCTCCAGCATGCCGGACATAGTTAAAATGGCCATGTCCGGGCGCAAAGTAGCCCTGGTAAGACTCAGCCGCTCGGCTATTTGTTCACCAGTGATAGGACCTTCCTTTTTAACTATTTCGAGAATAGTTTCTTGCCTTTTGCTAAGTTCCATATCATCGCCCCTCGCAGAGCAAATACGCCATACCATTAATTTTACTCTGTTAAATAATATATATTAAATACATAGTTTAAATATCCTTTAACTAATAAAGGTTTTTTTGTTAAATTATATCCAACAAACAGATGCTTGATGCAAACGAGGTTTTTAATCATCTTATTCTTAATCTTAATCGTTATCAAATTGTACATCGACTCTATCTTACCTAGAAAATATTTCACAGTCTTAATAAGCACGAGTAGGCATACTTATTTATTAGGGACTACTATTTTACTCAAATCGGCTATGCTGCCTATGAAATCGGCAATTTTTTTTAACAAGGCTAAGCGGTTATTTCTCACCCGTTCATCATCCACCATCACCATCACATCACCGAAAAAGCTGTCCACAGGCTTTTGCAGCTCAGCAATCAGCGACAGCGCCGCACCATATGACCTGTCATTGATTGAAGCAGTGGCAGATAAAGATACCGTTTGGAAAGCTTGATAAAGCTCTCGCTCAGCTGCCGAGTCAAACAAGGCCGGCTCTACTCTGTCGCCATCTGCTTTCTTGGCTAGGTTATGTGCCCGGGTAAAGGCAGTTAGTAGGGCGCCAAAAGCCGGTTCATACCGGAATTTCTCCAGTGCCTGCCCTCGCAGCCAGGTACCTGACAGTTCATCTATACCGGCGGCTAATACAGCTTCTACTGTATCGTAAGCTAGTCCCCGGTCGATAAACAAACCGCGCAGGCGCTGCCTGAAGAATTCCTCCAGTTCAACAGCCACCTGTTCCAACGATAGTGTCATTTGCACCCGGCCAGCGTAGCCGCTGTAAGCCTGTTCAATAATCTCTGGCATAGATATCACCAAATTACCGTCTTGAATAATGTTGCATATACCCAAGGCCTGGCGCCGCAGTGCATAGGGATCCTGTGAGCCAGTGGGCATAATGCCTAAGCCGTAGCAGCCCACTATAGTGTCGATTTTATCAGCAATGCTCAAAACCTCACCCGGTAACGTTATGGGTAGCTCATCGCCCGCAAAGCGGGGCAGGTAATGTTCATAAATCGCCCGGGCAACTGATGATGACTCCCCCTGGCGCAAGGCATATTCTCGGCCCATTATACCCTGCAGTTCAGGAAATTCGTAAACCATATTAGTTAACAAATCTGCTTTGGCCAGGTAAGCAGCGCGGGCAGTATCCTCCTTATCTTGCAAACTAGCACCCAACCGGTCAGCTAATAAATCGGCCAGAGTGCTAACCCGCTGCACTTTTTCATATACCGTACCCAGGCTTTCCTGGAACACCACTTTTTTAAGTCCTTCCACCCGGTCCGCCAGGCTTGTTTTGAGATCCTCCTGCCAGAAAAAAGCGGCATCAAAAAGGCGAGCCCGCAGAACTTTTTCATTACCGGCCCGGATGATATTGATGCTCTCCTCATCAGTTCCACTGTTACTCACAGCAACAAATCGGGGCAGCAATCGGCCGTCTGCACCTCGCACCGGAAAATAACGCTGGTGCTCCCGCATAGGAGTAATTAATACTTCTTCGGGCAATTGCAAATAATCTTGATCAAAACTGCCGCATAAAGCAGTGGGGAATTCCACTATGTTAGTGACTTCATCCAGCAGGTTGGCGTCAATTTCCGTCATTCCGCCCTCCCTAGCCGCGGCCTCGCTAATCTGCCGGTGAATAATTTCGCGGCGCTCGTTTACTTCGACAATTACGTGTGCCCCACGCACCAACTCAAAGTATTCGCTGGCATCGTTAACGACCAGTTTGCCTCTGCTTAAAAAACGATGTCCATATGTATAGCGATCAGCCTCTAAACCGGCTAAATTCAAAGGCAGTACAGTATTGCCTAAAAGGCACAGTAGCCAGCGAATCGGGCGGGCAAAACGCATCTCCAGCTCACCCCAGCGCATGGGTTTAGGGAAATGCAGTCCTCCGATCAGTGCTGGGACAAGCTCTTGCAGCACATCAGCAGCTGGCCGGCCTGCTGCTTGTTTGATGGCAAAAACATATTCCACCGGACCTACCGATTGGCGCACCAATTCCTCCACGCTTACACCGTTGCTCTTGGCAAAACCCAGAGCTGCCCGAGTAGGCTCACCTGCGCTGTTAAAAGCCACCTTGACTGCCGGTCCTTTTATTTCTTGTTTTAAAGATTGCTGGCTGTCCTCTACGGCATTGACGAAAACCGTAATCCGGCGGGGGGTGCCACAAGTGGTAATTTCCCCATGGCCCAGCAGGTTTTCCTGTAAAACTTGTCCGGTTAGTTTATGCAATTGGGCAAGCGCCGGGTCTAAAAAGCGAGCCGGCAGTTCCTCAACACCAATTTCCAATAAAAAGTCTCTGGGCATATCAAGCACCTTCTTCCTTTAACAGGGGATAACCCATCTCTTGGCGTTGTTCCACATACTTTTGCGCACAAGTCCGGGCAAGATTCCGCACCCGGTGGATAAAGCCAGTTCTCTCGGTAACACTGATGGCACCGCGGGCATCCAGTAAATTAAAGCTATGCGAACACTTTAAAACATAGTCATAAGCCGGCAGCACCAGTCCTTTGGCCGCTACCCGCACCGACTCGCGCTCGAACATATCAAATAGTTTAAACAGCATGGCAGTGTCTGCTTCTTCAAAGTTATAGTGGGAATGCTCCACTTCACCACGGTGGTGCACGTCACCATAGTTGACGCCCTCCATCCACTGGATATCATACACACTATCCTTTTCCTGTATATACATGGCCAGTCGTTCCAAACCATAAGTAATCTCCGCGCTCACCGGCCGGCAATCGATCCCACCGCACTGCTGGAAATAGGTAAATTGAGTGATCTCCATACCGTCCAGCCAGACTTCCCAGCCCAATCCCCAGGCACCCAGAGTGGGAGACTCCCAGTTATCCTCAACAAACCGGATATCATGTTTATGCGGGTCAATCCCGATGGCTTGTAGGCTGTTCAGATAAATGTCCACCACATCATCCGGTGACGGTTTTAAAATTACCTGGTACTGGTAATAGTGCTGCAGCCGGTTGGGATTTTTACCATACCGGCCGTCTGTGGGCCGCCGGGAGGGTTCTACATAGACCACCCGCCAGGGTTCAGGACCTAGGGCTCGCAAAAATGTAGCGGGGTTCATCGTACCTGCTCCCTTTTCCACATCATAAGGCTGCTGAATAATGCATCTTTGCTTGGCCCAGAACGTATTCAAGGCTAAAATTAATTCTTGAAAGTTCAAAATGTAACCAACCTCCCATTAAATAAATCAGGCATTTATATGTAAAAAATATGAAAACCCCCCGGCCCGGCATTAAGCCAGGGACGGGAGGCATTTCCCGCGGTTCCACCCTGATTGACCACCTGTACAGGCAGCCCTCTTTTCGTGGGCAGGCTTTACTCACCGACTGCACTAACCGGCTTTCCTCCTGCGGCTCGGGAACCCCTTTCACCAAAGCACGCCACCGGTTTGCACCAACCACCGGTTCTCTGTACACATCACTATGGTTAATCTTTCCCTCATTGCCCTCAATAAATAATTATTTTAATAAATTTATCAAATTAAGTCATTGATGTCAAATAAATTAGTTTTTGCATTAGCATACAAGAATTTATTTATTGCATGGGAGGGTTATTAAATGTAAAAGCATCATTGGAGTCAGCTTGTTCGGGCTGTTCATCTCCTTTCTTAGACCGGTGATTTATCTCCAAAGTGTAATTCTTAGCCATTGCTGTAGCCGTGCCGAGCGCCCCCAATATAGCCAGTTCACTGCTAGCCAGCGCAGCCAGCACACCTAGCGCCCCCATAGTGGCCGGCATTTCAAATACAGTGCGCTCACCCTGCTTAACCTTGATTCTAGTATCCTGCCCCCGCTGCAGCACCGACTTAATTTGCTCCATTATATCCTGGGACCGGCCTTGCACCTTTTCGGTAGATTCTTCTTGTGCCGTGGTCCCAATAAAAGACCGGTCCGTCTCCTCCAGATTGATTAATGCTTCAATTACATCACCGCCAGTTTCGTCAAGAGCCTTTTTGGCTTCTCGGTAGCTAGCGCCGGTTCTGTTTCTAATTAAATCGATTTTTTCCAAGTCAATGCTCATGAATAGTTCCCCCTTATCTTCTAATTTACGCTTAGATTAATTTATCCAATTGCTCAGAAAATGATACTATCTGGGGTAACCTTTCTATAAGTATGCACTATTTAATTACCGGATTAAAACAATTTATTTTATCCATAAATTGGAGGGAACGACATCTCTTTTCCATGTGCCACTGTAAATATTCACGCATGATGGTTCGCATTTGGGCACGAGACAACTGGGCTGCGCGCAATCTATCGATTTTATCTATTTCCCAATTCAATAAGGTATGCATTATTGCCACCGTGCCCCTATTACATGTAATATACTCTTCACCGGCAGCGCAGTTGAAACAAATCAGGCCACCAGCCTGGGCACTAAATCTTACCGTGGGACCGTTCAACTCAGCGCCGCAGTCTACACAGCCGTTAAGGTATGGTAAATAGCCCAGTAGAGCCATTAGTCGCAGCTCAAACCAACGTGATACCAATTCCGGATCCACTGTTTTATCCAACTCCCGAAGGGTTTTTATAATTTGGACAAAAACTGCTTCATGGGGATCCCCTTCCACCGTCAAAGCATCCACCAATTCAGCCATATGCCCGGCATACAGTAGCTTATCCAAATCCGCCCACAGTTCAGGGAAAAATTCCCTACCCTCACACTGGCTGACACTATCTAAACTCTTCCCCTGTCTCAACATAAAATCAGTGACTGCAAAGGGCTGAACCGCCCCTCGCTTACGACTGGTTGGTTTGGTCACCCCGTGGGCCACCACCTGGATTTTACCCTGTTCCTTCGAGAACAGGGTTAAAACACGATGGGCATCCCGCATTTCTCGCGAATTCAGCACCACTGCCAGAACTTTGTAGAGTTTCATCTTCTCCTCCCAACTACCATGGCGCTAATTTTTGGTTTCACATGAAAATTATACCATGCCACTTGAGCATGTACTGTTTAAACTTTTACCTTAAAAACTATAAATAATAAAGACCCTCCTGAGAGAGTCTATTTAATTGTTATATCCATTTTTTCATTTTAAACACGAGAAACATCCACCCCGTCACCACCATCAGCCCACCAGTAATAGCTACGGTGGACAAGATATTTTCTTGTTCGGGTAACGGCACGTTCATGCCAAAAAATCCGGTAACAAAGGTCAGGGGCATGAAAATAAATGATATAACAGCAAGTACACGAATGGATTCGTTGGTTCGGGCAGTAATGATGGAATAATACGTCTCCAAGGCGCCATCCAGCAAATCCCGAAAGCCTTCAATGGAGTCGACAATACGCTCGATATGATCCACTAGGTCCAGGTAGTACGGTTCACTTTCTTTGGAAATCTGAAATACGAACTGGCCGTTGAGACCGGAAAACATCCTCTTTTGCGGTAAGATAGCCCTGCGCATGGAAAGAATCGTCCTTTTCAAGGCCATAAATTCCTCAGTAATTTCCTTGTTAGTCTGCTCGTACAGCTGGTCCTCAAGCTCATCCACACGCTGGTCAATGCGATCCAGAATTGGGAAATACTCGTCGGTAATACCATCCAGGATGTGGTACAAAAACATATCAGAGCCTTGATTCATATACTTGGTCCGGTTAGACAGACATTCTCTGGCTATACGGCCGAGGGTAGGCAGCGTTCTGCGGTGTACAGTCACTACGTAATTGGAGCTCAAAAACACACTGAGCTGCTCCAGCGTGATTTCCTCGTCGCTGTCTTCCTTATAACGCAAGGCATGCAGCATAAAAAAGTAATATTTATCATAAGCGTCTACCTTGGCCCGGGGACTCATATGCAAGCAGTCTTCCACCGCTAGGTAGTGAAAACCAAATACTTTGGCTAAATAGTTGAGCTCGCGTTCATTATTAAAGTCGTATAAATCCACCCAAAGCAAATCATCTTCATGCTGTATTAAACCCTTTTGAGACAAATCTACATCATGAACTAACTGTTTCCGGGTGGCATCATAGAAATACGTTTTGATCATGAGAGTCACCTCCACGGAAGTCATGCAGTTTTATATCATTTGGAACAGCCAAACCTCGTCGGTGAGGAGATTCTTCCATGCAGGTTACCCCCTTTCGTCAAATAATTTAAAAGGCCTTCAAAAGATGATGAAGACCAATAACAGCATCCGCCTTCTTCACTCGTGCAAGTTTTAGCTCTATACAGCTAGAGAGTAATCTCAGCCACATTAAGTAAAACCTTAATTCGGCAATACCTGTTAACCCGTTCCTGTCTCTCGACATTTCTGGGCAGTGGCCTGTGTCTGTATAGTAGCCTCACCTAACGAAGAACGTTATTTAGTTATTATGCCACATACATATTATTACTTTCATTTATTATTGTCAAAGTGATTTATTCTTCCAACAAGCCAAAATTACGCATATCGATATCTCTGTTGCGCCAGTCCTTTTTCACCTTGATTCTTAGCTCCAGGAAAATCCGTGAGCCCAGTAATGTTTCGATCTCCTTGCGGGCTCGTTGGCCTACTTCTTTAAGCATCTGACCGCCCTTGCCGATTAATATACCTTTTTGGCTTTCCCGCTCAGTATAAATAATCGCCCGCACTGCCACCAGGTCCTCAGACCTTTGTTCAACCTCCTCCACTACCACCGCCACGGAATGCGGCACCTCCTGACTGGTTAGGTGTAAAACCTTTTCCCTGATCAGCTCAGCCATAATAAACCGCTCTGGCCTGTCCACCACCATATCACCGGGATAATACTGGGGTCCTCTAGGTAAATATTTAATGATTACCTGGCGGAGATGCTCTACATTATCCCCGGTAAGCGCCGAAACAGGTACTATCTCGGCAAAATTATCGGCTTGCTGAAAAGCTGCCATAATGGGCATCAAATCAGCCGGCTTAACCAGGTCCATTTTGTTAATGGCCAGCAGCACTGGACTGTTTACCTTTTTTAACTGTTCCAACATGTATAGATCTCCCGGACCGGGCATAGCCGCTTCTACCAGCAACAGCACAGCATCTACTTCCCGCAAGGTATTTAAAGCTGTTCCTACCATATATTCACCTAATTTATGTTTAGGCTTATGGATGCCCGGGGTATCAATGAACACAACCTGATAATCTAAGCCAGTAAGCACGCATTGAATTTTATGCCGAGTTGTTTGGGGTTTATCGGACATGATGGTTAATTTCTGGCCCAGCATACTATTCAGCAAAGTGGATTTACCGACATTGGTTCGTCCTACAATAGTAACGAAACCTGATTTAAAAACTGGATCTTGCATATGCAATCTTTACCGTTCCTTTCATAGTCCTTAAATATGGTCACTAAGCGAAAAAGCCATAGGTAGCAGTTCAGCAACAGTAGTCTCCAGGTAAGCACCATGACGGTTGGCCAGGTACACTTTAGTGTCACCTCCAAATTCAGCCAGCACCTGACGGCAAGCTCCGCAGGGGCTGCAATATTCCTCGGTACCACACACCACCGCCAGGGCTGTGAATTCCCGTTCCCCCCAGGCTACGGCATTAAACAACGCAACCCGTTCAGCACAAACTGTAAGCCCATAGGATGAATTTTCCACATTGCACCCAGTATATACTTCGCCACTAATGGCCAACAGTGCTGCCCCTACGGCAAAGCCTGAATAGGGAGCATAAGCGTTTTGCCTGGCCTTCATTGCCAGCGAAATCAATTCTTCCGGTACCATTAAATCACCTCAGCGAGCCCTCCAAACGAGGCCAGATTAGTAAATACGCCACCGCCAACGAGTTTAAGGCAGTAACCAGCACGGCACCCGCAGCCACGTCTTTGGCGATTTTGGCCAGCCGATGCTGTTCCGGAGACACCAGATCCACCACTGCTTCTAAAGCAGTGTTAAACATCTCAGCAGCCAACACCATAAATATCGTGATGGCAAGCACAGCCAGCTCTCCCGGCGGCATTTTTAAAAACACGCTGACGGCAGCCACCAGGACCGCCGCCAGCAGGTGAATTTTCATATTCAGCTGTGTTTTTACAGTATAGACAATTCCACATAAAGCCCATTGAAAACTGCGCATTAGGCGTAGCACCCTTAATCACCTCTTTATATTTACCGGGTGGTCAATTCTCCATTTTCAACACTAGGCACTTGAGGAGCAAATAGGCCTGCCCGGGTTAAGATGTTTTCTTCCTGGACCCGCATCTTTTGTTTATCCGGCAAGGTCTGGTGATCGTAACCCAATAAGTGAAGTACCCCGTGAACCGTTAAATAGGCCACTTCCCTGTTAAAGCTGTGGCCATATTCTCCTGCCTGCCGCTGGGCAGTTTCCATGGAGACCACCACATCACCCAGCAGTTGCTCCTCTTCACATCCAGGCATGTCAGGCCCCTCCAGCATAGCAAAGCTTAACACATCCGTGGGTCCGTCAATACCTCGATACTGCTGGTTCAGGACGGATATATATGCATCGTCAACAAACACTAGGCTTACTTCGGCATTCTCAGGTATATCATGCTCGCCAAGCGCCTGCTCCACCACCCGGGTGAGCAGTTCCTCCAGCTTGCTTTCAACTAGTACCTTTCCCTGCAAGTTGCTTACAAGTACCGACACGTTACTCATGCTCCTTTCTATTTGCCTGGTTATGACGAGAACCCATCAAGTTACCATTAGAACGGTATCAACCGGCACCTTTTCCGGCAAGCTGTTTACGGGTACCGACACGTTTATTCTTTCTGCGCTCTATTTCCTTGGTCATATCCGGGTACTCTATCCTATTATGGAATATTCCAGACAGCACTCGGATAAATGAGTTGGCAATAATATTCAAGTCCTTCATGGTCAGGTCACATTCAGCCAGCTGCCCGTCCATAAGCTTGTCCTTGATGATTTTATGGACTAAACCCTCCAC
Source organism: Desulfoscipio geothermicus (assembly GCA_016841905.1). Lineage (GTDB taxonomy): Bacteria > Bacillota > Desulfotomaculia > Desulfotomaculales > Desulfallaceae > Sporotomaculum > Sporotomaculum geothermicum_C. The sequence continues at coordinate 19,471 of JAENYF010000025.1, read as the reverse complement.
CCGGCCGGGGGTACGGTTTTGCATGGCGCGGGTTGCTGCCTCTATAGCATCGGCCAGCATCACAATGGCGGCTTCTTTAGTCTGAGGCTTGGGACCTTCGTACCTAAAATCATCCTCGGTAATGCTTTCATTTTTATTATTTTCCAGGGCTTTTTGATAAAAGAAACTGCACATACTTTGGCCGTGATGCTGTTCAATTATTTCAATAATACCCTGAGGCAATTTATGCTCGCGGGCCAACTCCACCCCGTCTTTGACATGCGAAGTTAGAATCAAGGTGCTGAGGGTGGGCGCAATTTTTTCATGGGGGTTTTCCCCCCCGATCTGGTTTTCAATAAAGAAGAATGGCCGCTTCACTTTGCCAATATCATGATAGTAGGCCGCCACCCTTACCAATAGGGTGTCTCCACCCACTGCATCGGCAGCTGCTTCCGCCAGGTTACCTACCAGTAAACTATGGTGATAGGTGCCAGGCGCTTCGATTTGTAGGCGTCGCAGCAGCTGGTTGCCCGGATTGGACAGTTCCAGCAAGCGCAATGATGAAGTAATACCAAAAGCACTTTCCAGGTAGGGGATGGCACCGTTAGTTAATATCGATGATAATAGGCCATTGACCGTGCCCAATACCAGACTTGAGGTAAGCAAGAGTCCAATTGGCGTATCCCCAACCAACCCTACAGCAAATATAGCTGCAACATTAGCCGCCCCGGAAAAAAAGCCCGCCCGAGCCATATCACCCCGCTGGCTTAGCTTGCTCACCCCGTAAACCCCGGCAAAACCGCCGATAAAACCTACCACAGCAAACCTTATCTGGCCACCAGTCATCAAGCCTAGCAAAAAACTGATCATGGCCACCACCAATACGGCCAGCCGAGAATCCAGCAAAATAGCAATTAGCATTCCCGCTGTCGCTACGGGGGCAACATAAGCCAAGAGGGCCCCGAATTCAGGCCACTGGGTGATATTTATGGCAATTATCGCCTTAGAGACACCCAGTACACCCAAAACTATGATACCCATCAAATATAAATAGCCAGGATGGGTATATATTTCTCTATTCTGCTGGTAAAGGTAAAAAAGCACCACCGACATTAATAAAATTACCAGCAAAGCAGAGCCTACTATTGAAGAAACCGGCAGAATAGGGCGTGAGAGTCCTAGTGCCTCTAGTTTAGCATTATGTTCCTCGGTAACTATTTCCCCTACACCAATAATTTTTTCCCCTTCTTTAATGGTCACCATCATAGGGGGTACAGTCTCTCTAGCTGCCTCCTGCAAGCGCTGGGTTTTCTCAATGTCTAAAAATTTATTGGGTCGTAAATAATAGCGCACCATTTCCGATGCCAGAGTTTTATAAGTGCTACTAAGTTGCAGATTATTAATTTCACCAACCAGGGAATTTATTACATCTCTTGTATTTTCCTGGGTTACTCCATCCTTGTCTTCCATTGCCCGGTTAATCATGGAGGTTAAACTGTTTCTTACCCGCTCCAGGCTATTAGGGTCAGGCTTAACTAGTGCATCCAAAACATCTGTTGTTAAGGTGAAGGGTAATTCATTTTTAAAATATGATACTTTATCGTTATCATTAAGCTCTAGGTTAGCTTGTATGTCAGCTATTACACTTACTAGCGTTGATATATTTTGCTGTACATCCACGCTCACCCGCGGGTCGGTTATATATTGTTGTTCCACCTGATTAGCCGCTAGATTCCTGGCTTCCTCGGTTTTTACCTTATCCTGAAAGGTGACATTACGCGGGGCAAAAACGTTGGTAGGCGAAACCTGCCCAACCACCAGATTAACCTGCTGGGGCATAAACTCTACGGATAGAATTAACGTCAGCAGCACAAAAAACAAACAAGCGGCCAGCCCCCGGCGCACTTTGCGCTGGCCAGCCAACCGGTTGAAGCTATCCGTAAGTTTTTCCTTTACCGTACCCAGAGGGAGCATTTGCATCACACCTCAGTCTTTTCCGCCAAAGCACCTTTTTCCTCATAGGCGCTGACAATTTTTTGTACCAGGGGGTGTCTAACAATATCCTCACCTGTGAAGTGATGGAAGCCTATCCCTTCAATACCATCCAACACCCGGCGGGCATGAACCAAACCCGATTGCTGTCCCCTGGGCAGATCTACCTGGGTCTCGTCACCGGTAATCACCGCCCGGGAGCCGAAACCCAGCCGGGTGAGGAACATTTTCATTTGCTCGGGGGTAGTGTTTTGCGCTTCGTCCAAAATGACAAAGGAGTCATCCAGCGTCCTGCCCCGCATATAAGCCAGAGGCGCAATTTCAATTACCTGTCGTTCCAAATATTTTTGAGTATTGTCAACACCCAATACATCATAAAGGCTATCATACAGGGGTCGCAGGTAGGGATCCACCTTTTCCAGTAGATCGCCGGGCAAAAAACCCAGTTTTTCACCCGCCTCCACCGCCGGCCTGGTCAGCACAATTCTGTTCACCGTCCGGTTGCGCAGCGCCCTCACGGCCATCACCACTGCCAGGTAAGTTTTCCCTGTACCAGCCGGTCCCAGAGCAAACACTATATCCTGCTTGTGCAGCTTATCTATGTATTGCTGCTGTCCTACCGTTTTGGGTTTAATTTTTTTGCCCCGGGCTGTAACCAAGACCACATCCTTGGCCAGGTCAGTCAGCGCCTCATCATTACCAGAATTTACGGATTTTATAGCGTAATTAATTTCGTGCCTAGTTAATCTATTGCCGGCTTGATAATAGGCCTGTAACTGTTCAACAATCTTCCGTGTTTTCTTAACCTGTTCCTGCTGTCCCATAATGACCAACTCCTCACCTCGAGCCACCATTTTTACACCCAGTGAGTTTTCCAACAAGGACATGTTCTCATCATGTTTGCCAAAAATTTCTGCAGCAGCGCTGAGATCATCAATAATCATTCTAGTTTCAATTAGTTGAGTTTGCATCTTTTCCGTCAACTATGTTATAACCTCCTCCATCTTATTGATGAGGTTTTTCTACACCTATTTCCTCTAACGTTTCCACCGTAAGCCGAACCCTGACGATATCCTCTTCATTTGCCGTTTTAACTTCCCGCAGGTTAGTATTCAATGTCTTCACACGCTCAGGCATTTGTGAACGCAATTTTTCCAACACCTGTTCTCCAGCTAAACGAAGAGCCTCAGTCCGGTTAAATTCTTGATAATAAATTCTCTGTTCTATATATTTAACCGTTATAAATTCGACGGGTACAACAATATTCCTCCATGAAGGGAACCTTTTCACCTCGGCATACTCAACATAGTTTGTATAGGGCACCTGACGAGGACCCATTAAAATTATTTCCTTACTCCCGATTTTCATGCAAAGTTTGGTAATTTGCTGCCCAGTAGGGCGTTTTTGTTGTTCTCGCAATTTAACTTCCTCGTAACCATCATACCAGATGCGAGCACGGACAATACCACGGGCGTGTACGAACTGTACCTGTTGCTGCAGATCCTCGTCTTCAACTACATCTGGGTTCTTTTTATCATATTCTTCAACTTTAGGGGGAGGTATAGCCGCTGATATTAAAACTTGCCCGGCAGTAACGGTATCTCCTTCCTGAACAAGAGGATGACCTGATAAAACCAGCACCTCTTTAATTAGCCCGTCCTTTTGTGCCACTAGATCCACTATCTGGGCACCGTTATTCGGCGGCAGCACCTTTTCCACTACCTCGATTTCGAGCCTTGTCCCATCCACAGTCACACCAACCCAAGCCAGTCCGCTCAACTGCTGTATAATAGCTTTTTCCAGCTCAGCTGCGTTTACAGACCGCTTGGGCAAACCGCGGTGTACCCCGGCCTGCTGGACAACCTTGGTTATCTTAGCTTCACTGATTGATTTATTGCCTTTAATATCAATAAACCAAATAAATGATGATAATGAGTATAACACGATAACAAAAAATAATGCCCCGCCCAGAAGTGCCTTCCGGTGCTGTAATTGGTTAATAAAGAAAGGCACTCCAGAGCGTTTAATAATGTGGAAACGACAACGGGTCATGCGGGCTATATGGCGTAATGGAGGTACATCCCTTGTACGCACATTAAGAGCAACCTGGTTACCGATTGAATTAGTGATATCCCAAAGATATATCCCCCTGGTGGTCGCCATGTTGACAAACTTCTCCAGACATTCCTCAGGGAGCGTAATAGTCACATAACCATACAAATAGTTTAAAATCTTGAAAAACATTTTTCAGCCCCCTTAACTTAAAAAAGCAAGACCGGAAATTTGCCCTTCCACGCAAATCTCATCAGGTATAATATTGCGCAGGGTCAGGTTTTCACCAGTCACCTCAATAACCTTGTCGCTGACTACCACTCGCACTAGATTGGGGTTATATTCTTGGATACCACGATGATTCTCAATAAATACTTGTAGGTTGCCAACCAACACGATTTTAGGCAAATCCAGCATAATATCACCAGGCAAATCCATATAATCGGAAAGCTGTCGTTTAACCTTGTTTTTTAAATCTTTCCAGGCCATAAAAATCCCTCCTCGCCACTAATTTTATGCGGCTGGGGGGGGAAAAATAACGCTCTTATGGTTAAATATCCCAATAAACTTGCTTCATTTCCTTAAAGTCAATGAAGCAGCTCTTTTCACATATCCAGTAGAGCATCCCTTATCACCTCAGCTGAGATACCGCATGAAAACGGGGCTCGTCATTAACCACCGTCAGAGGTAAATGCACCCGGGGTAATATGGATTAATTTTAGGGTATTTTTTTAGTGCCTCGGAGGCCACATCAACAAATTTCACCTTAACCTCATCACCAAAGCTTCCTTGCAAAGCAATATCCAAATCGTTGCATAGTCTTTTCTGAACCGCACCCAGCGGATGGGCTGGGGCCTCAGCCAAAATGGGATATCGCATCGTTATGGCCAAAAACGATTACCTAAATGATGACATTTTAGCCCCTTCTTTGTCCTGAAGTCTGACCATAAACAAATCATTAATTTACACTTTCTAGGATTTTATTATAGCGTCTCATATTCGATAAATAATCTTTCTATTTACTGGTATGTTATTTATATTTTTTATAATTCTAACAAAGGAATTGATAGATAGAAGCAGAAATAATCGACTGATATGCATTAATTTTAGTTGCTATTTTTATGGAAAACAAGTGACATGCTATAGGAAAGGAGGCCGGCCGAATTATGACTGAACATAAAATAAAGCTCACCAGCTTAGCTAAGACATCAGGGTGAGCAGCTAAAATAGGGCCTCAGACCCTGTCGCAGGTACTGCGACACTTACCTGTAGCAGAAGACCATGACCTACTGGTAGGGCTAAATACTTCTGATGATGCTGCAGTATACCGTCTAAATGACTACCAAGCTTTAATACAAACCGTTGATTTTTTTACTCCAATGGTTGACGATCCTTACCTGTTCGGCCAAATTGCCGCAGCCAATGCCTTAAGTGATGTTTATGCTATGGGTGGCCAGCCGCTATTGGCCCTGAATATAGTTTGCTTTCCCGATTGTCTGCCTACCGCTATACTGGGAGAGATTTTGAAAGGCGGAGCCGATAAAGTGGTAGAAGCAGGCTGTATTATTGCCGGGGGGCACTCAATTCGCGATGATGAGCCCAAATACGGGCTAGCGGTGGCAGGCTTGGTGCCACCTGGAAGGATTATCTCCAACGCTGCAGCCCGGCCAGGCGACCGGCTGGTGTTAACTAAACCTCTGGGCACAGGGATTATTAATACCGCCATTAAGGCTGACCTGCTATCCACCCAGGCTGTCGAACGAGCAGTTAAATGTATGTCTACACTAAATAAAAAAGCATCAGCTGCCATGCAACATCTTGGGGCCAGTGCCTGTACAGATATCACCGGCTTTGGTCTGCTGGGCCATGCCGCCGAAATGGCTGAGGCGAGTCAAGTCAGCCTTGAGATTTGTTTTTCCGCTATACCACTGCTGCCAGAAGTTTTGGAGATGGCTCGCATGGGGCTCATACCGGCTGGCGCTTATAATAATAAAGAGCACTTAGGTGACAAGGTAACCTTTGACAACTCACTCAGGCTGGAAGAACAAATGATCTTATATGACCCCCAGACTTCAGGGGGATTACTGATCGTCATAGCCGAGGCAAATGCGGACCGGCTGGTAGTGAATCTAGGAGATCAAGGGGTGCCATCGGCTGTGATAGGTCGGGTATTACCGGACCAAAAGGAGTTAATTGAGGTAATAAAATAGTTATTCAAGTATTAAGGAGGTAAAAAAGTGAGCCATAAATTAGTTGACTGCCGAGGGCTGGCCTGTCCACATCCGGTAATCAACACTAAAAAAGCATTGGAGGAAGCAAGTATAGAAACCATCACCACCATTGTAGATAACGATGTCGCCAGGCAAAATGTGACGTTATTTGCTAAAAATGCCGGTCACCAGGTTAGTGAAGAGCAAAAGGACGGCTTTTATCATTTGACCATCACCCGCAATGATGCTTCGCCAGCAGCACAAACCAGTGCATGTGCGGCTGAATCTTCTGCGGTTACTGCCGCATCCGCTGGTGGATCGGTTTATTTTATTACCTCCAACGAACTAGGTCAGGGTTCGCCGGATTTAGGAGAAGTATTAATTAAAAGCCTGTTCACTACACTGACAGCCATGACTTCCCCGCCAGTAGCGTTATTGTTTCTTAATACCGGAGTTTATTTAACCTGTGAGGGTTCTCCTGTTCAGGAGCAGCTGGAGAAATTACACGCCGCAGGTGCCGCAGTGCTTACCTGCGGCACTTGTCTGGAATACTATCATCTAAAGGATAAGCTATTATTGGGTAATATATCCAACATGTTGGAAATCAATAACTGGCTGTCCGGGCCATATAAGGTTATTACCATTGCCTAACTCAGCTTGGCCGAAAGAGCAGGAGAAGAAATCTCTCTCCTGCTCTTTCTTTACAACCAATGCATTTTTCGTGTACTTCTATAATTATAGCTAACAGTAAAAATAGGCGGGTATTGTTTGAGCAATAAAAAATGCGTGGCATGTATAACAGTGCCGAAACCAATGATTATTGCTTTTTATCCTGCCCACTAGTATGACCAGCATTGCCACATACCCGGGTTGGATAGCCCGCTCTTTTTTTTACTTTACCACCACGTGAGTTTAATACTTCACCAATGATTATGCTTCCCACCAGGGCGTTTTTATTACGTAATGCGGCAACCAGCGGGTTGCTGGCATCAAGTTTTGTACTCTGTCTTGGTGAAACCCTCTCTACCTCTTTTATTAAAGCCCTTGGTCCGTTATCATGTTCACCCAATTCTAATGGCAGGTCAATCGCAATGACAGTTTGTTCCCACTGTCGTTGCGGGCTGCGCAGTTCCTCTTCATACTCAAAATGTGGCTGCGGCTTATCCCCAGCACCGGCAGAACGCTCCTGCTCCCACGGTTCAGTAGACGGGCCGTCCTCATCCTGCGGAGGGGTTTCCCACGGACCGGGCACCGGTCTGTCTTCACCCCGTGGCGCTCTATTCCAGGGACCGGACAGCGGCCTGTCTTCGCTGCTTGAGGATGCATAATTCACACGTGGCTGCTCCATATCCCCCGGTGTGCGGAAAATAGTATTTTCCAGCAGGTTACATCCATGCCTGCTTTTGATTTGACTAATGATTACATAGGCAATGAGCAAGATAACCAGAGTTGTCGTCATAAGCTGACCCCCTAATACCTTTAGCGTCTTAATTGTGGTTTTGGAGAGTTACCTGGGAAGATGCTCGTTACGTCCCTTATCTTCTTTATCATCATCCATTTTAGCTATATTCTGCCGCATACCTGTGTCGGCCATCACATTTTGCATGTTGTAGTAATCCATGACACCCAAATTGCCCTGCCGTAGCGCATCAGCCATAGCCTTCGGCACCTCGGCCTCAGCCTCGACCACCTTAGCCCGCATTTCTTCTACGGCCGCCCTCATTTCCTGCTCCCGGGCCACCGCCATAGCACGCCGTTCCTCAGCTTTAGCCTGGGCAATGTTTTTATCAGCCTCGGCCTGATCCATTTGCAGTTTGGCACCGATATTCCGGCCCACATCCACATCAGCGATATCAATAGACAATATTTCAAAAGCAGTACCTGCATCAAGCCCTTTTTCCAGCACTGTTCGAGAAATGGAATCGGGATTCTCCAACACTTCTTTGTGGTTACCCATAGAACCCACAGTGGATACCACACCCTCACCTACTCGAGCCAAAACGGTTTCTTCACCGGCGCCACCCACCAACCGGTCAATATTAGCCCTCACCGTCACCCGGGCCATTACCTTCACTTCAATGCCGTCTTTGGCCACCGCCGATACCAAGGGTGTTTGAATTACCTTGGGATTAACGCTCATTTGCACGGCCTCCAGCACATTACGGCCGGCCAGGTCAATAGCCGCCGCCCTTTCAAATGGTAAGTTAATATTAGCCCGCTCCGAAGCAATAAGCGCATCAACCACCCGGTCCACATTCCCGCCGGCCAGGTAATGGGCCTCTAACTGATCAACAGATATATCCAGCCCTGCTTTATAGGCCTTAACCAACGGGTTAACAATGTTGGCCGGAGGCACCCGGCGCAAACGCATACCGATAAGAGTGATAATACCCACCCGCACACCTGCAGCCAGGGCAGAAATCCAAAGTCCTACCGGAATAAAGCTAAATAAAACTACCACGGCCAGTACAATTAGAATGACTGAAATTAACAAAGATATACCGGCAAACATAAAATACCCCCTTCTGATTATTCTTTTCTATAAATAATTACAGGATTACATAGATAGTATATTGTTGCCTAATGAGGTTTTTTCCATAACTAGCCATGTTACACAGAAAACGCTTGTCTTAACCTTGTCTATTCCAGCGCTCGGACTACGATCCGGATGCCTTCAACACGCACCACTTTAATCTTAGCCCCGGCGGGAATAAATCCACCCTCACTTACCACATCTAGGCGTTCCTCACCCACTTCAGCAGCCCCGGACGGGCGCAGCGGAGTTAATGTAGTACCTACCTGACCAGTATACGCTGCCAATTCATCCCTGGATGCTCGGTACCCTTCATCATTAAACTGCCTTTTACTCAGGGTAAGCCGCTGCCAGAAATTAAACCTAGACATCAGCTTCATGCCCAATATAAATGCCATGATACTGGCTATCAAGCCAATTACCAGGGATTTAAAGGTAATCGTAACATCTACACTTAACAGCACGATACCCCAGGCGATTAATATAATACCCGCTACCCCAGCAACGCCGAAACCCGACATAAACACTTCCAGCAATAGTGCTAAAATGCCCAACAAAAGGGCCAAAGCTGCCGACCACGGAACCACTTCCGGCGACATGTGGAAACCACCTCCATTCCAATTAACTGCTGGTTCTAAACATTTGCCTCGGCTTTCAAATTAATTTTGGCTTAACAAGTATTTATATGGCTTGGGAAATATAATCATTAAAGGCTTAAGAATGATACTCAAATGCCCGGCGCATCCAGCACCGGGCACAGGTATTCTTTGTTATAAACGTCGTGAGGTCTTGTAAACAATATTTATTTAAAGGATTTCGAAAATTTAGTCTTGCGCTTGCGAGCAGCTTCTGATTTTTTCTTTCTTTTTACACTGGGCTTTTCGTAGTGTTCATGTTTTCTGGCTTCAGCGAGAACGCCTGCCTTTTGACAGGTGCGCTTAAAACGCCGGAGGGCACTGTCCAGGGTTTCATTCTTGCCTACTTTAACTTCTGCCACTGACTCTTCCCTCCCTCCGCTTGAACCGTAAAGCTTGTTCTAAAATCAAGCTAAAAAACAACTCCCAAATAAAAATTACCACACCAGAATATTATACAATACACCTTTAGGGTAGTCAATTACCCCGGCGGCCATTGAAAGGGTCTACCGGCCAAAAAATGATAATGGAGATGCCACACCACCTGACCAGCATCCTTCTTGCAGTTGGCAACGAGCCTAAATCCCCGTTCTGTCAATCCCATGTCTTTAGCCACATTGGCCGCGGCTAGTTGCAATTCGCCGAGAATGTGATTATCCTCCGTTTGCAACTCAAAAAATGTGGGTATATGCTTCTTGGGTATAAATAAAAGGTGGGTAGGGGCGATCGGTTGAATATCCTTGAATGCCAAGATCTGGTCATTCTCGTAAACAATATCAGCCGGGATTTCCCTATTGATTATTTTACAAAATATACAATCCTGCACCTTCTTCCACCTCCTCCTGAAGAACCTTAACTTGACGGTGATTTATAACCCGCTATTACAATTCAACATACCACCTTTAAATCCTGCTTTTTAATAAATTATTCTTCCCTTTAATCCAGTGCCACTAAGTGCAATAATCTTTACATTAGCCAGCTGTCCCTTCCATTTCTCCTGCGCTGTGAAGAATACGCGCACATAATTGTCTGTCAGGCCCTCAAAAACATCATCCGCCAAGCCGGCAGGAGGATTATCAACAGCCTGCTCCACCAGCACTGATACAGCTTTATCCAAATATTGGGCTGCAAAGGAGCTGGCTAGTGTATGACCGATAGCAATTAATTTCCGGCTACGCTTTTCTTTAACCCGCGGATCGACCTGGCCGGGGAAATTCGCGGCCGGTGTACCCCGGCGGGGAGAATATTTAAATACATGTAGTGCCGAAAACTGCATTTCTTTGACAAAAGCGCAGGCATGGTGAAAATGTTCGTCCTCTTCACCGGGAAAGCCCACCATAATGTCAGTGGTTATGGCCACCTCAGGGATTTTATCACGAATCTTGGTCAGTAGACTGCGAAAAAAGTCAGTATCGTAGCGACGTCTCATTTTCTTTAAAATATCATCGTCCCCGCTTTGCAGGGGAATATGCAAATGGCGGCAAAACGGCGGCCCGTCAGCCATCAGTTCCAGTAACTCAGGAGTAATATCATTAGGCTCAAGAGAGCTGAGCCGCAACCTGACCAAGCCAGGTACACTCGCTAGAGACTCCAGCAATCGCACCAAACCAAGACCGTCTGGTTTCTCCCTGCCGTAAGCCCCGGTATGGATTCCAGTTAGCACTATTTCTTTAAAGCCGCTTTCCACCAAATTGCGCATCCCGGCCAGCACGTTTTCCGGCGCGCGGCTGCGCAGGGGACCCCGGGCATAGGGAATAATACAGTAAGCGCAGTAGTTTTCGCAGCCTTCCTGAATTTTCAGAAACGCCCGCACCCGTCCCTGGTGTGATTCCCCAGGCAACTCCTCGAAGTGCCTGCAATGGGCTATATCACCAACTGCTTTCACTTGGTGCCCCTTGACTACACCTTCTACCAGCTCTACAATGTCAGCCCGGTGCCCAGCTCCCACCACCACGTCAACGCCCTCGACCTCGAGAACCTCGTCAGGGGCAGTCTGGGCATAGCAGCCCGTTACTGCTACTACAGCTTCAGGGTTTGTCCGGCTGGCCCGCCGGATGAGCTGCCTAGATTTGCGGTCACCTATGCGGGTCACTGTGCATGTATTGATGATGTAAACATCCGCTGAGCTGTCAAAGTCCACTACCTGGTAACCACGTCGGCGGAATAATTCCTCCAACGCTGCTGATTCATATTGATTTACCTTGCAGCCTAAAGTGGTCAGAGCCACTTTTTTCCCCGCCATGTAAAAACTTAACCTCCTAAATCACCCCACTGATATAATAGCATCGCCAACGCAGCAGGCCCGGCAGTTTCTGTACGCAATATGCGCGGGCCCAAGGTGACGGCTATACCCCCACGCCGGCAGGCTTCTGCTACTTCCTGCTGTTCCAAGCCACCCTCGGGGCCAATCAATAGATATACTTCATCCGGCCTGGAACGGTGCTGCAATTCCTCTTTTAGCGCATGGCCGGTCTCATCCTCCCATAGTAACAGCACCAGTGCACCAGGTGGTATCATGTCCAGGGCTGCGGACCACTCCTGCGGTTCGGCCACCTCGGGCACCAGTGCCCGGCGACATTGCTTGCTAGCCCCGGTGGCAATACGCTGCCAGCGCTCCATTCGTGAGACTTTCTTAGAGACATCCAGTTTCACTACGCTGCGTTTGCAAACCACAGGCCAAAAGGCAGCCGCGCCCAGCTCAGTGCCCTTTTGTATAACAGTGTCCATGCGATCGCCCTTAGCTAATCCCTGTACCAGCACAACCCGCAGAGGGGGTTCACCACCAGCCAACCCCTGCCGGAGCACTTGGCAATGAACAGACTCACCGGCCATATTATCAATACGGCATTCAAGATAGCTACCGCACCCATCCAGCAAAGTAATTATATCCCCCGGACCCAGTCGTAATACCCTTTTAATATGGTGGACTTCCGGGCCAGTAATGGTAACACTATCACCTTGCACTTGCTCCGGAGCCACAAAAAACCTGGGCATTTTAACCACAACCTTAATAAACTTGGTATTATCACAGGCTTAACCACCAAATGGCTAAAGCCGGTGGACACCTGACCAGCAACCCTACCATGGACTTCAGGTAGTTTATCACTCCGATAGCTGGGTACAGTCCCTAGTCTTACCACGAATAAATTATATTATATAACAAAAGCTCGCCCGATTAAAACAACCTGGTTTATCAAAAATATTCTTTATAGTGTTTAAACATGGTACGCCAAACATCTCAGGGTACACGTTACCTCAATAGTTAAAAGTTAGTTTACCTTAACTCACCGCCCAGCACACTATGAACATCCCTGCTGATAACTTCATATTATAGGTAAAAACTTTAGGTAAAAACAAAGGAGTGTTTTTCTATGGCAATAGAAGAGAAAAATACCATTACCGCCAGCGCGGCCAATAATAATCACTCGCCAGGCGGCTCAACTCCAGCTTATCAAACACCTTACCCAGGCTACCCATTTACCACATACAAATATATTGCAACACATGCATATGTACCTGTATACGCCCTCCCGGAAGCTCTGAACTTAATTGTCGATTCTGTTAGGGATGAGAGAGAGGACGAGTTATTTTACGACTATTTACTAAATGTTGCCCCCCCTGCTCAAAGAGAGGTAATCATCCCCATTCGGGATGATGAAAGAAAGCACAGCAAATTATTCAGGGAATTATATTGGCAGTTGACCGGCCAAGAGATTCCTCCGGCAGCAGATGAGCCTTTTAATAGACCCCAAAGCTACTGCGATGGTATTACCAGGGCACTTTTTGGTGAACTATCTGCTGTTGAAAGGTAACGTAGGATATTGTTCGGCTTTGAGTTTTTGCCTTATAGAAATATCATTACCGAAATATATACCGATGAATTAAAGCACGCATCTAAATGGAATTACCTGTTTGCTTTAAATTGCGTAGCAGGCAAATAGACTGCGGGGTAATCAATACTCTGCCAAGTGCTGTTTATTCCGGGCTGTCATCCTTCTTGCCGGCAACATACTGTCTGTACTCTTGGAGAAGAAACTTCTGGTATTCCAGCTTAGCACAGGACGGGATATAATTTTTTTCCCCCAACCTGTTAACGATTTCCTCGGCTGTTTCTAAATTCACCTGCCCACCTCCTGCGTAAATGTCAGTAGGTGAGTATATTCACCTAAGGCCGGTTGCCGGTTATATAGTAATGCCTATGCACATTACGGCTCTTTTTGGTAAACCATCGCCACCCACTCGCCTTCAGTCATATCCTGCTCTGGTGCTAGACCGATATCGCCCAGTGCCCGACGCACCTCATCTACCCGGTCAATAATAATCCCCGAGGCGACTAGCTTGCCGCCAGGCTTCAGCGCCGCCACAGCATCAGGAGCGAGTTGGATAATAACATCGGCAATAATATTAGCCACTATTAAATCAGCCTGGCCACCGGCCAGGTTGTCCAACAGGTTGCCCTGTGCCACCGAGACCTGGCCCGAAACGCCGTTGCGCTCGGCATTATCCCGAGCCGTCCGCACTGCCAGCTCATCTATATCCACTGCAATTACTTGCCGGGCACCCATTAAGGCTGCCGCCACAGCTAGGATCCCTGAACCTGTGCCCACATCGTAGACCACTGCGCAGTCTGGAACTAATTCTTCAAGTAATGCCAGGCACATGGCCGTAGTGGCATGCGTGCCGCAGCCAAAAGCCATGCCGGGATCCAGTTCAATAACGGTTTCACCTGCCCGGGCAATATAATCCTCCCAGGATGGCTTCACCACAATATGCTTACCTACCCGTACCGGTTTGTAATATGCCTGCCAGGCGGTAGCCCAGTCCTGCTCTCTAATTTCCCTGGTTTGCCAGCACACAGATAATTCAGAGAGTCTGAGGCACAGGTGCTCTAACCGCTCTGGCAAAGAAGTATCATGGCAAAAATAACCTTTAACCACAACCTGCTCGCCTTGCAGCGGCTTTAGCGTTGGGGCTACTGTTTCGGCAGTACCTTTAGCAATAAGGTCTACAATTAAGGCAGGGTCTTCTATCACAACCCCGCCCGAACCAATTTCATTCAAAACATTAGCCACCGCTTCCACCAACTCCACAGGTGAGGCAACGGCTACTTCCAACCAGTCCAAACACAATACCCCCCGGGGTCTGACTTGATTTAAACCAATTACAACACAAGATAGCTATTTAACCTGAAAATGCATCCCGCACTTTTCCGAAGAATCCCTTTTCCCCGCTATGGGGCTTTTGACCTTCAATACGAGCAAATTCCTGCAGCAGATCTCTTTGCTTACCGGTCAGCTTGGTAGGTGTAACTACTTTGATGCGCACATGCTGATCTCCTCGGCCATAACCACGCACATCAAAAATGCCCTTGCTCTTCATGCGTAATACTGTCCCCGACTGAATACCCTCCGGAACCTTCAGCTTAGCATCACCATCTAAAGTAGGCACTGTGATTTCATCACCCAAAGCAGCCTGGACAAAACTGATGTCTGCATCAACCAAGACATTGTTACCATCCCGTTTAAAGGTCGCATGTGGCTTCACATGTATGTACACGAACAAATCGCCTGGCGGCCCGCCACGCAAACCCTTTTCTCCCTCGCCAGATAAACGCAACCGGGAACCGGTATCCACTCCAGCAGGAATCTTAACTTTTAAAGTCCGACTGCGCCGCACCGTACCGGAGCCACGGCAGGTAGGGCACGGTTTTTCAATAATCACCCCTGTACCGCGGCAGCGGTCACAGGTGCGTGACTGCACCATACGCCCAAAAGGAGTGTTCTGGGCATATTGAATCTGCCCCGTGCCATGACATACATCACAGTTTTTCTTTGCGGTGCCCGGCGCCGCCCCGTTTCCGCCACATGTACTGCACTCTTCGGTTCGGGGGATTTTGATATCTTTTTCCAGGCCAAAAGCAGATTCTTCAAAGGTCAGCTCCATATCCACCCGTAAATCAGCACCCGGTTCAGGACCATTCCGCCGCCTCCCGCCGCCACTGAAAAACATATCAAAGATGTCACCAAAGCCACCAAAATCACCGTCGCTAAAACCACCAAAGCCACCGCTAAACTGGCCATCTGTAGCCGCATGTCCAAAACGGTCGTAAGCCTCCCGTTTTTCAGCATTACTTAATACCTCGTAGGCCTCGTTAACTTCTTTGAATTTTTCCGCAGCGTTTTTGTCTTCCTTGTTAACGTCAGGGTGATACTGGCGGGCTAGTTTGCGAAAGGATTTCTTTATTTCCTCAGGCGAAGCGTCCCGGGAAACACCCAGCACCTCATAATAATCCCGTTTTGCCACGGGGGATCCACCACCTTATACTTCAAACACCACCGGGAGGGCTCAAAACAGCCCTCCCGAACGGCAAATATTTTAATAGCCTAAGACTCTATATCATTCTACGCAATCAGTCAAATTCCTGTTACCAAACTCGAAAAGATACTTACTTATCTTTTTTATCTTCGTCAACTTCAAACTCGGCATCCACTACATTTTCTTTATTTTCCCCGGTCGCAGTACCACAATCGCCGGCACAGTCTGCACCGCATCCTGCCCCGGTACCGCCAGCCTGGTCACCTCCAGCCTGCTGCTGTTGATACAGTACGGCTGATAGCTCATACAGTGGTTTGGTTAATTCTTCAGTGGCTGCCTTGATTTTATCAACATCATCACCCTTAACGGCCTCTTTGAGCTTCCCAGCAGCCTGGTTGACCTGTTCCACTTTATCTTTATCAGCTTTATCACCTAAATCCTTAATGGTCTTCTCCGCCTGGTAAATCAAGCTGTCGGCCTGGTTGCGCAGTTCCACCAGTTCTCTACGGCGCTCATCCTCCGCAGCATTTTTCTCAGCGTCTTTAACCATCTTATCAATATCCTCATCGCTAAGACCTGAGCCACCCGATATAGTAATGCTCTGACTGTTGCCCGTGCCTTTATCTTTAGCCGATACATTAACAATACCGTTGGCGTCGATATCAAATGTAACTTCAATTTGTGGTACGCCCCGGGGTGCCGGTGGTATACCGGACAACTGAAACCGCCCTAGCGTTTTATTATCGGCCGCCATCGAACGCTCACCTTGCAGCACATGTATTTCCACCGTAGTCTGCCCGTCAGCAGCGGTGGAGAAAACCTGGCTCTTCGAGGTGGGTATGGTGGTGTTACGTTCGATCAGCCTGGTGGATACACCGCCCAGAGTTTCTATACCCAGAGAAAGCGGAGTAACATCAAGCAGCAGTACATCCTTAACTTCGCCGGCCAGCACACCGGCTTGTATAGCCGCGCCAATAGCCACACACTCGTCCGGATTAATCCCCTTGTGGGGATCTTTTTGAATAAAGCTTTTGATGGCTTCCTGCACCGCAGGGACACGGGTGGAACCGCCCACCAGCAGTACCTTATGAATATCCTGGGGACTTAAACCGGCATCGGACATCGCCTGCCTGGTGGGTCCCATCGTCTTTTCCACCAAATCCGCAGTAAGTTCATTAAACTTAGCCCGGGAAAGGTTAATATCCAAGTGTTTGGGGCCATTGGCGTCTGCTGTAATAAAGGGCAGGTTAATATTAGCCGACATTACCCCGCTAAGCTCAACCTTGGCTTTCTCCGCAGCATCCTTAAGCCGCTGCAGCGCCATCCGGTCACCTTTCAAATCAATACCGGTATCCTTTTTAAACTCACTGATCAAGTACTCCACAACACGCTGGTCAAAGTCATCACCGCCCAACCGGTTATTCCCGCTGGTCGCCTTAACCTCAAAAACACCATCACCGAGTTCCAATATAGACACGTCAAAAGTACCGCCGCCCAGATCAAACACCAGAATGGTTTGTTCATCACCTTTATCCAGGCCGTAAGCCAGTGCTGCTGCGGTAGGTTCATTAATAATCCGCAATACCTCCAGGCCTGCTATTTTGCCTGCATCTTTGGTAGCCTGGCGTTGTGCGTCGGTGAAGTAAGCCGGAACTGTAATAACCGCTTGGGTTACCTTCTCACCCAGGTAACTTTCCGCGTCAGTTTTCATTTTTTGCAGAACCATGGCAGATATTTCCTGAGGCGTATATTCCTTACCATCTATATTTACTTTATAATCAGTACCCATATGCCTTTTTATAGAACTTATCGTGCGGTCGGTGTTGCTGACCGCCTGGTTTTTAGCTACTTGACCCACCAGCCGCTCGCTTGTTTTAGAAAATCCCACTACGGAAGGGGTTGTACGCCCACCTTCAGCATTGGGTATAACCACTGCTTCGCCGCCCTCCATCACGGCCATGCAGGAGTTGGTGGTACCCAGGTCAATGCCCAGTACTTTTGCCATATTTTTCGCCTCCTATGTTTTAGAAGTTAATTCCCGGATTTGGCAACCTTAACCATGGCCGGGCGCAGTAATTTATCCTTAAGATAGTACCCCTGGCGCAATTCCGCTATGATAGTATTTTCAGGATATTGATCCGTTATCTCTTGCATAACTGCTTCGTGCCGGGTGGGGTCAAATTGTTCACCCACAGCTTTCACCGGCGTAAGTCCCTCTTTATGCAGGATGTCCTGCAGCTGCCTATTAATCATAGCTACCCCCTCAACTACCTTGCTGGGGTCCTGCTCTTTGGCAGCCAAGGCTAGCTGAAAGTTATCCAACACTGGCAATAGCTCCTCACATAAAGAAGCAGCAGCATAATTAACAAAGTCTTCCTTTTCCTTCGCAGTACGCTTGCGATAGTTATCAAAATCAGCCTGCAGTCGCAGCAGGCGGTTATAATATTCTTCGGCTTTAGCTATTTGCTTAGCCAGCTCATCTTGTAACTGCTCCACGTTCATTGATTCTTCCTCCGGTAGAGCCTCCACATCACCGGCAAAAGCTTCCGCGTCGTCAATTGCTTGATGATCTGTCTTATTTAAATCTTCCTTCGATAAGTGCTCACCGGCCGCAGCATCATGTAGTTTATCCATGCGCTTCACTCCTTGACCAACAAATAAAATTCACCCGTGTTAATATGCAAATGTCAAATAATTTACACCAAAAATATATTTATTTACCGCGCCAGCGCATCAATCTTTCTATCACTAGTGAAATATTGTCCGTCATATATTCAACTACAGCGAACGCCCGGGCGTAATCCATCCTGGTCGGCCCTAAAAGGCCAATACTCCCTGCCGGTTTACCCTCCATACGATACGTGCCCAGCACCAGGCTGTAATCTTTTAGGCGGCCGTCCTCCAGCTCTTCACCAATACGCACCGTCACGCCATTCTCCTGAAAAATTTCAGTCATGATATTAGCCAACTCCTGTTCATTCTCCAGCAGGCTGAGCAGTACTTTGACCTTCTCTATGTTATGAAATTCAGGCTGGTTTAAAATATTAAAGATGCTGCCAAGGTAAATTTTTTCCCCGGTTTCTAAGGACAGCCCTTCTTGTATAACATCCATCGCCATATCCAAGATATGTTTTTGCTTAGCCAACTCAAAATAAATCTCTTGAATCAAGGTCAGACGAATATTTTCAATTGTTTTGCCCTGCAGCTTATGATTTAAAACTTTAGTAATCGTTTCCAGATCAGCAGCCTGTATGGTTTCCGGAATATCAATAATCCGATGGTGCACAGCCCCGGCATCGGTTACCACTACAACCATAGATTGCCCCATACCCATATGCACCAACTGGATGTGTTTGAAACTGCCCCTGCCCAGGCTAGTAGTCATGACTACCCCGGCATAGTTAGTAATCTGCGATATTAGCTGACCGGCATTTCTCAGCACATGACCAATTTCTTGCTTCTTGGTCAGGTAACCGTTTAGCACCAGTTTAGCTTCTTCCGAATTAAACTCCTCACGTTTCATCAGATAATCCACGTAATACCTGTAGCCCTGGTCGGAGGGCACTCGCCCGGCTGAAGTATGGGGTTGTTCAATGTAACCCATGTCCTCCAGGTCGGCCATTTCATTGCGGATGGTTGCCGAGCTCACCCCTAGTTTATATTTCCTAGCTATGGTCCGAGAACCCACTGGTTCCGCAGTGGCAATGTAATCCTGCACTATGGCCATTAACACATTTTTTTTCCTGGCGTCAAGG
>JAENYF010000024.1 GCA_016841905.1 Desulfoscipio geothermicus | reverse complement strand
GAGCAACGGTCTCCAAAACCGTGGGCTGCGGGTTCAAGTCCTGTCTCCCCTGCCAAAAAAGCTAGTATTCGCAAGGGTTGCGAGTATTAGCTTTTCTATTTGTAACGTAATGTTCAGCGTAATGGTGTGAATTTGGTGTGAATCATTTTAAAACAGCAACCTAATCCACCAAACTACAACCAATAAAACCAATAACTTAGGCACGGGTGGGACATTCTTTTTAACCTTGCGGAAATATTTCCGGAGGGTTTTATTATACCACTTAGTGAACCTCGCTGCATTCCCTTGTGGAAATGTTTCCTTAGCCCTATATGTTTTATTATTCCATTTAGTAAACCCCACTGTCAAAAGAAATAGATAAGCTAAACCGCATACCTGCGTCGCTGTGTGCGTAATTGGGTGCGTAACCAGGGTAATAATGGATAAAAGCAATTTCTACATAAAACCGGCCTCCATATTTGCGTTTTAAGGCACGTCTAAAATTTAGCCAAGATTTATACCTACTAGTTGATTGGTTGCTTGATTTGCCCTATTTCTGTGCGCCTGCGCAGGTGTTGCAGAATATGCAACGGTTGAAAGTAGACAATCCCCCTCTGGTGGTGTATTGCCGGTATGTTAAGTGGTTTATTGCTTGTATCAATATCGGTATTTCAATAAAGCAGTCAATTAACCAGTCAAAAATGAAGAAGTCGGATATATTCGGGTGCGGACTTGCTGTATTGCTAACCGGTTAACGAAGTGGATTTATGGCACTGTTTTACTTCTCTCCCCTGGTGCTAGGTTGGTTAAATGAAATACCGGCCCGGAAAGGCGCACTTCCCCCGACATTATAGTGAAAGAATAAACTCGCTGTAATGGCGTGTTCTTTTTTTTTGAAATAAAGAATTAACCTTTGTAATTATAATTGGGGTACCCGCCAAAAGTAATTGTTTAATCCGACTCATTATGACAAATTATTCCAAAGTAATAATATATAATAAAGTAACTATACCAAAGAAAGGGGAGAAAATGGAAGGCAGCAAAGTAATATCGATTTGGGAGGTTATTCTAATTGAAATTTGAGGATAAAACGGTAAATTTCAACGGTAAACCTTTGTATGATACTCAAGTTTACAATGAAGAACTAGTACCACAGATTCGCCCATGGGTTAGATTTTGGGCACGCTATATGGATATATTTCTTTATATAATATTAACTGCCCTCGTATTATCTTTATTATCCCCTACATTATATGATGTTTTACTCAACCCATTTGGCATGATTCTGTTACTCTTTATTTATGTTTTTGTTGAGGCAATTTTGATTTCAACGTGGGGAACAACCCCAGGCAAATGGTTATTAAGTGTCCAGTTAACTACTCAAGAAGGTAAAATGCTTACATTTTCAGATGCCCTTAATAGAAGTTTCTTGGTATGGTTTCGTGGATTAATTATTGGTTTTCCTTTAGTGATGATATTGACTGAAATCTATTCTTATTATGACTTAAAAGATAAAGGTGTAACATATTGGGATAATAAATTGAGTACTAAAGTATCGCATAAAAAAATTGGTTTCTTTAGAACTATTGTTGCAATAATGTTTTTTATCTTATATGCAGCTTTAGGTGTCCTATAGAAAGAAGGCTGCTTTGGTTATACGGATTGAGAAATCTATGGCGGGACGGCAAGGGCAATCCAACTGGTGCAAATCAATACCAAAGTGGAAACGTGCAAAATTTTGTACCTTTCCAACCACAAGATAAATCTATTGATATAGCCGCCAAAGCCGTTGACATGAACCGGTAAACTTACCGGCAGACTAAAGGGTGCATTGGCAAAAGAGGCTAAGGAGAATCAAATCCGTAAACCTAAATCTGTTTTGTCAAATTTGACAAAGGCTGATAAGTAAGCTGCCACCAACCGCCATATTTGCCGTTTAAGAATAGCGTAGGGGTTTATGTCTGTTGGTTGGTTGGTTGCCTAATTTGCGCGCTATATTGCCGCAGACTACCACACAATGAAGGTTGCCTAGTGTGGAAGTTGTTCAGCTATCCACGAATGGCGCATTACGGTGCCGTCCCGACATTTTGTTGGTAATACGCAAAATAATGGCCTCCATATTTGCGTTTTAAGCATAGGCTAAAATTAAGTTAGGGTGTTTGTACCTGCAAAATATTGAGTTATTCTGCCCTGGTGGCATTAAGGAAGTATTTCCACTGCAATAAAAAAAGCCCCCGGTGAAGGGGGGTTATTATAATTGTATCTAACGATTATAATTTAATTGTTCAATCAGCATTATTAATTCAAGTTTTTGTAATTCGTTTAATGCCTGCGCGTCGGTTATATAGCCGCCTTGTAGCAGGTTCGCAATGGTTTGGAAGTAATTGCCGTTTGCAGTTAATGTGCTATTGGCAGAGAATTTAATTCCTGTAATTTGGTTTCTAAAGTCCACGTTGGATATGGCGCCGTTGCTGTGCATGAGTATTAATGTGTTTAAATCATAAATGCGTGATTTAAGGCTTTTTGTGCCGACTGGTAAAGTAGTCTTTACCGGATTAGCCGCCTGATATTGGCTAATTGAATTGGCTAATGCGGTAGCTGTTTGTATCATATCCATTTGAGGTACTTTTCTATCATAGCGAGAATCGTTTACGTCAATAAAGTATGCAAAACCGGGAGAACAAAAGACCAACATAAACACCATAGCCAACGCGATAATAAACGCTTTCCTGCGCATGATTTCACCCCCCTTCTATTAAATAGTATATATGGTTGTTGTGGGAAAGGTAAGGGGAAATTACCAATATACGCGATTATTGTTAGCCACCGAATGCCGCTTTTAAATATGAACGTCTAATATCTGTTGCCACCACGGGGGTTGCTTTAATCTGTCCTGCCAGGTTTCCTGTAGCGACTTCCCAGCAACTGGACCGTCAGTTGCCAAGGTATTGTGTTGATACAGCTTGGCGTCTAGGAACGCCTTGCCCCCTGGTACCTGTTGCGTAGTCATTATATGCCATTTCCTGCACCAATCCTTTTATTGGTATCTATTGCTTCACCTGTGGCCTCCGTCCAATATCCCCGAAGTGTGGATAAATAGTAATCCATAGCTTCAGCGTCAGGCTGAACGTCCTGCAATGCTGTCCTCGTATCATTAATCCACCCAATAGTGGGAGGGAACCAGTAAAACATATGCTCAATAGGAACATCAATATCACGGCAAAATATCTCCAGGGCAGACAGTAGCGACTTTAATTGCCGTTGACTATCATTATGCATAGCAACATATTCCTGCCTAACGTCTACGGTATGTTCGTATGCCTTATCGACTGCCGCGTCCATATCTGCATCATTACCACACCCTGCTAAATAACCGGTTAAATAACTATCATGTGCGAATCTGTTCATTGTCAGTATCGCCTTTGAAGCAGAATAGGCCCGTTCCTTTAACAACCATTCCAGGCTGCAAAACAGTGCTATATCCCTGCATGTATCTAATCTATCGGAGTATGCAGCGTCCGACATGCTATAGTTTTTCTTTGGGCAGGAGTGTGCAATATCCCACGCGTCGTCCTCGTCGCCACGGGCCAGTGCGGTTAGTAGTAGCTTAAAACGTTCGTCAGGGGTTAAGGTAGTGTACAGGTCAGTCAAATTTGCTTTTCTCATGCGGTTTTGTGCCTCCCTTTTAATAGTTTTTCCACAGCAATAAGGCGTTTCTCCAAGTCAGCAGTTTCCACCGCCTTTAGTGCAATCCCAGCCAGATAGCCAACACAACGGGCCTTTGTTAAAACGTCGCTGTCAGCATCACGGACTTCGTTAATGGTAACCTCCAGCAAATCTAGGATGTCGGTAGCAGTTTTAATCCTCACCGGGGCAGGATTTAAGGTTGCACGGGGAGTGCCACTTTCCCCGGCCCGGTTCATGCGCATCCACTCACGACGATATGCCTTCTGTTTTTCCGGATCTTTGTACGGCATATAGAACTCTCCTTTCATGGTTATCTACAATCCCATTCTCAGCGCAAACAATGGAAGTATCTCGTTCAAGCGCCGGTATATAGTGGCCCTATCCATAAGCAACCCTGCGTGCTCAGCCGGTATGCCGCCAATACACACCGTTTCTATAAGCTCCCGGTTCTCGTCTGGTAGGCTGTTTAAAACACGCTCAATGGCTTTTACATAAAACCTTGCCCTTGCATATCCAGCGTCTAAGCGTTCCAGTCTTGCAGCCGCATTTGCCGTTGAATCGCCAATGTTCCCACCGCTAACCCGCTCTTTTTGCCATGTAGCCACAGGATAGCTTTCTAATATTTCAGCCCGTTCCAGTTCGTATTCCTCAATTTGGCTTTTATAATCTCTGTACCTCTCCAGTTCAGCCAGGACAAACTTTCGGATATGCATCTGCAAAGGCATCCCTCCCTTTACTCAGGCTAGATGTCACTCACTCTCGTTACCGTTATTTCCACCCGGGGACGTTCAGCATAAAACTTCTCAGCACTAACGCCTACTATTTGGCCATCATCCCGCCATATTAAATCATTGAGCGCATCCTCAATGGCCTTCAGGTAGTTGTCGATGTCCGGCTTAGTAGCGGGCCGTAGTTCTCCTGCAATAGCAGCAAAGGTTTTCTTTTTACCGAAACTTTTGGGTATGCTCCTATAAACCTTAACAGATAGAATAAGCGGGCCTTCTAAAGGCTTGTCGGGTGCATTTTCAGCCGCCGCCAAACGAACGTAATTCTTATAGTTGCTGGATTTACTAGGATCATATACCCGCACCCGGTTACCTACCTTTGCAGCCCGTGGCCTGCCTTGTGGGACGGCCTCACCATAAACGGTAAACTCAATCATGCTATGGCCCATGTTTCAACACCTCCTTCATAAACAACCTAGCGTAAATTTAACTATTACCTATATCATATATCACAATATAACGATATACCAATTAATAAGCTGCCTGTTTGAATAACCTTGCCGCCTCGCCCTTGGTAAGGCTTGCGTCAACTATATGCCCGCGTTTTCTTAAGGCGTATATTTGCTTTGCAGTTGCCGGTTCATTACGCTTTGCCGCCTGTTTGGCTTTGTGTGCGCTTATCAAGTCGCTTGCCTCACCACGGGTTATGTTGGGCTTTGGCTTAATGCCATAACTGGCTAACATAGCTAGTTGGCTTTCAGTAGGCAGATAACCGCGCCAGCCTGCGTTCTTATCGGCAAATACGGTGTTAGCGTTCCTTTTTGCCCAATCTTCAGACAAACCTTGCGCATAACCGAGCGGTAATTCCATATCGGATAGCATTTCAATCAACTCTGTGTCCGTAGTTAAGCCAATCGAATACTTGCCGCTGCCGGTATTCTTTAGGTAAATGTATAGCCCTTTATCTGCCGTTAATCTGAAGTGCCCGCCTTGTATTGGCACCCAAACAAACCTGGATTGTTCCAGTAAATCAAATGTGGTGGCAGTGGTATGTATCGCAGCATTAGCTTGCGCTTGTTCAGCCGCCCTAGTTTCAGCAGCAGCCACCGCCTCACGAATACTTTGGCCGCTTGGCATATCTTCCAGCGATAGCCCGGCCAATGCGCCTAATGTGCAGATACCTGCGCCGGTATCGCAGAAATCCAAAACCATACATTCACTTTTACCAGGGTAAAGGCGGGTTCCCCGCCCTACAGCTTGCGTATAAACCACATTGGATTTGGTTGGCTTAGTCATAAGTATGGCCGCAATAGCAGGTTCGTCGAATCCTTCCGTTAGAAGGTTACAGTTGGTTAACACCGGCAATTCACCGGTGGTAAAGGCCTGTAGTTTATCCCGCCGTTCTTCTTTAGACATAGCACCGCATACTGCACTGGCCCTTATTCCTGCGGCGGTAAACTCGTTCGCTAAATCCATGGCATGCTGTACGTTAGCAGTAAAGGCCACGGCCTTTTTATCCGCGGCGTATTTAAGATAAGCCTTTACCACTACCCGGTTACGTGCCGGTGTATTTACCACATTCGCTAATTCACCCTCGGCAAAGTCGCCATGCCGTACCGTTACACCCGTTAAATCTGTTTTAGTTTTTACCTTAATCCCGCGTAAATCTGCCAAATATCCGGCCTTAATCATGGTAGCAATAGAACGTTCAAATACAATTTCTTGAAACACATTATCCAATCCAACCTTATCGCTACGTGCTGCGGTTGCTGTAAAGCCAAGCAACAACTTATCCGGGTTGCCGGCCATAAAGCCGAGTTCTTCAATAATCTTGCGATATGTATCAGCAGGCGCATGGTGTGCCTCGTCGATAATTAACAGCTTAAAATCCTGTTCGCGTAGCCTGTCCAGGCGGTTGTCTCTGCAACAGCTTTGGACACTGCCGACAACCAATTGTTTATCCGGTTCGTCGTTTTCAGCCATAACAACGCCAATCTCCGCCTCCGGCCATACCATATGGCATTTATCCACCGCTTGATTAATCAGTTCTTCCCGGTGCGCTATAATCAATGTGCGAGTGTCCAGTTGCTTTGCTAATGCCGCAAAAATAACCGTTTTACCTGTGCCGGTTGGTAGAGATACTAATTGTCGGGTTATGCCTTCGGTTCGCCTTTTAAGGTTAGCAGCGATTGCCTCTGTTTGATATTCGCGTAAGGTTATCATAGTGCCAACCCTCCTAATTATCCATAATTCCCCAATTTGGGTGTAGGTGGTGTAGTTAAAGGTGTAGGTATT
This sequence comes from Desulfoscipio geothermicus, assembly GCA_016841905.1. Lineage (GTDB taxonomy): Bacteria > Bacillota > Desulfotomaculia > Desulfotomaculales > Desulfallaceae > Sporotomaculum > Sporotomaculum geothermicum_C. The sequence continues at coordinate 43,545 of JAENYF010000024.1, read as the reverse complement.
TTTCAGTAACTACACCACCACAGCCATACTCTCCCAAGGGTTCACGGGTTTTGGTGTAGGTGGTGTAGGTATTTTCAAGTTCCTACAGAACTGTAATACAAATTCTGATTTGTCGCGTTCGCGTCAAATTGAAAATTCATTCTAAATTTCGCCATGATATTTTAAAACATACACTAACTACAACAACACCCCTTCATCCTTACTCCCACAAGGGTTTTGCTGATGTAGGTACCTACACCAGTACCTACACCAACCTACACCAACCTACACCCGATTTCCCTAAAATTTTACATTTACCCTGCTGTATACATGTAATTCACACCGTAAGCGTCGTGGTATTGAACCTTTACCTCGTTGCTTAATGTGTAGTCGCGGTAGAATATACCCTTTTTGTGCCTTGTTGTGATTTTGTTCCAACCAAACCCTAAGTGTTGGGCAATATCTTCTCTGAACTCTTTGGTAGTTTTAGAGTACCCGTGGTTGTTATCCTTGCACCATGCTTTATACACGTCATACACACGGCTGGTAGTACTACCGTCATTGGCAGGTATTCCGCTGGTTGGCCTTTTAATCATGCACTCTTTCCAAAACGATACAGCCGTATTATTTTCTTCCATATACTCCTGCCGGGCTATAATAACGCTGTCCGGTTCGAAAAAATTGTAGCCATTAGAAATAACCTGCCTTAACGCCATAATGGCCTTATAAACAATGCCGTTGCGTTCGCTATATAACTTATCGACTAGAAATTTATCCTGTCGGCTTTTTGGTATCTTGTTTATGCAGTTAACTTGCATAATTCTTTCATGTACCCACTCACCGTCGTCGCCGCCAAATCTGGGCAATTTATTCATGCAGAACCACAGCAATCCATTATAAGTAAAGTTAAAACCCTGCATACCTTTAAATTCAGCGGGAACCTCATCGCCGCCGGTTAATTTTTTAAATATTTTAATTTCCTTAATAGTCATAAAGGACATATCCGAACTACCAATTAGCCTTTTATTGTAGATATTGCCTGTCGCAAATCGTTCTTCAAGTTCTCTTAAATCTATAGGGAAGAAGTTGCCTCGGCCTAATAGCTTTTCGGTTAGTTCTTTTAATCTGCTTTTACCCGTATCGCCTTTACCAACCAAAAAGAGTGCTTTCTTCATTCGATGTCCCTTAATGTTGGATATACATACCCCAATAAATTCTAGTAGCAGATTTTCGATTTCCTTATCCCAATTAACTAACTCGGAAATATAGGCATCGAATACCGGCGTAGGGCTTGGCTGGCCTGTCCACTCGCATGGTATTTGAATGGTGGATAATAACTCTGGGCTATGTGGTAAGAGTGTCATATCTGATAGCCTTAACACTCCATTTTTAAAATTAATAACGTTCTCATTGGCGTTAAGTTCGTCGTTGCTTTTGAATACTAAGTCGGTGGTAAGTTGCTGGAATACCTCATTAACATCAGCCATTCGTAAAGCGGTTTCGTCAAAGTCAGTGATATATGCTTTGATTGCACCTTTCAACATATCGTCAGAATAAAGCTGATAATAACCCCCCTGGTAGATATATTTAAGCAGGCCGCCGTGGGCACTATCTTTCACGAAAAAATAATCTAAATTATCACGAATGTGCTTAGCTAATAAAGGGCGGCTTACGCGCAAACAATCAGCTTTTTCGTCAAAGTAAAAGTATTCTGGTAGGTTCATGCCTTCATAGCGTTCTTTTTTACTAGGCATACCTAACGTTATTGGTGATTTTTTATGTTCACCACAAAATCCGCAATGGCTGCTGCCGAAGTGGTTTTTAATATACCGGCATGTTCGAGGTTTATTTGATTTAATCGCGTAGTCGACTTTTTTATCGGTTTCACTTTTGGTGTATGTAGGATAGCTTTTACTCCATGCATGTATTAACTCTCGGCCATTAGTGCATAATGCAGCAATATCAATAAAGGCTTTCCATTCCGGTTCTGATAAGGTTTCCGCATCATCCCGGCAATGCGCAAACCACATACACTTACTAGCAATCTGTTCAGCGTCAGAGGGTGGATATTCGCTTGTTTTGGTATTGTCGCTATTATCAGCAACATATTCCTGCACAACTTCATCCGGTAAGTACTGTTCAATATCAGCGGTGGTATAACGTGCATCTGGGTGGTTCTCTAAGATAGTTACCTCAACCGGTTCCCTCTTAACGTTGAACGTTCCCGGTACCCGTAACACTCTGGCCAAGTCACCGGTGAAGTCAAGGTTCCAACCCTTAGCACTACCTGCTTTAAGTAGTTTTGATTGAAAACGCCTCGATAAGCTATCAGCGTTTTTCCATTCTTCCCGGTTCTCAATAATAAGCGGTTCTTTGAATAGCCAATAACAATGTAGGCCACCGCCACTATTTACTATGTATGTGGGTTCTAATGGAAAGGTATTCTTTATAAAAGATAGCGCCTCGGCCTTTGTAGCTGGTAACGCCCCTTTAGAATGTTCACCCGTTTTGGCGTCTGCCTCAAACCACACACCCGGTATAGCAATTACGGTTTCTTTACTACCGCGCCGATAATCGCCTGGATTATCTTTTTGTAAGCCAAGGCCAAAGTATATGTTTAAGTTCGGGTTATTAGCCAATAGCAAGGCTATTTTTGCGGCCTCTGCTACCCCGCCGTTAGCGGTGGCAAAGGGATATGCTTTTACGTTGTTTCTTGTTTTTGATTTATCAATAGAAATTATCATTAGATAACCGGGGGTATCTTCTCCGAAAAGTTCAAGCAGAAAATTCTCTGCTGTGGCAAGCCTTGCATTATATGTGTCTGCGGTATTAAATACCTGTGTTGTTTTCAATAGGGTTCCTCCTTATAAAAGTTGTCAGTGAAACTCTCAATGGTGTATAATAAATAATGTAGATTCTTTCTAGTGCGTTTTTAGTGCCGGGCAATGGTTGCCGCCGCTGCCCGGCATGGTGCTTATCGGTTCACAATTAAATCAATAGTCATAATCAACAGCATGTAGCCCATTAATGTGTAGCACAGTACCTGCAGAAATTCGGTAAGTTCGCCGGTTCTGTGCGCATTAGCCAACATTTCACGCAGTTTGGCTAACAATGTCATAATCATCAACTCCCTTCTTAACTACCCCGGATTGCCGCCGGGGTTTTTGCTTTCCACTGGCCCATATATCCCCTTGCTACCTCACCCCCTTTCAGTCACAACCTCGTTAACTTCACTTTAAACGCCGTATTCCCTTAACAACTATTGGTTCTGGTTGTACCGCCTGGGCAACGCTGGCTACCTCCTGTTCAGCCAACCAATCATTTAAACTTTCCCGCCGGAACAATACCCGGCTGCCTGCCCTAATGTGTGGTACTTTCTTTGCTTTTGCCAATTCCAATAGTTTCCAATAACTGATATTTAAATAAGTTGCGGCCTCTTTAGCTGGCATCGTGGCTTTAGGTGGTTCCTGTGTTGCCTGTAAGTTGCCTGCCATTAATATTGCCCGGAGTGCTTCTTGTATTGCCTGTTGTGGTTGTAAGTTGTTCTCCATATTAATCAACTCCCGGAAACAATATTTCTTCCGATACTCCAAGTGCCGCTGAAATACGCTTACGCCAACCTGGATATGCCCGTACTGCCCCACGTTCAATTTTGCTAATCTCTATCGGGTGGATATCTGTCTGTTTGGCCAACTCTAGCTGGGTTAAACCCTGCCGCTTTCTTTCTGCTTTCAGCTGATTTTCCATATGTATTCCCTCCTATTGATATAAGCATATTACAAAGTATTAAAATTGTGAAGTTTGCGTCTAGCAATGTCTAGCATATTCAGTGGCTGTATTTTGATTAACGTAAGGTATTGCTGAGCTTTGCGTTTATTGAATTTGCTATTGCCTTCTTAATTAAAGTATATTACAATGTACTTAATTGGTGAAGTGATTGTCTAGCAATGTCTAGCATAAGGGGGTGTAAAGTTTTGGGATGGCATGTTCACGGGGCAGTTGACGTAAAGGTATGTTCTGCACCCATTCCAACACCACAGGGTGTTAAAGAGGGGAACAAAACAAGGTGGTTGCAATGGAAACCGGGCAGGAAAAGGCTGTTTACTGAAAGGAAGATTGAAGAATCCCTTCGCCATATAGTGAAATTAAACAATGAGGCCGCCGCTGTGGAGTTTTATTCAAAGTTTGGTAACTTGGTAAGTGCTTATATACCAAAATATTGTAAGGTTTATCATGGAGATATGCAGGCTGTTCCGCTTGAAGTGGTGTACGCTGCTGCCAATACGTTGCTGGCTATACAGAGTAACCTAAACGTTGGTATGAAACGGGAACGGAATAATGAATTGGAGAGTAGAGTCAAGCTGTTATTGGAAGGTTTTGAATATTTGAAGGAAAAATACAAACAACTCGCAAAACCACCAAGGGAAGTATTGTTGGTGCCGGAAGGTAATACCCTTATCCCGTCGTTGCTATATGATACGCCGGCATGGGTAAAAGATTATTGCTTACACGCAGAGATTATTAAAGAAACCGGCCAAATAAAATGGGATTCACTTTATTTTGAAAAGGCTAAATTCGAGACAATAGTTGATTGGCAACCCGGATATGAACCCGATATATTATTACCGAATTTGTTCGGTGCTATAGCGGATTATTTGCTTAATAAGGCGTGGGGCAGCGTGGCACTTTGCGCTTGCGGTTGCGGGAAACCTGCAGCGCCGGGCAGTAAATATGCTGAACCAAGCCACCGTAAAAACTTATGGTGGAAAAATAGCGGGGCTGAACTTAGGAAAAAGAAAAAGGAAACCAAGAAAGGAAGGTAATGAAATGGCGGGAAAAGGTACGATTCAAAAAAGAGGCGTTAACTCTTGGCGGTTAACCGTAGCCTGTGGCCTTGATTCGGAAGGAAAACAGATAAGAAAAATCAAAACTATCAGCACTGAATATGGTTGTGAAGAAAAAACCTGCAAGGATTGCAAAAAGATTTCCCGTTGCAAAGCCCGTGGTGAGGCTGAAACGAAACTTGCATTGTTCAGCGAGGAAGTTGATAAAGGGCTGTATGTTGAACCTTCAAAGCTAACCTTTGCGGAGTTTACAGAACGCTGGTTAAGGGATTATGCGGAAGTTAATCTTGCGCCTAAAACAGTAGCAGGTTACAAGGAGAAGTTAACCCGGATTTTACAGGCAATAGGCCACCTAAAGGTTGAGAAAATCAAACCTACCCACTTAATGGAATTTTACGCCAACCTGCAAGAGGACGGGGTGCGACTAGACGGTAAAAGCGGTGGATTATCGCCAAGGAATATTCGCCACCACCACCGGGTGATTGGTACGATATTGCAAGACGCTGTTCAATGGCAGGTAATACCCTCGAATCCTGCAAGCCGGGTAAAGCCGCCCAGGGTGCCGAAAAAGGAGGCCGCCTGTTACAGTGAAGGACAGGCAATGGCAATGCTTAAAGCTTTGGAGAATGAACCACTTAAGCATAGAACGGCTATTACATTGGCCCTTGCTACCGGTGTTCGTGAGGGTGAATTAATGGGTTTTGAATGGCAAGACGTCGATTTTGAGGAAAATACGATTGAGATTGCGCGCAGTAGTCAATATGTAACTGGCCGTGGAACCTTCCCTAAGGAACCCAAAAATGAAACTTCTAAGCGGATAGTATCGGTGCCGGCGTCGGTTATGGCCCTGCTTAAGCAGCATAAAGCGGCACAATCACGGGAACGGCTTAAGGCCGGGGATTTATGGCAGGGTTCGCAGCGATTATTCACCACATGGGAAGGTAAGCCAATGTACCCCTATACGTTTGGTAGCTGGTTCCCTAAGTTTCTCAAAAGACACAATTTACCACCGCTGCCGTTTCATGGATTGCGGCATACAAGCGCCACCATATTGGTGGGGCAGGGGCTGCACGCCAAGGTTATCAGCGAACGGCTAGGGCACTCAACCATTTCTACGACAATGGATATTTATAGCCACTTCATAAAGAAAGCCGACGTGGAGGCCGCTGATAAGCTAGACGCATTATTCACCACTAACGCTAATCAGCAAACTAATCAGCATGTTAATCAATAAGTTAATGAAAAAACAACGGCCACTGCGCCGTTCTTTTTTTTACCCGGTTAATTGCCCCCTATTAACAAGCAAACTACCTGCATTGCTATTTAGACGCCCAAAATTGCCGTTTAAGCGTAGCCTAGTCTTAAACAGGTATAAAAAACCTTAGAAAGATTTTACCCTATGCTTAAAATGGAAATATGAACGCCGTTTAATTGATAATGTCGTATTAGCGTAATCATTTTACTTGCGGAAAGCATGCAGCGTAACAATGTTTAAAATTCACACCAAAACCACAGCATAAAATAATGGTGTGAACCCGGTGGTGTGAATATGCTTTACCACACTAAAGCAAGCCGTGTGGGCATTGGTTTGGTGGTGATTTATTCATGTTCCAAAACCCATTTTTCTTGGTGCTAATATTGGTGTGAATCTGGTGTGAGTGATTTTAAAATTCACACCAAAAGGATATCATGGCAACCAACAACAACCAATACTGAAAGTCGGAATGCCAACGGGGACAAGCCTTAACCGAATTACGCTAACTATACCTAATGCACTAAATCGGACTCCAAAACCGTGGGCTGCGGGTTCAAGTCCTGTCTCCCCTGCCAGTAATCCCAAGGTTTTCGGCCTTTGGGATTTTTTTATATTTGCGGCGTGTAGACAGATTTTAGACAGATGATTTTTGAAGGATAGACCGTTCCAACAAGTACTAACGAACTTGTCTTATTTTAATGATCTTTTCATAATTAATATCCCAGGTAGTACCCATTGTTTCCTCCATCCTGGCACCGGTTATTGATGCCATTATTGTTACTGTTTTAGCAAGTGTAACGAGAAGTGCCTGTCCTGCACCTTATCATAGTAATAGACCTTTTGCTGCTCTCTATTGGGAGCGTTCACATACTTGGCCGTGATTTATACCGGGCGGTTGAACAAATTTTGAAAGTGGCCAGATTAAACCAGCAAGATAAAAAATAAGCCGGACCATTGCCCGGGTTTATTATGAATTTATTCTTGTATTGACATGCTTTATCCTCAAATTGTATCACAGCAGCATATAAAAGGTGCATAACCACGAGTAGGTATTTCCTGCCCCAGAGGGAGACAAAAAATACCTACCTGGTTTGTTGTCTATTCCAGCATCTGCTGGGACCCGTGTTCCCTAACTTATTGCTTTTCCAGTTAAATTTGGCCAAGCTTACCGTAAGCTTAAGGCTGTGCTGTTTGTCTAATTATAATATACCATCTTTATGCAATTCTACAGCCAGTTGTTCCGCTAACTCTTTGGACATGCTAAAGGAATGCTCCTCATCCGGGAATATACCATCGCGCACTTCACTGCAGTAGGTATTGATCGCTTTTTGCATATCTTCGCCTAAGTTAGCATAGCGTTTAACAAACTTGGGGGTGTATCTGTCAAACAGGCCTAACAGGTCATGAATCACCAGTACTTGTCCATCGCAATCAATTCCAGCGCCAATACCGATGGTGGGCACTTTGACGGTATCCGTGATGATTTTAGCCACCGGGCTGGGTATGGCTTCCAGGGTAATGGCAAAGACACCTGCTCTTTCCAGAGCCAGCGCATCTTTAACTATTTGCCTGGCGCTTTCCAAGCTTTTGCCCTGCACTTTAAATCCACCCAGCTGGGCAGCGCTCTGGGGGGTTAAACCGATATGGCCCATCACCGGTATACCGGCTTTTACTAAGGCAGTCACTGTATGCTCAATGCGCTCGCCGCCTTCCAGCTTAAGTGCATCGGCGTGCCCTTCCCTAATCATCCGGCCGGCGTTGAGCATTGCCTGCTCCGGTCCGATTTCATAGGTCATAAAGGGCATGTCAGCCACCATGAAAGTATGTTTAGCCGCGTTTGCAACTGCCTTGCAAAAAACTAACATGGTATCCAGGTCAATATGCACGGTTCCTTCATAGCCCATCATGGTATTAGCCGCTGAATCGCCTACTAAGATCATATCAACGTCGGTCTTATCCACCTGGGACATCATGCCGAAATCATAGGTCGTGACCATAGTGATCTTTTTACCTTGCTGCTTCATCTCTTTGAATTTTAAGATATTGCCTTTTTGTTTTTCCACTATATTCACTCCTTTTATTGCCTTTGCATTATTGTTCCTGCTAATATACATTACTATTAATAAAATCCTAACTAAAGCTAAGAAATAAGTTTATTTTTTGTCTGGGGAAGATGATGCTGGATAACAAAAACCCTCCGGACAAGTCCGAAGGGTTTAAATATCCCTTGTGTAAACCCGTCTCGGTCCTACCGGCTCCAAGCGGAGGTATGTTAGCTTAATCTAACATGATTAATCACCTGCCCAATCAATCCGAACCAGTGGTGCAGTTCAATAATGATACCGCCCAATATTTGATTAATTTTAACATACTAACAATGTTGTGGCAATATTTATAATACTGAATACATAAAAATGGTGAATATAAGTACTAATTATTAGCATAAAAAATTTATTTCTATATCAGTCAGTGCAGGACAAGCAGGTTTCATTTGCTCCCAGGCAGGCTTTGTTGCGTGAACTGGCAGTTAAAGCGAAGAAAAAGGCCGTTATCATCAACAGGCCTTTTTCAAAACAGATGTCTTATTTTTCCGCCTCAGCTTCGGCTTTGGCCTTTTGGATGATCTCCTCGGCAAGTTTGGCGGGAACCTCTTCATAACTGTTAAATTCCATTTTAAATTGCCCGCGGCCCTGGGTCATGGATTTCAAGTCATTGGCATACTTAAACATTTCTGACATCGGAACCTGAGCTTTTACCACAGTGCCATCTTCGACCTGATCGGTGCCCAGCACCCGGCCACGCTTGGTATTAAAGTCGCCGATAATATCCCCCATGAACTCGTCCGGTACGGTTACTTCTACAAGCATAATCGGTTCCAGTATGGCTGGCTTGGCCATTGGGACCGCCTTTTTAAAAGCCAGTGAAGCCGCAATCTTAAAGGCCATTTCAGAAGAGTCCACGTTGTGGTAGGAGCCATCATATAAGGTAGCTTTCATACCAACTGTTTGGTAACCTGCCAGAGCACCTTCCACCATCGCCTCCCGTAAACCTTTTTCTACGGCTGGGAAGTAGTTGCGCGGTACTGCACCGCCAAAGACTTCTTCGTTAAATTCAAAGTCACCCTCGGGCAGTGGCTCAAATCTTATCCACACGTGTCCGTACTGTCCACGGCCACCAGACTGTTTCTTATGTTTACCTTCCACTTCTACTTTAGTGCGGATGGTTTCCCGGTAAGGAACCTTGGGTTCCTCGGTAACCACGTCAACACCGTAACGGCGCTTCAAATTGCTAATCATGATATTTACATGGGCTTCACCCATACCGGTGAGCAGGGTTTGCTTGGTTTCTTTATTCTTTTCCACCCGGAGAGAAGGATCTTCTTCTAGCAACTTGTGCACTGCGTCACCCATTTTATCTTCGTCGTTTTTACTCTTGGGGGCAATTGCCAGGATGTAGTTAGGTACCGGGAAGTCAATCCCTTCCAGAACCTCTTTATGCTCCTTGTCGCACAGAGTATTGCCGGAGCTGGTGTCGTTTAGCTTGACCACCACAGCCAGATCGCCGCAGGCTACCTGGGGAGTTTGCTCTGAATGTTTACCCCGTACGAACAGCACCTGGCCAATTTTTTCGTTGCTTTCCTTCGTGGCATTATACACCTGAGAATCTGCCTTTAGCTCACCGCGGAATACCCGGATAAAGTTCATACGCCCCACATAAGGGTCGGCCAGTGTTTTGAATACCAGTGCAGACATCGGCCCATCCTCGCGTTTGGGTGCCGGAAGGTATTGGGCTAAAAAGTCACATAAATTGGGAATGGCCATATTCTTAGTGGCTGACCCGCATAGCACCGGCACTGCTTTGGCCTCAGCAACAACACTATGTAGCCCGGCTTTAATTTCCTCTGTAGTTAACTCTTCGCCTTCCAGATATTTCATGGTCAGGTCATCGTCACTCTCGGCTGCGGCTTCGATCAATTTATCGCGGTACTCCTGCAATTGCTCCTGCAGTTCAGCGGGAATGGCAATTTCCTTGGGTTTGCCGTCGTCACCAAATTCGTAGGCTTTTTGCTCGAGCACGTCTACAATGCCTTTGTAATCCAAACCTTCACCAATGGGGAAGTTCACCGGCACAAAATTGGCTTTAAACTTGGCGTTTAAGTCGTCCATTAACTTGATAAAGCTGGCGTTTTCGCGGTCCATTTTATTGATGAAGGCTACCCGGGGCAATTCCGCCTTTTGTACAGATTTCCATATGATTTCATGGAGCACCTGTACACCGTCCACGGCTGAAAAAACAAACAAAGCAGTATCAGCTACCCTTAAGGCACCTTTTACTTCGCCAATAAAATCGGAAAAACCTGGGGTATCAAGAAAGTTTAATTTAGTATTGTTTACTTCTACAGGCACCAGACTGGTATGCACAGTAGATTGTCGCTGGGCCTCTTCAGGATGGTAGTCGGATACGGTAGTTCCATCTTCTACCCGGCCTAGACGATTTATTACTCCAGTGTTAAAAAGCATTGCTTCCACCAGAGATGTTTTGCCCGCCCCACCATGTCCTACTATGGCGATATTGCGGAGTTGTTCGGTAGTATAATTCTTCAAAACTCGTGCCTCCTTTTGTAAATAATGGTTTCCCTCAAACCCTTTTTCTATACTTATTGGCATCCAAAACTGGCCAAAATTGGCTATAAACATAAAAATAGCCCGATAGGGCTCTATTGGCCGCCAAGAAACGGGTTTTCTCACTAGCTTTCACTACTTCTACAAGCTAAGCTTGAATTCCTTGTTTTCAATACTGTCCAGATAAAATTTTTTGTTATCTTCCACCTGTTTTTCATAGTCTTAGGCTTGCAGACATAAATATAAACAAGCTCTGGAAAGGACGGTAATATATGGCTGGGTATACTTTTTTACAGGGAGCCTTTATTTTACTGATCGCCGGCCTGGTTAACCGCATTTTGGGTTTTGGTTATCAAATCACCATGATACGTTTAATCGGTCCCGAAGGTGTAGGGCTTTTTAATATGGTTTTACCTGTTTATATTATGATGCTGGTGCTGGCTAGTGCAGGTATACCAATGGCGATAGCTAAACTAGTCGCCGAGGAGGTAGCCAGTAATAATATGCCCGGCGCTTATCGAATTTTTAAGCTATCTTTATTCATCTTGCAGTTTACCAGTGTATTTTTTACGGTGGTTTTGGTAATTAGTGCGCACATCCTGACAGAATCATTTTTCCCCAATCCAAGGGTATATTATTGCCTCATAAGTCTGGTGCCGGGCATTATCATCGTTACTCTGTGCTCGGCTTTTCGTGGATTTTTTCAAGGTTTGCAGCAAATGTCTCCCACAGCTATTACTCAGATAGTTGAACAAATAGTGCGTGTGGTGTCTGGGTTGGTGATTGCTTATTTTATGCTTCCCCTGGGCATAGAATACGCTGCCGTAGGCTTATCGGTAGGTGTAATCCTAGGAGAATTAACCGGCTTTATTTATATGCTGCGCATCTATGCAAGAAATAAACCTCAGGCCTTGCATTATGTAGCGGGGTTGTGGCGTAAAATCAGCCTGGGCAGTGATGTTAAACAAATTTTTACACTGGCCATACCGGTAACCCTAACCAGGATTGTGGCTACCGCTCTGATGTCTGTGCAGGCTGTTTTAATACCACTGCGGTTAAATACTGCCGGGCTTTCTGTATCAGATGCAACCAATGCTTACGGCCTATTTATAGGCATTGCCGATGCGCTGCTCTTTGTGCCTGGTGTGCTCACCATGGCACTGGCTACATCTTTAGTACCAGCCATGTCAGATGCCATAGCCGGTCATAACTTGACTTTGGCCAGAGCACGCATTGCAGATGCAGTTAGATTAACCTTACAGGTGGGGGTGCCCGCCGCCTTTATTTTTCTTTTGCTGGCGGACGAGCTTTGTGGTGTGCTGTTTGGCTATTCCCAGGCCGGTGATATATTAAAGGTTTTAGCGCTGTCCGGGCCATTTTTGTATCTACAGCAAACTACCACCGGTGTTTTGCAGGGTGTAGGCAAAGCTGACGTGCCCTTTAAAAACCTGGTGGTTGCTTCACTGGTGACTATTGTTTTAATTTATTATCTTACAGCTATGCCGCAGTTGGGCATAGCCGGGGCTGCGGCGGCGGTGGCTATTGGTTACATTATTATGCCTATTTTAAATATGCTGTATCTTAACAGTATGGATTTGCTTTACCTTTCCGGTGTGGAAAATTTAGTAAAACCTTTGATGGCGTCCCTCGGCATGTCTTTGGTAATTATTTATTTAAAAAATATGTTGTACGGGTATGGTCTAAACGTCGCTTTAGTACTGGTTATTGCGTTGGTGGCCGGCGGGGTCATTTATCTAACGCTGATGCTGCTGATGGGAGGTATAAATGACCAGGATAAAGAAAAGTTCCGTGCCCTGTTTAAATTTAATCAGCGTTAGTGCCTTGAGACGGGAACTTATGCTGGATCATTTTGCTGATTTGTTCGATGGCGTAAAAATCAGTTAAGTCAAAATGCAGCGGAGTGATAGAAATATAATCATTTTTCACCGCTTCGACATCTATATCGACGTCCAGATGAGAGTTATTATCTACAACGGACTGGATTGCTGCTTGCCTGGTTTTCAGCTCGTGTGATGTATCCAGTGGTTTACCGGCCATCCAGTAGTAGACATTGCCCCGGGGGTCGGTCCTTTTATCAAAAACGTTTATATAACGCCGCATACCCAGCCGTGTTACTCTTATTCCCCGGGGTTTTCCCGGTGGTACGTTGATATTAACTAAAATATGTTTGATGTCCTTACTGAGCTCAATTAAGTAAGGTACAATATACGAGGCAAAGCCAGCTGCCTCGCTAAAGTTAGTGCTGTCGAAACTTGCCAGTGATATGGCTACAGATGGTAGATCATTAATTAACCCTTCAATAGCTGCTGAAACAGTGCCGGAATAAAGCACATCGGTGCCCAAATTAGCACCCAAATTGATGCCGGAAACGACAATATCGGGTTTTTCGGGCATTAAGGCTTCAATGGCCAGTTTAACACAGTCAGCCGGGGTACCGTTTACTGCCCAGCCAAAAGTGCCGTCGGAAAAAGTAACTTTTTTAGTCCGCAGCGGCTTGTAGGTCGTTATACCATGTCCCGCGCCGCTCCTTTCCCGGTCCGGCGCTACCACCAGTACTTCACCCAGACTTGTCAGTGACTCCCTAAGCGTTCTCAAGCCGGGAGCGTTAATACCGTCGTCGTTACTAATCAATATGCGCATCGTCATCCTCCGTAAGGTTCAAAACTCATAAATAGTAATAGTCAGGTTATTTTCCTCATTATTTTTGCTCAGTCCGAACATAATTCTTTTATCTTTCAGGTTTTTATTTAAGAAGTCTACTACTTTATACATATCTTCATACATAGAGAATGATTTAAAAGCAATTAATTCCAGTTTACCTGCTTCATCGGCATGCTCCATAACGCTCCCCCTATTCTTTCATGATTAATGAAAAAGCTTCTGCCCGGGTGGCTTCGCTGCGCTGGAATATACCTCGTACCGCCGAGGTTAGAGTTTTGGAACCGGGCTTGTGTACACCGCGTAAAGTCATGCACATGTGTTCCGCTTCAATGACCACTAATACCCCGTGGGGATTTAATCTTTTCATAATGGTATTGGCTATTTGGGAGGTTAATCTTTCCTGCAGCTGCGGGCGTTTAGCATAACCTTCGACCACTCTTACTAATTTGGAAAGCCCAGTAATATTACCCTTGCGGGGAATATAGGCTACATGGGCTTTACCATAAAACGGCAATAAATGATGTTCACACATGGAATAAATGGGTATATCTTTGACCAGCACCATTTCTTCATGCTCTTCGGAAAACACTTTATCCAGGTGCATTTCCGGATCTTCACGGAGTCCCGAAAAAATTTCATTATACATACGGGCTACCCTGCTCGGTGTTCCTTTTAAACCTTCCCTATCCGGATCTTCGCCGATGGCTTCTAGGATCATTTGTACAGCTAGTTCTATTTTTTCCATATCTACCATTATAATTTCCCCTTTCTTTCCCGATTATCAAGCGTGTTTCATAAAACCTTGTTGGGAATAACAGAGGTTTTCGGTAGGGTAGGGCGATCTCTTGAGTTATTTATTGACATGGCAAAGTAGTTTCAGCATCTTCAATGATATGGTGTCTTTAGAGTCTTATTATTACTCATTAACAAACATCTTTAATTATTCGCCATTATTCGATTTCGTCCTTCAACTTGATATAAAAAAGACATGGCAATAAGCCGTGTCTTCTTATAAGAGTATTTTGTCCATAGTTGCCGGCACAGTAACTTAAGTGGTTAAACCAAAAGAGTTGCGATAGTTATCGGTGGCTTCGGTGATTTTGCCCAACTTACTGAGCAGTTCACCCCTAATGCTCCACAATTCTACATCCAGCTTGGCCTCCTGCTGTTCGTCACAAAGTACCAAGGCCTCCTCGTATCTGTGCAGGGTGATTAAACATTTTATTTTATTTAAGATCATCATTTTTTTATGCTCCTCTTGATTAGCCCATTGTAGCGCCAAATTGTAGTGCTTTACAGCCTCAGCTTTTTGACCTATGGCTTCCAGGCACATAGCGAGATTGTTTTCCAGGGCGGCATCGCCGGGGTAGCTTTGAGCAGCTTTATGCAAATAATTGACTGCTTTATCGGGCTGGTTTGTCTTTACATAACAAGCCGCCAGGTTATTTAAGATAGCATAGTCGCGGGGAGCTAACCAGCGGGCTATTTCATAGCAAGCTAGGGCTTCTTCAAATCGGTTGAGCATAAACAAACTATAACCTTTATTATTGAACATCTCGACGGTGTTTAGAGCGCTGTTTTGTGCTTTCTCGTAATAGACAAGTGCTTCTAAGTGTCTGTTTAACTTGCTGAGGGTATGTCCGATATTGAAATATAAACCAGCATTTCCTCCGTTCTTCCTTAAGTCTTGTAAAAAAGCTGTTAACGCATCCGGCAGGCGGCCTTTTTCCAATAGATCCAAACCGCAATTCTGTGCCATGGCAGTATGCAGGTAACCGTAATTTTGTTCCTTTGGTTGTTGAAGCCACTGGAACGTATGCAGCTGGTGTCCCCGGTTCGGTTTTTTTTGGCACCTATTTAACCAATACAAGAAAATACCTAGATTCTCCTGACCGGCAGCCTTTTTCCAGAACAGGACCGCTTGGTCCATCTGTCCTTTCTTCAAATACAGGCGGCTGGCCTGTACATATAGTTTTTGTTTATTCGTGGCACTGGCAATGGTGAGCGCCCGTTGCACCATGCTTAAAGCCTTGGTTAGGGCACCTAGTTTTTCCATGATTATAGCCAGACTGTATAGTAGTTGGATATCTACCTGGATACTCCTCAGCTTATTACTAATACATTCCATCAGAACATCCCCCTTTGTAAATTACTGGTAAAGTTCGCTGCCTATCAACCAAATCCTCCCAGATAAATGTAAAAATATTGTAATATTATTTACCTGCTGGTATGAAGTTTAGTTTTACTATGCATAATAATGATACGGTAACTAAGGAGGTGGCTAAATTGGAGAAAAGAAAAAATAAAAGCTCCAAAGAAACAGGTGATACTTTTGTAGCTGAACCGACCGGTTCAGCTACGCTGGTTAACCTGGATGGACAGTGGGAGCATGATTTTACTGACCATACAGAACATGATGAAAAAGCCGGCAAATAAGCCGGCTTTTCATCTTTTAAGCATATTCAGTTATTTATAACATAAAATTTACAATAAACAGGGAGGTGTGAATATATTGGCAAATTTCAAAAATGAAAAAACAACTTCTTCGCCGCTTAGTTTAAACGCTATTTTTAAAGGTTTGCTGGCGGCGCTGATTATCACAGTGCTAGGCAGCGCCCTACTGGGAATTATCTACTATGTCACCTCAATAGGTGAAACAACACTGCCTTTGACATCAAGTATTCTCTATTATATTAGTATATTTGCCGGCAGTGTTTTGGCTGCTCGCTGGGCAGGATGTAAGGGTTTGGTGCATGGTATTGGCGTAGCTTTACTATTTATGCTGTTAAGCTGGTTGATAGGACATTTTCTTTTGCACACTTCTTTGACTGCCGGAGTTTCGCTGCAAAAAGCGGTTATATCCTGCCTGGCTGGTGCTGTTGGAGGTGTACTTGGCGTTGGTCTTTCCAGGTGATGTCAAAATACAGGTAAATATATAAAGTTAAAGGGGCAGGCTGACAAGCCTGCTCCTATTTGATACTTTAGGAAATTATGCTTGCCATATTTATGGCAAGCACTAAGGATTAAAGTACTGAAAACCGCTCGCAGAGGGAACCGAATGGGCGCGATTTTCTTGTTACTTGATGATTTTCATTAACCAACTACGTAAAAAATTTGGGAGCTTTACGTAATAAACTCGCAAAACTATCATCTCCTTCGCCGGTTTTTGTTATTTATAATAATAATATGGATAAGGTGTCTTATATGTGCCAATAAAGTTGGGACTTTTTTATATCCAGGCAGTTAATTTTTGCCTGATTTCATGAATGGTGCCCCGTAGATGCGATTTTACAGGAAGAGAGTTTAAGAATATTTTACCGTATCTTTTTTCGATGATGCGCTTATCGAGTATAACCACTGTCCCTCTGTCCTGCTCACTTCTAATTAACCTGCCGAATCCTTGTTTAAAGCGGATGACGGCGTTGGGCAGGCTTAAGCTATAAAAGCTGTTCAGCCCAAGTGTGGCCATTTTTTCGCTGCGTGCCTCCAGTATGGGATCATTGGGCGGTGCAAAGGGCAATTTAACAATAATTACATTCACTAAGGCATCCCCCGGAAGATCTATGCCCTCCCAGAAACTAAATGCGCCAAACAAAACGCTGCGCTTGTTTTGATGGAACTCATTGACCAGTTTGGTCCGCCCGCCATCGATACTCTGCCCCAGCACGCAAATATCCGCTTCGTCAAGAAGCGGTTTGATTTTATAGTACGTATCCCGCAGAAGCTTGTGGGAGGTAAATAATACCAGTGTCCTGCCCGCCGTAGCGACGGATAGCTGGTAAATAGTATTAATTAATGTTGCCACGTAATCAACTGCACTGCTTTCATTATAGTTGGGGAAATCCTTGGCCACACAAAGCAAACATTGCTGTTCATAATTAAACGGTGACTCCGCAATCATCCGCACAAGTGCACTGTCAGGTATAAGATTGAGCCCGCATTGCTGCATAAAGTGGTCGAACTTCTTATTCACCGTAAGGGTTGCCGAGGTAAGCACAATGGTTTTAGGTTGATTAAACAACCGTTCATGAAGAATGATGCTGATATCTATCGGTGTGGCGTGCAATATGCACTGATAGCCTTCTTTGCCCAATGCCATTGAGTTAGGTGCTTCGACCCAGCAGACATAATTCTCGGCCGGTGTTTTAATGATGAAATCCAGATCACTCAGGTAGACGCTGCCGGAATTAATGCTGATCGAAAGGTCCATCAGTTTATCTTCCCAGGCGTTATTGGCAACCGTCCATATTTCCAACCAGTCGACCAGGGCTTTGAGATTAGCTAGGAAATGCCGCAGGTGGTAAAGCATGTTCTGGTATTCACCTTCGATTTCCTCTAACAGGCCGGTTTCCCGGTGTAAACGCACATTATTTTGATAAAATCCCCGGTTAGGATAATATTTGTTGATACTTTGCACAAACAGGTAAAAAAAAGTATTGATATTCTCCAGCAGCTCGTGTCTTGCTGCTTCGGCTTGTTTGATAGCCTCAAGCCAGCGCTGACCATCCTGGGGCGGGGCCAGTTCGTTTAACTTTCTTAAATTCTTGCCTGCTATGGACAGCCACTGCATGATTTGAGCCCGGGATACTTTTTTGCCCATGTATTTAGCGGCAGTTTCCTCGATATTATGGGCTTCGTCAATTACCAGAGCGCCGTGGTGTGGCAGGATATTAATTTCCGTTACCATATCGGCGAAGAGCAGTGAATGGTTTATAATAACCAGGTGAGCATTTTCCGCCGTGCGCCTGGCTTTGGTGACAAAACAATACCGGCTGCACCAGCGGCAGGCATTGCCCAGGCAGGTCTCACTTTCCGAGCATAACTGCAGCCAGGCTTCATCATCAGGCCCATACAGGTTTAATTCTGTTTTATCACCACAATCCGTGTTTTGCAGCCAGACGAGAATGCGGGCTACGAGCATGGCCTCACTGGACGTTAAGGATGGGGCGTGGGTAAGCAAATTGATTAGCCGGCGCAAACAAAGATAATTAGCCCGTCCTTTAAGTAGCGCCGCCTGAAAAGGCAGTCCGAGCAAACTTTTTAGCAGCGGCAGATCCTTTAACCAGATTTGTTCCTGTAAATTGATGGTGTTGGTGGCGATGACCACCCGTTCATTGTGTCCGATAGCCCAGAGCAGTGCAGGCAGCATATAGGCCATGGACTTGCCGGTGCCGGTTCCTGCTTCCACTAATAAAATTTTCTGTTCTTCCAAGGTTTGGGCTACGGCCTCTGCCATTCTGATCTGTTCCCTGCGAAACTGGTAGTTGGGCAGTAGCCGCTCCAGGGGACTTTGCGGGCCAAGGAGGTAATCCAGCTGATTTTGCGGTTGGTCAAGGTTGTCCTGGATGATGACGCTGGTGTCGGGTTCGGTATAAATTGGTTCCTTAATGGGTATGCCTTTCCCTTTGCTGATCTTGTCGTTGGGTATGGTTTTTATTTTTCCCTTTAGCAGGTCTGAAAAAACTGACGTGAGCTGAGAACCGCCCTGCTTTAAAAAGGGCAAAAGCTGCAGGAGAAGCTCAAGCTCGAAGGAGGCAGCCTTGTCCAGCAAGGCAAAGAACAGTGCGGTAGCTGCCAGGGCATCATCCAATGCCCGGTGTGGAGGTTTTTTTCCCAGCTTCAGGGCTTGCACTAGATTGGACAAGCTGTGACTGGGGGCACTGGGCATAACTAAACGTGCCATCTCCAGGGTGTCCAAACATCGGGTAAATGGTAAATCCCCTAATTTGGCTGCCAAAAAGGCATGATCGAAATCAATATTATGTCCCACCAGCGGACATTGCTCCATAAAACGGTGCAACTCGGGGGTTACCTGCTCCAGCGTTGGGCTATCTGCAAGTTGTTCATCAGTTATCCCAGTCAGGCGTTTTATTTTTAGTGGAATTTTGCACCCGGGATTGACCAGGGTACTGAAAGTTTCCTTTATTTGGCCGTCCAGTACCTTGACGAAGGCTATTTCCATTATTTGATCATTGGCCGGGTCAAGACCGGTGGTTTCCAGGTCACAGGCGATAAAACTTAGAGTTAAATTCAAAGAACTTTCACATCCCATAAATACATGCTCTCATTACATGTATTCTTGCTGTAACTGCTTTATCCTGCTCGAACAGGCTACATTAACCGTGGGAGATGATAGCGTGCCGCAGAAAATAGTAAATATAGCCGAGGCCCTTGATAATCTGGAATTAATACTGGGGAAAGATTGGCTGGAAGAAAACCTGAAGGTAATCAAGGATGGCCAGTTTGGCCAGGGAGGTTTTGGGCGGAGCATAGATTTTTCAGCATTGGGAATAGCGTATATAGCCAAGCTATGGTATAAAGGCAGGGAGGAAGCGATTAGTATCGAGATTGCGGGGGGAGGTTTGCCCGGGCGTTATGCCTTAACTGCCGCAGCCATAGCTAGCGAGCTTGAGGTGGTTAAGGATTGCGTCGGTTGGCCGGCCAAGCTGGCCGAATTAAAGGATGCTCAATGCTCCTTAAAAACTGTGCATGAGCTGGGGATCGCCGCAGGTTATGCACAAGCCGGGCAGGTGGTTGATTTTACCCGGCCACTGGTGAGGGACTGGCTCCCGCCGTGTGCGGCCGGTTTGTTTATATCCCATGGTCAGGACAAGTTAACTATGGTTGTCTGTGTTGAGATAAAGACACTAGCCCAGGGGGAGCCAGGTAATGTTGCGAGGTTACACAGTTCCCTGGAGCGGCTGCTCAATGCTCAGGGATTAGCCAAATCTGGTAGGGACGTTATCCAGTGCCGGCGAACAGTATATCTTTATGTTGGAGATATAATCGGTGAAGCAGAAGCACTACTGCAGTATTGGTCAAATTATCCGGATATCAAGCAGCTGGCGCGCGATACTGCTGCAACCGTGCTTGTCTACACCACCGGCACCATCTTGACTAAGCATGAGCTAGCTTATGTACGGAGGGGCAGTTTGGTTGCAGACAACCAGGCGTTACTAAACAAGGGTATTTACATCCCAGATGAGATAATGACCCCGTGCCCTAAACGTTAATTAGTGGTTTTCTTCCGGGCAATCACATTGATGTTCAGTAAGTACCGACCTAACAAGCAGGGCTGCTCTTTCCCCCCAGTTTCCAGGTCCCGGGTAAAGCAAACGCAAGGCCAGGGCAAGCCCGTAAATCTGCCCGTGTAGATAAGCGGCGTAGCTGTTGTCCTGGACAGCGCAGATGGAGGATTTTTGAAATTCTCTAATTAGCTGCTGTAAATGTGTCAAAACAGCTTGAGCGTTCATTTCGTTCTCGTTGATAGTTTGTAATTGATTGCTCTTCATTGTTTTCTCCTTGCTTGGTAAATTGGAGCCAATTTATGGCAACTGATGAACCTTGCCCGGTGCACGACTTAATGTTGCGTACATCGGCATATCCGATCAATAACTTTGGTGTAGAGACAGACCTATAATACAAGTTTCTCCGTTAAGAGTCGAATTCCTGTTTACCGAAGTCTATTGTCCAATAAAAAACCCCCCCCGTTATTTTCCGGGAGGGCTGGCTGCTGTAGAGATGCCTGCAGCTATTTTTTTTGTAGAGCGTCGATATATTTCTCTGCGGCTACAGCGGCTATGGCACCATCCGCTACAGCGGTGACTACCTGGCGGAGGAGTTTTTGCCTGATGTCGCCGGCGGCAAAAATGCCTGGTTGAGAGGTATGCATGTTTTCATCAGTTATGATATAGCCACGCTCGTCAAGTTTAATCAACCCGGTTACAAGAGCGGATACCGGTTGGGTGCCAACGTAAACAAAAATACCCTGCACAGCCAGTGGCTTGGTTTCTCCACTGCGGACATCCTTGACAGTTATCTCATTAACGGTGGCCTGCCCAGAAATACTTTCCACTACGCTGTGCCAGTGCATAACTATTTTCTCATGCTCCAGTGCCCGCTGCTGTAATATTTTTGTAGCCCTTAGCTCGCCTCGGCGGTGAAGGATATGCACCTTACTGGCGAATTTAGTTAAATATAGTGCCTCCTCTATCGCTGAGTTGCCGCCGCCAATTACGGCAACTTCCTTGTCTCTAAAAAAGGCACCGTCACAGGTGGCGCAATAGGAAACACCGCGGCCGTGGAATTCTTCTTCACCCGGAATATTAAGCTTTTTCGACTGAGCACCGGTGGCAAGGATAATAGTTTTAGTGGTAATAACTCCTTCATCGGTATGTATAGTAAAATAGCCTTCACCTGCTTCGATCCTTTCAGCGGTGGCTGATTGTACCTCGGTGCCAAACCTGCGTGCTTGGGCATCCATCTGCATCATTAATTCTGGGCCGCCTGCGCCCTCGGCAAACCCCGGGTAATTTTCGATAAATTCAGTACTGGCAGCTAGGCCCCCGGGCATACCCTTTTCCAGCAGCAGTGTATTTAAGGCCGCCCTGGCAGAGTAGATTCCTGCGGCCAATCCGGCCGGACCGCCTCCGATGATGGTTACATCGTATAGGCTCACTTTTCTAACCCCCAATATCGTTTTTTTGAATATTATTATCTTAACTTTACCTAATTATCAAAGAAATAGCTAGCTTACTATTGTAATAATTATATAGGGTTGTAATGGTTGTCTGATTTACGTTAAAGTATTGCCAGTCTCACTCGTCCAGGTAGGCTTTCTTTACTTCGGGGTTGTTGGCCATTTCTTCGGCTGTACCCTGGAGCACAATGGCACCGGTCTCTAAAACATAAGCGTGTTGAGCTATGGATAAGGCCATGTATGCATTTTGCTCAACCAATAAAATTGTGGTGCCCGATTGGTTAATCTCCTTGGCGATGGAAAATATCTCCTGTACCAGCATGGGGGCAAGGCCCATCGAAGGTTCGTCCATTAGAAGCAGTTTGGGTTTGGATATCAGCGCCCGGCCAATGGCCAGCATCTGCTGCTCTCCGCCGCTTAGTGTGCCCGCCAGCTGATTTCTGCGCTCCTTAAGCCGGGTAAAGCGGTCAAAAACTCTTTCAATTGATTCCTTTATTTCGACTCTGCTTTTTTTGAGATATGCACCCATGACCAAGTTTTCGAGTACAGTCATGCGAGAAAAAACCCTTCTCCCCTCTGGTCAGTGATATACCTGCTTCCACAACTTTATGCGGCGTCAATATTCCTGCATGCATGAAAAAATAAGAATCTTTTGACTAAATTAGTCTAGCCTAACGGAAATTGCCTTGAGTAGAAGTGGAGACTTATTTAGGTACATAAGGGGATGCCGGAATTGCGGAAGCTCTAATGTGAGAGGTATTGTTTGGGTTAAACAACAAGGGATGTATGGTATCACATTTAGCACTATAGTTTCAAACAGCCCCCGATTAATGAACTGCTCCCCTGTTAAGTGCAAGTAATTAATGAAGTTTTAATGGAGCAATCATAATACAGGGGCTGTGATAATTATTTTATTAAGCTGGCTAATATATTCTTGAGTACTTTATTAATATCCTGATCGCCATTAATATTCCTGAGCAAGCCCTGGGTAGCGTAATAATCAACCAGCGGTTGGGTTTGAGCTTCGTAAACATCCAGTCGATAGCCTGCCGCTTCTTCGTTGTCGTCACTGCGCTGGTACAGCTCACCGCCGCAGCTGTTGCATTTACCTTCTACTTCGGGTCGGTTAAAGAGCACATGGTAACTGGCTCCACAGCTGCGGCAGACCCGGCGGCCGGTAACGCGGGCTATCAATTTTTTCCGGGGCACCTCTATGTTAATTACGTCATCCAGCCTAATACCCATTTCCTGCAGGGTGGCGTCTAAAGCTTTGGCCTGCTTAAGGGTGCGGGGAAAACCGTCCAGCAAGAAACCACTGGCGCAATCCGGTTTGGCCAGGCGGTCCTTGACCAAGCCAATAACTACTTCGTCAGGAACCAGAGCACCCTTATCCATATATTCCTTAGCCTTCATACCCATTTCAGTGCCTTCTTGTATAGCTACCCGGAACATGTCACCGGTAGAGATATGGGTAATGTTTAATTCTTTGACCAGAACTTCGGCTTGAGTGCCCTTGCCGGCTCCGGGAGGACCCATGATTAAAAGATTCAAAATAACTCCCTCCTACAAATGTGACAAGAATTAATGCAAAAAATAATCAACTTATGCACATTATAGCATTAATAGCTAAACAGTGAAAATAAAAATGATCAACTAGCCAAGATGTTAAACTAAGAGCTAATTTGTCATTGACAATAGGGTTGAGTTTTGTTATCATAATGTTTGTTTGAAAAATGATCATTACCGGGGCGTAGCGCAGTTTGGTAGCGCGTACGGTTCGGGACCGTAAGGTCGCAGGTTCAAATCCTGTCGCCCCGACCACAAAAACAAACCTGATTTAACAAAGGGGTTTGTTTTTTTATACCTAAAACGAGATTATATCGATGAATCTAGCGTCGCGTAATCACACACTTAGCTTAATCCCAACTCTAAACTTTTATGTTATAATAAATATTTTGCCCGAGAAGGCTACGTATTACAGTTCATTCATGGGATGGTGATGACCAGCTAAGCTTTTGAATTGCCCCGTTTTAGAAGATTGTCGATTTAATTCATTAAAATGACGGAGGAAAATATAAAATGTGCAACACCGTTTTAGGGGCAATATGTTTATCCTCAGCAGCTATTATCTGGGGCGCTTTGTATGTAGTAAGTAAATATGTACTCGACTTTATCCCTCCCTTGACCCTTGTTTGGCTAAGATATAGTATTGCGTTTGTTTTTTTATATATAATTTTAAAAATAGTGCAGCGTAAAACAGACACACCTACCAAATTCGTCAGGGGCGACTGGTCGCTTTTGGCTGGATTGGGTTCGTCGGATATTTTTTATCGATTTCTTGTCAATTTATCGGCACAAAACTTTCAGATGCCCATACGGGTGCTCTTATCACTTCGGCAACCCCGGCCTTTACGGTTATATTTGCTCGCTTTGTCTTACAAGAAACACTTACTGTTCGTAAATTTTTTTCGCTAATCATAGCTACTTTTGGTGTTGCAATTATTGTCGGCTGGAGTTCCAACCTGGGCCATAACTTTTGGGGAAATGTCTTTCTTGTTGTTGCTGCAATAACCTGGGATTTATTGTCTGTGTATGTTAAACTAGCGTCTTACAAGTTTTCCACATTAACTATTACTACCTATGCCATCTTATTTGCCGTTATTTTTACAACCCCGTTCATGATCTGGGAACTGCAAACAAGCCAGATCATCTTGAATAACTACTACTTAGTTTATTGGGAGTTTTGTATATTGGTATTGTAGCTACGGCCTTTGCTTATTTTCTGTGGAACAAGGGTATGGAACTGATGGGTGCTGATTCGCTATTCTTCTTTTTCCAACCAGTAGTGGGCTCCTTCTTGGGCTGGTTATGGCTTGATGAACACCTGGATTTGAATTTCTTTATTGGCGGAGTACTCATTTTATTAGGAGTGTTGCTTGTAACCGTTCCGCAAAAGCGGAATAAAGCTCTAATCGTAAAAGACAGGTAAATGCCGTCTTTTGGTTTTAATAAGCAAAAAAAGCAGTCGTTGGTTGGCAGCATGCACCGTCTTGACCGGTTCACATCACCGCCTGACAGCTAAAGCCAGCTCGTCGCATCGCTTGTTTAATGGGCTGGTCGCCTAGCCGGCAGTACGTGGTCGGGCTGGTACGTAGTGGTGATTGCTCTTGAACAACTAAGTCGCCACTTTTGTGCCCGCAAAATTAATAAATAGATTATTTTTGTTTAAACTAATCGTGAACAGAAAAAAGGAGGTGGCCTATGAGTACATTAAGTCCGTTTACCTTTTCCCCGCCAATCCAGGGTGTGCAAGTTAAACCGTTGAGACAGGACGGCAAAGAAATACGGATCAGGTACACCGGCATGTTAAAGCAGGGCGGTGCTAATCAAATTTGGATGCATGCCAGTGCTGGCGGAGCAGAGGAATGGAGCGATGCCAAAGATTATCAGATGGAAAAGACCAGCGAAGGCTGGGAGCATAATGTTGATGTTAAAGACAAGCAGTTTAATTTTTGCTTCCGGGATAATGCCCAAAACTGGGATAATAACAACGGTTCCAACTGGATATATCGGATTACTTAAAAGCCGGGCAAAAAGCCGGCTTTTTTACTACTCTGGACTGAGCAATTTCTGGGCCAGTGTACAGCCTAGTACCTACAGGGCGGTTATGGTCAGCTGATGGGACAAATCTGTCCAATAAAATATTAGCTCTGGCCGGGAATTCATCGTTCCCTGCCATATGGCCACAGCCAGCGGCAGCTTGAGAAAAGCGGATATTAGTATCGCCGCATCACCCATGGTAATGGGTCGGTGGCCAGAAAAGCTTTAATTGCTTCACTATCGCGGTGATTTCATGACATAAAATCAATAGCTCCCTGAAGTTAATTGATTTTAACGTGCCAGCAAATACAGAACCAGTGCGGTTATAACGCCAACAAGCATAATTACGGTACCCATCCCGCCAAAATTGACCAGCAGCTTTAATTTGACACCTTCGCTGTCGGATTTTAAACGTAACTGGTTATACACCGTCAATGGTCCGATTATTTTCATAACCAAGGCGTCGCTGAGATCCGGTTCACCGCCCCGGTCCAACATACTCTGTAGCAATGCGTCTAGCCATTGCTTATGTCCATCAGACTCAAGGGCTTGGTAACGTTGCTTTAAGCAATGAATGAATTTTCTTTCTCGAACTTTGATGTTCTGGAAATAATATCTGCGGTCGGTACGGTTTTGCTGGCGTAAGGTTTTGCTCATTAATTGGGTATCTTGCTCGGTGAAGTTAAATTCTTCTTGTAATATTTCTAAAAAAAGTGCAGCCATGCCTAACTCCATCCTCTGAAATAAAATTGCATAGGTATGTAATATATGTATATTGATAATATATAATAATAAACAAACTAGACAACTCTTAGATCAAAGTATATATTTTTTGGTGCTGGTTAGCAATAAAACACTGAGGAATGAGGGATTTGGTTGGAAGTTTACGCACTGGTGGGGCCTAGCGGTACGGGTAAAAGCTACCGGGCAGTAATGCTAGCCGCCCGTTTTGGTTGTGAGATCATTATCGATGACGGACTAATTATTAAAGGTAATAAAATTATTGCCGGTATGTCCGCCAAGAAACAACCCACCCGAATCGGGGCTATAAAAACAGCTCTTTTTACAGACCCAGAACATAGAGAAACTGCCGGTGAAGCTATTGCCGAGCAAGCTCCACAAAAAATATTAATTCTTGGCACCTCCAAGGGCATGACGAATAAAATAGCAGCAGGTTTAGGGTTGCCCGGGATCAAAGAATATATTAATATTGCTCAAATCGCCTCGGCCAAGGAGATTAGAAAAGCACGCATTATGCGTACCCAGCACAGCAAGCATGTCATTCCGGCACCGATTATTGAAGTAAAAAAAGGTTTTCCCGAAAGTATAATTCACCCTTTGCAGGTTTTTATGCGCCGTCATGGACAAAAGGACCGGCGCAGCTGGTCAGAACAGTCAGTAGTGAGGCCTACCTTTACTTTATATGGTAAGTTCAGCATTTCTCAAGGAGCTCTGGTGTCTATAGTGAACTATGCGGCTTTGACTGTTCCCGGCGTGGTTGCGGTAAAGCATACTCATATCATCAGGGATGACCAAGACGTTACTATCGAGCTATACGTGGTGGTAAGTATAAATTATAAACTAGATCACATTAGCAAAGAAATACAGCAGGTGGTTAAATTGCAGCTGGAAAATATGACTGGTTTAACAGTGAATTTTATTAATGTAACGATCATGGATATTCAATCAGAAGAGATCAGCTAATCGGTAAGAAAAAAGGCACTCCCGGATCCAATGATGCTATTTGGGGGATGCCTTTTTCTTATTGGTTCATAATATTGCTTGGCTGGCCAAACGCATTATTCATTTAAAAGATTTGTTTACGTTTTAGTGGCAAACACATGTCTGCCGATGGTGGTTATCACTGGCAAGGTTCTAATCCACTGGTCAGAGGCAATTCGGGGGTTATAGAAAAACAACGCCCCGTTGGTGGGATCATGACCTTCAAGTGCTTTGGTGGCAGCTTTAATAGCCGTTTCGTCAGGACTTAAATTGATGGTGCCATCACCAACAGGAGAGAACTGGTATCCTTTGTGGCTGCGCTGGAATACCACTTCACTGATACTATCGGGGAAGTGTGGGTCGCGGGTGCGGTTTAAGATCACCGCCCCAATGGCTACCTGACCTTCAAAGCTTTCTCCTCTAGCTTCAGCATAAATAGCCCTGGCTAAAATCATAAGGTCTTCCCTGGACACATCTCCCCGGCTAACACTGGCCGAGCTGGCCTTCTCCAGTGGTGGGATGGTTAATACCTGGCAAGGTCTTAATACCGATGTTTCCAGGTTGTTAGCATGTATTAATTGGTTTACATCAATATCAAAGGACTTAGCGATCTTGGATAGAGTGTCACCCGGCTGCACCGTATATTTTACCGTTATGCCGTTTGATCCTCCGGCCACTTCTTTTTCCACACCAGCTCGGGCATCCTGACCATTGCTTAGGAGCAGGCACAGCGCGAATAACAAAATACTGGTGAGCTTGGAAAAATGAGTGTTCATTTTTTCCTCCTTTCTGACCAAAAAGTATTTTGTACAATATATATATATATTATACTGGTAATTATAACCATAAGATAAGGACAAGCTTGTAAGCTTGTCCTTGTATTTAAGAGAAAATGTTTAGGTTACCTGCCCTGGCTGATCATTTGCATGCGGATATCAGCGTCTACCAGCAGGCGGTAAGGGTGGCACATCTGAATAATACGAGAGGTTGTTCTGTCGCCCAGGAATTGCTCTAAATCTCCCAGGCTGTTATTGGTGGTGATCACGGTGGGTAAAAGATAATTGAGCCGGTGATTAATAATAGTAAATATTATATTACGAGTCCAGTCTGTGTAATTATGGGCTCCCAGGTCATCCAGGATGAGCAAAGGCACTTCCCTGGCCGTATCCAACAGCTCTGATTCCGTAACATTATTTTCATTTTTGGCGTCGTAGGTAGCTTTAATTTGTTCCAGCAAGTCGGGCACTACGATAAAAAGAACAGTTTTACCCTCCGCCAAAAGGGCATTAGCTATACAGCATGCTAAAAAAGTTTTACCGCTGCCCACCGGGCCTGTTAATAGTATGCCATTAGTATATGGATCCCCTAAATACCGGCGGGTAAAATCCTTGGCTGCTTTTAGGGTGACCGAAGCGGAATCATAAAAGGATGTATTCTTCACCGGATCTATTTGCGACTGGGAATAAAAATCAAGTTTAAAACGGTTAAAGGTATAATTAACTAACCTGGGTGGAATCTGTGCAGCTCTTATTTTTTTGTTGATGCTTCGCTGTTTAACACAGCTACAGGGCTCAGCAACACCATCATGAATGATCAGTCCCCGGTCGGCGCATTTATTACATAAATAAGCCAAATGCTACCAACCCCTTTAACTCATATATAGTGACTCGAGCATATTTTTTTTATCATCCTTTTGATTGGTCTTGCGTCTGCCATTAGCCGGTGTTTTTTTGTTATCGTTGTGCTTCATTTTAAACTGCCGGTCAAAATTTTGAACCTGTTCCGGGGTGAGCAAATTGTTCTTTTCCCATTCCAGCAAAATGCTGTCAATATACTTAAAATTATGCTTGCCCAGCATAACAGCCCGGCGCAGTGCCTCAAGGACCATAACGGCGGGCATTTTTTGTGACCACAGGGCAATTTGTTCAATTTCCATTGGCGAGAGGGGGCGGCCAAATTCTTTTTCAAAACTCTTAAATAAGCTAACGGGCTTTTTTAATTTTTTTTCGGTAATTTTTTTAATGGCCTCATGTTGTTGTACCCTGGCACAGGCCCATATTTCCGACAGCTTTTCAAATATCGGTTCAAAATCATAGCCTTGTATGACAATGTCTCTTTCCGCATCGTAGAAGTCGGTAATTTTTAACATGCCATTACTGATTAAATTTTCCAGGTCACGGTTAATTTGCGCAATATCTCCGGATAAGTGTTCATAAAGCAAATCTGCTGACGGTAGATAATTGTTTTCTTCAGTAAATAATCTAAATAATTGAATAAGCAGCATCATTTCCGTATCGGATATGCCCATGTCTTTATACAATTTTAATAATAAATTAGGAATGGAGGTTGAGCCATGGATAAACAGGTCCACACCAAAAGCTGCAGTTATATTGCCCCGTTTGTAATTTTTTACCGTACTTACTGTGCCTCTTGGGACCATCAGGTAATCTCTCCTTCTTTTGACCTAGACATATTTTATGGCAGATTGATGGGTTTGTCCACTCTTTTAGCTGGGCTTACCGTCAGCGCCTTGTCTGAAATTTCCTAGCACGGTTAAATTGCCCTCTAATACTTTACGGCAAAGACGGCTAAATCCCTTTATTTTATCTCTGACAAAAAAGACCAGCCAGAGACAGCTGTCTTGCTAATTCTCTGTAGGCTGTTGCCGTTAAACAAGCTCTACAGTCTGGCGGTGTTTTAAATTGTCTAGCGGTATATATTTTTCGAGCATTGTTTGGTTGATTAACAAGAGACCCTCTGGGCAGGGTCTCTATGTAAATAATTATAAGTGCAAAGCGTTACCGGGCTCACATAAACCAATCAGCATATGATTAAGCATCCGTTCACTACAGCCCTGCAGCGTAATGGCCTTGTTGGGGCACTCGCCGGCGCAAATGCCGCAACCCTGACACAAAACAGGTTCAATTTCGGCTACGCTAAAACTTATCCTGGGTACGTGGAAAGGACATAAGCGCACACAGGTAAGGCAGGCTGCGCATTTGCTGGGATCCACTGTGGCTACCAGACCCAGCGAAGCTAGGCTCTCTTTGCTTAAGATGGTGGCCGCCCGACCCGCTGCTGCTTTGGCCTGGACAATATTCTCCTCCAAATTCTTAGGCCCGTGGGCAATACCGGCCATAAAAATTCCTTCGGAAGCAAAATCCAACGGGCGGAGCTTCATATGAGCTTCCAGGAAGAAACCGTCGGTATTGAGGGGTAATTTAAGAAGCCGGCTAAGCACAGCGTTATCTTCTGACGGCAGGATGGCCGCGGCCAGCCCCACCGCGTCTGCGTTAATGATAATATTCCTGCCCAGGATATGATCACGGATCGTGACGATAATACCCTGGCTACTCTTCTCCACCTGTGGTTTGTGCTCTTCGTCATACCGGACAAAGATAACTCCCTTGACCCGAGCCTCCTGGTAATAATTTTCCAAAAAGCCATAGGTGCGGACATCGCGGTACAGGACAAATACATTGGCGGCAGGGTTATTTTCTTTGCACCTGATGGCTAAGTTGATTGATTTGCTGCAGCAAATACGGCTGCAGTAAGGCCTTTCGCTATTCCGTGAACCTACGCAGTTAATTAGCACAACGTTATGCGTGTCCTTTAAGCCGTCTCGGTTCATGACCTCTTCCATTTCTAGCAGGGTCATCACCAGGTCACTTTGCCCGTAGAGGTATTCATTGGGCCGGTACTCCTGCCCGCCAATCGCTACAATGGTTACACCGTGCTTAATTGTCGTGCCACTGGTTAAAGTAGTGGTAAAGTTACCAGCATAACCGGCCGCTTCAGCTGGGGCAGCTGACTTATAAACCTTAATCAGCGGGTGCTGCTCCACTTGTTTAATTAAATCATTAACAAACGCTTCGATATCTTCGCCGGCAAAACCCAGCTTAATGCGTTTACCCATGCCGCCCAGGGCGCTGGATTTTTCCACTAGGCTAACAGGATAGCCCATTTCTGCCAGGGCAAGAGCGCTGACCATTCCTGTCACACCGCCGCCGATGACCAGTGCCGACTTGGTAATAACAATAGACTCCTGCTGGAGCGGTTTTAGCATCGCAGCCTTATACACTGCGAGTTTGGTTAAATCGATAGCCTTTGCCGTGGCCAGTTCGGGCTCATGCATATGCACCCAGGAACACTGGTCCCGGATATTGGCCATGGCAAACAAGAACTTGTTTAAGCCGGCCTCCTGCATTGTTTCCTGGAACAGCAGCTGATGAGTTCGGGGACTACAGGAGGCGACCACCGCCCGGTTCAGGTTGTGCTCCTGAATTGCTGCCCGGATCTTGGCATGGGTATCTGGAGAACAAGCATACAGTTGATCCTCAGCGTGCACTACGTAAGGTAATCTTTGAGCCGCTGCAACTACTTCGGGCACCCTGACCACGCCGCCAATATTGGTGCCGCAGCGGCAGACAAATACACCGATTCTTGGTGTTTCGCCCGACACATCCCGCTCAACCGGGAATGTTCGTTTGTTAATTAGCGTGCCGCAAACCTCGCTGAGCAGGCTGCCGGCCGCACTGGCCGCTGCGCTGGCCTGCTGGACAGTTTCGGAAATGTCTTTGGGCGCACTGAATGCCCCGGCGGTAAAAATCCCAAGCTGGGAGGTGTTTACCCCGGTGAGGGGAGCCAGTTGGACAAAGCCGTACTGGTTGACCGCAACTGCTGCTTTTTCCGCCAACCCCTTTGCCTCTGTAGCAGGCTCTAGCCCCACGGAAAGCACTACCAAATCAAACTCTTCGCTCAAGAATTTGTCGTTTTCATCCTGGTAACGGATGCGCAGATTTTTATCGGGCTGGTTAACCTGTTCGATCTGGTAGATTCGAGAGCGTACAAACTTTACTCCGTACTCCTGCTTAGCTTGCTGGTAATATTTTTCAAAATCCTTACCGTAGCAGCGCATGTCCATCATAAAAACCGTGGCAGCGAGCGGTTGTTCACTGTGCTCTTTGGCGATCACTGCTTCTTTGATGGCAGACATGCAGCAGACCGAGGAACAATAACCGTGGCTTTCCCGGATATTTCTGGAACCGACACACTGGATCCAGGCAATTTTATGGGGTACCCGGTGGTCAAAAGGGCGCAGCAGGTGACCCTGATAAGGCCCTGAGGCACTTAAAATGCGTTCAAACTCGGCGCTGGTCACTACATTGGGATAATTGCTGTAGCCTAGGTAAAGTAAATGGCTGGGATCGTAAGTTTGGACACCGGCGCATAAAATAATTGCACCCACCTGAAGTTCAAAAAATTCATCCGGCGCGTGGAGGTTAATGGCCTGGCTCAGGCAGGTTTTTTCACATATACCGCATTCAGAGCAAATACCGCAGTTCAAGCAGCGCCCCGCCTCGGCGATGGCTTGCTCAGGTGTTAGCCTGGATGTTTCCAGGGCAAACCCCTGCTCGCTCGGCTCCACCGGGCTAAAAGGCAGCGATGCCGTTGTGCTGTGGGTTATTCCGGCTACAACAGGTTTTCTGGGTGGGGCGATTTTATCCCCGGGCACTTTAAAGATCCGGTCTTTTCTTGGTTCGATGCCGTTTAAATAGCGGTCTATTGATTCCGCTGCCCGCTTACCTGCCCCGATGCCTGAAATCACATCTCGAGGGCCGGTAACATTGTCCCCGCCGGCAAACACACCCTCCAGGCTGGTTTCCAGGGTATCACGGTCTATCTGCAGCCGCCCGGCGTCATTTAATAAAGCCTGATCTTCGGTGGACAGGTAAATGTAGTGGTGCATAACTTTGGCTAATTCCTTGCCGGGCGTACCTAGTTGTGAGGATTTTGGAGTTCTGATGGCTATAAAAACAGCATCGAATTCTTTTTTTAGTCCGGTTACCGAAAAGTCTGTACCCCAGCGCTGTTTACACCTGATTTCCACGCCCATTTTTTCCAGCAGCTGTATTTCGATATCTAGGTAGTACCTGGGCAGTCGGTATTCAGGTATGCCTTTGCGCATCATGCCGCCGGGGCGCCGCTCAGCTTCAAAGACCACTGCCCGGTAACCCCGTTTCACCAGA
Source organism: Desulfoscipio geothermicus (assembly GCA_016841905.1). Classification (GTDB taxonomy): domain Bacteria; phylum Bacillota; class Desulfotomaculia; order Desulfotomaculales; family Desulfallaceae; genus Sporotomaculum; species Sporotomaculum geothermicum_C. The sequence goes on along the minus strand of JAENYF010000024.1, from coordinate 10,333 downwards.
TGGTGAGCAGCGGTCAAGCCCGCCGGGCCACTACCGATAATCGCCACATCCTGTCCCCGTTTGGCAGCCTTGGCGGGTAAAGGAAGCTCATCGAGATTACCGGCATATACTTGTTCCGCAGCTACCAGCTTTAAGTTTTTGATGCCCACCGGAGTATCCAGCCTGCCCCTGTGACACCGATTTTCGCAGGGATGGGCACAGACCAGACCGCATACTGCCGGGAATGGGTTATCCTGGTAAATTAGAGACCAGGCGCCCAGAAAGTCACCTTTTTTAATTAACTGCACATAACCTTGAACGTTAACTCCTGCTGGGCAGGCGGCCCGGCAGGGTGGGATACCGGCCTTCTCAATGGCGTAAGCTGCCGGCATAGCCTGGGGATAGGTTTTATAAATAGCCTGGCGATTTTCCAGGCCGGCATTAAAGTTATTGGGTATCTCCACCGGGCAGGCCGTAGCACAATCGCCACAGCCGGTACATTTATTCAAGTCCACAAAACGGGCTTTTTTATGCAGGGTTACCTTAAAATTCCCCGGTTCACCCTGGATTTCTACAATACTGGTTAACATGTGCTTTTCAATATTCAAGTGCCTGCCGCATTCAACTATTTTAGGGGATAGAATGCACATGGAACAATCATTAGTAGGGAAGGTTTTATCCAGCGCCGGCATAATGCCTCCGATGGCCGGTGACTGCTCCACCAGGTAAACGTAGTAACCGGACTCAGCCAGGTCCAGAGATGCCTGAATGCCAGCGATACCGGCTCCTACCACCATTACCGCGCCAACCTTATCTTTGCCCAAGGAATGACCCGTCCTCTCCTTGCAGAGCGTTTTGCTGCCATACGAATACGTAATCATTACTGAACACTCTTTATTAAATTTCCTTTGGCCTAACTTTTTAGTTTAGATATAAATAAATATGCTGGCCGGTAAAAAAATTGATTATTAAAAAAAACAAACTTGAGCACATAAGATATGTTTCAGCGGAGTAGGGGTGCCAGCATGTCTATTGATGCAGGACTCAGGCTGATTTCCAAAGCTTTTCCGGTATGATCAGGGCTCTTTCGATTAAATCGCAGATGTGCATATTCTGAGACCTGGCTTTTTCAGGGTACCATTTATTTAAATCATTAAATTGGTCCATACAGTTGTGGCAGGGCACAATGACAATTTCTGCACCGGTGGCCACTACCTGCTCTACTTTTCGTTGGCCTTTGGCTTTGCGCACCTCGTTATATTCTGGCATGGCCATACCACCGCCGCCGGCACCGCAGCAATAATTCATTCTGCCGTTAGGGTTCATGTCCACGTAGTTCTTGATAAAGCTGTTGAGCAACTCGCGGGGCGCTGCGTAGACGCCTTCTTTGCGAGCTGTGTTGCACGGGTCATGATAAGTAATTACTTCGGTGATGGCATCGGGATCAAGCTTAATTTTACCTTCCTTGACTAGCTCGTTGAGCAGTTCGATAATATGGCGTATCGGGAAAGGTTTACCTGGCCAGTAGGTGCGCAGGCCCCATTTCATGGAACGGAAGGCGTGCCCGCACTCAGTTACAATTAACTCTTCACAGTCCAGGTCGGCCACTTCTTGCCACAGGGGCATGGAAATAGCTAAAAAGTCGTCGGTTTGGCCGGTGAACAGAGCGGCATTGGTGGCGTCCCAGCGTTTGGTGCTGATGGTGAAGTCAATGCCCGCGACATAAAACAGTTTTAATGTGGTCTGCAGTTCATTAGGGTAATACTTAATATCCCGGGCGTTAAAGCCATAGAAATATTTGGCGCCTTTTTTGTTGAGGGGGATTTTATAATTAGCGTCCCCCAGCTCCACCTGCAGTTCCTCTTCAATCCATTCCAGGGTATCTTCGTAATCCTCCTGGTTGACATTCATTTGGTTGCCGGACGCGATGTGCTCTTTGACAATGGTCTGCAGGTAGCCAGGGATTTTGTCTTTGTCCCAGGTACCACGAAGTGCTCTGACCAGAGTTGATACATTTACATTCATGGGACACTCAATAGTGCACTGATCACACATATTGCAGTACCAGATGTACGGGTCGGCATATACTTCCTCTTGCATGCCCAACAGTAGTTTACGTAAAAAATTACGGGGATTATGATTTCCTACTAAATCGGCGTATGGGCAGCCCACCGAGCACATGCCGCAGGCCAGGCAGTTAGCAAAGTCGTAACTCTTCAGCAGTTCGGCAACTTCCTTCCTGAATTGGGGGTTAAGTTGCTCCGCAAGTATATCTTCCATTTTAGTTCTCACCTCTTGGTCTCGGGATAACTATATGATGTTGGTGTTTGCTGTTAGATAGTGGATTTGCCGCGTACCATTGCCCATTTTATGCAGTTCTCCAGAAACATGATAACTTTTTAACGTGGTAAAATTAATCAGTCTGGCTGCAGGGCAGAGCTGTCTACACGAACAATTGATTAACAAGGGTAGCTTATCGTATTGATTTGGGTTTTATATCAATATATTTTTCTTCAAGAGCAAATGTCCTGCTTACAATTTACGACAAAGAAGTCAAAATGCCTTTATTAAAATTAAAAAGACCCTCTTGAAGAGGGTCTTGCGTTATTGAACCATACAGTTAATAGTGTTATAAGAGGCCTTAACCCACCTTGGGCCGGGGGTATAGGCCTGTTTTTTCCACGATTTCGGGGACCACTTCTTCCCAGGCGATAGCCATGATGTGAACCCCGTGTACGCCCTTAACTTTTTCTTTGATATACTTAATTTGCTCAATGCAAATATCCAAGCCTTCACGTTTGGGATCTTCAGCGTTTTTTAGCCGTTCCACCAGCTCGTTGGGCACGATCATACCGCTGACGTTGTTTTGCATATAACTAGCAGCTTTCCAACTTTTCATCGGGGTTACCCCGGCTAGGATGTGCACCCGCTGATCTAGACCTCGCTCTCGTACCATTTCCATGAACCGCTCGAAGCGTTCCATATCAAAGATACACTGGGTTTGGATAAACTGGGCACCGGCATTCACTTTCTTCTCCAGGCGGTCCACCCGGAACTCAAAGGGATCGGCAAAGGGGTTCGCCACCGCTCCGATGAAGAACTGGGGTTCAGCTTCCTTAATCGCCTCACCACAGAAAAACACCTTCTCATCCCGCATACGGCGAAGGTTTTCAATTAATTGCATGGAATCGACATCATACACGTTTTTGGCCGTGGGATGGTTGCCGAACTTCTGGTGGTCGCCGGATAGGCAAAGTACATTGCACATGCCCAGACTGTAGGCCCCCAATAAATCTGACTGTATGGCTATCCGGTTGCGATCCCGGCAGGTCATCTGGATGATCGGCTCGATGCCGCTATTTAGGACATGTGCGCCGGCGGCTATGCTGGACATCCGCACAATTGCTGTCTGGTTATCGGTAATATTGGTGGCGTCCACGTAATCTCGCATCATTTCAGCGTGATGGCGAATACCCTCAGAAGAAGAATGTTTGGGCGGCCCGATTTCTGCAGTTACCGCGAATTGATCGCTATCAAGTACTTGCTGAAGTTTACTTAGGTTACTCATCGATCATCACATCCTCCCTGATAGACTTACGTGGCCCGCCGTCCCGTGATTTGGACCAATCCTTGAGCGGCTGGATTTCCATCAGTTTATCAAGTTTGCCCAGTGCCTTCATACGGTCGTAAATCAGCTGCCAGGCGCAGTCGATGTCCTTGTTTATTTCACACTTGCCATATTGGGACCCGCCGCAGGGACCGTTTAAAATACTCTTGGAGCAGCGGATGATGGGGCAGATGCCGCCGGTACGGTGCAAAATGCATTCGCCGCACAACCCGCACTTTTCTTCCCACAGACCGTGCACCACAGATCCGCCAGCGAATTTGGTATCCATAGCAGGTACCACCCACTTATCCATAAAGCGCTCGGCCAGATACTGCACACCTACGCCGCAGGCCAGTGATACAATGGCGTCGACATCCTTGACAAGGTTATCAATACCTGCAATGTACTCTGGGTCGCACTGCCTGGTGCAGGTAAAAGTAGTGGCCTCCAGAGGATTGTTTTCCAGAGTGCGCTTAATGCGTATAGCCGAAGCCAGCACATCAGTTTCCTTCTCGCCACCGGACAGGCAAACCGTTACGCAACCTGCACAGCCCAGGAACAACACTTTTTTACAGTCACTGATCATTTGTGCAATTTCACTAATGGGTTTTTGTTGTGCTACTATCATACTGTTTGGCCACCTTCTTTCTGTGCGTTACCGGCCGCGTTTTTATTCAAGGGGCTAGGTCCGAGTTGGCGGATCCGCTCCGTCATCTCATTGGCTACCTTAGCAAATTTCGTACCTTCCGAAGCAGGAATGTGGAAAAATTCCAGGCGTTGGCCACCTAAACCAATCTCATCCAGTATCTTTTTAACTGCCGCAACACGCTTGATCGCGCGTACGTTACCCTTTAAAAAGTGACAATCACCGAGATTGCAGCCGGCAATATATACTCCGTCGACACCCTTTTCAAAGGCATTCAAAATCAATCCGTGTTCAATGGTACCGGAGCAGGGCATTTCCACGACTCTAATATTAGGTGAATACTGCAACCGCATCGAACCGGCCAGGTCTGCAGCTGTATAAGCGCAGTATCGGCAGCAAAAGGCTACAATTTTTGGCTCAAATTCTGGCACCTTAATGCACCTCCTTAAATAGACCATCCAGCAATTAAGCTATCCATATTTTTAAGCATAAGCTCATAATATCCAAGGACTGTAATGGCTTTATTGGGACATTCACCCGCACAAATGCCACAGCCCTTGCACAGTACAGGATCGATTACCGCTGCGCCATTATGTATCTGAGGCGCTTCCACGGGGCATAACCGTACGCAGGTAAGGCAGGCCGCACACTTGTTGACATCTACAAAGGCCACCAGACCTGTTGAAGGCAGGCTGTCGGACGCAGTACGCTCTTTGTCCAACTCCTGCAGGCGGCCAGCGATCTTGCCCTTGTCCCACATGCTGCGGATCGTCTTGACCAGGGCGGCTATGTCTACGTTCATGGGGCATTCGACAGTACATTGCTCGCACATGTTGCAGAGCCACATGTACGGGTCGGCATATGCTGCCTTTTCCATGCCCAGCAGTACTTTGCGGATAAATTTACGTGGATCAAAGCTTTCTACAAGGTCGGTATACGGGCAACCCGCTGTGCACATGCCGCAGTTCAGGCAGTTACTGAAGTCGTAGCTCTCCAGCAGTTCGGCAACTTTGTCCCTAAATTTGGGGTTGAAATCGACAGCTTTCACAGCTTCCAATTTTGACCCTCCCCTCTTAATCTTACATGAGAAAATTCAAGTTGTTATCTGCTGAAGCGTCTCCTTAAATTATAGTTAAAGAGACGCTCTAGTTATATTAATGAACTTGATTCGTTGTTTAATATTCACCGGGCAGCTCATTGAGCTGAGCTCTGGTAAATACCGGGCCGTCCTTACAAACGTATTTGCCGCCTACATTACATCTGCCGCACATGCCAATGCCGCATTTCATGCGGTTTTCCAGGGACATAATAATCCTATTGGCCGGGAAACCGAGCTTTTCCAGCACAGGTATGGTAAATTTAATCATCACCGGCGGTCCGCAGACAATAGCGTAGGTATTTTCGGAGCTGGGGGCTACCTCCTCGGTAACGGAGGGGATAAATCCTACCCGGCCGTTCCAGCCGTCCACCGCGCTGTCAATGGTGGTGACTAAGTTAATATTGGGATTTTGATCCCAGGCGGCCAGCTCTTCTTTATACAGCAGCAAACCGGGATTTCTGGCCCCGTAAATCACGGTGATGTCACCATAATCACCGCGATGCTCGGGCTGCAGCATATAGGTAGCCAGTGAGCGCAAAGTAGTAAATGCGAAACCACCACCAATAATGACCACATTTTTACCCTTTAGTTCATCTACCGGGTAGTAGTTGCCCAGCGGCCCGCGCACCCCAACCATGTTTCCCTCTTCCATCAGGTGCAAAGCAGTGGATACAACACCTACTTTGGCAATGGAAAACTTCAAAAAACCAGGCTCAGTTGGAGAAGAAGCCATGCCGAAGGGCGCTTCTCCTTTACCAAAGACACACAGCTCGGCAAACTGCCCCGGCATGTAAGGAAAGCTCTTTTCGTCTTCCTCACTTAAAAACTGTAGGGTAAAGGTGTGGATGAGCTTATCTTCAGTTTCGGTAAAGTTTTTCACCAGTTTCATAGGCAGCGGTAGATATGGATTTTTCATTAGCTATCCAACCTCGCTTCCGAGCCCCGAACATCTTCAAGTACTACCCGGATGTCCAAATTAACGGGGCAATTATTAATGCACCTGCCGCAACCAACGCAGGCAATTTCGTTGAAGTTATCGACGAAATACTTGAACTTATGCATAATTCTTTGGCGATAGCGTTCTTTATTGCTGGTCCGCGGGTTGTGGCCGGAACCGTGCAAAGTGAAAATCGGGAAAGCGCAGGAATCCCAGTTGCGCACCCGGCAACCATTACAGTCCTTGGCGTCGTCCACTATGTCAAAGCAGTGGCAGGTGGGGCACAGGTAGGTGCAGGCACCACAGCCCAGGCATTTTTCGTGAATTTTATCCCAGATAGGCCAATAAAAGTTGACGTCCAGCTTATCTTTGAGCCCGTCGATATTCACCTGGCAAGTAACCGTGGCGGCTTCCTTCACCTTAGCGGCGGCAATCTTGTCCGCATCCGCAGCAGCGGCCAAACTAGCCTGTTCAGCCAGTGCCTTGCCTTTGTCCGATATCACTTCCACTACGTAAGCGTCACCTGTATCCACTAGCAGTAAATCCAGACCCTTGGTGTCAAAGGGACTGCCGTTTACCGAGGTGCAAAAGCAGGTACTCAGGGGCGTGTTGCAGCCGATACCGATCATGATGGTGTTGGCCCGTTTGGTTAAGTAATAAGGATCCTGGAATTTATCATTATCAAATACATTGTCCAGCAAAACAAGGCTTCTGGCATCGCAGGGGCGCACGCCGAAAATGACTTTTTTCTGCTCATCAAGGGTCTCTTCTACCTTGGCGCCTTCCTCGGTAACGTTATAACTGAACAATTTTTCCGACTGCGGGAAAAATATTTCTTTGGCCGGAAGTTTGGTGTTAGCAGCTGTCAGATCAACGTCGGTACCGGAACTAATTGGTTTAAATAATGTAAAAGAGCCTTCTTGCACAGGGGCAAAAACTTGATATTCGCTAATTAATTTATCCAGGAAGCCGGGTATGTCTTTTTTGCTAATTATCATCAGTTTCACCTCATTCCTTCAACAAGAAAGCTTCTGAATCGTCGTTGGTAAATGTGGCCAGGGCAGGCTTATCCTCCAGGTTAACCCCGGCCTCGGCGTTAAACAGCTCCTTAACGTCCTTAACCGGTTTACGGGTTAACAGGCGCAAGTTAATGCCCATTGGGCAGGCCCGCTCACAAGCTCCACAGTCAACACAGCGCCCTGCTAAGTGGAACACTCTGACCACCTGGAAGAGAATGTTGTCCTCAACGTTATAGGCACTCTTACCGATCCATTCCGGCTGGTTGCAGTCTACAAAACACTCTTCGCAGTAGCACATGGGGCAAGCGTTCCGGCAGGCATAGCACCTGATGCACTTGCTAAATTCACTGTTCATAAACGCTCGGCGCTCTGCGGTGGTTTTAGCTTCAAATTCTTTAATTTCGTTAAAATCAGCAGCTTCCTTCTTGGGCAGCAATTCACCGATCAGCTCATCATAAACTACCGGGTTACCATAGCTGCAATCCCCACAGGAATTGTGCAACAGGTCGGCTATCTTGGCGGTTACACTGCTGTTACTGCCTTTTATGACCACGGTATCCCCGTTTTCTTCGATGGCCAAAACCTCCTGGCTACCCAGCAGATCGGTTACTTTTTTGCGGTCAATCATACCGCTGCAGGGTACCCCAATGATATAAAGATTGTCCCGGTTAAGCTGGTTTTCCTTAATCAGGGCCACAATAGACCGCACATCGCAGCCCTTGGCCACTACAGCTACTTTTCCTGGTTTTTTACGCAAGTAATTGGCCAGGTTATTTTCACAGTCCAGATTCCAGGTCAGTTGGTCAGCTTCTTCGGGGGTTCTGGCAAAAAACGGCGTGCCGCGAAGCGGGAGACTGCCTTCGGTAAAGCCGACCACCAAGTTAACCTTCTGTTCAGCCAGCAGCTTTTTAGCGGCACCTTTGATTTGCTCGGCTAGCTTTGACATCCGCAACACCCCGCTTTGCTATCAGTTAGGCCCTTGTTGGGACCAAGTTCTTTTGTATTTTCCGTGACTTTTTTGACAATCTCAGCAAAACGGCCACCTTCGGCGGCGGATACCCAAGTGAAGTTAACCCGGCCTTCATCATAACCGACATACTCTAGCAACTCTTTTAATAAAGCAAATTTCCTGCGGGCTACCACGTTGCCACTTACATAGTGGCAGTCACCAGGGTGTCACCCGGAGGTCAGCACGGCATCTGCTCCATGCCGAAGTGCTTTTATAATGAATAAAGGATTGATCCTTCCGGAACAGGGTACACGTATCACCCGGATATTGGGCGGGTACTGGATACGACCTATACCGGCCAGGTCTGCACCGGCATAACTACACCAGTTACATAAGAATGCTATAATTTTAGGTTCATATTCCATGATATCCATTTCCCTCCCCCATCTATAGCGCGTCTAACATAGCGACTAATTGTTGGTTGGTGCAACCTTTGATGTTGATGGCTCCGCAGCGGCAAGAGGATGCACAGGCACCGCATCCTTTACACAGGGCTTCGTTAACCACGGCCACTCCTTGTGCAGGGTCAACCTGTACAGCCTTGGCCGGGCAAACGGTTTCGCATTCGCCGCAGCCTGTACACTTGTTTTTGTTAACAAAAGCGCTCTTGCCTTCCACCGTGATGGTGTTCTTAGCCAGCACAGTACAGGCCCGCCCCACAGCAGCCTTAGCCTGGTTGATATTTTCCTCCAGGTTTTTGGGGCCATGGGCCAAGCCGCACATAAATACGCCGTCAGTACCAAAATCAACCGGGCGCAGCTTCATATGCGCTTCAAGGAAGAAACCATCCTGGTTCAGTGGCACTTTATAGAATTGGCTCAACTTGCTGTTGTTTTCTCTGGACGACATAACAGCGGAAGCCAGTGCGACTAAATCCGCCTCTATTTCCATGGGTATGCCCAGCACATGGTCGGTTACCGTGACCTTTAAGCCGTTGCCGGCCGCTTCTACGACCGGTTTATTATCCAATTCGTAGCGGATAAAGATAACCCCCTTCCTGCGGGCTTCGGTGTAAAGTTCCTCATAGAAAGCATAAGTTCTGATATCTCGGTATAACACGTAAACATTGGCCTCGGGATTGGCTTCCTTAACCAGCAACGCCTGCTTAATGGACTTGGTGCAGCAAATTCTGCTGCAGTAGGGGCGCTCGGGCTCACGGCTGCCGACACACTGAATAAAGACGATATTCTTAGCGTCTTGCACCTTGCTGTCATCCTCGGACAGTAAAGCTTCCATTTCCAGCAGGGTTATAACCTTGTCGTTTTGCCCGTACAGGTATTCAGTAGGCTTGTATTCATCGGCACCGGTGGCAATAACCGTTACACCGTGCTTGAGCACTTCGCCTTTACTGATGCTGGTTTCGAAGTTGCCCACAAAACCATGCACGTCGGTTATTTCGACACCGGTATAGACGGTGATTTTCTCATCGGTGGTCACTTGATTAATTAAATCGCTGATAAATGCCGGTATATCTTCGCCGTTCATACCATAGCGAATACGGTTGGCCGTGCCTCCCAGTACGTCTGCCTTTTCCACCAGAAATACTTTATATCCCTGTTTGGATAAGTTAACCGCACTGGTCATGCCGGACACGCCGCCACCAATCACTAGGGCGTCGTGATTCATCTCCAAGCTGACCGAACTAATCGGTTCCAGCAGGGCAGCCCGGTAGACAGCCATTCTCACTAAATCCTTGGCTTTTTCAGTGGCTTTTTCGGGCTCATGCATGTGCACCCAGGAACACTGGTCGCGGATATTGGTCATTTCAAATAAATTTGGGTTGAGCCCCGCCTCTTTCAAGGTCTCCTGGAACATAGGCTCGTGGGTCCGGGGACTGCAGGAGGCCACAATTACTCTGTTCAGGTTATGTTCAAGGATGACATCTTTAATTTGAGCTGATGTATCCTGGGAGCAGGTGTACAGGTTATCGGTGGCAAAAACCACGGTCGGCAGTGTTCTGGCGTATTCCGCAACTGATGGTACATTGACCACGCTGCCGATATTGATGCCGCAATGGCACACAAATACACCGGTGCG
>JAENYF010000023.1 GCA_016841905.1 Desulfoscipio geothermicus | reverse complement strand
TGCCGGAGTGGCGGAACTGGCAGACGCAAGGGACTTAAAATCCCTCGTTCGTTAAGGACGTACCGGTTCGAGTCCGGTTTCCGGCACCAAAAATTCTGTTAGTGCATTCCCGTTTTCGGTGGTGCACTAATTTTTTTGTGCCCATAATTATGAGAGTCTTTAAATCGAGGAATCAGTTAAAAACTTTATTGGGTTTTGCGTACCAGCAAAAGCCGCCTCCTGCATAATACATAGCAGGAAGCGGCTTGTCTATGTTTGGGTAAGGCTTGGCTGAAATATAACGATTTTGCTAAATGCCGGTCGGGCCTGGCAGCTACGTTTAGGGAGTACTGGTTATGGTGACGGTCTGAGCCGCGCCATTCCAATCGACCTGGCACTGCATAGCTTCAGAAACGAACCTGAGCGGTACCAGTGTCCTGCCGCTTACTATCCTGGCCGGCTCATCAAGCGGGGCTATGGCACCGTTTATGTGGGCCGCACCATTAATAACCAGCGTGATTTCCGAATCGCCCCTGGTGGCAATAATTTTGCGGGCAGCCCCATCCCAGCTTACGTTAGCACCCAAGGCCTCGAAGATGCCTCGCAGCGGTACAAAGGTGCGGCCATTAAAAATAGTGGGCTGCACATCAAAGGTTAGCAGCTGGCCATCCAGTTTAACCTTAATGCCATCTGGTGCGGTGGAGTCATCGCCGCTAGCTTGTTTAATGGTAAATTCCGTCAGGGGACCATAACCGGTGCCGGTAGCATTCGTGGCGAACGCCTTATAGAAATACGTACCATGCTTAAGCTGGTCAATCCTCTTACTAAAGGGCTTGGCGACAAACTCTTTTTCACCGACGACTAATTTCTGGTCTGTCTTGGTCAGTTCTGTGCCAAAGTAAAAACCATACTCTTTGATTTCTCCAAAGCACTCAGTCATTTGTCCATTTAGCGTGGCTGCATTGGTGGACAGTTCCGTTGCTTCATCTGTTTTCACCACCGGTGTCTTGGAGGATGCTCACCCGGCTTTCGCAGCATCAGGCTGCAGCAAATAAAACGACCAACCAAACAACGTCAGGAACATAAGCACGCCGACCCATTTTGTGAACCTGCGGTCTAACACTTGGCTTTAACCCCCTTTTTCTTTTTCGGCAAAATGGTTAAATATTTAACTTATTATACAGTATAGCTTTTTTTTCATCAACAATTTATCTCTAGCTTTGGCTAAGTTGACAACGGCAGGATTTTCAAATATCTTGTAGTGGAAAACATGGTGCTTAAACATTAGATAATGGATATTTGTATTGATATTGCAGATAGGAGACTTGTTGATGAGCTGTAAATATAATTTTGACGAAATCATTGAGCGCAAAAATACTGATTGCATCAAGTATGACTTTACCGCTAAGTGGGGCAAGCCTGAGGATATACTGCCGCTTTGGGTAGCCGATATGGACTTCAGAACCCCTCCTTTTGTCATTGATGCTTTAATCCAAAGATGCCGGCACGGCATCTTTGGCTATTCTGAAAGCGGGCAGGATTATTGGGAAGCGCTGCAGAGCTGGTTTTGGCAGAGTCATGCCTGGTCAGTGCAGCCGGACTGGCTGGTGAAAACGCCCGGAGTCGTTAATGCTATCTGCACCGCGATCCGCGCTTTGACCCAGGAGGGTGACGGCGTAATTATCCAGCAGCCTGTTTACTATCCCTTTGCCGGGTCTATTTTGTCGAATAAGCGGTGCCTGGTGGTAAATAAACTAGTTTATGAGGGGAACCGGTATACGATAAACTATGAGGATTTTGAGCACCAGATCATCGCTAAGCAGGTAAAATTATTTTTACTGTGCAGCCCGCATAATCCAGTGGGCCGGGTTTGGACGGAGGAGGAGCTTACCCGGCTGGGTGATATCTGTCTCCGGCACGGTGTAACCGTGGTGGCTGATGAAATTCACGCCGACTTTATCTATCCGGGCAATAAACACACTGTCTTTGCCGGTATAAAACCCGAATTTGCGCAGTTGTCTGTTACCTGCACCGCCCCGAGTAAAACCTTTAACCTCGCCGGCCTACAGGTTTCCAATATTTTTATCCCCAACCCGAGTATCAGGCAAGCTATAAAGCAGGGAATAATCAGGAGCGGGCAAATTCATTTAAATATCATGGGCCTCACCGCCTGCCGGGCATCCTACCAAAAAGGGCGCGAGTGGTTGGCGGAGCTAATCAATTATCTGGGCGGCAACCTGGATATGCTCAGAAGCTTTCTGCGGGAAAAACTACCTCACGTCAAGCTCATCGAACCGGAGGGTACCTACCTGGTATGGCTGGATTTTTCCTGGTTCAATTTAAGCGGTGAGCAGCTTGAGGACCTGATTGTGAAGAAAGCAAATTTATGGTTAGAAAAAGGCACGATTTTCGGCTCTGGTGGGGAGGGCTTTCAGCGTGTTAACATAGCCTGTCCGAGGGCTGTTTTGGCAAAGGCTTTAAGCCAGTTGGAGAAGGCGCTCAAGGGTAGTCAACCATAGGGCAAAACCAGGGCATGCTGTTAAAGCCCTAGTTTTTAGTGTGTAGCAGAGGGAAAAGTTTAATGCGTAAACGTGGCTGGAATAAAGTTAATACTTGATTTGCCCTATCGGGTTTATGTATATTTAAATTAAAGAGCAGACTAATATAACCGTTTAGGAGCCATTAGGGAAAATACCTTGTCCATAAAAAAACTATTGAATATGTTTCTTAGCTAATATAAATTACAGTAAAGAACGTTGATGGGAGATGCTGAACGTGAAATTATCTACAAAAGGCAGATATGGATTGCGGGCCATGATTGACTTGGCTCAGAGTACAGAAGAGGGACCCATCGCTACCCATAGCATAGCTGAACGTCAAGGCATCTCCGAGCGTTATCTGGAACAGCTGATGATTCCCCTAAAAAGAGCTGGGCTGGTAAAAAGTATTCGAGGCTTTCAAGGTGGCTATATGCTTGTGAAAAAGCCTGAAGACATTACTGCAGGGGATATCATCCGAGCGTTAGAAGGGCCGATTGCCCCGGTTGAATGTGTTAGCGAAACCAATCCTGAAGCCTGCGAGCGCTTTGAGAATTGTATCACCAGGAGTTTATGGAGCGAAGTAAGGGATTCCATTGCCGAGGTGCTGGATACCTATACACTGGCTGATTTGGCTCAAGGCACCACAACCAGCTAGCTCACCTAACAGTAATTCTACCGGCCAACACTGCAATCCACCTTGCTTAGCTTGTGCTGTCAGCCGCATATCATTGTTTTATTAGTTAGTATCCTGGTGAAGTGCGACATATGAGTAATTTTAATAGATTAATACTTGACTTAGCCCATAGGGATTGTATATATTTATTTTAATAATTTTTTCTCAGATATTTGCTGCGGTAATGATATATTAAAGTAAGGCAGTGGTTAATGCTATTTAAGGTTAGCTAGGAAGGGGAATAAAAACATGCCCAACAAGGTTGGACCGGAGATTAAAGGCGTGGTTGCGGAAGTAGTCAGCAATCGCTATGTCAACGGGTCATGGAGCAGTGCTTCATTGCATGTGCCCTGCGAGATGGAATTCACCATATATGTTAACCAACGGGCGTTGGTCACCATTTTGTGCACACCGGACAAACTGGATTGCCTGACTTACGGGTATTTATATGCGGAGGGAATCATCACCGGGACCGACGACTTGGCAAGCATCCGGGTGAGCCCGGAGGAGGCGCTGGCCGATGTAGTGCTGAACAACCCGGACTTTGCACTGCCCACGCTGCGGAAACTCGGGTGCAGCGGTAGCTCAATATTCAAAACCCAGAGGCCTTATGGGCAGAAAATTAATTCTCATCTAACGGCTGCGCCGGAGCAAGTACTGGCCCTGATGCAGGAACTCCTGGAGCAGATGGAACTCTATAAGGTCAGTGGCGGCGTACACACCTCAGCTCTAACCGATACAGCCAACCTGCTGGTCGTAGCTGAGGATATTGGTCGTCATAATACCTTAAACAAAATTCAGGGCGAATGTATCTTAAAGAGGATATCCACCAGAGATAAAATGTTGCTGATCACCGGCCGCATTTCCTCCGAGATGCTGCTCAAGGCAGCTAAAATGGAGGTCCCCGTTGTGGTTTCGCGGCACGCCCCGACGAAGAACGCTATCTTGCTGGCCGAGGATTTGGGCATTGCCCTGGTTGGCCAGGTTAAAGAGGATCGCCTGGCTGTGTTTACCCACTCGGAGCGGTTAGGCCTGCAGACAACTTCTTAACGTAAGACCAATTAATATACCGGCTGGTTGCACTATGCTTGCCACCCTGATGAACTTACTTGAACATTGATTTTATGATAACAATATGAAGGTGTTAATATGAGCAAACTTGATCCCCAAAAAATCAATAGCCTAGTTGAATCCATCGTAACCGGTTACCGGGTAGAACCGCAGGTAGCGCTGGAGACTTTTGCTCAGCCCAAACGAGACGTCATCATCAGAATCATCTTGATGCTCCGGGAACTGCTATTTCCAGAATATTACGGTCAACGACATTTGGTGGCCACAGCTATTCAATACCACATCGGCGACCTGCTTATGCACCTGCACGGGCAGCTACACGAACAAATAGTCTTAGCCCTGGAACGCCGGCCTAACCCCAACGAGGCAGGTAGTATTGCCGACCGGGCCGATGAGATTATCTATAAGTTTTTAAGTACCATACCGCAACTGCGCAGCACCATTGAACTGGATGTACAGGCGGCATTTGACGGTGATCCTGCGGCTGTGGATAAACATGAGATCATTTTAGCCTACCCGGGATTATTTGCCATTAGTGTTTACCGGATGGCTCACGAACTGCACCTGCTAGCTGTTCCGCTCATCCCCAGAATTATGACCGAATACGCCCATAACGTAACCGGAATTGATATTCACCCCGGTGCCACTATTGGCAAATACTTTTTTATTGACCACGGCACAGGAGTAGTAATTGGTGAAACAACCACCATCGGCGATAACGTGAAAATATACCAGGGAGTTACCCTAGGTGCTTTATCTACCCGGGAAGGCCAGAATTTACGCGGTGTAAAACGTCACCCGACCATTGAAGATGATGTTACCGTCTATTCCGGTACTTCCATCCTGGGTGGTAATACCGTCATTGGCAAGGGCGCGACCATCGGCAGTAATGTCTTTTTAACTAAATCCGTACCCGCCGGCACCAAGGTAAGCATCAAAATCCCGGAATTAATGTTTAAGGGCTTTTCTCCTGATGAATCAAGCCTGGAATATATGGATCTGGATATCTAGCCAACCCGCGTTAGCAATGCACTCACGTTATGGTGGGTGCATTTAATATTTCTTGCCTTCCTGTAATTCTCTTCGTATTTACAATATTCACAAGATTATTGCTATTCATCTCCGCTAATTATATAATTATGCCAACATAAACAAGTTATTGAATCTAACAACAGACTGCGGCAGGCAGTGTATTTGTTATAATAAGTATTTGTTTACTAATCGAAGGGTATGGTGAATAGAATATTCACGGAGGGTAGGTATAAATGAATATTACCGAAATTAACCACAATTTTAATAGCACCTTAATCCAACGAGTTGCCACCAGGCGTATTATGATCCATCATTCAGACAGTCAGGGCTATGAGGACGCTGCCACCATTCATCGCTGGCATTTATCTAGGGGCTGGGCCGGCATCGGTTATCACTTTGTCGTTATGGGCAGTGGGGAAATTCAGCGCGGTCGCCCGGAAAACACAGTGGGTGCACACGCGGAATCCAACAACAGCGATAGCATTGGTATCTGCCTGGTTGGTAATTTCTCCAGATGGGAACCTTCCCTAGCGCAGCTGGACTCTCTGACATGGCTAATTAAGTATCTAGAGAGTAAATACGGTAAGCTTAAGGTTTTAAGCCATCGCGATGTTAATCCCACGGAGTGCCCGGGCAGCAAGTTCCCCTGGGAACGCCTGCAGATCCTCCTTGGGAAGGCTCCCAAGCCTGACCCGCACGTTGTGAAATTAATGCTAAACAGCAAGCCGCTGGAGGTTGAGGAGCCGCTGCGTGTTGTGGATGGGCGCGCTCAGGCTTTTCTGTCGGGCAACTGGGTGCAGCTGCGTGATGTAGCCAATTTATTAAATGCTTATATCCATTGGGATGAGGTTACCAGAACGGTAAACATTGAAATTTATTAATTGGAGGAGGTGCTGCTAATTAAAAGCTGACGCTGTTTTTGAAGGCGGCGGGGTTGAGGGAATCGGCCTGGTTGGCGCTATTGCAGAGATAGAATAAGCAGTCTTCAAGTTCGAAAATTTAGCGGGGACATCCGCAGGGGCGATTGTTGCCGCGCTGCTGGCGGTAGGTTATACTGCCCAGGAAATGAAAAATGAGCTCAAGCAGCTGAAATATAACGATTTTAAGGACGAAGGTTTCGTGGACAAATTTGGCCTGATTGGTAAAGGTATGAGCGTCTTTTTGAGAGCGGCATTTACGAGGGTAGATCTTTTGGAAGCTTGACTGGGAAAGCTGTTGCAGGCGAAGGAGAAGACCACCTTTGGGCTGATAAAAATTAATTTCCCCTGAAAAAAAGTACAAATACAAGCTGCAGGTCATTGCCACGGATATTTCCAACCGGAGAATGCTGGTCTTGCCGCAGAATCTTGAGGATAAGGATGCCTTTGGTTTCTCGGAAAAAGAGATTGACCAGTTCAGCATTGCTAAGACGGTAAGGATGAGTATGAGTATTCCGCTGTTTTTTGAACCCGTCAAGCTAAGTTCAGGCAGCAGCAATAGCCTGCTCGTCCTGATCGGCGCAGGGAAAGAAAAGGAGGATATCGAAGATGGCTAGAGTCGCAAATTATAGCATTTTATTTTATGGCGGCGCTGAAGGTTTCCAAAAAAATCGAGCTCAGATTCAGTTAAGTGATGAGGCTGGCAATACGATAGCTTTGCTTCGGTTTTACGATCCCAATGTTGTCTTCGAACCAGATTATGTGGATGGAGATATCATTAGAATGCATCTTCCCTTGTCTATGCTGCAGAGTGTCATTGATGTCCTTCGGAACGAAAAACCAATCAATGTCTACTACATTCAAGGTCGCGGATTTTTGGGCACCACCAATGAACCTGTTGGTGAAAGCGAATGGATGTCCTATACGTAAGGGAGTTGGTCTGAAAAGAAATGAATGATGTACATAAAATGCGCACCTGCCTTACTGGCAGGCTGCGTATTTTTTTGCGGTTGGTTTCGTTGGTTAGGCGGGAGCTGACCCCAAAGCCAGCCATGGCGAGCGCAGGACTTTGGCTCTCTAGGTAGAATCTTATAATAGGCATAATTCTGCATATTATGAGCAGTTGGCTAGCTATACTGTTATAGGCTAGTAAATCCGGCAGTTAGAAGGGGAGATGAGTATGTCTGGAGTCGATCTAACTGATGAACAAAGGAAGTTAAGAAAAAAAATTGAAGGTTTGCTCAAGTTGTTAAAAGACGAGCTACGAGCAGAGTCAACGCTTTCCTGGTCGGAAAAACAATATATCTACTCGGAAATGGCCAAGGCGGCCCATGAATTGCACATGTCTCTGGAGCACAAACCAAAACATAGCTGCTACATGATTGAAAACAGGGGTGTTGACCCGGAGGATATCGAATTTTACTGCCATATCCACCCGGTGGAGGATTTATTAGCTTATCTTGATGATACCAAGGCCAATGACCTGGAGGATCAAACCTTGGGCCATGTGTTTAAATTTCGGGTGTATTCTCATAAATGGGGGCAGAAAGCCACCTATCACCTGACCAGAAACATAGATGGTTGGTTTTGCGAGTTTAAGACGCATAACGAACAGGGAGATAAAAGCGGATATCCCATACTATATAAAATATTCAATGACGACGCCATTAGTTACCCGCATGACTTACCTCGTTTTATGGGTTGGTTATGGACGCAGGCTTGTGAAAAAGGACTAAGCCACAGTGATGTGCAAAAAGCGCTTGAAGATTTGGCAGATTGGGTTAGTCATTGTGAAAGATGCGTGCCCAGAGGTATTTTTAGGGGGTTTAAATAGCATGTCGAATTTGGCAATTAAGAAGGGCGCAGTGACCTTTTTAGATGTAATTGGCTGGAAAGGTATTTGGGAAAGAGAAAAGGATGCTGTAGTCACCCTGCATGGTTTAATTGAAAAAATTTCCCGGTATGCCAATGACGTCACCACTATCGTCAGCGGCGAAAACGGCGCGGATAGAGGGATCACCACCAAAGTCATCAGTATCTCAGATACCATCGCCATTTTTACCTTTGGTAATCCTTATCACACCATTAAAATTCACGCAGAAGTTTGCAGGCTGGCCATTCCTGATTCCATTAGGACTAGGCTGCCGCTACGAGGAGCCATCTGTTATGGAGAGTATTCCTATATTGGCAATATCATGGTCGGCCCCGCTGTTGATGAAGCCGCTAGCTGGCATGAATCCACAGACTGGATTGGCGCCATATTAACCCCCTCGGGAAAATTTCAGCTGAAAAATGTTTATCCCGAACAGTTTGTTAAATATGATGAGATACCTTTTAAGAAACAAACCTATGGCTTGGATATCTGTGTGGGCTGGGAATTGCCTGGAGATGAGATTTATGAACTATTTAACGAGATGGGCCCTTTTTCTCCCGATATAGCTCCCAAGTTCCTCAATACCTTAAACTTTATCATGCGGGATCGCTGCTAGAGGGAGACTTATCTCTGCCAGGAAAGGGTGCGTAAAATAAAGGTAGAAAAAGGTCCAGACAAACCAATGATGTACTACAGCCTGATTTCTCTGGGCCTGGTGCTGCTCTTAAACGCGTTTGTTTTTCCAGCAAGGGATTACCCAGGTGTATTACGACACCTTTTAAAAACACATTGATCAGGGCAGAGTAACCGAGATGGAGATTTAAAACAATCAAATCGACTATATCACCAAGGAAAAAGATGGCACGGAAATGGTATGTAATCGGTCGGATGGATAATCCCGAGCTGGTAAACCGGATCTAAGCCGTTAACGTCAAATTCAGCCAGGTGGTGCCCAGTGAAAATTCGCCGCAGGTGAACTTTTTATTAACCGGATTTTTACTGATATTAATATTTTTCCTGGTACTAAAAATGCTGACCGGCAAATGGACAAAATGGGCGGGGGTTTGGTAATGTGATGATCTTTGGCAAAAGCAACGCCAAAGTAAGGGACTTGTTTAAAGAAGTCCAGGCCAAAGCTCCGTGCATCGTATTTATTAATGAAATTGATACCATCGGCAAATAAATAGCCAATAATGTATTAGATCTTGTGCAATAAAAAGGCCGCGTTCCAGTATGAGAAACCCGGCTTTTTGAAGCGCATTTGTTTGAGGTACACGATGATTAGTTACATATAAGCGGTCCAGCCCCCGTCCACGACTAAGACATGGCCGTTGACAAACCGGGAGTCTTCCGAAGCCAGGAAGAGAGCTGCAGCTGCGATCTCTTCGGGCTGACCAGCCCGGGGGCTCAGGGCCATACCTATGCCGCAGATGATAGCGCCCCGTTCATTTAAGTTTGTCATAGTGGTGGTAATATTGGTCTCCATAACCTGCCCGGGAGCTATGGCGTTGCAGCGGATCCCGTCCCTGGCATAATGGAAAGCGGTGTTCTTAGTGAAGCCAATCACTGCATGTTTGGAAGCTGTGTAAGCTGCTCCGGCAATACTGCCGTGTAGGCCACCAATGGAAGCAATGTTAACAATCACCCCGGACCCCTGAGCCAGGAAAACTGGTAATACTTGCCTGGTGGTTCGCATCACGGAAGTAGTATTGACAGCCAAGACCCGCTCCCACATTTCGTCGGTTACATCGCCGGCGGCCGCCATATTATCCATAATACCCGCGTTATTAACCAGGATATCTACTGTCCCATAAGTCTGGATTGCGGTATCAAATAAAGCTGCGATATCTTCTTGTTTCGTCACATCGGTCATTACAGCTGTGGCCGTCCCCCCCTGGGCCTTAATTTCTGCGACGGTTTCTTGAGCCCCGGGTAAATTGAGGTCAACTACAATTACCCTGGCGCCTTTTTTGGCAAACAACAAGGCAACAGCCCTGCCGATACCCGAGGCAGCCCCGGTTACAACTGCTGCTTGTCCCCATATCTTCATCTGCTTTTTTCTCCTTCCACTTATTAGCTAACTTCAACTAGATACATTTTTTAATGAATTATTCTGTAAAATTATCTGGATTCCTCTTGGCGGTTTAGTAATTGTCCAAGATAGCCCTGCTAATGTGGTATAATGTAGTAAACTTTACCGGGTGTCGAAGAGAGGGGCTTAATGGTGAATAAAAGTAAATTGAAAAGGCCGATTCATCTCATGCCTGAGTATATACAACAAGCCCTTGCCGATAATGATTTGGACAACGCCTACCAGGCCAGGCCGTCCTACCAGCAAAATGACTACATCGGGTGGATATCCCGGGCTAAACGGCAGGAAACACAATTAAAGCGTTTGCAGCAAATGCTGGATGAACTGCAAGGCGGCAATAAGTACATGGGCATGAACTGGGGTGGCGCAAAAAATGACTGATGGCAACGCACTAAACATATTAAAAGACCTGGCCATCCAGGCAGGTCAGGCAATCATGGGAATTTATGCAACAGATTTTGCTATTGCCAGCAAAGAGGATAATTCGCCTGTAACCTTAGCAGATCAAACGGCTAATGATATGATTGTTAAGGGGTTACAGAAAAACTTCCTCGGGTGTGCAATTCTTTCTGAGGAAGAAAAAGATGATCAAACCAGGTTGATGAATGACTACTGCTTCCTCGTGGACCCACTGGATGGTACCAAGGAATTTGTTGAGCGCAATGATCAGTTCTCGGTGAACATTGCCCTTACTTATAAGAATAGACCTGTTTGGGGAGTTATCTATGCTCCGGTTGCGCAGCAGCTGTATTACGCTGCCCACGGTGATGGAGCCTACTTAAAAGACTTGACCACCGGTGCAGTCAAGAAACTGAGTGTTACAGATAAACTAAAGGAGCTTATCTGGGTGGGCAGCAAGTTCCACACCTCGGCTAAAGAAGAGGAACTCATTGCTCAGCACAGAGCATTAATCAGCGAGGTTATCCTGGCAGGGAGTTCTTTAAAGGGTTGTATGGTAGCGGAAGGCAAGGCGGATGTTTATTATCGCTTTGGTGCAACCGCTGAATGGGATACCGCAGCCATGCAATGTATTGTTGAAGCAGCAGGAGGTATTTGTAGGCAGATAGACGGTTCTGAAATGCTCTATAACCGTAAACATCACCTGCAGGAAAAAGGTTTTTATATGGTCAACAGAAAAGAAAATATCTGGGTTTAGCCTGCAGGCATAAGAACACCTGGGCTCGAATGAGTTAACCAGGTGGTTTTTATATGTTACTCATTGCATCAGCAAACCCAATACTCTGCATGAAAGGTAGTCTATTATTGTACAGTCATAAACATCGATAAATCAAATAACAGTTTTCTTCTGGTAGATATGGTATAATAGCTTATTATTTATCGCTTTGAAGGGGCGATGTGCATTTGACCCTCTATGAAAAAATCGTTAACCGCGAGGAAAGAATTTCTGTAGTCGGCCTTGGTTATGTAGGGATACCTATCGCGGTATCTTTTGCTAGAAAAGTTGAGGTTCTCGGCTTTGATGTTAACCAGGCTAAAATTGCCTTGTATAGATCCGGTATCGACCCCACGAAGGATGTAGGGGATGAAGCCATTGCAGACTGCCGGGTGGATTTTACCTTTGATGAAACCAGGCTGCAGGAAGCGAAGTTCCACATTGTTGCGGTTCCTACCCCGATTAATTCAGACCACACCCCTGACCTTGCTCCGGTGGAAGATGCCAGTCGTACTCTGGGCAGAAATCTGAGCAGAGGCTCTATTGTCGTCTATGAATCCACCGTTTACCCGGGGGTTACCGAGGATATTTGCGTGCCGATCCTGGAGCAGGCTTCCGGTTTGCAATGCGGGGTGGACTTCAAGGTTGGTTACTCCCCCGAGCGGGTCAACCCGGGTGATAAGGTGCACCGGTTTGAAACCATAGTGAAAATTGTTTCCGGCATGGATGAAGAAACCCTGGAGCAAATCGGCCGGGTATATGAACTTGTTGTGGCCGCCGGTGTTCACCGGGCGCCGTCGATTAAAGTGGCCGAGGCCGCCAAGGTGATCGAAAATTCCCAGCGGGATATTAACATTGCCTTTATGAATGAACTATCCATCATCTTTAACCGGATGGGTATAGATACCCGTGCAGTACTCGAGGCTGCTGGGACCAAGTGGAATTTTTTGAATTTCTTCCCCGGGTTGGTGGGCGGCCATTGCATTGGCATTGACCCTTATTATCTTACTTATAAAGCGGAGCAGATGGGCTATCATTCCCAGATCATCCTGGCCGGCAGAAGAATTAATGATGATATGGGGAAATATGTCGCAGAAAACACGGTCAAGAAGATGATTCAGGCTGACAGGCAAATCAAGGGGGCTGTGGTAGCTGTCCTAGGCATTACTTTTAAAGAAAACTGCCCCGATAGCAGAAATACCAAGGTGGCCGATATTATCAATGAATTAAGGGAATACGGCCTGCAGGTTACGGTGGTGGATCCGGTTGCCGACCCCCGGGAGGTTGAGCAGGAATATAGGGTCCGTTTAGGTAAGTTAGAGGATATCAGCGGGGTTGAGGCTGTGATTATTGCCGTGGCCCACCAGGAATTTCGTCAATTGAAACTGGCAGATATCAAGGCCTGGTACCAGGGACAAGCAGGGCAAGCCGGCAGCTGGAAGCCGGTGCTGATTGATGTTAAAGGGATCTTTGACAAGCAGGCAGCCGAGGCCATGGATTATATCTATTGGCGGCTTTAATGGGCTGGGAAGAAAAGGGGACGGTTTTCATGTCTCCGACCGGAGCATTCTATTTACCTTATACTTATTCAACCCGGTAAACCCCGCAATTTTTCTTGTAGATTGGTCTTTATCCATCACTACTACACGTTCCGCTAAATCAAGGAATATCTCCTTGACAAACGCTTTTTAGCTTTTCTTTTATCAGCCGAAAGAATTCCCAGCAGCGTTTCTGTTTCTACTATTTGTATATAGTAATTACGCTTCTACAATAGCAGCTATAAATGCTTTACTTTATTCATCCAATGACTTAACCATACCAGCCTTTCCTTTCATAACATAAACTAGGTTTTCTATACCCTTACTCACCAGTAAATGGACATGATTATCCATCAGACAAAAATTCATTAAGGATAAATCTGTTTCTTCTTTTTTGTTAGCGTCTCGTTAAACTGGAATATATCTTCTTCATCCCGGAAAAATATCTTGGCGTTCATTGCCACGCAGAATGATGTGATAATAGCCGCTCTCACTTTTCACCTTTTGGTGCTGGGCATCCTTCACCTCTGGCTAATTATACCAGGCGGAGGCATCCTAGCTCAAGACAGAAAAACCATCCCCTTGTCTATCCCTGTCCCTGTCTCTCCTCCTTTTTTTGCGATGAGTTCTCAGGCAAAGCGGATATATGTTATAATATCACATGTGTAATATGTACCCGCTTTGGTATTTGCTATGTACAGGATGTGAGGTTATGTTTAACGGTAAACCGTATATCATCGCTGAGGTGGCGCAAAATCACGAGGGCAGTTTGGGACAGGCCCATGCTTTTATTGATGCCGTGGCCACCACCTGCGCAGATGCCATTAAATTTCAAACCCATATCGCTGAGGAAGAGAGCACTCCCGATGAGCCCTTCCGGGTTAATTTCAGTTACGAGGATAAGACCAGGTATGACTACTGGAAGAGGATGGAGTTTACGTCTGAGGAGTGGTCTGGGCTGTATCAGCATGCAACAGAAAAAGGCCTGGCCTTTCTCAGCTCGCCTTTTTCCGTTAAGGCTCTGGAAATGCTAGATCGCCTTGGGGTGCCGGCCTGGAAGCTGGGCTCTGGTGAGGTGTTCAACTGGGTACTGCTGCAGAAGGCCATCATCACCGGCAAGCCCATTGTCTTATCCACGGGTTTGAGTGTGCTGGAGGAAATCGATGTCCAGGTTGCCGCTGTGCAGGAGCATGGCAATGAGCTGCTCTTGATGCAGTGTGTGACGGAGTATCCGGCAGTACCTGAACATATCGATATCAGCTTGATACCGGAGTATAGGCAGAGGTATAATTGCCCGGTGGGTATTTCAGATCACTCGGCCACCATTTATCCTGCCCTGGCCGCAGTGACTCTGGGGGCGGCTGCGGTGGAGGTTCATGTTACTTTAAGTAAGTATATGTTTGGTCCGGACGTCAAGGCCTCGGTGACTCTGGAACAGCTGCAGGCCATTGTGGAGGGCTCAGCTTTTATCCATACCATGCGACAAAGCCGGGCAGACAGGCATCACCGGACGACGGAAAAAGACGAGCTAAAAAGAATTTTTTCCAAAAGTATCTACCTGTCCAAAGATCTGGACAAGGGAGCTATAATAAAAGAGGATTGCATTTCCTTAAAAAAGCCTCAGGCCGGTATTGACGCCGCCAGGTATGCTGAAGTGCTTGGGAAAAAGATGAAGTCGGGCAGGCTTCAAGGAACCCCGCTGCAATGGGAGGACATTGAATAATGCGCAAGATTTGTGTGGTGGTAGCCAGCCGGGCTAATTACGGCCGGGTGAAATCTGTACTGCAGGCGATTAAGGACCACCCTGCTTTAGAGCTGCAGCTGGTGGTGGGCGCCTCGGTGCTGCTTGACAGGTTTGGCCTAGCCATTAATGTGATTAAACAGGATGGTTTTGAGCCAGTCAAGCAAATTTATTACATTATTGAAGGGGAAAACCTAGTTACCCAGGCCAAGTCCACCGGCCTGGGGATCATTGAGCTGGCCACCGCCTTTGAAGAGCTCAAGCCCGATGTGGTGGTCACGGTGGCGGACCGATTTGAAACCATGTCCACCGCCATTGCCGCCAGCTATATGAATATCCCCCTGGCTCATATCCAGGGCGGAGAGGTTACCGGCAATATCGATGAAACGGTACGCCATGCCATTACCAAGCTGGCCCATTATCACTTCCCGGCTACGGAAGCGAGCCTGCAGCGGCTTTTGAAAATGGGCGAGGAGGACTGGCGAGTGCTGAACACGGGCTGCCCCTCCATCGACACCCTGGTGCAGCAGGAGCTGGAGCTCGGCCGGCACCAATCCTATTTTAACAGCGGGGTGGGCAGTGAATTTGACCCGGCTAGGCCATATATATTAATGGTGCAGCATTCGGTCACCACCCAGTGGGATAACGGGAGAAAGCAAATCGAAGAAACCCTGTACGCTTTAAAGGAGCGCCCGGAGCAAAAGGTGGTTTTGTGGCCTAATATCGATGCTGGCAGTGACTATGTCTCTGAGGGTATCAGAGCCTTTAGGGAGCAGCATCATCAGGTCAATTTCCGGTTTTATAAGAACTTCCCGCCGGAGGTCTACAACTGCCTGCTACATAGCGCTGCTTGCACGGTGGGCAACAGCAGCTCCTTCATCCGGGAGGGCTCTTTTTTGGGTACGCCGGCGGTGCTGGTAGGGGATCGGCAGGAGGGCCGGGAACACGGGCCTAATGTGGTATATGCTCCTTACGAGCGGGGTAAAATTGGTCAACTGGTTGATAAGCAAATCGAGCACGGTAAATATCCCCCGGAACATATTTTTGGCAGCGGGGAGGCCGGGGTGCTTATTGCCGGCTACCTGGCCACTGTTAAGCTGGATATCAATAAACGCATGACTTATTAAAGAGGGATACTTATGGAAAGGCCAAGATTATTAGCGCTCATCCCGGCCCGCGGCGGCTCCAAGGGGGTGCCGCATAAGAATATCCTGGAGGTTAACGGGAAGCCTCTGATTTGCTATACCATTGCAGCGGCGTTGGAGGCCAGCTCGCGGGGCGATGTGGCGAACGTGGTGGTTTCTACTGATGATGAGCAAATTGCCGCCATTGCTCGGGCGGCTGGGGCCGCGGTGCCCTTTAGTCGGCCGGCTGAGCTGGCCGGGGATTCCGCTAAAAGCGTGGATGTGATCCTGCATGCCCTGGAGTATTTTCAGCAGCAGGGGGTGGCGTACGATGGGGTGATGCTGCTGCAGCCGACCACCCCTCTACGCACCGCTAAGGATATCAGTCAGGCGGTGGATCTGTACGCTGCCTCGGGTGCGGAGTCTTTAATCTCCTGTTACCGGGAGGAGTATGTCAGCGATCTGGTCACCTACCGGAAGCAGGGGGACAGGGCAGTCCCGCTGAATCCCAATCATAATAAGGGACTGCGTCGGCAGGATACCCCGGCTGTGTATGTGCGCAACGGTGCAGTTTATATCACCTCCGTGGTATATCTCCGCACCGCCTGTCAGGTGATCTGCGATGAGCCCGCTTTGCTGGTGATGCCCAAGGAGAGATCGGTGAACATCGATAGCTATGCTGATGTGGAGTTACTAAAATGGATACTCCAAAAGTAGGCCTCCTCGAGCCGGGGGATTTTTCCCCGCAGGCCATTGAACAGCTGAGTGCGGTGTTTGCGGTGGAACGCTTCACTGGCGGGGAGCTGAAGCGTTTTATCGCCGATAAAACGGTGCTCTTTGTGCGGTTGAAATACTTAATTGATGACGCCCTAGTGTCTAACGCCCCCCGTCTGCGGTACGTCTGCAGCCCCACGACAGGGTTAAACCATATCCAGCTGGCCCCGGGTAAAATTAAGGTGCTCTCCCTGCAGGGCGATTATGAATTTTTAAGCACCATCAGAGCTACGCCGGAGCATGCCTTTGGCTTGTCTTTAGCACTGCTGAGAAATTACCGCCAGGCTTTTTTATCGTCGGTTAACCAGGCCTGGGAACGGGAGCGCTATAAGGGCTACGAACTGTACCAAGCCCGGGTGGGCATCATCGGCCTGGGGCGGGTTGGGCGGCTGTTGGCTAAGTATTACCAGACCTTTGGCGCTGTCACCGGTTTTTATGACCCTGACCCGGTGGTTGATAGTGAGGGTTGCCGGCACTATGCCACCCTGGAGGAGCTAATCAGCAGCTCGCAAATTGTGCTTCTCTGCGCCAATTATTCCGAGGGCAACCGGGGCATGCTGGGCGAGAGGCATTTTCGGCTGCTGGAGGATAGGTTTTTTATTAATATCGCCCGGGGTGAATTGCTGGACGAGCAAGCTCTGCTGGCGTTTATCCGGCGGGGGCGCTTTAAAGGGGTAGCCCTGGACGTGCTGTCCGGTGAGGTTGCCGGCCTCCCTGCTTTGGGGTCGCTGCTGGAATTAAGCCAGGGTAAGAATGTAATTATTACCCCCCATATCGGCGGGGCAACTTTTACGTCAATGCTGCGCACAGAGGAATTCATAACAACCAAACTGCTCAGTGAATTTGCAGCCGCCGGGCTCGTTTGGTAGCGACCGGCCCTATGGAGAAGGTGAGCGAGTGTCAGAGATGAAAATAAACGGTTCGTACCCGGAGGGGTTTCAGTTCAGTGTGCTGATGTCAGTTTATTACCGGGAAAATCCGGCTTACCTTCGGGAGGCTTTTGATAGCGTTTTGGTGCACCAGGAGCTGCAGCCTGATGAAATGGTGCTGGTGGTGGATGGCCAGGTGCCCGGTGCTTTAAATGAAATTATTGAGTCCTACCAGGCCAGGTTCGGCGAGGTTTTACGGGTGTACCGGTTAGCCGTTAACAGCGGACTGGGCAAGGCCTTGAATTATGGTCTGGAAAAATGCTCGTATCCCTTAATTGCCCGGGCGGACAGCGACGATATCAATGATCCACGGCGGTTTAAGGAGCAAGTTGAGCGCTTTCGGCAGGACCCGGCCCTGGCTGTGCTGGGGACCTGTGTCGACGAGTTTGACCAGGACAACCGCTGGCCTCGCTATGAAAAAAAAATGCCGTTTTCACATGTAGATATTGTTAAAATGGCTAAGTTTAGGAACCCTATCATGCATATGTCGGTGATGTTTAAAAAGGAGGCGGTGACAGGTGCGGGCGGTTACCAGCATCTACCATATTTAGAGGACTACTATCTTTGGGTGAGGGCGCTGTCTAAGGGCTATAAATTTGCTAACCTGGACAAGTGTTTGGTGCACGTCAGGGTGGGCAACAATATGCTAAAACGCAGAAGCAGCCGGGAGTATCTAACTAGCTGGTCAACCCTGGGGCGGTTTATGAAAACCAACCGGATGATTAATTTAATCGAGTACTGGCGCAATATGCTTTCGATTTACGTCTTTATTTATATGCCGGTGCCCGCTAAAAAAGCTATCTATAAAGTTTTTTTAAGGAACAGTTCTACATATGCGCAGAATTAAAATATTGTATGTGGTGTCAACTTTAATGCAGGGCGGCCCTACCAACCAGCTGTTGGGTATCGTGAGCAATTTAGACCGGTCGGTGTTTGCCCCGCGGGTATTAACCTTATCACCGGAGTCTGCCCAGAGCAAGAAAAATGAATTTATCCAGGCTCACCTGGAGGTTGATTCCTTGCTGCTGAGCAGGCTGGGGTTCCCCCTCCAAGGGCTAAGGCTGCTCAGACGCTATATTGAGCAATACCGGCCCGATATCGTGCATACCTCTGGTGTGCGGGCGGATATGGTGGTGGCCAAATTAAGCCTTAAGCCTTTGCACTATCTAACGGTGCGCAATTATGCTTATGATGACTATGTGGCCCTGTACGGCCGTCTGCTTGGCGGGTGGGCGGCCAGGAGCAGCATTGCTGCTATGCAGCAGGGGGATTATGTGGTTTGCTGCTCGAACTCCTTAAAGGACATGTATGCCAGGCTGCTCACCAAACAGCTGTATGTAATTCAAAATGGGGTGGATACGTACAAATATCAACCCCCGGCCAGTTTAGAGGCGAAACTGCAGCGGCGGGCCGAGCTTGGCCTGCGGCCGGAAAGTATGATTTTCCTTGTTGCCGGGCCGCTAATTAAGCGCAAGGACCCGCTAACGATCATTGAAGCTTTTAACCAGGCTAAGGTGGCAGGCAAGGCGGTCCTGGTTTTCATGGGGGATGGTAATTTAATGGCTCAGTGCCGGCGCGCTGCCGGTGCCAGCATCCTTTTCCCGGGCCAGGTTCCAAACGTTCCTGATTATATGCAGGCCGCTGATGTTTATGTTTCGGCGGCTGAGTCGGAAGGTCTGCCCAATGCCGTGTTGGAGGCCGGTAGTTGTGGGTTAAGTATGATTTTATCGGACATCCCCCAGCACCGGGAAATATATGCGCCTAACCCGGGTTTGGTGGATACTTTTAGGGTGGGCCATGCCAGCCAGCTGGCGGCTGCTATGGCCAGGCAGGTGAGCAGTTTTAAGCCCGGGATTAACCGGGCCATGGCTGAGCATATTCAGGCTAACTTCGATGTAACCGGCATGAGCCGCCAGTATGCCAGGTTATATCTTGTAGGTGTGAGAAATGAGCATGAACATTAAAATGGCGGTCATCGACCTAGACGGCACCTTGCTGAACGAGCGGGGTCAAATTGAGGCGGTCACTCGTGATATTTTGCTCTCCTTTCAGGAACAGGGGGGCACGCTGGTAGTAGCTTCCGGTCGGCGCAAGGCTGAGATTGAACCATTGGCGGTGCAGCTACAGATGAAGCAGTACCGGCGTGGATATGTGGTTTACTGCGACGGGAACTATACCTGGTCTTTGGCTGATGATCGTATTGCCGTTGCGGACAAGCTGTCCGGGCAAGATATTTGTCTTTTAGCTAACTACTTTGATAATCAGGAGTATGGCTTTAATTTTTATGCTGCCGACCGGGATTGTAAGTGGACTGCCAGCTGGGGCTGGCGCAGCGTGCTGCAAGCGGTTAAGCATGTCTGGCAAGCACGGCCGGTGCGGGTGTACAGGTGTATTGAGGATGTGTTACCTGCCGGGGCCTGTTTTGAAAAAGTTACGCTGCGCAAAGACGGGTGGACAGTGGAGCAGATGCTGGAGCGGCTCTTGCCGTTGGAGATCTATCCCGACCGGTACTGTTTTTTCCTGCTGGAGAATCATCGGTTGGAAATTTCCCATCGGAACACCAGCAAGCTGAGCGCCGTGCTCAATATCTGCAGGCAGTTGGGTTGCTGGGAGGATGAGGTACTGGTGATTGGCAATGATGGCAATGATTTGCCCTTGCTTGAGTATTTCCGGCATAGCTATGCGGTGGCCAATGCCAGCCAGCGCATTAAAGAAGCAGCTGTCTATACCACTCCGGGCAGCTTCAGCCGGGGCGTTTACCAGGTTATGGCTAAAGTAATGGGCGGGGAGTAGGCTTACTGATGCTGTTCGAAAAGCTTAAACAAACCGGGCTCACCGACAGTAAAATAGGTCGGTTGTGGTCAATTAGCTGGGCAAACCGGCTGAGAAAAATCAATAAATTACTGGTCAGCGACCGAAAGTATTATATTAAGCACCACCAGCTCAGGAAGGGCGTTAAGCCAAATTTGGAGGCGCCTCAAACTTTTTCGGAAAACCTGCTCTACCTGATGCTGCATTTCCGCAACCCGCTGCTGGGCCTGTGTGCGGATAAATACTATGTGCAGGAATATGTCAAGGCCTGCGGGCTGGAGCATATCCTCAAAAAGATTTACGGTGTTTATGCCGACGCCCGGGAGATTGACCTGGCCGCGCTGCCAGGGGAATTCTTTATCAAGTGCAACCACCTGTCGGGGAATAACATGATTATTAACCAGCAGGAACAGGTGGATTTTGACTATGTGCGGAAGCTATATAATGCTTTGCTAAAGATCGATTATTACTTGATTAACCGGGACTGGTCTTATAAGCTTATCCGGCCTAGGATTATCTGTGAGGAGTGCCTGCGGGACAAGAGCGGCAACCTGCCCGTCGATTATAAGTTTTATTGCTTTGGCGGGGAGCCTAAATATTTTATGGTTTCGTATGGCGAATTTGAGCACCGGGTGCGCAATCATAAGTTTGATATGGAATTTAATTCCATTGACCACTTTTTTAAGGGGCCAAACCAGACGGTTGTGCCGGCGGACAGCATTACTAGGCCTGCCAATTTCGAGGAACTGGTAGCGGTGGTGGCCAAGCTGTGCCGCCCCTTCCCCCATGTGCGGGTGGATATGTATGATCTGGATAGCCGCATAGTGTTTGGCGAACTGACCTTTTTTAGCGACGGCGGCGTGGTCAACGTGCATGACCCGGCCATGGACCGCCGAATCGGCTCCTGGTTTCAGCTGCAGAACTACCACCAAGATTTGGTTTGAGGGGTTTGTTAAATTATTGAAATACCAAGAAAAATAAAGGTGTCTGGCTAATATTAGCGAACTATTTTAGGGGATTAGCGTTATGTGGGGAGCACGGGCAACAAACCTGATATTTTGCGATACACCCTATCAGGTATTTAATGCTTTAAATATAGTTTTCAGCAATGTGGAAGCTTGCCGGGGCAATACCGACCTGGTTATTTATCACCAGTTTGCCGGTTCGGGCGAGCTTAGCCGGAGTGTTAAGGAGACCGGCTTGTTTTGCTGTGTCTATGATATCTATCCCCGGTCACATCGCCATAATTACCTGACGCGCGGCGTAGAAATGCTAAAGCTGCTGTTCCCGCATATTTCGCTGCTGCTGATGACCAGAGGTAAGTACATGGCCAGGCGGTACCAGCGTTTTTGGGTGGCTTCGATAAATAACAATACCACCCTTAATTTCTACTACGCTACTAACTGCGCTGAGCTTGTTTTTTATGAAGATGGGCTGCGAAGCTATGGGGAGGCCATTGTGACCGGGGCGATGAGTAATAGATTGGCGGGCCTGCTGAAATTGCGGCACCCGCTAAAAGGGTTACCCGCGGAGCAGAAGTTATATGTGCATTTCCCGGCCATGTGTGCACCGGCTGTGGCACCCGAGATCAGGCAGTTGCCGGCGTTAAACGCTGCTCACGGCCTGCCGGAGCTGGCCAAAACTGTCTTTGCTTATCGGGAGGGTAGCCTGTACGGCCAAAAAAGCGTGATTTATTTGGACCAGCCCTACGATGCTCTGGATCTGCCCTATCTAGTGGCACTGCGCCGGGTAACTGCCTTAATTGAACAGCAATATGGGGACAGACTGTTGGTCAGAACCCATCCCAGGCAAACCGAAAATCTCTTCGCTCCGAAATTTATTGACGACGGGCATAATATCTGGGAACTGGAATGCTTGGAGCAGGTAACCGATCATAGTATTCTGTTGTCTTACTATTCAACTGCCGCCTGTCAGCCCAAGAGCATCGCGGGTAAGGAACCCTTTGTTATCTTTTTGTATAAAGTGTTGCCCAACCGGAAGTACAAGGACAGGCAGAAGGAACTGGATGCTTATGTCGGTAGGTTTGCCGCTACGTACCGGGATCAAACGCGGGTTTGCGTGCCGCTGGACTTGGATGATTTGGAAAAACGCTTAGCGGGGTATGTTAAGTTGGCAGAATGTGAATGCTATGGGGCTTAAAATCAATCCTCTAAAATTTAACCGGGTTAAGATCAAATTAAGCCCGCTGAAAATTAGCAGAGTTAAGTTTAAAATTAAACGGGTTCATCAGGTTAACCCGCTCCAAATTTGTACCAGTTTATTGTCTCTCCTGTTTACCGGCTACCTGGCCGCCATATTTATGGTTTATGCCGGTTTTTTAGCTATTTCAGCGCTGAAGCTGTACACAATTGGCTGTGCCGGGGTTGGTTTATTCTATGCCCTTAAAAGAAGGCAGATTAATTTTAGCCTGCTTCTGTTAGTGTTCAGTGTGTTGATCTTCGGGCTCATCAATAATTTACTGGTAGGTAATGTAGTTATTGGCGATATGTTTCTGCAAATGTGTTTTATAGCCATTGCCTTTGCCTTATGCAATATTAATATTTCACCGCTGCAGAGTGCAGTGTTGTTGTACAGCGCGGTTGCTTATTATTTAACCTTCATTATTAGTGGCCAGAGTCTGGAGGATGCTATTTATATTGTTAGTAAAAATTATATTTCAGTATACCTGCTGGCATTTTTAACTTATTACTATATCGCGCACCGGCAAAAAGAACTAAAAGTACATCCGGTATTGGTTGTCTTTGCCGTAACCTTGTTTGGTATGGGGCGTGGGGGCATCTTAAGCATTGGCTCACTGGCTTTTCTACTGTTGTTGTTGATTATCACCAATAATGCAGATATCAAAACCTGGCACCGGTGGCTAACCGGTATATTAATGGTGGGCATTATCTTTGCCTTAGTCAATGTATTTTATTCCACCGAGCTGTTCAGCAAGTTTATTGAGATGAGGTTCGAAACACCGAGATTTCAATTCTGGCAGCAATACTGGGAAGATGCAGTCAGTTCACTGGTTGGTATACTTTTGGGCGCTAAGATTAACCTTAATGAATACCTGCAAATTGAAAAAACTTTTGACGGCAATTTACATAACTCATTTATGCAGCTGCATGCTAATTATGGCCTTGTGATCCTGGTTAGCCTGTTGGCCTTGATTATGCGCACGATGACTAGGTACATCAAAGAAAAGAATTATTTGTTTGCTATTTTGTTGCTGGTGTTATGTGTCCGGGCCTCCAGCGATATGGTGTTTGGCACCGGTTATACTACCTTTAACAGTATATTTTTATATTACTTGCTTCTATACCCGATATGTACCAATAAATTACCTAAAATAAGCCAAAGGTGAATAAAGGAAATTGCAGTTCACAGCAGATATTGGTATCATATAGCTATTGTTCAGCGTAAATGATTAAGTAACTAGTTCGAAGGAGGCCAGGGTTTTGGCACATCAGGGACTAAAGTCTGAGGTCAGCGAGACGGAAGTAAGGGAAATTAGCCTGGGGGAAATATTTTCGGCGCTGCTGAAGTGGTGGTGGGTAGTCGCCCTTTGTTTGGTTGCCGTGCCCCTGATGGCTTATTATTACACCATAGCTACCTATGTCCCGGTCTATACCGCGAGCATGGTGATTAACTCCAAGCAAACCGATTTTGTGGGTGGTGAGCCGATATTAACCAATGACCTGGACGTATCGGAAAAGCTGGTGAATACCTATACTGAGGTGCTAACCAGCAACCGGGTCATGGAGTTGGTTTACAGGGATCTACACCTGAATATGCCGGTGGATGTACTCAGGTCATATGTTACGGTCAAACCGGTTAAAGATACTGAAGTGTTGATGGTAGAAGTTAATTATCCTGACTCTGTACTCTCGGAGCAAATCTGTAATGCCATCATGAAGGTAGCGCCCGAGGCGATTGCATCCACGGTCGAGGTCGGTTCGATCAATATCCTGGACAATGCTAAAGTCCCTGAATCTCACATGCAGAAGACTATTTACCGCAATGTGGGGGCGGGGGGACTGCTGGGCCTGCTGCTGGGCTTGGTCCTGGTGTTTCTACTGTTATATTTTGATAATACTATTAAGAATGACGAGGATGTTAAAAATAAGCTTGGCCTCACGCTACTAGGCAGTATCCCTTATCAAAGAATTAGGTCCAGAAAAGGACGGGGGGCTCCCCTGGTGGATTCGGCCAAAGCGGGGTTTGGGTTTGTGGAAGCTTATAAGTCGGCCGGGACCAACTTCCGGTTTGCTGCCGCGGTGAAAGAAGCCAAAACACTGCTGGTGTCCGGCGCCCTGACCGGGGAAGGCAAGTCTACGGTATCGGTAAATTTAGCCCTTACCATTGCCCAGACCGGCAAGTCGGTGCTGTTAGTGGACTGTGATCTGCGCAAATCCAATATTCACAAGGTGCTCAAATTCAAAGCTAGTGAGCATAAAGGGTTGGCTTCAGTACTGATCGGTGATGCTAAAGTTGAAGAGTGTATCGTATTCCTTGAAGGTAGAGGCCTGCATGTATTGCCCAACGACTTTATTGTGCCCAACCCGTCTGAATTGCTGGGTTCTGAAAAAATGGGCGGGCTGATATCCACGCTGGAGGAGCAGTACGACTACATTATTTTAGATACGCCGCCTTCTTATTTACTCACTGACGCGGTGGCTTTATCAGTTTATGCCGACGGAGTAATCCTGGTGGTTAAACAGGGCTATACTAAAACGAACATAATCAATGACGCCAAAGCAGGTTTTGCTACTGCTGGTGTACCGGTGCTGGGCTGCATCCTGAACGGTATAAAATATAGCTCCATCGGCGCTTTCAATCATAACCGATATAATGAGCGCTACCTGGGGAAATATTACAAGGATTATGCGCGGGTTAATAAAACAGTGGCCAGCAATCGAGAAATTGCTGCTGCCGGGGATAATGATTAAGGCTATGCGGTCTCAGAATCTGGCGGGGTATTGGCTAATTCAATGGTGCCCTGGGATGATGACCAGGGCCATTTTATTTAAATGGCGGCAAGTATTTACCGGCGCAGAGGTTGGCAGAATATTTTTGTACAGTTTATTATAAGGAATATTTTGGGATAGAGCAGGAATATTTTAGTATTTAACGGAATTAAAGTATAATGGAATGTAAAGGAAACCTAAGCGGGGGTATGAATATGGTATTTTTGGTTGTCGTAGCCCATCCAGATGACGAGGTGTTAGGTTTAGGCGCCACTATCTATAAGCTAACTCAAGAAGGGCATACGGTCAATGTTTGCTTTACTGGCGATGTTAACGCCCGTAGCTACTGTACTAGCACGGAGAAGGTGCATAAAGAAGTACACCAAGCAATGGAGCTATTGGGTGTAGAGAGGGTTTTTTTGGGTAATTTTCCCAATATTCAATTTAATACTGTGCCGCACCTGGAGCTCGTCCAGTTTATCGAAAAAGCTATTATGGAAACCGGTGCCCAGGTTGTTTTTACTCATCATCCTGCGGACTTAAATAATGATCATTTACATACCTCCATTGCCTGCCAGGCTGCTGTTAGGCTGTTCCAAAGAAGGAAAGATATCCCTCCCCTGAAGGAGTTGCTTTTTTTGGAGGTGCCTTCAGCTACGGAGTGGGCGCTCAATAAGGGCATGAACCAGTTTTCCCCTAATACTTATATTGAAGTTGGTGAGGAGGGCATCAATAAAAAGATTGAGGTGCTGCAGCTGTATCATGGCGTGATGCGGGACTACCCGCACCCGCGAAGTATTGAAGCCTTGAAGGGGCTGGCTGCTTATCGCGGGGGGCAGGCAGGCATGGTCTATGCTGAAGCCTTTGAGAGCGTGTTTAGGCGTGGTTTCTAATGGGTACCAAAATCGCTTTTGCCACCTGCGTGCAATTAGGCTTGAGCTGTATTGAAGCCATCTTCAACCTGGGCGGGAAACTGAACCTGCTGATTACTCTGACAGATGAGCAGGCCAGGGACAAGTCGGGCAGGGTATACCTGGACGATATCGCTAAGCTGCACCAGGCTTCGCTATTAAAAATTGCCAATATTAATGATCCGGCGGTTATGGCTGCCTTAAAAGATCACCAGATTGACTGGCTTTTGATTATAGGCTGGTCACAAATTGCGCGCCGGGAGCTGCTGGAGGCCGCCACCTGCGGTTGCATCGGTATGCATCCCACCCTGCTGCCTGTAGGCAGGGGCAGGGCGGCCATCCCTTGGGCCATTTTAAGAGGGCTGCCGGAGACTGGGGTAACGATGTTTAAGCTTGATGAGGGTGTGGATACCGGCGATATTATTGCGCAAGGACGGATCAGCTTGGATGTTACAACGACAGCCACTGAGCTGTATCATAAGGTTAACACTATGCATGTGGACCTAATCACCAGGTACTGGCCTGACATACTACATAATACTATCTCGTTAACTAAACAAAACCCTGCTGAGGCCACCGAGTGGCCTGGTAGAAAGCCGGCGGACGGCCAGATTTTCAACCATATGACGATGGAGGAAGCGGATCGCCTGGTGCGGGCGGTTACCCACCCTTATCCGGGCGCCTTTTATCAGGCCGGGGGGCAGACGATCCGGATCTGGTCAGCGGCAACCAACCCCAGTGCAGGCGTGATCAAACTAAAGGACGGGTATTTAACCCCACTGGATTATGAGATCGAGGGTTAGCCATGGGTAATAAAATTGGGCAAAAACTAATTAAACGTTTATTTGATGTAGCAGTAGCTTTACTGCTTCTGCTCTTCTTCCTGCCTTTGTGGCTGTTGGTGGCAGCGTTAATTAAGGCAACTTCGCCGGGACCGGTGTTTTTTTTACAGGACCGCCCCGGGCAGTACCAAAAAATTTTTAAGGTCTTCAAATTTCGCACCATGAAGCCTGGCTCCGAAAAGATGGTGAAGGGCCAGGAGGTGCTGCAGGATGATGACCGAATCACGACCATTGGCAGGTTTTTAAGACGCAGTAAAATTGATGAAATCCCCCAGGTGCTCAATGTTCTCCGGGGAGAAATGAGCCTAATTGGGCCGAGGCCGGAAAGGGTTGCCTCCCTGGCTGATTATACTGAGGAGATTGCCAAACGGCTTAATATGAAGCCGGGCATGACGGGCCTAGCCCAGGTTAGCGGCAACATATACCTGCCCCTGGCGGACAGGTATAAATACGATGTTTATTATGTAGAGCATTTCAGCTTATGGCTGGACTGGAAAATCCTGCTGAGGACTATGGGCGTGGTTTTATGTGGTGAAGTAAAGTATGTGGATAAGCCTTTGGTGAGCCTGCAGCAGATGACGACGGCGGCGGCACAAGAGGATACTATGACGCTATGAAAGCCACATCACTTTTTAAGTCTGCTTTTATTTACACGCTAACCAGCGCCATCAACTCTGCTATTCCTTTCTTGTTAATGCCTGTATTAACCAGGTATTTAACGCCGGCGGACTACGGCATAGTGGCTATGTTTGGCGTTTTGCTGAGCTTGGTGGCCCCGTTTACCGGGTTAAGCGTGCGCGGGGCGATAGCCAGGCAGTTTTATGACCGCGATGAAGTTGATTTGGCCCGCTATGTAAGCAACTGCCTGCTGATCTTATTGGGTAGCACTGTTTTGGTGGGTGGCTTATTTTATTTGTTAGCAGCGCCAATCAGCCGGGTAACCTCTTTTCCTCTGCAATGGTTATGGATGGTCATTATTGTCGCGGCAGCCCAGTTTGTGAACCAGGTTAACCTGACCCTTTGGCAGGTGCAGGTTAAACCGGTCCAGTACGGGGTTTATCAAATAACTCAGACCTTGCTTAATATGGGGTTAACTATTTGGTTTGTCGTCTCCCTAGGCATGAACTGGCAGGGCCGCCTGCAGGCCCAGGTAATTGCTTTTGGTTTACTGGCCGGCACGGGGCTGTACCTGTTAAAGAAAAACGAGTGGCTCAAGCTGGAATTAGATAGAGATTACATAAACAACGCCTTGCGCTACGGGGTGCCGCTGATCCCTCATGCGCTAAGCAATGTGATTAAAACCATGGTGGACAGAATCTTTATTACCAGTATGATTGGGCTCTCGGCGACCGGCTTGTACACAGTTGGTTATCAGTTTGGTAGCATTATTGGTATTCTGGAAGAGTCGTTTAATATCGCGTTTGTCCCGTGGCTGTTCGAGCGACTTAAACGGGATATAGATGATGAAAAAACACTTATTGTCATGTTTACTTATTTGTACTTTTTTGTTATTTTAAGCTTAGCCGTGGTTTTAGGGGCGGTGGCACCGTGGTTTTTAGCTTTTTTTGTTGGGTCGCAGTTTGCCGGTTCTAGTAAATTTATTTTGTGGATTGCCATTGGGTTTGCTTTTTCGGGTATGTATAAAATGGTGGTTAATTATATTTTTTTTGTGCAAAAGACATACATACTGGCCTGGGTAACCTTTTCTACTGCGGCTGCCGGGATGGTTGTTAATTACTGGGCAATTAAAAATTATGGCGCCCTTGGTGCCGCCTATTCTTTTGCCCTGATGAATTTGCTGACCTTTTTACTGGTCTGGTTATTATCCAGCAGGGTTTATGCAATGCCCTGGAACCTGCACCGGCAAAGCAGCAAAGAGGCAGACCGGTAGCTGATGGGTTAGTTGATAACAAAGACTGTCAAAATGAATAACAGGTGCCTACCCAGCCGGGTAATTGCTAAACGTTAAGCTTTAGCAGTTACCCGGCTTTTTCCATGCCAAAACTTACATGACAGAACTATCAAGGAACTGGCCGGGGATTGTCGAAAGTAGACAACATACAGGTGCTGCGCAAGGAGCAGAGACATGAAAATTATGCTAGTTAACCCACCATTTTTTCCTAAGTACTCCAAAAGTTCTAGGAGCCCGGCAGTGAATAAAAGCGGTACGATTTATTTCCCGCTCTGGCTGGCTTACGCCGCGGGGGTTTTAGACCGGGAGGGTCATGAACTGCTACTTGTGGACGCGCCGACCCGGTATTTGAACAGAGTGGCTGTTTTAAAAGAAATCAGAGATTTCCAACCGGAACTGCTGGTCATCGATACGTCAACCCCCAGCATCAACAGAGATTTAGCATTTGCCCGGACCAGCAAGGAGCTCTTCACGGAGATTAAAATTTGTCTGGTGGGCCCCCATGCCTCGGCCTGTGTAGCTGAAATCCTTCCCGAGCACAGCTATATCGATTTTATCGCCCGTCGGGAGTACGAGTACACACTGCGAGAGCTGGTGGAGAAATTAAGCCGCCCGGAGCTTTACGCCGGAATAGCCGGCCTCAGCTATCTATCGGGGGGCCGGGTGGTCCATAACTCGGACCGGGCATTTATTGAAGATCTAGATGAACTGCCCTTTGTCAGCG
The DNA here is from genome assembly GCA_016841905.1 of Desulfoscipio geothermicus. GTDB lineage: Bacteria > Bacillota > Desulfotomaculia > Desulfotomaculales > Desulfallaceae > Sporotomaculum > Sporotomaculum geothermicum_C. The sequence goes on along the minus strand of JAENYF010000023.1, from coordinate 22,322 downwards.
CCGTTTACTATAAATACCTGGACATTAAAGATTACTTTTATGCCCATGTAAGCTACCCTACGGTGAGTATATTTGCGAGTCGGGGCTGCCCATCCCGATGTTTTTACTGTATGTACTCCCAGGTGATGTTTGGCAAGCGTTACCGTCGGCGCAGCCCCCGAAATCTGCTGGACGAGTGCCTTTATATAACGCAAAACTTTCCCCAGGTAAAAGAGATTCTCATCGACGATGATAATTTTGCGGTAGACCAGGCCAGCGTTCAGGAGTTTTGCCGGTTAATGCTTGAGCACCGGGTTAAACTCCAGTGGATTGTGCAGGTCAGGGTTACATTGCAGTACGAAACGATGGTGCTCATGAAGCAGGCCGGCTGTAAACTAATCGTAGCTGGCTTTGAAAGCGGTAACCAGCAGGTGCTGGATAACATGCACAAGGGCATAACGATTGAGCAATCCCTTAAGTTTAATGCTAACGCCCGGAAAGCCAGGCTGCGGGTGCACGGCTGTTTTATGGTGGGCAACCCCGGCGAGACGAAGGCAACCATGCGGGAAACTCTGGAGTTTGCTAAAAAACTGCATTTGGATACAGCCCAGTTCTTTCCTTTGATGCTTTACCCGGGGACAGAAGCCTATGACTGGGCCAAACGCAAAAATTACCTTCAGGCTAAGCGCTATGAGGACTGGTTAACCAGTGAAGGTTTGCACAATTGCGTCTTAACCACTCCGGAAATTACCAGTACCGAACTGGTGGAGTTCTGTAATTATGCCAGGAAGCAGTTTTACCTCCGGCCTAAGTTCTTGTTGATGAAGCTGGGTGAAGTGCTGATCAGTCTGGAAGATGCCAGGAAAACATTGAAGGCATTTGGCACTTTCAAGAAGTACCTGTTTAGACGGGGCAGAACAGGTTGACAAAAAGGGAGGACTGAGCCGTGGAAACCGCATTATATGTAATCTTTTTGGTTTCTGTTTTTGCTCCCCTTTACACCTATGCTATTTATCCGCTAATTTTGCAGGCCATTCCGCCGTCTCACACCTACGTTACGGACCAGCAGGCTGTACCACTGGTTTCCGTGCTAGTGGCCGCCTACAACGAGGAGTGCATTATCGCGGAAAAAATCATAAATATGAGTGAGCTGGCCTATCCTGCGGATCGGATTGAATTTCTCATTGGCTCGGACGGCTCCTCGGACCGCACGGTGGCAATAGCCAGTTCTTTTACTGAGCTGCCCAATTTGAAGGTCTTTGATCTGCCCCGGGGCGGTAAGGTGCAGGTCTTGAATGTTCTGCTCCGGGAGGCCAGAGGAGAGATTTTGGTTTTCTCTGATGCCAATACCATGTGTGACCGTCAGGCGATCCGCAAGCTGATCAGCCGTTTTGCTGATCCCGCCATTGGCTTGGTGAGCGGCCAGCTCTACTACCAGGTTGGGGAGGCATCCGGGCTGGGGGCGAAGTGCCTGGGTACTTACTGGCAATATGAGAACTGGATCAAACGGCAGGAGTCCAAGCTGGGCCGGTTGTCCGGCGCCAACGGCGCCATGTACGCGATCCGGAGAGGGATTGTGTCCGAAATCCGAACTGGTATTGTTAACGACGACTTTTATATGACCATCTACACTTTGCAGGCGGGGTGGGATGTAATTATGGACCCGGAGGCCGTAGCTTACGAAGAGCCCAACGACGACTTGGAAAGCCAGTTTAAACGTCATGTCCGGGACGGTGCCGGCCATTACCAAGCCATGGCGGTGTTCTGGAGAATGCTGTTTCCCAGGAAGGGTAGCTTTTACTATGTTTCTCACCGGGTAGTCAAGTGGCTGGTGCCCTTCCTGCTCATTGCCGCCTTTTTCTCCAACCTGGCCCTGAGCTTGGTCAGCCCGGCCATGCTAGCGCTCTTCTGCTTGCAGGTGATCGGTTATGCGGTGCTGTTTTTGTTTTGGTTGATGTCCGGGCGAGGCTGGCATTTGGCGGGGTTAATAGGCAAGCTTTTGCAGATGGCCTGTTACTTTATGACAGTGAACATTGCCTTGTTAGTGGGTTTTTTTAAGTACATAGGTGGTAAACAAGACGCAGCTTGGGAAACCCAGAGGTCCTGAAAGCATGAAAATCGTCTATCTGACCAGCAATTCTAGGCAGGGTGGTGCCCAGAAGCACCTCCGGGATATGTTCCGTGCCCTGGTGGAACTGGGCCATGACTTGTATTTAATTGCTCCGGAAGGTTGGCTGGTGGAAGAACTGGGGGCTACCCCGGATCATCTCTTTGTCCTGGAATTGCATTGGGGCACCACCAGTCGGGTAGCGGAGATTTTAGAGCAAATCCAGCCGGATATCGTGCACACATTCCTGCTCAGGGGCGGCGTAAACGGGTGCCTTGCCTGGAAAAGGAGCCAGTACGGTCGGCTTTACGTCACGGTGAACAACCCCGTGATTTATGAAGGGATTAAGCACCTGAACCGCTTCCTGTATCCTTGCTTTTACCGCTGGTTGGCCAGGAGCGGGGCTGTCTTTCTGGCCAAGTCGGAGCAACTGCGAGATGAAGTGCGGCGGGTGGTCGGTAACCAGGTGCCCACTTTGGCAATTAAAAACGGGGTTGACTTTGCCCTCTTTGACCGCTATAGAAAGTATCCCGATCTACGGGCGCAGTGGCATATTCCTCACGAAGCGCTAGTGATCGCCAGCGTGGGGGCGCTGGAGATGCGCAAGGGGCACTGCTACCTGCTGGAAGTGGTGGCCAGGCTGGCTGCTGAGCATCCCAATATCTATTGCTGTCTTGTCGGCTCCGGCAGCGAGGAGGCCAATCTTCGCGTCCAGAACGAGAGGCTGGGGATAGGGGACCAGGTGCGGCTGTTGGGGAGCCGGCACGATATCAATGCGGTGCTGGCCAATGCCGACGTTTTTGCTCTGCCCTCCCTCCACGAAGGGTTGCCCAACGCCCTGCTGGAAGCTATGGCGATGGGGCTGCCCTGTGTAGCCAGCGAGGTGGGCGGCGTGCGGGAGCTGCTAGCGGAACCCGGTATGGGCAGCGTGGTGCCTCCTGGTTCTGCCGAGGCCCTATACCAGGAACTAGGCCGCTACTTGGCCGACTCTGCACTGCGCAGGGCTACCGGGGAGCGGGCTTATAGTAAGGTAAAAGACGAGTATGACCAGTCGGCAGTCCTAGCGCAGCTGCTGTCGATTTACCGGCAGTATAGCCCTGGTGGGGATCGGGAGTGAGTATTATCGTGAAGCGAGTGCTGGTGATTATAAATACGATGGATGCCGGCGGTGCTGAGACATTCTTAATGAAGGTGTACCGGTCCATCGATCGAAACGCCCTGCAGTTTGATTTTCTGATCAACCAGCGGGAGCGCTGTTTCTACGATGGCGAGATTACCTCGTTGGGGGGCACTGTGTATCGCGGCTATTCTAAATCTTGCAACCCGGTGCTGTGCTTTACCCGCATCCGCGGGCTGGTGCAGTACGGGCACTATGATGCTGTGTTAGTGGTTGCGGTGCACCCGGTGGCCTGGCTGGAACTGCTGGCGGCTAAGCTGGGTGGTGCTAGGATGCGCCTGGTGCGCTCCACTAATTCCAGCTCCGGCGGCGGTTGCGCCGCCAACCTGCTGGCCGTTGTCTCCCGTCCCCTGGTACGGTTGCTGGCCACCGGCATGCTTGCCCCCTCCGTTAAAGCAGCGGGGTGGCTATTCGGGGAGCAGGCCACCCAAAACGGGCGGGTGACCCTGCTCAACAATGGCCTATTGTTGGAGCAGTACTGCTTTGCCCCGGGCATACGAGCCCAGGTGCGGGCTGAACTCCAGGTTGAAGACGCTTTTGTGGTGGGTCACGTGGGCCGATTTAATCCACAAAAAAACCATGCTTATTTAATTGAAGTATTTGCCCGGCTTGCGGAGCGATGTGGCAAGGCCAGGTTGCTGCTGATTGGTGCTGGGGAGCTGAAGAGCTCAGTGCAGGAGCTGGTGCGGGCCAAGGGGCTACAGGAGCAGGTCCTCTTCCTGGGGGTGCGGGCTGATGTGCCCCGGCTGATGATGTCTATGGACGTGCTGGTCTTCCCTTCCCACTACGAGGGTATGCCCAACGTTGTGGTGGAGGCCCAGGCCACAGGTCTGCCCTGCGTCATCGCCAACACTATAACTGAAGAGGTAGTGCTCACCGACCTAGTGCAGCGGCTGCCCCTGGAGGGAAATAGCGAAGCCTGGGTACGCGCGTGCCTGGCGTTTGGTGTGTCTGACCGGGGCAGCTACAACCGCATCCTGGAAGAACAGGGCTATCACATCCGAACAACTGCAGCGCAGGTCACTGACCTGCTGTTGAAGGATGGCTAAGGAGCTAGATAAGGCCTATGAAAATTAAGACCGGTTTGACAATTAGCACCGGCATCAACTGCAGTGGGCTGCTCATCAAGAGCATGCCTTTGGGGTTGGCAATGCTCGTCCTGTTTGATGTACCACCCAACATCCGGCGAGCTGAGTATTGCCCCGCGGGTAACACAGTGGTCAATATCTTGGTACTGCTCGTGTTCTGTACCACCGTGCTGTATTATTTTAGGAAGCTCCGTTGGCGTCTGCCCTCTATTTTAGCCTGCCTGTTTGTTGCCGGGTATTTCCTTTATCAGGCCGTCCATACTTACCCCGGACAGGCCTTGAATTATGCTTCCGCCTTGTTTGCAGTGCTGCTGCTCTGGGAGTTCCTGTTGCTGGACAAGGCCGGCAAGATCAAGGTTTTCTGCTATTTTCGCCAACTGATGGTGGTGGTGCTTTTCCTTGGGCTCCTCGTTTACGGGGTGCGTGTTTTCTTGGGCACAGGTCTTTTTGAGTATTTTAGTTTTTACAGTCAGACCATTGCTGACCGCGGCTACTATTATCTGCGGCTTGGCCAGCTGTATATGCTGGAGGGGGGATACGCCAGCCGGTTGTGCGGCCCCTTCAATGAGCCTGGAGTGGTGGGCACTTTTGCCGCCCTGCTGCTCATTGCGGACCGGTTTGACCTGAGGAAAAAAGGAAATCTCGTCCTTCTGGCTGCGGGAGTGCTTTCTTTCTCCCTGGCGTTCTTTATCTTGTGTGTGGGCTATATTTTGCTCTGCGCGGCCACGGAAAAGCGGAAGGATTGGCTGACCTGCTTACTGCTCGGGGTACTCCTGCTGGCGATCTTCCTGCCCTATTTGCGTGAGGCCAGCCCGGTCATTGAACAGCTGGCCTCACGCTTCACCATCACCAGCGATGGCCTGGCGGGCGATAACCGGACCAACGGTGACTATGACGTTTTCTTCACCGGCTATATGCAGACAACAGACCGGTGGTTAGGCATGGGTACCGGTGCAAAGGATAGCCTGACCCGGGGGGCTAACCTGTCCTATAAAAATTTGATTATCGATTACGGCCTTCTGGGCTTTGGTTACCTACTCTTGGGGCTGCTGTGCCTGCCCTTGGCTGGCAAATGGCGGAGTCGGCAGTGTCTTTTCTTCGTGCTGCTGTTCCTGGTATCGATTTACCAGCGCCCCCACGTGATGACGCTGAGCTACCTGGCGCTGCTGTTCGGGGGCACGGAGTACATTTTTGCTCGGGAGGTGCGGGCAGTCGAATCAGCCATGGCAGACGAGCAAGTGGAGGAAGACAGCTATTTAGGCGAGGTGCTTCGGGTATGAAGTTAAAGGTAATGTGCCTGATTACGGCTATGAACCAAGGCGGCGCCCAGCACGTGGTGCTGGACAATATGCGCAGCCTCAGGGATGATCCGGAGGTGGATCTCAGGCTGTTTGTCCTGGGTTACCGGGGGAATTCCTTCTATGAGCAGAGCCTAGCCAATGAAGGTTTGCCGGTGGTCTATCTAAACAGCACCGGTTCTCGGCTGCGACTGCGCACCTTGCGGGCGATGCAAAACTGGCTCCGGCAAGTGAAAGCGGTCGACCGGGCCATCCGGGAATACTGCCCGGACATCATTCATACCCATATGACCATCATTATCAAGCACGCGCTGCTGCCGGTTTGGAAATATCGCGTCCCCCTGCGCTTTAATACTCTGCACAGCGACCCCCTGGCCTACCAGGGCATCAACCTATTGATTGCCAGATATGGCCTGCGGATGGGCGGTTTTGTACCGGTATGTATCACCGAGGAGCAGGCAAGGAAGGCCCAAAAGCGCTATGGCATCCGCCGATATGAACTGCTGCGCAACGGCATTGATTTCAGGGCTCTGCAGCGTGCTCGGCTCTCCCGGGCGGAGGCTCGGGACCGGCTGCAGCTGCCTCAGGACGCCTTTGTGCTTGGCAGTGTGGGGCGGCTAAATAAAGTAAAGAATTATAGTTTTCTCCTGGAGGTGCTGGCCGGAGTCCTTACCCGGAAGGAGAATGCCCTGCTGGTGCTGGCTGGGGACGGCGGGGAGCGGGCTGTGCTGGAGAACAGGGCTGAGTCACTGCACCTTGGTGACCGGGTGGTTTTTCTGGGCAGCTGGGAGGATGTGGCCACGGTTTACTGTGCGCTGGATGTTTTTGTGTTGCCTTCCCTTCACGAGGCCTGCTCGCTGGTGTCGCTGGAGGCCCAGATCCTGGGTACCCGCTGTGTGGTGTCTGCCGGCGTACCGGCGGAGACCATTGCCACGCCCCTTGTCCGGCGCTTGGAGAAGGAGGCCTCCCTAGAAAACTGGGTAGCTGCGGTTTTAGACCCCGACTACGTTGGGGAGGTTGTCTGCCCCTTGCAGGAGTATGACGCCCGGGTTGCCTCAGCCAAGCTGAAGGACATGTATTTGCGGTGTTGGAGCGAGCGTGGCCATGGCTAAATATTTTATCGTCACGATCGATGCCGAGGCTGATAACCAGTGGGATCTGGCTAGAGGAATTGCCACGGAGAACGCCCGGTACCTGCCCCGGTTCCAGGAGCTTTGTGAGCAGTACGGCTTTAAGCCCGTGTGGCTGACCAGTTACGAGATGGCCAGAGACCCTTTTTATATGGCCTACCTGCGGGACCGGCTGGCTCTGGGAGCCTGCGAAGTAGGTTTGCATCTGCACGCTTGGTCTAGCCCGCCCGAGTATCCACTGCGTAGCATTAACCGGGAGCGGGCTTACCTGATCGAATATCCTCCGGCGATCATGGAGGAGAAGATCAAGTTCCTAACAAGCCTGCTGGAGGATATTTTTCAGCGGAAGATTGTCTCACACCGCAGCGGGCGCTGGACGCTAAACAACACTTATTTAGCCCTGCTGCAAAAATACGGCTACCTGGTGGACTGCTCGGTCACTCCTGGGGTGAGCTGGGCAGGCAGCCTGGGCTGTACCGGGCTGCCTGGAAGTGATTACCGCTTAGCGCCACAGCAGCCCTATTATATTTATGCCAATCTGCTGGAGGTTCCGGTGTCAATCCGTAAAATACGTTGCTTCCAACCAAAGCATGTCCTTTCCCTTCGCGGTTTACTGCGAGAGTGCCGGGACTATGTGAAAGGCAAGGAACAGTGGCTGCGCCCGGACCAATATCTCTCGGCCAAGGGCCTGCTGCGCCTGGTGGAGAAGATCAGCCGGGAGGAAACAAACTATCTAATGTTCATGCTGCACTCTTCGGAGCTGATGCCCGGAGGCAGCAGAGCTTTCACGACGGAGCAGCGTGTGGAGGAACTCTACGGCTGTATGGAGCTGCTGTTCTCCATGCTCGCGCCAAATTATCGGGGCGTGACCCTGGAGCAATACCGTGAACTCAGCGGGCTCGGAGAGGAACGCCAAACTCATGGTGAAAAAACATATTTTAAACCAAGACTGTGAGCTGGCCCGGACCGTTAATGCCAATGATTTTTGGCCCAGGCTGGTCAAAAATATTACTACCTGCCTATGGGGCAGCGGCGGTGCTAATCTGCTCAACCTGGTGACCCTGCTGCTCATGGTTAAGCTGCTAGGCAGTACCAATTATGGTCTGTTTGTCTTAGCCCAGCAGTACATGACCTTGGCGGACAGCCTGGTTAACTTTCAGTCCTGGCAGGGCGTAATTAAGTTTGGCAGCGCTGCGGTGGTGGACGGAGACGACGAGCGCTTGGCCGCCGTTATTAAATACGGCTTTACCATTGATCTGGCGGGCGCTGTAGCCGGTCTGGCGTTGGCGCTGGCGGCCATTCCGGTGGTGGGCAGGCTACTGCAGTGGGAACCGGGCCTGCTTTGGCTGGCGGTGCTTTTCTCGTTGGAGATCCTTTTTCATATTGGGGGCACCCCCACCGGAGTGCTCCGGCTGTTCAACCTGTATAACCTGGCCGCCCTCCACTCGGTCGCACTGGCCATGGTGCGACTGGCGGCGGTGGGTATTTACGCCCTGGCCGGCCAGATTACCCTTGAGAGCTTGGTGCTCCTTTATATCGGCGTGGACATCGCCAAGCACATTTCCTTGCTAGCTATCGCGGCCTGGGTGGTTTCCAGGCGGCTGGGTCTGCGCAGGGTGGCAAAAAGCAAGCTGGGCGGAACAGGAGAGGGCTTCCTTCGCTATACCCTGTGGTCCAACCTTGGCTCTACCGCGGATATCCCGGTTAAGTATTTTGATGTGTTTATTATTGCCCGGCTTTCCGTGGAACTGGTAGCTATTTATAAGGTGTTTAAGCAGATCATCCAGTTGTTTTCCCTGCTAGCCAACCCGATCTCTCAGGCGATCCTGCCCCAGCTGGCCGAGCTAGTTGCCCGGCAGCAGGACGCTCAGGCTTACCGGGTGGTGCTACGGCTACGCAATATCCTACTGGCGCTACTGCTCCCGGTGACTGTTCTGTGCAGCCTAGTTGCTGGCCCCTGCTTCCAGATCCTGCTGGGACCGGAATTTGCGCAGCAGGTTGTGCTATTCATCGTGCTCCTGCTGGCCAACGACTACACCCTTTCTTACGTGGCACTTCATCCTTTCTTTGCGGCGCTGGGCCGGGTGAGGGAGGATTTCATGATCACGCTTGGCTCGAATATTGCCTTCCTGGCGGTAGCTTTCTGGCTGGTTAACTACTTTAGCATCTATGGTATTGTGGCCGGTGGGTTGCTTCAGGGTGTTTTGACCATTACCTGCAAGACCCGGATTATTCAGCGGATCCTGCGCCAGGCTACCTGCTGTGCCTGTTAATTTTACTTAGCTAAAGGAGGTGTTGCCTTGGAGGTTGTCACTCAGGGCAAATACTTAACCACCAGTCATATTTGGTTTGAGCCAACACTGGAGGATTTCCTGCCCCGGAACAAGGTTGACCTATGCGTGCTCCACGGCCGCAGCCATCCCGTGGCCAGGCGGGGTTATGTCAATTCCCGGCAGGACACTCTGTTCACGGACCTGACCTTGCCCAAGGAGCAACTGTATAAGTTCATTACCGGTAAGACGCAAAAGCAAATCCTGCGGGCTCAATTGGAAAAAACAGCGGTTCGTACATATGACAGCCAGGCGATCCTGGAGAACCCTGGGATGCTCACCGCCTTCGCTGACACCTACGCCAGAATGTTCCGAGATAAGGGCCTGGCAAAGACGCTGCAGCTCCAGTCATTGCTCGCTTACGCTATGCAGGACGCCCTGTTCATCACCATCGCCGGTGACGCCCAGAGGGATTACGTCTACCATTCTTATGTGGTGGATGGGAGACACGCCCGGGCTCAGTACTCCTGCTCCCTTTTTCGGGAGGCTGGTCAGGAGCTGCGCAGCTATATAGGGCGTGCCAACAAATACCTGCACTGGTGCGATCTGCAACTGTTTAAAAACCAGGGTTACGCTGTCTATGACTGGGGCGGCATTAGTTCATGGACCGCCCCCAACGGAATTGACCGGTTTAAAGTAGCCTTCGGCGGCCATGCAGGTGCGTATTACAATGTTTCTTTCCCTGTATCCGGCCGGGCGAAACTGTGCCAAAAGGTGAGGAATAGCGTTGCTCGGTTGCAGAACAGGCATTTGTAAAGCGAGAAGGAGGTCCGGGTATGGAGAAGCAGGGATTTAGTCCCGATGCCAGTGCTAAGGTTAGGGAGATCAGTTGGGGGGAGATCTTTACCGCGCTGTTTAGGTGGTGGTGGGTCGTAGCCCTCTGGCTAATATTAGTGCCCTTGCTGGCCTATTATTACACTCTGTGTACATACGTTCCGGTTTACAGCGCCAGCATGGTCATCAATTCTAGGCAGCCCAAGTTTTATGGGGATGGTGCGGTGCTCACTAATGATGTCGAGCTATCGGCCAAGCTGGTGAATACCTATACTGCCATACTGACCAGCAACCGGGTCATGGAGCTGGTTATCCAGGAGCTGCAACTGGACCTGCTACCTGGTGTGCTCAAGCCTTATGTGGCTGTAGAACCGGTTAAGGATACCGAAGTGCTTAATGTACAAGTAAACTACCCGGTTCCGGAAATCTCGGCTCTAGTTTGCAATGCCATCATTAATGTAGCGCCAGCGGCTATTTCTTCTACGATCGAGGTTGGTTCGGTAAATGTCCTGGACTACTCTCAGGTGCCCGAAGACCATAAACATCAGGTTCTTTACCGAAGTGTGGGTGCAGGCACACTGCTTGGATTACTGCTCGGACTGGCCACTGTCTTTCTGCTTTTGTGGTTGGATAATACTATTAAGCACGGTGATGATGTAAAAAATAAGCTTGGCCTGGTTTTACTGGGCAGTATACCTTTTTGGGGGCGCGAGGCCGGCCAGGGCGCCTGCCTGGTGACCTCGGAGCAGGCAGGGTTCGGATTTTTGGAAGCCTACAAATCAGCAGGGACCAATTTCCGGTTTGCCGCCGCGGCTAACCACGCCAAAAAACTGCTGGTCACAGGCACTTTGACCGGGGAAGGCAAGTCTACCGTAGCCGTCAATTTAGCCCTTAGCGTGGCCCAGGCCGGTAAGTCGGTGCTCCTGGTCGACTGCGACCTGCGCAAACCGAATGTCCACCGGGTGCTGGGTTTAGCGCTAAAGGACAACCGGGGACTTGCTGCGGTGCTGTGTGGTGCAGCTAAAGCAGAGGATTGCATGGTGTATCTTGCTTGGCCGGGTATTCATGTTTTGCCCAACGAGACCATTGTGCCTAATCCTTCCGAATTGCTGGGGTCTGTTCAGATGTCCGTCCTGTTGACCGCTTTGGAGCAGCAGTTTGACTACATAATTTTGGACACGCCACCCGCCTATTTGCTGACCGACGCGTTAACCCTTGCAGTGCATACCGATGGGGTGCTGCTAGTGGTGAAGCAGGGTTATGCCCAAGCAGACCTTATTAATTTAACCAGGGCTGGTTTTGCTCAGGCCGGGGTGCCGGTGCTTGGCTGCATACTGAACGGTATTAAGTACAGTACCCTTGGCCCTGGCCAGCCATACCGTTACAATGAACGGTACTTAGGTAAATATTACCATGATTATGTGCGGGTCAATGCAGCTGCGGCCGGGCATAATGAGGCGGATAAGGCTTTAAGTTGGGAATTACTGGAGGTTAATTAAGCAGTCAGATGGCAAACTAAGGACCATGTACCGCAAGTATAAGCTAGGTGGTCGATCCTTGTTTTGTCATCCACTTTCCTGGTGACTAAGAAGTGGGATTAAAGGGGACGCCTGTTCTGCGTTAGCGGGCATTATTTCTGATCCACTTGCCAGCCTTGTTTGTAATGCGCCCCGTCACAAAAGGGACGGTTTGCCGACAGGCCGCAGCGGCACAGCACCATTTTAGCGCCTTCCTTAAGCGTTTTCCCATCAAAGTTTATAGCTACAGCTGGGCCTTCGATGAGCAAGGGTCTGGGGGCTTACTCGTGAACCATCCGGCAGGGAATATCTCAGGGCACCTGAGGGGCATTTGTCTATGCAGCTGATGATCTCCTCCGGCTCTGCTGCATTAATATTAATCCAGGGGCTTTTATCCACGTCGAAAACCTGCGGTAAGGTCCTCAGGCAGATGCCCGGGTGCGAGCACAATTCAGGATACCAGTGGACGATCAGCTGCTCATTCTCATAGCGGTACTCTTTCACCTAACCAATCCCTTCGTAACTTTTTTAAATTAGTGTAATACTTATCCATTTTTTTATCAAACCTATTCCAAAGCCTGGCAAATTGGCCTAGTCAGCACTAATTAGACACGATGGTGTTGGCAGTGTGAATTTACCGGCTTAAAACGATAATATAGCTACACGGGGACAGCAAACCGGAATATAATAGATACAGGCTTTGAGAAATATTAGCTGTATATGTATCAGAGAGGTTGATTTTACATATGAACATACTGGTTACCGGAGGGGCCGGGTTTATCGGCTCCCATACCTGTGTAGCTCTGCTGGAAGCGGGGTATAGCGTAATTGTGGCAGACAACCTGAGCAACAGCAAGGCTGAGACCCTTGACCGGGTCAAAAAAATCACGGGGAAGGACGTTACTTTTTACCAGGTAGATGTGACGGTTGCAGCAGCGGTGGAGCAAATTCTGGCTAACCACTCAATTGATGGGATTATTCATTTTGCCGGCTTTAAAGCAGTGGCTGAATCCGTGGCTAAACCCTTGGCTTATTATTATAACAACCTGGTCAGCACAATGGTGCTAGCCAGGGCCTGCCGGAAATATGGCGTCCATCGGTTTGTCTTTAGCTCATCGGCCACGGTGTATGGGGAGAATGAAGTGCCTTTTGTAGAGACGATGGATTTGCTGGCCACCACCAATCCTTATGGAGCAACGAAAGCTATGAGCGAGCGCATCCTCACCGATGCAGCCGGGGCCAATCCCAAGCTGGCCGTGGCGTTGTTAAGGTACTTTAACCCGGTGGGGGCCCACGAGAGCGGTTTGATTGGTGAAGCGCCTACAGGGATCCCCAATAACCTGATGCCCTATATAACCCAGGTGGCCAAGGGCAAGCTGGAAAAATTAAGCGTGTTCGGCAGCGATTACCCCACCGTGGATGGGACCGGGGTCAGGGATTATATTCATGTGATGGATTTGGCGGAAGGGCATGTGGCGGCGCTTAATAATTTAATCGCGGGGGTACATATTTATAACCTGGGTACCGGCCAGGGAACTTCGGTTTTGCAGCTGGTCAAGACATTTGCCGAGGTGAATGGGATTGATGTGCCCTATATCATAGTGGACCGACGGCCCGGCGATATTGCCGAGTGCTATGCTGATGCCTCCAAGGCCAGGCGGGAGCTTAACTGGACCGCCAGGCGAGGTCTGACCGAAATGTGCCGCGATGCCTGGCGGTTTGAGAAGAGCATGGTTTGATTCATTATTACATGCTATAATATATTAAATAAGGATTAAATAATTAGAGGTGAATAACTATGGCATGGAGCATGATTAATTTCAGCGGTGAAGAGATCGTTAAACTGGCGGTAGCCATTGAACAGCAGGGACAGAAATTTTATGAAATAGCTGTAGGCAAGGTTGACGGCATAGAAATTAAAGCGATGTTTACCGCCCTGGCCGGGGAAGAAAAACAGCATATCAGCGATTTTGAAGCGTTGGGTGCTGGTTTAGGACAGGAGTTTTTCCCCAATGAAAGCTATGTGAGCGAATACAGCAACTACATACAAGCATTAATTGACAACCATGTGTTTAACCATGACAATATTGACAAATTGGCGGCAGGTGTCACCACAGCCAGGGAAGCCCTAGCGGTTGCCCTGCAATTTGAAAAGGACTCTATCTTAATTTTCCAGGAACTATACAATGTGGTGGATGCTTCGGGCAAAGACATCATCGGCAAGCTTATTGAACAGGAAAAACAGCACATTCATAAACTATCCACAGTCGGACTGGCCAAGTAAAACCAAAGCTTTTACTGCGCTAGATTTATAAAATTAATCAAATATAAGAAAAAAACCTGTCGAGTAGATACCGAGCAGGTTTTTTCTCTTTAGCAGCACTTGTAATATTAGCATGTGACGCGGATATAAAAACCGGTTTTTGGTGGTTGGCAATGAGCCGGTTATGTTATATCCCAGCCAGGTTGCGATACATGCCGATTATATCAGCCAGGGTTTCCCGGTTAAGTTCTTGCCCCAGGGCCGGTGTTTTAAAAAAACGATCAGCAAAGGTTAAATTATCCGGGTTATAGCCCAGCTGTAATCGGATTTGGTTTTTCAAGCGAAACACCTCTTCACCCAGTTTATCCAACTCCTCACCGTCCATGTAGATGTTCACGCAGGCGAGGGCTGCGCAGATGTTTTCTTTGGTGTACACTTCTCTGGCGAAAAGGCAAACACAGAGGCTGTTAAGTACATTGCGCCATTTTTCCTCGGTTATTATTTCCCGAACGACTTGTTCTCGGCTTAAGTTGCTGCGCAATGCCTTCTGGTCAAAGGAGTAGCCGGCGTTATCCAGGTGGGAATGGCGTGGCCCTAAGGCTAAACCAACCAAGTTGCCATAGCCGGTGTGATAACCGGCCATTTCATGGTTGCCCAGAGTCAGTGCGTATTCCTGTCCGCCCAGCTCATGTGCTGCCTGGTTGGTACCGCGAGCCAGTAGGCGGTAGAGCTCGTTGGGCTGGCTGACTATGTTCTCCATTATTTCGATGTAATTTTCGGCGTTGTTAAACGCCGGTTCAACACCGAGTTCTTCCTTGGTTACAATACCTTTTTGATAGGCTTCCGTAAGCCAGGCCAACAGCACACCGGTGGACATGACGTCCATACTTGACTGTTCAACATATTCGATTAAATCATAGATCTGCTCTTGGGTAGCCATGCCCAGCAAAGTGCCCACGGCGTAGATTAGCTCGAAATCGTAAGCTAAATAAGTTGACTCATACTCGTGCCCTTCGGCAAACAGCTTGCGTCGGATTCCAATGTGGATACAGCCCACCGGGCAACCCGTACAGGCAACTTTTCGCACCAGGCTGTCCCTGGCAAAGGCTTCTCCAGAAATGGCCTGGCTCCGTTCGAAGGAGTTTTTTTGTAAATTCTCCGTGGGCAGTGCACCCAGGGCGCTCAATGGCGCGATATTCCCGGAGGTTCCAAGGCCGTGATATTTTTCCATGATGTCGGTGTTTACGGCCAGATTATAAATGGCATCATACACTTTCCGATACTGCTTGGGGTCGGGTATGGGTTCGGACTTGTCACCGTAGATGACCACGGCCTTAAGCCGTTTAGAGCCGAAAACGGCGCCTAGGCCGAGGCGACCGAAATGACGGTAGGTGTCCACGTTAACATTAGCAAAAGCCACTTGTTTTTCTCCTGCCGGTCCGATGCGCAGGCAGCTGCGAAAACCTTGCCCGGGTGAAAATTGGCGTAAAATGCGCCCAGTTTCGTTCGTGGGCAGCCCCCACAGGGGTGTGGCATCCTTAAAGTCTACCCGGTTGGCCCCAATGGTTAGATAAACAGGGTGTTCTGCTTGGCCGTGAATAATGATGGCTCGGAAACCGGCAAAGCGCATGGCAAGTGCTACGCGCATACCAGCATGGGTTTCTCCCCATTCACCGGTGAGCGGGGAGCGGAACACGGCTACAGCTTTGGTAGCCATCGGGAAAATGGCGGACAGTGGGCCACAGGCTATAATGATGGGTTGTTCTAGAGCCAACGGCGGTTTATCATAAGCTACGTGGTCGGCAAAAAGTTTAGTGGCCAGCCCGGTACCGCCTAAAAAAGGCGCCAAATCCTCTCTCTCCTGTATTTGAAATTTTTTATTAGTTAGATTTATATCCAGTATCCTGATGGAGGATGTCCTGGTCATTATAAGCCCCCCTTGCAATATTGGCGTTTAGACATCGATCATGGAAAGCACTTCATGTGGACAATACTTTACACAGGTGCCGCATTGTATGCAAACGATCGGCTGTTTAATGTCTTCGTCAAAGCGGATCGCACCTACCGCACAGGCTCCCGCGCAGTTTCCGCACCCGATGCACCGATCCTTATAAAAACGCACTCCTCCACCTCGGCGGGGGGTTAAGGCATCGCAATTACAGGCCTGGGCGCAGGGGGGCTCTGCGCAGCCGCGGCAAATATCAACTACGAGGCGGCTCTGCAAGCCTCCGACACTTCTAATTTGGATCGCCGCTTTACGGGGCGAAAAATCATTGTGCAGCGTACGGGCACAGGCCAGCATGCAGGAATAGCAGCCGATACACTTTTTCATTTGGTCGGCACGCAGTAATTTAGGCATTTGTTTCCTCCCCAGACAATTTGTTAGTTATTAAGTGGGCTATTTATGCATCCTAACTTACAAGAATAGGTTCTTGCTTTAATATATGTGGCCAGCGTAGCTACAGCCTTGCGGTAAAGGGTTACCAATATAAGGTCCATTATGTTAAAAATTTCAGAAGTTTTAAGAATAATCTATCAATGAACATTATAACACTTTGCCTGCACTTTAGGTATTATTACTTGAGCAGATTAATAATTAGCCTAAGTTGGCTGGAAGCTGGGCGGAACCGGAAAATATTGCATGAAACACGTCAAACTGTAATTTTGCCAGCTGGAAATCTGGTATACTAAGGGCATAAGCGCAAAGAAAGAGGTGAATGTCTAGCTGTTCTCAGCAGGAGAAACCAAACTTGTGCTTAAGGTAAAATAAATGATGAGTTGAGGTCCAACCAGTTAAGTAGGGAATAACCAGGGTTATTGTCGAAGCAGTAGCCAAGATTCCTTCTGTGGAGCTTGATATAGAATCTTTAATAATGCCATCAGGAAGCATGCTCACTTTAAGTCTGCTTAGTTTTAGGCGTGCTGGTGCTGTAGGCTTTAAGGCGAAGTGAGGTGCATGGCTGGCCCAGTCTGGTTGTAGCTCTGGGGATCTGATCTCTTTATGCCGCTTCCGACGAAGTACACTAGCTATTTATCCCCGGTCGAGGTGGGCAGGTAATCGATGTAATTATTGATAACGCCGGGGCGGGTGTGGGTATTGGGTTGTATTATTTATTAGTTGACTATATGGCAAATTAATTATTACAATATGAGGTAGTTATAGTAGTAATATTGTAAAAAGACAGCGTCAGGAAATAAAGGAGGTCTAGATTATGAAAGTACGTAAGGCAGTCATACCAGCAGCTGGTTTAGGTACTCGTTTTTTACCGGCGACCAAAGCGATGCCTAAGGAAATGCTGCCTATAGTAGATAAGCCTACGATTCAATATATTATTGAAGAAGCAATTGCTTCAGGGATTACTGAAATTTTAATTGTTACCGGGAAATGCAAAAGAGCTATTGAGGATCATTTTGACCGCTCGGTTGCACTTGAACTGGAGCTTGAAAAAAAGAATAAGCAGGATTTGCTGGAAATAGTTAGGGATGTTTCTGAGATGGTGGATATTCACTATATTAGACAAAAAGACCCTAATGGCTTGGGACATGCTATTTATTGCGCGCGCACTTTTATTGGCCGTGAGCCTTTTGCCGTACTCCTGGGAGACGATATCGTACATAATAGTCATACTGAGCAGCCCTGTTTAAAACAGATGCTTGATGCTTACGAGCAATACCAGGCATCCATTCTGGGTGTACAGGAAGTGGCCCCGCAAGAGGTCAGTAAGTATGGAATTGTTGATGGTACCCCAATTGCCGACCGGGTTTATCAAGTCAAGACTTTAGTGGAAAAACCGGCGCAGGAAGAAGCCCCTTCCCATATGGCTATTTTAGGCAGGTATATCATCAATCCCGGCATCTTTGACATTTTGGAGCATACCGAACCGGGTAAAGGCGGCGAAATTCAGCTTACTGATGCTTTAAAAGAGTTGGCTCAGCAGGAGGTTATGTATGCTTATGATTTTCAGGGTATCAGGTATGATGTGGGAAACAAGCTGGGCTTTTTAGAAGCTACGGTTGAGATGGCCTTGAGAAGAGAAGAATTAAGAGAGGAATTTCTGGGGTACCTGATGAAGGTTGTGGCCAGGGAAACTGGATGGGGGCAGGAAGCAGCTGCGGCTAGGGCAAGGGGCGAGGCTTTAATGTTGGACAGGATAATCTAAAAGCCTAATATTTTAGTTGACAAAATAGCTTTTCAATGTAATTATCACCATAAGCTGTTAAGGCGGCTTAAACCGTGTTAGTGTATAAGCTAAGTACTATTGCCATATATATTCAACTTTAGTTAAAGCGAGGTACAGCGTAATGCAGATCCCCCGGAGCTTTAAAATTTCGGTAGCTGGTACAGGCTATGTAGGCCTTGTGGCCGGCGTGTGTTTTGCTGAAGTGGGCCACCAGGTTACCTGTGTGGATATTGATGAAGATAAAATTAATCTACTCAAGCAGGGTATTTCCCCCATCTATGAAGCCGACTTAGAGGAGATGATGCGGAAAAATTACGCTACCGGCAGGCTTACCTATACTACTGACCATACCCTAGCCTATAAAGACGCCGATGCGGTCTTTATAGGTGTCGGCACCCCCGAGCAACCCGACGGTTCCGCGAACCTGTCCTATATCGCCACTGTGGCCAGGCAAATTGCCGAAGCCATCGAAAAGGATTGCCTGGTGGTGGTAAAATCAACCGTCCCGGTGGGTACTAATGACAAAGTTGAGCAGTTTATCCATGATTTCCTGGTGCATGATGTAAAAGTGGAGGTGGCCAGCAATCCCGAATTTCTGGCCCAGGGCACTGCGGTACGGGATACCCTAGAGGCGGCTAGAATTATTATCGGCACGGACAGCCGGTGGGCTGAAGCCATGCTAATGAAGATATACGAGCCCTTTAACCTGCCCATCGTATCGGTGAGCAGGCGGTCGGCGGAGATGATCAAATATGCCTCCAACGACTTCCTGGCTCTGAAAATATCCTATATGAACGATATTGCCAACCTTTGTGAGCTGGTGGGCGCGGATATTCAGGACGTGGCCCGAGGCATGTCCTTCGATGAGCGGATCGGTAATAAATTTTTAAATGCCGGTATTGGCTACGGGGGAAGCTGCTTCCCCAAGGATACCAAGGCGCTGGCCTATCTGGCTAGGCAGCATGGTTATAACCTGCGGACTGTGCATGCTGCCGTGGAAGTGAATAATGACCAGAAGACCCTTCTTTACAAGAAAGCCTCCAACCGGCTAATAACCTTTGATGGCTTGAAAGTGGCGGTCTTGGGACTGACCTTCAAGCCTGGCACAGACGATTTGCGGGAAGCCCCATCCCTGGCCAATATTCCGCTGCTATTGGAACGGGGGGCTAAGGTTTTTGCTTATGACCCTATTGGACGGGCTAATTTCAGCCAGAGGTACCCGGAAGGTGAGTATAATATTAAGTATGTAGATCGGCCGGAAGAAGCGCTTACCAGTGCTAACGTCTGCTTTATATTTACCGAGTGGGGAGAGATTAGAGCTGTTCAGCCGGCAGACTATGCTGCGCTGATGCGCACGCCACTGGTCTATGATGGCAGGAATATTTACGAGATTACCGAGATGAAGGATGCGGGAGTGGAGTATTATTCTATTGGCCGAGCGGCAGTGGCAAGCAAAGACGTTAAAGCCGGTAGTGCCAGGAGACCTGGTCAACGCCAGATCAATATTAACAACTTTGATAGAATGTGCAGGCAAATTTAAGCGTAAGGAGCAGGCTTATTTAGATGAGAGCGGATTACAGGGAATTGGATACAACCAAGACCTATCTAATTACCGGGGCTGCAGGGTTTATCGGCTTTTGGCTGGCCCAACGGCTGCTGTCCACGGGCTGCCGGGTGATTGGCATAGATAATCTCAATGACTATTATGAGGTCTCTTTAAAACAGGCCAGGCTGGACAGACTTAGCCAAACGGAAAACAGTAGCCTGTTTACCTTCCTCGAGGGTGATATCGCGGATCAGAAGCTAGTAAATACTGTATTTAGCATATACCAGCCTCAGATTGTAGTTAACCTGGCTGCCCAGGCAGGGGTACGCTACAGTATTGAAAATCCCGGTGTTTATATGCAGAGCAATATTATCGGGTTTTTTAACATTCTGGAAGCTTGCCGGCATTCCTATGCCGGGGCACAGGGTGTCGAGCACCTGGTCTATGCCTCTTCCAGCTCGGTTTACGGGGCCAATCATAAAGTCCCCTTTGCGGAGGGGGATTGCGTTGATCACCCCGTCTCCCTTTATGCCGCCACAAAAAAATCTAATGAGCTGATGGCCTACACTTACAGCCATCTTTACCAGATACCCGCTACCGGTTTAAGGTTTTTCACTGTTTACGGGCCGCTAGGTCGCCCTGATATGGCCTATTTCTCCTTTAGCCGGAAGATTATGAAGGGGGAGCCCATTACTGTTTTTAACCACGGTGATATGTACCGGGATTTTACCTATATCGATGATATCATCACCGCGGTGGTAAGGATACTGGGCAACCCCCCCGTTAAAGCCGGCGTGCGGCACAAGGTATATAATATCGGCAACAATAACCCCAAGCAGTTGATGTGCTTCATCGAAACCCTGGAAAAGGCACTGGCTCAGGCTACCGGGAGAAACATAGCGACGGAGAAAGTATTTTTGCCTATGCAGCCCGGAGATGTGCACAGGACCTACGCAGACACTGCCGAGTTGGAACGGGATTTTGGTTTCCAACCCGGCACCAGTATTGATGAGGGGTTGCTCAGGTTTGCGGAATGGTTTACGGGGTATTACTCTTATTAAAGTGGATTTAATTAAACTAATAGAAATAATGGAGCATGACATTATGTATAAAAAAGCAGCTTTGTTGCTCATAATTTTTATACTGATCCCTTCTGCTTTTGCCTATAATTTAATCAATAAAATTGATCATGTTCGGATAAATAAAACGAAGCAGGCCTTAGGTATAAAAACAGCCGGTGAAACTAACCTACCCAGGCAGGAGGGTATTGTAAGTATAGCGCTGTTTGGCTTAGACAGGTACCAGCAAGGCCAAAATGGCCGCTCTGATACTATTATTATCTGTACGATTGATTTTGCTCAGCAAACCATCAAGATGTCGTCGATCATGAGAGATTTAATTGTCCCCATTGATGGCCATGGTGAGGATAAGATTAATCATGCTTATGTTTATGGCGGTCCCCAGTTAGCCTTAAAAACTATTAATCAAAATTTTAATACGAGCATCTGTGATTTTGTCACCGTTGACTTTCACACCTTAAAGGAGGCCGTTGACGCGTTAGGCGGTATAACTATTGATGTGCAGGATGAGGAAAGAGAAATTATCAATGACTATATGGATGACCGGTCAAAGTACATAACCAAAAGTGGGAAGCAACTATTGGACGGGGAACAAGTTTTGGCCTATGTCAGTAATCGCAAATTTGATAATGATTTTGTGCGCATCGATAGGCAGAAGGAAGTGCTGGCTTCTGTATTTAATAAAGTGCAGGGAAATGGTTTAACTAGTTTACCTAATTATATTGCTCGGGTGCTGCCGTACGTGGAAACAAGCATGACTAAAGCGGTCATACTTAATTTGAGCATGAGTTGTTTTACGCAGCAGGTTAACATCCTGGAGCATGAAAGGTTTCCCCAGGATGGGTACTGGCAAAATGCTAATATAGCCGGGGTTTATTACTTGCAATCTGACCTTGCTGCCACAAAACAGCAATTGCATGATTTTATATTGAGTGATGCCCGAGCCCGGTAGGGTCCAGGAAAGGATAGCATATGGAAAATGATAAGAAAATTGCGGTTTTAATTGATGCTGATAATGTGTCGGATAAATATATCAAATATATAATTGCCGAGATTTCCAACCACGGGATACCTACTTATAAGCGTATATACGGAGATTGGACGACACCTAGGCTGTCTTCCTGGAAAAAGGTGCTGCTGAACTATTCCATCACCCCGATTCAGCAGTATAGCTATACCATCGGTAAAAATGCGACGGATTCGGCCTTGATTATCGATGCGATGGATATACTGTATTCAGGAAACGTGGACGGTTTTTGCATTGTTTCCAGCGATAGTGATTTCACTAGGCTTGCTGCCCGCTTACGGGAAGCCGGTATGTATGTAATTGGTATGGGCGAGAAGAAGACGCCGACCCCTTTTATATCGGCTTGTGAAAAATTTAAATATCTGGAGGTCTTGGCTTCCGTAACGGCTACTGCTTATGAAGCTAAAGTTAAGGAAGCAGAAAAACTGGAAGATGTCCAAGAAGGCATGGCCAGTATCGATGAGCTAATTGAAACTATCCGGGTAATTGTCACCGAAACCTCAGACGATAACGGCTGGGCATTTTTAGGCGAGGTAGGGAAGAAGTTGAATAAACGTTATCCGGATTTCGATACCAGGAATTATGGGTTTGCCAAGCTTACCCCGCTAATCTCGTCCTTAAAGCAATTTCAAATTCAGTCGCGAAAGTCCAGTCACCCCCATATAACGCATACTTATATCAAGAACAGGTAGGCAGCCAAGGCTGCGCATTATTTGCCCCAAAAGGGTTCAAGGCTAAATTAAGGCCTGGAACCCTTTTGGGCATGTTCATATTTTAAATAAAAATAGCAACGACCAGGTAAAGCAGCCCGGCTATAAAGTAAGTT